>CAYGUE010000076.1:0-19536 GCA_964352885.1 uncultured Pirellulaceae bacterium
TCGCTGGCGCTTCGGGCTTGTAGTAGTGCAACTTCAAAACGTGGACGCGAGGTTTGATAAGCTCGACAATCGCTGGGAAATGACCGTCGGTGCCGGTGAGCGCCGCAACGTACTGCGGTGCGAGTCCCAATTCTGCGACTTGGTCGACCAATGACTCGCGATGATTGATCACGTGATCGGCACCCATTTTCTTGACCCACGCGATCGTCTCTGGTCGAGAAGCGGTCGCGATGACGGTCAAACCAGTCAACTTCTTCGCCAGCTGGATCATGATCGAACCGACGCCACCGGCGCCTCCGATGACCAAGATGCTTTCGCCTTTGCCGTCACTTCTTCAAGCGCAAAGCAATCGAACAGCATCTCCCAGGCAGTGATCGACGTCAGCGGAAATCCTGCTGCTTCGGCGAATCCGAGTGACTGGGGCTTCTTACCAACAATCCGCTCATCGACAGCGTGGAACTGCGAATTGGTTCCAGGGCGAGTAATGTCGCCGGCGTAAAACACCTTGTCGCCAACATTGAATTTTTCAACTGCGCTGCCAACTTCAACGACAACACCGGCGGCATCGTAGCCAATGATCTTTGTGCCGTTTTCTGGCTGCATACCAGAGCGAACCTTGACGTCGACCGGATTGACTGAGATGCCTCGGACCTCAACTAACAAATCGCGAGGTCCAACGTCAGGTTTGTTTGCTTCAAATTCGATCAGCGCGTCGGCCGCAGTAATTGGGCCAGCGTGGTTGTATCCGATCGCTTTCATCGCAAAAGGTTCCTTCCAAAAAACAACGTGATTGCGGCAGGATTCCGTCGGCACGGATCATCCAAAAAATGAGGCTCGAATCGACAGCCACGAACATGATAGAGCTACTTTGCCCGTGTGACCCAGCGGTTCGCGAGCGACACCAAATCCTCTTCCTGATCCTTCGTCACATCTTTGGCGAAATAATACTTCTGCACCCGATTGATCGAAGTATCAAGCTCACTCTTTTCTTTGGTATCGATGCCATTGTGTTGACGAATGTCTTGCAGCAATGACAAAACCGTAAACGGATTGATGTCTTCTGGAATATTGAATCGCTTTTGCTCGACCGTTTTCGGTTCGTTGCCAAAGTAGATCAGCCCGGCGATGACGAGCAAGCCCACAAAAACCAGCGGAATCAACCAGAAAAGGAACGTCCAACTGAACGCAGCGTAGTTCTTTTCCAGCTCAACTTCCTGTTCCGCAGCGACCAAATCGGCACTGTCGTAGCGTTGAAATTTAACACCGACATCTTCCATCTTTGAGCCACTGAAGGCGAATTTCCCAAGTTCACCACTCTCGGTTTTGGCCTTGTATTCAACGGTCCAACTGCGATCAGAAAGGATCTGAATCTCGTTGGAATCTTCGTCAAAACTGGCAGGCAAGACGCCTTGGTCGTCGACGTTGACGACTTCGAAATTCTCACGTTCAAGATCAAGGATCTCGTCCAGATCTGGAACCAGGCCCTTTGCCTTGGCAGTGATCTCAACGATCAATTTGCCGTCGTCAGCCTGTCGCTCGTCAAGCGTTTGCGTGATCTGCAAATCTTCGACTGGACGAGGTGTCCCTTTTTCTTTGGAAGCATCAATTACGACAGCCGCCGATTCCACTGGAACCACGACATAGCCGGATGTATCAAGAAAATCGAGATCCAGTTCCAGTGGTGCGATTCGATCGACTTCCGAACCGCGAGGTTTCAGCAGGATGTAGGCATACGGTGTCACCCGCCAACCATCTTTTTCGGTCGCATGTGACTCCATCAATTCTGCATTCTGGAATGTCACATTGAGAATCTCAAAGTGTTCTTCGAGTGCCTGATTGATCGAATCGTTGAACTTGTCGCGATAGTCTTCGGTCGGTCGTCCATAATTGAACGCGTACATCATGCCGTTCTGATTCTGAGCGTATTTCGAAAACCCGCCTGATTCACGCTCAATTTCCTTCGTGTGCAAAATATTAACGTAGACGCCAAACGGTTGTTTGTGGCCCACATTGTCGTCGCCGTCGATTTCCACATCCAGCTTGATCTCGTTAACAAGATCCTTGTAGTAGTCATGCAGGTTCCTCGCTTCCCAAGCTCGCGGGTGATCGCCAACGATTTCGAATCCGCCACGCAGATAACGGAATTTGATTTCCGGCTTGAGTGGGCTCATTCGCGTAAACATATTGTTCGCAACTTTGGCCATGTGAGATTCAGCAAGTACTCCGGGCAAGGCTTCGATCGCCGCTCGAATTTTGACGTACTGTCGCAAGTCGGGAATCGTTTTGTCGGTGACCTTACCTAGGTCGCAGGCACCCAAACCACAATAGAACCAATAGTCAAAGACATCGGTTGAGTGGTCTTTTTCTTCAAGCGTTGCAACAACCGCACCGTATTTATCCGACGCAATCTGGAACTGATCGAAGGCTTTGTCACGTTTGTCGCTAAATTCAGAGCTCTTTTGAACTGTCTGAGCGTAAGCATTTTCCTCGTACATCAAACACGCCATCGCCAAATGCAATTGCCAATTTTCTGGGGAAGTTTCAAGTGCTTCTGTGATCAGCTTACGACCGACTTCGTATCCACGGAGGACTTCCTGTTGAACTTCCGGTTCGCGGCGGTTCGTTTGTTTGGACTCCTGCTCTTTAATGTCTCGCCAATTGGCAGCGAGGTTAACTCGCATCTTCTGTGCGAGTTCGGCAATCGTTTCCGGCTTCAAATCTTTTAGTTCGCCAAAGACAGCTTTGACGGCATCATCGCGGAACACTTCCGCGCTACTGTGGCACGTCGTGAACGCGTTGGCCAAAAGTTTCTCATCGATGTCCTCGAGATCCATCTTGCGAATTCGTGTGATGAATTTGGAAAGTGCCTCAAGGTTTCGTTCCTGCTTTGATCGTGTGAGCGGAATCGCATCTGCTTTTTGATCAAAGCCATAGAAATAGATGTACGGGTTACGTTGATTTCGATCCGTATTTGGATCGTGATTTCGAGTCCATATTTCAAGGAACTTGTGAACCAGATCTTTTGCGATATCAGGACGGGTTTTGGCGATCTCTTCGATGAATGGAAACGCTTTGTCTTCCTCGTTGACGCGAAGGTGAAGATTGGCCGTCACTCGACTAAGCTGCATGTGCAGACTCGGCGCGACGAGAGCTTGCCACTCCTTGCTCGGAGTGATTTCGAGAATATCGCCCAGCTTGATTGGCTTCGGGCCTCGACTATTGTTGCGGTTCTGCTGATTCCAGAAAAAGTTACCGTACATGTCGATATTCATTTGGGAACTTCGACTGTTTTCTTTTGAGTGCTTCAGCGATGTCTCGGCTTCTGTCAACCAGTTTTGAATCAGCAATGTCATTGCTTGATTCCACTGCTTTGCTTTTTCACTCGATTGGACAATCAGTTTTTCGGCCGCTTGATTTTGCAAACGCAACAGCTCGACACGTGTCTTTTCGGATACCGATCCGGACTTGAGCGACATGTCTGCGGTCTTCGTCCCAAGATTCGTGAGAATCACCATGCCGCGTTCGGATTCGTCGGTGAAACTGGCGTTGAGCCAAGCCTCGCCGACCTCCTTATCTACTTTCTGCGACAACTCAATCAGGTTCGTGAGTGCTTTGTCTTTGTCAGCCGAAGGCAGATCGACAACACTGAGAATGGTTTGGTTGATATTCCAGGCTTTCTCCAGCCAGTCTGCGATCTTTTTGGATTTGTATTTCGCGAGTGCGAGCTGAGACCAAATTTTCAACGCGGGCAAGTTCGATTTGGTTGACTCTTCATCGAGCGGCGGAAGAAACGCCTCAACCTCATCTCGCATTCGTGCTTTCATGAGCAGTTCGGCAGCGGCCAGCTTTTTCATCTCATTCTGGCCGCCGAAGTGCGTGGTTCCTTTAACGATCTGTGCGACGAATTCCGTGAAGTCGTGTCCTGAGTCTTTTGACTTGGAGATCAATGTGGCGATGGCTGGAATATGCGATACGTCTTTGGGTAAAGCTGCGGGTGGAGCTTGTCCATCGACTTGCTGTGCGAGTGCCGCTAGCGCCTCAGGAGGCAAGTTGCTTACCGACATGCCCGGAGGCAGTGAAACACCGGGCGGAAGCGTGGGGCCGCTTGCTTTTTCTTCATCGCCTTCGCCGTCCGGTTTGGCAACCGCTATCTTGATTGGTTTAGGAGAACATTCGATCAGCTGCAGAATATCGTCGGGCGTTAAGAAGTTTGATGGAGGCGTTGCTTCACCTTGTGCAGCCATCTGCGCCATCATCTGAGCAGCCTGTTCTGGCGGCATCCCTTCTGGAGCGACGGTCGCAGTCGCGAGCGATCTCAACAGGTGAGCATAAACCTTGTCACCATTGTCGGGCTTGAGTGCGCCGAGGAACGTTTTTACTTCGCCCCATTGTCCAAGCGTCACTTGCCGGGCGAATGCATCGACTTTCTTCTGAGCGACGGTCGTTGTGTCGGTTTCTTTTTTGACGACTTTAGCCAGCGTTACCTTGTCACCCGTTTTGATCTCTGGGAAAACGGCCTCTACTTCTGTCGTTGGCTCTTCAGCAGCATCTGTTTTTTCCTCGTTGGTTGCTACTTCAGCTTCATCCAACTTTGGCTTAACCGTTTCCGCATCCGCCGCCTCTTTGGAAGCATCTGTGGCATCAACATCATCCTTTGGTTCAGCGGATGATTCGTCTTTCTGCTCTACTGTTTCCTCGGACGCTTCCTGTTCTGCAGGAGGTTTAAATTTGGTGACGACCTTTTTTCCGTCGATACTCAAGATGTTGAATGTACCAACTTCTGCGTCGCCATTCTTTACCAAAATTTCGTCTTTGGTTTTGAGCTTCGAATCCGATTCCAATTTGAACACGACCAACGTCTCAAACGCATTGACCACGTCAGCACCAAGCGGACCGCCTTCTTCGCTGTCTGTGTTTTTTTTGGGCTTTGGTTCTTTGAAACTCCAAGCTTCCAAAATTGCTTTGGGCGTTCGCTCGTAATTCGCGGCAAGCAACAATTTCAGCAACGCATCTTCAGGCGACTCCTTCTTCTCCGCTGCTTTCTCCGTTCGGTCAGGCTCAGCCCCAGAAGAAGGCTTATCCTCGCCAGATTCCGATTCATCTGCTGATTCAACGGGTGCGGCAGCGATGGGCGTCGCCTGCATTGCGGGCGTCAATTGGATGGCGCGTATCACGGTTTGAGCGGAGACTTTTTCTATCGCGGTCCCGCCAAGCAAACAGATGGCAATCGCGGTCAAAACGGCGGCAAAGTTGACAGGTCGAATCAACATAGTTCAGCTCAAACTGAGTTAGGTGTTGGCTTTCATTCCGAGCGTTATCGCTCCGTGAATCAATTGTACTCGCTCTTTTCACTGATGTATAAATCGGCAAACGAAAAAAGCCAGGGAAGAATCCCTAGCCTTGGTAAATATCTCTTGATCACAAGTTCGAATTCACGAACTCGAATCCGTTTGACTAAGAACCGCTTCCCTCAGGAACGTCGATCTTGCCAGCACCCTTGTTGGGTTGTTTGTTTCTCTCGCGACCGCGAGATTTGCCTTTACCGCTTCAGGTACCCTGTCATTGGCTGGGCAACGGCAAGGCCTG
The DNA here is from genome assembly GCA_964352885.1 of uncultured Pirellulaceae bacterium. Taxonomy (GTDB): domain Bacteria; phylum Planctomycetota; class Planctomycetia; order Pirellulales; family Pirellulaceae; genus Mariniblastus. The sequence goes on from CAYGUE010000076.1 coordinate 5,587, forward strand.
CAAATCAGCCAAGTCCATTCTACCGAGCCGAACCGTCGATTCGAGGTCTTCGGAACTACGTGTGAGCAGTTCCTTGTTCCCCGAGGCTTCGGCCTGTTCGGTCAGCTGTGTGTAATGTTGGCGAGCCGCTTCGATCTCAGGCTTCCATTCTTCTTCGGGCCGACCTTCGAGTCGCATCAGCCAAGTCATGTAGTACTGTGAGTTGGCGAGCGTTGATTGCACATCGGAAACAAACTTCGGATCCGATTCTTCGTCGAGCCGCACATCATCAAGCAACGTTGCCAGTGATTCGCGGGCTTCGGGCAACTTGGCGCCCATCATCTGCGCTTTTGCTTTCTCAAGAACGATGCCACGTGAGGCCTGTTTCTTTTCCGAGGGCAAAGCGGCAAGGACTTCGTCATACATGTCGATCGCTTCCGCAAAGTTGTTCTCTTCAACATTCACACGAGCGTTTTTCATGATTTGATTGACGCGGTCAATCTCGAGCTTTTCCTGCCCCGGTCCGAAGTGAAAGATCACTCCTCCCAGTCCAGCGAATAGCCAAGCGACAATCAGCAAAGTTCTCATGGCGTTCCTTTTGTTTGTTCAACAGTCCTGTGGACTTCGTTCAGCCAACATCCGTGTACGCATGTTAACTGATTTTGCTGCCTCGACGCAAACTTATTGTTCGAGCAAACGGCATAGATTCTCTATATCGTCATTTCAACGACACAAACCAACATTATCGCCACAAATTACTTCCTACACGGGTTGTGGATACTTGGCGATCGGCGTGCCAGCACGATACGAAGTACCAAAATAGTGCAGCATTATCGGCAAAATCGCAAAAACTGCCGACCCTACAATGACGGCAAACAGCGCCCATTCCCGACGTGTCCACGCTTTGCGGTCGTCGTCATCATCCGCTCGTGTGAATTGACTCACGATCTGAGACGTCAGATGTTTTTTGTCACCGTTATGATAAGTACCACGCAGTCGGTTCGCGATCTGACGAAGCGTATTGATATCTTGCCGCGATTGATGACCGTCAATGAAAGTTCCATTCGTCGAATTGCCAACGCCGACAACCAGAAAATCAGCGACCGATGCGGGCATCTTGGGCATGCCTGTCGATGGAACGGTATCGCCGTCGGTCAACATCAAGATATAAGTGCTGCCCGGATTCCAAGGCTTAGCAACTTTGACGGCTTCCGTAATTCCGTCCATCAGCTTGGTTTTGCCAGGTTTGTAAGCGTGCCACATCGGCATCGTTTCCATAATGTGGCGGACGACTTCATGATCCTTCGAATCTTCAAGGATCATTTTCGCATCGGTGTAGACGGCGACGACTGAAACTTTGAATTGCCGCATGGGAATCCGATTGAAGAGAGATGCCAGAACATCGGAAGCTCTTTGACGCCTTGTCCGATCGCCCTCAGGCCCGGCATCTTCCAGATGCATACTCGGTGAAACATCGACGACCAGAACGAGATGCTTGTAGTCTTCTTCTTCGATTTCACCCGTGTTGTGAACCCGCGCTTCGACGACCAACAACAACGAAAGGAATCCCCAGCTCGCTAGAGAAAGCCCTAGGACCCGAAACAAAGGCGCCAGATAAACCCAGTACGCGGGGCGTTCTTGGGGACCAAAGGCCAGTCGTGCGACTCGTTGCAATCGCCGCCAATGAAGGAATTCGGCAATGACCGCAACCAGCATGATGGCAACAGTAATGAGTTCAGGGAAGATCTCTACCATGGCGTGTACCTCAGCCCAAGCAGAGAGATCAATCCCAAACCGACGAACGCGAGCCCCGCGATGGAGAACGGTGAAAACCAGTCAAGCAATTCGGCGTAAGTTCGCGACATGTCGGCGACTTCCATTTTGTCGATCGTGCGAAACACATTTTGCAACGCGTGAGTATCACTCGGACTAAATGCTTCTCCGCCTGAAACGTTGGTGATCGCAGAAACTTCTGGAGGAGCCTTTCCTCCGCCGATATGAATCGCGTAAACAGCAATATTATCGTCGCGCATCATGCGTCCAATTTCCGCTTCCTTCCCTCCGCCGAGATCGAAGCTGGCTCCATCGGAAATCAGGATAATCATCCGATCACCCGTTTCACGAGTCACCAAAACTTCGTGGCATTTTTTTAAGCCCAATCCAATCATCGTACCGCCGCCATAGCCAGGCGGAAGTCGATACGGATTCAGGAAGGGCTTGGCACAGCGAAACGCCGAAGCATCGGTCGTCAACGGAATCCAATGCTCGGCGTTGTCGCCGAACACAGTTAGCCCAAACGCATCCCCTGCTCGTTTTTCGACGAAGCCATTCATCGCATTCATGGCAGCATCGTATCGCGTTCCGGTACCGAACCGCGCCATCATGCTGCCGCTGAGGTCGAGACAAAATTCAATATTCGTCAGCTCTCGTTTTTCCTGTGGCACATCGAGATGTCGAGGGCCAGCAGCGAGAATGATCGCGGCGGCCAACATCAGCGGAGCAGCGCTCATGAAGCACTTAATAAAAAAGTCAGCAACTCGGCCACTCTTGGCAACACCATGATCGATTGGCAGCGCGATTCGGTTTTCGCTTCCGAAGCCAAGCGTTGGAAACCGATCTCGCAACCAAATCCACGTCAGAATCAACGCGGGAACGAACAGGCCAAACAGAACGTACCAGTTGCCGAAGCTCATGATGAGGTCTCCGACTTTTTGCTGGCATTGCTGGAATGAGTAAACTCGGGCAGGTCAGCAGGCAAGTCACGAAACGGTGCGACGAGTTCCGCCAAGTCGACATCGCGAGGAGCAGACGGATTATGCATCCATTGCTCCAGATGATTCATCAACGGTCCTGCTTCTTCATCCTGCTTGATCGCTGCCAATGCATCGTTCGCCGATACAGATTCAAGGCCAAGCCGCTTTCGCCAGTAACCAAACAGCATACGCTCAAGCTCCGCGTACTGCGAAGAATCCATTCGATCCTGCATGGCCGCTTCGATGCGAGCTTTCAAAAGCTCTGCGAGAGAAACTTTCTTTATGGGCTTCGCCGCTTCAGCAGCTCTACGACGACCAAGGAAGATCAAACCCAGCAAAACCGAAATCCATAGCCCGGCCACCGCGATGGCAACGTTTCGATAGCCACCAAGACGCGGCAAAATTCCTGTTTCGAGTTCGTTCGGTTCGATTTGACCCGACGGCAACAACGACTGAATATCAACTTCGATATTCGGCAAATCTTCCGTCGAAGAACCATCTTTTCGCTCCAACCAATCAGCGAGGTTGAATTTTCCAGGCTCGAGGCCATGAAAACGAATGTCGTAACGAAAGCTGTCGCCGTGAGGGAAGACTTTCGTGATTCGTATAACGACAGGAGAGCCATCGGCGAGTGGTTGGGCCGCCAGTTCACTTCCGGGCAAAACGATTTGCGAAACAAGGCCAGCAGCGCCGACGCTTGGATTACGTTTTTCCTTTGGGTTTCCTGATTCTTGTGCCAACACAATGCTGGCAAAGAAAAGGCAAGCAAATAACGCGAATGCAAATCCTCTGGTCATCTCGCTCCCCGTCCCAAAAGTCCACGAGATTTAAAAAAGTGCCGCAGGCGATGCGCAAATGGCTCGTTGGTTGGAATCCGAAGATGATCGACTCGTCCGCGTTTCAACTCCTGTTCGATATGCTCTTGATCAACATGCAGATTCCTACCTCGCGTTGTGATCGACCGACCGGTTTCCGCTTCACGAGCGCGAACGAACCCCGCTCCGCCGATCGATTGCTCAACTGGATCAATCAGTTGCAGCGCAACAACATCGTGCTGTTGCCCAAGACGCTTAAGCGGTGTGATCGCTTCCGGTTGATGCAGATCCGAGATGGTGATGATCAAGGAACGATCCGTCAGCGAAGGTCCGATTTCGCGTAGACGTTCCTGCAGCATCGTTTGCTCGCTGACTTGGTAGCTTCTCAGTTTGTAGAGCCACTGCATGATTTTGTCGCGGGACAGACTGGGCGGATAACGGAGATCTCTTTCGCCAACGCCAACGATTGCCACGGGACTGATTCGATCAAGGCAAGCGAAGGCCAAACCACCGGCAATAAAGACAGCCGTCGCGTATTTACTTCGAGTCGTAGAACTAACAGTCATCGAGGCAGACGAATCAACCAACATATAGCAGGGCATTCGCTTTGGCGTTTCAAATTGTTTGACGTGGTGTTTTCTCGTTCGAGCCGTGATTCGCCAGTCGATGGTTCGAACAGCATCGCCTGGTTCGTAGAGTCGAGACTGCACGTAGTCGGTTCCGCTTCCAAGAAAAGGAGAAGCGTCAGTGCCATAACTCAAACAATCAGCCAATCGCTTCACCGCCATCATGAACTGGCGGGAGTCGAGCGGGTCAGTATTGTCGAGATGATAAAGCATGCGGTCGAATACGAATCAAAAAATTCAGGATAGGATTTCAAATACTGCGACGGAAAGCCACAGCCACAATCAATGCGTCGGCTGAGACGTTGAAGAAGCCGTGAACCCCATCTCATTCATGATGCTTGCCAGAACGCTTTCCCCCGTCAGCCCATCAGCGAGCGCTTCATAATTCAAACGAATGCGGTGCAATATCACGTCTTCCGCGAGAGCGTACATGTCTTCGGGGATGACATAATCGCGGCCGTGAATGAGGGCCCGAGCTCGCGAAGACTTCAACAACGCAATTCCGGCACGTGGCGAGCAACCGACATCCAACGAAGGATGATTTCTTGTGCGATTCACCAATTCGTAAACATGGTCGATGAAGACGTCACTGATGTGAACTTCTTGTACGGCTTCCATCGTCGTGATCAGGTCTTCGGTGTTGCCAACCGGTTCTTTCTCCATCACGTCGAATTCAGTTCGGGCAATGGCTCCTTTGTCCTCGCGGCGAATTCCTAGCGCGGCATTGCGACGGAGTACCAATTTTTCTTCTTCGGCATTTGGATAATCCAATCGATGGCAGAGCATGAATCGGTCAAGCTGAGCTTCGGGTAACTCAAATGTTCCGCTTTGCTCAATCGGATTTTGTGTTGCAATGACTAGGAACGGAGCCGGCAGCGTAAAGGCTTCGTTGCCAATCGTGACTTTGCGTTCCTGCATCGCTTCAAGCAAAGCACCCTGCACTTTTGGAGCCGCACGGTTGATTTCGTCAGCCAGCAATAGGTTCGTGAAGATCGGACCCTTTAATACATTGAACGTGTTGTCTCTCGGATCAAGAATTTCCGATCCGAGAATGTCGGAGGGCAGGAGGTCAATCGTGAACTGGATCCGTGCGAAGTCGAGATCGACCGTCTTCGACATCACCGAAACAAGCAATGTCTTTGCCAGTCCTGGCACGCCCTGCAGAAGTAAGTGACCGCCCGTGAACAGAGCGATTAACGTTCTCTCTACAACAACGTCCTGACCGACAACAACCGTCGCAACCCGCTCACGGATTTGGGAGATAAATTTAACGGCCTTCTTGGTTGCAGGGTTCTGTGGAGTCGCAGTCGCCATCTTCTATATCCTGAATCAAACATCCCAGTTGAAAATCTGAACCCAGTATAGTTGAAACAGAAGATCGCGCCAGAACAACGCCGTTCATTCGCCACATTAACGTGCAAGTTGGCCTCACCCGAAAGTGAAGCCAAAAAGCCTCAAGTTGCAGCTATTCGATTTCGTCGATATCGCGGGTGAGTGGTTCCATGACTTTCGTGTTACGCTCAATTGCCAACACAGTTGTTCGCTGCTCAGTGCCATCTCGGCTTGAAGCGATCACTGGCAAGACCTGACGTCGGTCCGGAAGATCCATTTTTAGAACGAACGTTCCATCTGGTTCAACATGCACCGGCTCACCACCGACGGAAACGCTGGCCTGCGGGTCCGTTGCACCGTGGACGATCATGTGGGCGTCAACCGTAAACTGAAATCGTCGTGCCGTCGGGTGGATGGCAGAGCCCAATCGCTGGAACGCTGGAATATGCATCGGCTGTCGTGATTTCTCTTCGAAGACTGCCCGCAATTCCGCCGAAGCTAAATTCGGATCGTTGCCACCGCTTAACGAGTAATAGCGCTGCGCGTCGTTAGTGATGTCATTCCAAGTGCAATCTGTTGCCTCGCTGGCAGTTGGCATCATGACTTCGTTGCTCTTAACGATCAAATGGAACCGGCCTGACACTTTGCAAACGTAACCAATGTCGACGCGGTAGTTCTTCCAATCCGCGTTGACGTTGATAAACCAATTGTTGACTCCGCCGTGAATCGGAATCTCTTCGACGATCTCTTCGACGGAGTTGGTGTTGCCTTCGTTAGAGATCTTTAACAACCGAAGGACAGGTTGAGCAGAATGCCAATCGCCAGCGAACGCGGCACGGGCACGACTGACCGACGAGCGAGTGATCTCCCAGTAAGCCTGAACCCAAAACGGATCTCGCACCACCAAGATGATTCGATCCTTTTCCGGAGTCGCATGACTGCGACGCGATTCCATGATCCTTGCGAGATCTTTCAACTGTTCTTCCTGCTCGCGCTGAGCTCTAATTTTTTTGGCGATTGCCGTGTCGGATCGCTGATCCGTTTTGGCTGGCTTGCGAGTAACACGAACCGACTTCATCGGTTTGTCATCTGCAGATGCCTTCAAGCTGGCCGTTTTCTTCTTTGGCTTGCCCTGCTTTTGTGATTGCTCCAGCAACGCGCCGATCAACTGAGCTTTTCGCATTGAGTGCCAACCCGAGATTCCCTGTTTGCGGGCGAGTTGTGCAAGTTCTTTCAATTTTTGAGACTGCAATGAGGCTGCGGTAATCAAGGTATTCTCCGGTGAAGGTTGGTCCGTCAAGTGGAAGTGGAATCCAAACCTGACTGTCAACCATCAGCAAACTCCGTGCTGATAGGCAGTGATGTTAAAAAATCGGATCCGACCGATTCACGTGCCAACCAATGCAGCGAACATTAATGGCTGGATGTTGCGGAGAGTTGCAAGCGAGAATGTGGTGTGAGTGGCGTGCGCGGACATGCATGCCGAAGCTCATAATTTCTGCTTATTCCCACCCACCGTTAAAACTAATTTTAACGTTCAAACTGCTATCATGCAAATTAAAACCCCCCACAAAGGTGGAGTATTTTGAATCGGTAGTCAGATTGCGCGAACTTATCGCAGCTGGGCAACTCGCAATTTCTCGTTTGAGCTAAGTTGATCGACAAATTTTGAAATCTGTGGCCGATTCGGAAAGCGTTCCTGAGCTTGAGCGAGTGTTTGGCGTGCCAACTCGTGTCGCCCCGCTGAAATTTGACTCTGGGCAAGTGCAATGAAGACATCGGCCGAGACATCGCTCCTGCGAGAAGCAACTTCCAGCACCTCGATGGCTGGGCTATGCTGCTTCAGCTGCAACAACGCCGAGCTCTTTGCCAAAATCGCAGATTCGGGCTGTCTTTCGGTCGGATACTTTTCCAGCAACTGCTCGACAGCGGAAAGCGCTCGCAATGGCTCTCCAAGATGTTGGTACGTCTTCACGATTTGCAATTGGATGTCTTCACGAGAACCATCGATTCCAAGAGCCCGTTGGTAGTCTCCTAGCGCTGCCTTGAATTCGCCTTTGGCGGCCTGCGTTTTTCCTTTCAACAGCCACGCGGATGCGAGTCGGTGATTCTTTTCTAGGCTTAGCTCGACTTGTTGCTCAGCCGCTTGCATCTGGCCATCGGCAAGGTAGTAGTCACCCAACTCAACGTGGAGCTCCGGATCGTCGCCGCCAAGCTCAATCGCGTGACTCATGATGTCGATCGCTTGCCTTGTCTGCCCTTCTTGAAAATGTGTGCGTGCAACGTTAGCGACGATGCGATGATCGTTTGGTAGCTGCGACGATGCTTTCGAGAAACACTCCCGAGCTTCACGAACGGCCCCGCGTTTGATGGCATCGATGCCGTTGCCCGACCATTGCCTGGCCGCTGCGACTCGAGTTCGCATCGTTTGGTTGAATGGCTTGAATGTTTGGCAGCCTGTGAAACAGTTGCAAATCAGCACGAACGCCATCGCCGTCAGCAAGTGCGGACGCCGGCGAAACTTCGACAGAAGACGGTTTTTTGAAGAGGTAAAGAAGTAGCTCAAGCGATCAAAGCACAATCAGGAAGACGGACGTGGAGACGATATCAACTACTCGCCCTCCAATCCATATCGGAAAACCGTGAGCGATTCCTTCGATCCTTTCAAACGGCAAACTTGAAAATTTGTGCTAGCGTTAGACTTCTTGGTTGGCTGTGTAGCAAATCCTCACTCATTGCTCGAGCAAGCATCTGCTGGCAAATGGAGAGCCTCGCGTTGAATACTTGCGCTAGGTTCCCAAGGACTCGATCAGTGTCGTCGAAATCGCTTGAAAAACCATCTCTTGCTGATCGAAGTCGCGATCCTCGCACTGATACCACAACATCAGCTTGTATTCTGGCGTATTGTAAATCTGGAGTTTGATCCGAACGAGAAAGTCCAAGCAGAAGAAAAGTGCACCAAAAGCCTTGCCTTCAAACGAATCGAAATCCGTATCCTCCGTCGAAAGTTCGAGATCCGAGTAAGTTTCACGGAGCGTGTCGATCGCTTCATCAAGCACTTCATCCACTTCGGCATCGACTGGATAGAGATGCACCGACCAAATAATGCCGCCGGGAGACTCCAGCGTAATCGCACGCGGCAATGGCGCTGTGGGATCGTCCGTAAGCGTCCAGTTTTCCGGATAGAGAAATTTGAGGTCGTTCTGCTGGTAGGTGGCTGTCATCTTCTTTCACGCGTTTGGCTGATTCGAGTGTAAATCGTACATGGTAAGAATTACAAACAAAGCTCAATTGGCCAGTATTCAAATGAGCTAAGTGCCAAATTTGCGAGAATCCAAAAGAGCACGAGGGTTGGCACGCCAAATGCTCTGTCTGGCTTTTGACAAATTGACCTTCATCGCATGTTCTTCGTGACTCACCAAGCAGTCCATCACACAATGGACTTCGCCAATTCAAGACTTGGCAATTGCTTAACTCACGAGGAATTAGGGGTGCAAAATCTGTTTGACAAACATGAATGCAAGCTGCCAAGTGTATGGTCAACTTGTTAAGGGAACACTATTTTGAATCCGCTTGCTTTCGACTGCAGTCGAAAATCAGCGACTCCTGCGTGCCGCCTTGGTCAACGACAACTTCTATCTTCATTCTATCATTTGTGAACGCTGTGGCCCGAGAAAACGTCAGCCCGTTGAAGTTCACTGCTGTCTTTGAAGCCGAAAGGAATGGAAACTCGACGGACTTGTCTTTCTCTTCCCAGCCAACCAGTTTCTCGCCGAAGTGTTTCAACCGCAAAACGTATCCATCACTGTCAGGCACGATGGTCAGCAACTCGTAAAAGACGACTTTGTCATCTTTGACCAGTTTGAACATGCCCATCATTTCACCACCGAATGGCGGATTCCAAGTTTCCTCAAACGTTCCTCCAAGAGCTTCGCCTGTCCAATGTCCGGCAATCCAGCCGAGATCATCGATGGAAACCGCGTCCTTGTTTGTCGAGGGCAATTCTTCGACATGAATGTTTCGATAGGCGATCGTTCCAACCATCCTGCCATGAATTTGCAACGCGATGATTCCTTCTCGCCAAATTGATTCTTCTGTTTCGGTATAATCGACCGTTTGAATTCCATTTAGCCAAAGCTGGATTCGATTTCCAACTGCACGGATCCGATACGATTGCCAACCGTCGTCCGGAGTTGCATCAACAACTTTCTTATCGGTTGTTTCATCCGCGCGAGCGAGAACTTTACGGCGGCGACTTTCGTCGTAGAGACAGCCATGATATCCCTCGCCAATGTCAGCTTGGTAGCCGATGACTTCGTGGTATTCCTGTTCTGCTTCCTGCTGACCACTGGCGTGCGCTCCACTCGCGAGCTGTGTCCGAAACTGAATACCTGCATTGATCTTCTCAGTACCAGTCGTCTTGAATTCAAGCGTCAATTCGAAATCAGAGTATTTCGATTTGGAGCAGAGAAATTCGTTTCTTGGTGCCGGCCCGGCCATCGATCCGGCGATGATCGTACCGTCTTCGATTCGCCACGTGTTTTCGATATCGCCTTCCCATCCGGAAAATGTTCCATCAAAAAGGCTGACTTTGTTCGGCGATTTATTTTGCGCCGAACAATCGATCGGCATCACAAGCAATACAAAGAACAGGGACGTAAAACTTAAACACCAATTCATATTGGTCGCTCCAAAAGGTGGCATCGGCAGGCCTCCAGCCTGTGCACAGCATGCATCATCCTCTCGGCTTGAGGGCCATTTGCTTGAGATGCACGGGCATTTAACAAGTTTATCGGAGGTTGAGGCTCTTGCCGAGACGTATTCCCATCCGCGTCTCGGAGCCTCATTCACGTAAACACAGGCTGGATGCCTACTGCAAAGGTGATTAAAAGTTCGCGCCGGTGCCCTTGGTCAAAGCCATAAACGCCGACTCGAGATCAATGTCTTCTTCGCAGAACAGATTCAACTTGAAACCTTCGCCAATCAGGGCCGTTGGCAATTCCGAGTAGTCTTCAGCGGACTTTTCCAGCGTCACCACGAGATGCCCATCGCCTTCGCGCACACTATCGACGATTTCATTTCCTTCAAGCAGCTTGGTTGCCCGTTGGTGATCGTCCACACCGACGTGTAACACGATTCGGTCACGAACCTGCTTCATGAGTTCGGAAACCTCTGAAGAAATACTCATCACGCCGCGGTCGATGATGCCGACCTTGTTACAGATATCGTAAAGCTCTGGCAGAATATGACTGGAGACAATAATTGTCTTTCCAGTCTGCCCCAATCGCCGCAGCAGGTTTCGCATCTCGATTCTGGCTCGCGGGTCGAGACCACTCAATGGCTCATCGAGCAGCAACACTTGCGGGTCGTGCAACAGGACTCTCGCAAGGCCCAGTCGCTGAGTCTGACCGCGACTAAGCGTATTCGCGAACGCATCCCGTTTGAAATCAAGATCCACTATTTCCAGCATCTCATCGCATCTCTTTCGCCGAGCAGGCCCCTTGATTCGATAAGCCGCTGCGAAAAATTCGAGATACTCGATCACCTTCATGTCGTCGTACACACCGAAAAAGTCCGGCATGTATCCGACGAGCCGGCGAATCTCTCGTGGTTCGTTGTAGATCGAGTGATTGCAAACGTAGGCTTCGCCCCATGATGGCTCTAGCAACGTCGCGATGATCTTCATGGTGGTCGTCTTGCCCGCACCATTGGGACCAATGAAGCCGAACAGATCACCTTGCTCGAGGTTCATCTCGATACCGTTGATCGCGTACAACTCGCCGTACTTCTTGGTCAGGTTTTCAGTCTTGATCATGATTGAACGCTTATCGTTTTTATTTGCTGTTTCTTTTTTCAACCGGCAACAGAATGCGGACGATTGTCAGCGACGAATCGTAAAACTCTTCCGCTTCGTTGCCATCGATCTCAATCGCGGAAATGCGATCTTGTACCTTGCCGACCAAAATCGCCTGCTCCATCAAAGCATTGGGTGTCATCTCAATAAAATCATGATAGGCGTGGGTCAGGCCGGTATAGCTCTGTCCGCCCGAGCCATGATAGAACATCATCATGTGCATGATTCGGCTGAGATTGATGTCGCGTGAGTCCCACGCAACGCTCTGGCTTTTATTGTTGTCATCGACACGGTGCGACCGCCGGGTGAGAAAACTGCGAATCGTCTTTTCCGACGTATCGGAACGAATATCGACGACATCGCCAGCAATCAAGGAGCCGGGAACGAGATAAACCATGTCCTTGTAGAAGAGCTTGCAGTCGCGAAGGGGAAAGTCAAACGGATTGACAAACGTTCCTTCGAGACGATTGGTGAACTGCAATCGACTTTCGACACGGCCCTCGTATTTGCCATTCCACTGAGCAAACAACGGGCGGGTCGAAGACACCTGTAACTCGACGCCGGTCATACTGATGTTCACAGCGGAAGCGTCTGTATCAGAGGGAGTCAACTCCTGTTGATAGCCCGTTCGATAGAGGCCAGGATTGGCCCGGTTCAACATTCCCCCCAAACCGTCGCCCGGCAGGCCCAACCACGTGATACGAGAAGTTTCTGGTCTCAAATTATGTTCACTTGCAACATCCCGCACGCCAAAACTCAAATCAACATTTTGGCCGCGAGGACTGTAAAGATTCGCCCAAGCTGTTGTTCGAACATGTTTACTTTCCGCATCGATGTCGATCAGTTCCACCTGGTTGATCTGAATCGTGGCAGGGCGGCTGGCCGATGCCGCGTACCATGCAATCGCACAGAAGCCCGCCGCAATCAATGGAAACGTAATCCAAGTCAACTCATGTTTCTTGAAAAGGCGACCCACCAGAAACCAGTCTCCGATGCCAATGCAAAGAATATAGAGCGCGATCAGCGCCGCGATAACTACAAACGGAATGAAACGCAGGCTGGTGAATCGCTCCAGTGGCACTTTCATTTGGCCGACAAGATCATCGTAGCCCGAGTGTCGAACGGCGGAACCACCGCGAACAATGTTGGTTGACTGAACACTTTCATCGCCCAGACGCAGCCTCATCAAACTTCGCGTGAAACGGTTGCTGCCCTTCCAATTGAGGAACTGTTTTTCGGTTGGATCAAACGCGATAAAAGTGACTTCGCCAAGTCCCAAAGGGCGTCTCACGACCAGTGGAATGTCGCCCTGCCCCAAAGCGACGCGACCGACTACATCTTCGACTTGAAGGGCTCGCATGGTTTCGCCACGCGCGAGGTACGGTTCCTTGCTAGAGCAGAACTCTTCGATTCGACGACTGGAGTCGACTTCGACCGCACCGACAATGTCTCCCGGTGCGAACCGCTGCAGTGGACCGTTGTCACGGAAAAGAGACCCTTGATCGGCGCCTGCCGCAAGGATCAAGTTGCCTCCGTTTCGGACCCATGTCTCGATGGCCTGAATTGAGTCCTGCGATACCTCTCCAATCCACTGGTCGTCGTTTGCCAAAAGAACCAGAGACTCGCAACTCTCATAACCGATCGCCGTCCGCGGGAGATCATCCAATGAAGTGATCGATGCGATTCGGTCTTTGTCTGTCATTCCACCCGGCAGTGACGCATCGAACAGCGATGCAAACGAACTCGAATCCTGCTGCATCGCGGGCTCAACGCAAGCCAGCAGCCGCCCCGTAGAAGGAACCAACTCCATGAAGGCATGGTTCTTTTCCTGAATCGCTGTCTGGATGTCGACAAGCGATTTCCCGTCGGCATCGAGTAGCTCAAACTTCGCATCGCCGTACGTTCTTCCGAATTGCATCACGCCCTGAAAGCCATTTTCTGTGGCAATGGCGGGACCAACAATCGTGCTTGGCGCGTCATCGCCGTCGAGCACCGTCACGCGGAAACTTACGGCAGTGCCGTCTAGTTTGCTCGGCGGAATATTGAATTGAACGGGAACCCAGTGGCCCAATTTCACGACACCACCAATGCCGACCGAAATCTCCGTGAGTCCCTGGGCCCTAGCCGTGGGTTCAGGAGCTGCCGTGGGTTCAGGAGCTGCTTTGGCGATTGCCGTGTTACCAGCGACTAGTGCCTTGCCGCTCACGATCATCAGCAAAATCAAGCTCACAATCGCTACATGACGAACCGCGGAAGAGAATTGCGAATAATGATCCATGAACTGAAATGGTTGGAAGTAAGCGTTGGTGGTTCGAATTTCTGGCGTTCGATATGATAGTTCACTCGTCAGTTTTCGACCATTGCCGCAATTCTGGAGAGCTCAATTGCTACGGTTTCTGTTCCATTGTGGTTCGATTGGCGAAATCGCTTACTCTCGATCAGGGCTTTGCTGCATCCGGGCAGTCGCAGACAAGATTACCACAACCCGGGCAACCCGAACCGTACTTGGCAGCCAGAGCCTCCGAAAGATCGATGTCCACGATGTTCGCGATCGTGGCCAACCAGGCAATCACGTCCGCGAATTCGGTTTT
>CAYGUE010000076.1:19546-30555 GCA_964352885.1 uncultured Pirellulaceae bacterium
GGTTGGCTTCAGTCGCGGCCAATTTCGATTGAGACTCTTCGTCGTCAGCGTCAGCTTGTCGCAGCTGTTCGACTTTCCGCAAATCCGACGCGAGCTCACCGAGCTCTTCCGCCAACCACATGTACGTTCCAGAAACGCCTCGCGCGACGTCCTTCCCAAAGTACATCGTGCGGATCAAGTTTTGAAAGTCGCGAAGGTTCATGGGATCAATTCGTGGACCAGAACAAAGCCCGATTGTAACTTATCTCACTCCAAACCTTTACCGTGCTTTGGCTGAAAAGGTCGAGTGCACTAATCAGTAATCCTTTGCCCGACCGCGATCAGACTGTTCTGCGTTCGGAAGAAAATCGCCCCTTCTGAAATGGCTGGCGTGGCCAGCACCGACTGATTCAGATGGTTCGTCGCAACGACCACGAACTCGGGGCCGGCTTTGACGACCAGCACACGGCCGTCCTCGGCGGTAAAATACAGATGCCCATCAGCAGCAAGCGGAGAGGCCGAGAACGCGAGTTGTCCCCCACTGGCAGACAGCCGCTTTTTGTAGACTTGCTCGCCGCTCTTGGCAACGAAACAAGTCACGATCCCACTGTTAGCGCAACAATAAAGATAATCCCCATAGATGATCGGGGTCGGCATGTAGGGTCCACCATTCTTCTTACTCCACGCGACGTTCTCGTTGGTGCCAGAACCCGACTCAAGACTGATGTCACCCTTCGCATCGGGTTTGATGGCATACACTGGCCGAATCGGTGCGTACCCACTGGAAACAAAAATTAGTCCTTGAGCAACATTGGGCGTCGGGACAACGATCTCCGAATTTCCTTTCATCTGCCAAATAACTTCGCCTGTTGCCGCGTCGTAGCCACGAGATGACTTTGTCCCATTGGTGACGACCATCGTTCTGTCTCCGAACTTGTGGACCAACGGCGTCGACCACGACGGAATCTCATCTCGTGAAGTTCGCCAAACGTCGACGCCTGTTTCCAAATCAATGCAAGCAACAAAGGAGCCGGATTGGATGTCACATTGAACGAACAACTGGTTGTTGTGAATTGTCGGCGAACTTGCAAATCCCCATTGATAGTCTTTGTCATAGAACCAACCACTGTCGAGGTACCCAAGGTCACGCTTCCAAATCAAGTCGCCGCTCTTTGAATAACAATAGAGTCCTTCACTGCCAAAAAAAGCAACAACGCATCGATCATTGACAGCTACGGTCGGATTGGCGTGCGAAGATTTCGAGTGTCGTTTGACGGCTGGTTTGGCCTTATGGGCAACTCGTTCCCACAGCTTTTCCCCACTGGATTTGGAATAGCAAAGCAGTTTGAATTCATACTCCTGGGTTTCTTCAACCGAATCTACATCGCCAAAAAGCCCAATTCTTAGTTCACCCTCTTCTCCTTCGGCCACGGCGGTCGTAAGAAAAATCTGGTCATCCCAGATTGATGGACTGGACAGTCCTAGGCCTTCGACAGGTGTTTTCCACAACAGCATTTCGTCTTCGGTTTTCTCGCCAGCCTCGTTCTCACCGTCCTCTTTTTCGCTAGTCTCCTCCCTGCTTGCCTCTTCCTCGCCAGTCGCTTCCTTGCTTGCTTCTTCCTTGCTTGCTTCTTCCTCACCGACAACATGAAAATTGATCGGTGGCTTCTGCCCCTGAGCGACTCCTCTTGAACCCGTACCACGGAATCCAGGCCAGTTCGCAGACGAGAACTTCGCGTCGGCAGCCAAGGAGTCTTCGCTGGACGGACCAAATTCCAACTTGGTTTCGGTTGGTTCTGCTTCAACTTCAGCATCCTCAGCGTCGGCAGTAACTCGCTTGAGGTGATACGTTTTTCCGCCAAACTCGAAATCGATCGCATCGACGTTACCGTCTTCGAATTCAAAGGAGGCTTCGCCGCCTCCGGCCGTAAATCCAGTTTCGCTATTCGGAATCATTTCAACAGCACCACCACCGTTGAAGGAGATCATTGGCTTTTCCTCATCGAGCGTGACTTCGACTGAAATCGCATCACTCGAATATTTCCCAACCAAGGCACTGCGTGTCTCTGAAGGCAGGCTAACGACCACTGGCTCGGGCAACTCAAGCGATGCAAACAGCGCGAGCATCTTGCTTTTCTGTTCTTCGTCTTTGATCCGCATCGCTGCGTCACGGGCTTTGATTAAAGCATCCGTCTCGTCGCTTTTTAGCTCAATGATTTTTCTTGCGTACTCTTCGTCACCGCTTGAAATGGCATTCTGCAAAACTGATTCAAATTCACCACCATTTTCCAGAAGCTTGAGCGTGATGCCTTGATTCTCATTCATCATCGACCAAGTCACAGGAGTCGCATTGTAAAATGTGTCTTTTATGTTCGGATCCGCGCCTTGCTCAAGCAGATAGCTAACAATGTCTTCTTGGCCGCGATCGCAAGCGAAAAAGAGTGCCGTCGCGCCGTAGGCCGATTTGGTATCCACTTCGATTCCAGCTTCAACACCTTTTTTGACCGTCTCCAAATCACCATTGCGAGCGGCTCTGCGAAAAACGTCGCCAGTAATCTCTTGGGAAAACCCAGAAGATCCCGGTAACAAAAAAATGCCCGTCGCAAGAATGCAAAGAAGCTTGTAGCCCATACCTGTGTCTCCCTAGATTTTTTAGAGGTCGTACGCAATCGGATTCGAGGTAAACCGTTGATTGCAACACCAAGAGTTACTCTTTCAGAATACCGAAAGTTTACGTGGAAAGCTCGAAAACACTGAAAAGCTACGGAGGATCAGATGTTCACTCATGGTGTGAGATCGTCTTCCGCTTTAGGGCTTGGCTCAGAGGCCACTTCGATGCGGTCGGCCACAACGCGAACTTCAAACGAATCCGTTTTGAGTCGTCGATTGTCACACCAGGAACCGTCACGAACATCGAAACGCCACGCATGCCAAGGACAGGCAACGGTCGAATCTTCCAGATGGCCATCTGCCAACGAAGCACCCATATGAGGGCACATATCATCAATCGCGAACAGCGTTCCGTCATCATTGAAAATCGCAACAACCCGATCACCAACCTCAAAAGCCTTCCCCTTGCCGACTGGAATATCGTCGACATGAGCCACTGAAACGAACTCTGGCATCAAACTTACTTTCTGGTAACGGTCATCTTGTTGGTCACGCTCGTGGTCGACTTGACCCACTCCTTCCGGTAGATGACGCGTGTTTTCATTTCGCTACTGATCGTGCTGAACGTAATCGTACCGGTGAAAAGATCAAACGACAGGTTTCCACCACCAGTGAAGCTCTGCAATTCGAGCGGACTGGTCAGCGCCGTTGATAAAGGAGCTGCAATGATTGGCTTTTGAGATAAAGTCACCTCAACATCGATACTGGCTTTTTTGTCATCGATCGCATTGACGGTAGAGTTCACGTTTCGACCAAATGAGAGCTTGCTTCCGTCATTGGCAGTCATTGCGAAGGTTGAATTGTCGCTCCATGAATCACCCTTGCCGACCGCCATGCTGGGCAACACAAACGCTGATTCGCCAACCAAACGTGCCATGCCCGCCGCAGAAAAGACTCGACGCAAAGCTGAAGTTTCGGGTAACGCATCGACAACGGCTGCAACATTCCCAGCAGGCGTCATGGATATGATCTTGCCCGCCGGCGAAACCACAACGCTAAACTTCAATCCAAGCAGCGTTTTCACTTGCTTCATCACGTCACGCGAAATGCCTCGCAGCTTCAAATCGCTGGCTGTGTCGACATCAACAAGATTTTTTATCTCTTCACCCGGTGTTCCTGTTTTGATTCGAATCCGTTCGATGGATTGCTCGATGGTGGCGTCTCCATTGCCAGCGACGGCGATCACGTTCCAGCCAACAATCAAAATCAATTCGCTTTCCAGCGTTCGATCGCGAGCATCGATTCGAGTCAGCACGTTTTGGGCTTGTTCAAACTTGACCGACAGGACGTCGCCCTTTTCAAACTTCCAAGCTAGCGTGGCTTTTTCGGAATCCTGAATCCCGAGGGCTGATGATGTGCTGCAGAGCGTCAACGCGAGAACGAGCCAACATTTAAAACTACGAATTAGATTCATGAATTCTCTCATTCGACTGTGTAACTTTTGCCAGGAATCAAAACAACTGGCTTTGCCTTTGTTCGCGACTTCACCAAATCCGACCATGCGGACGCGTCCTGTTCGATCGGCGGCCAAGTGTTGTAGTGTGATGGCAAGACAATTTTTGGCTTCAGCAAATCAACCGCCGTGACGCTATCGTCAGGGCCCATCGTAAACAGATCGCCGATCGGCAAAACAGCGACATCCAATCCGACAGCTCCAATCAACTGCATATCGGAAAACAGAGCCGTATCGCAAGCGAAATACAACTTCTTGTCGCCGATCTTCAACATGAAGCCAGCAGCGACGCCGCCGTAGCTTCCATCGGGTAATCCGGAACTGTGAAGTGCCGGAACCATTTTCAGCTTTCCAAACGGAAGCTCAATCGCGCCGCCAATATTCATACCGGTCGCATTTTCGATTCCGTGTTTGGATGCAAACCAGTTGGCAACTTCGTAGACCGCGTAAACCGGCGCACCGGTTCGCTTGGCGATCGTTACCACGTCAGCGACATGATCGAAATGACCGTGTGAAACCAGAATAAAATCTGCTTCTGCTTCTGCCGCCTTGATCGGCGCCGTTGGCGAGTCGTCCAAAAACGGATCGAGCAATATATTGTGCTCGCCCGTAGAAATCATCCACGTGGCGTGACCATACCAGGTTAGTTTAAGTGACATTTAGAAAGTCGTCTCCGTTGTCATCGTTGTCGTTGCGGTACAAATCACAACGACAGCTTTCAATTGACTCCACTCTACACACTCTTGCCTTGCAACTCTCCCGCGAGGCAGGGTGCTAATTTTATTGCAGGCCGGCCTTGGTACTACTTCACCAGTTCCAGAACGCCAACCGCCGACATGCTTTCCCAAGTGTTGTTCGTTGCGTCGTTCCATTTCGCGATCGACCCACGGAAACCAGAACCAGGATCGTTGTTGACTTGAACATCGAAACCGATTTTCTTGCCAGCTTCTGTTTTCACTTTGATGCAAGCCTCAACGATGTAGCCGCCGTCTATCTTAGTTACCTTTGACGTGTACTTCTCACCATCGGTAGAAGCACCGTACGTTTCTGTACCAGCAGCGTTGGTTCGGTACTGAGCGTCATCGTCATCGTATGGTGAGACCCTCGACATGTTTTCGTCAACGAAGAACTCGACCGAATCCTGAGCCCAATCGTCAACCGCCTCAGTTGCGACATTGTCATCCTTCACTTCGGCCAGACAGTAAAGATGCCCGTCGTCCCACAGGCATTTGACGGAAGCCATCGCCATTTTCCGGCCTTCTTCAAGCGTGTTCTCAATTTCGACATCGCGGTTAGTCATCATGGTTGGAACATCTTTCCAGATGTCGTCGACCTCTCCGTCGACGACTGGAGTCCCGTGCATCGCTTTGCCTTCGCGAGTTCCTTCTTGGGCGTTTGACTTACCGGTTGTTTCGCCATCGGTAGCTTTCTCTTGATCAGCGTCCGCGACAAGTTCCTTGATGAAAATGTTTTTCCACTGGACGCTAAACGGACCAGCCTGCTTGCCGATGCCGTGGACTTGAAGGCCAAGAAAACCTTTCGTTGATTCAATTGCTGGAACCTCAAGATTTTCAACTGACTCGCCGTTGATCCACGTTTGAACGCGATTGCCTTGGGCAACGACGCGGTACTTGTTCCAATCATCCTTCTTGTAATGAGTATGCTCCGTGCGAGTTTGGCTAATCCATCCGCGGCCGGTTCCTTCCGAGTAAACGAATCCGGACACCTTGGTTAAACCAGCGATCTCAACTTGGGGCCCGTGCACGCGACCGTCTTTGAAATCTGGTTTACTTACAGAGCGAATCTGAACTCCGGAGTTCAATTCAGGATCACATTTCACTTCAAAGTGCAATTCGAAGTCACCGTATTCTTTGGTGGTGCAAAGGAACGAGTTGGGGCTCCCTTCAGCCGTCGTGCCCTTGACAGTTCCGTCAACAACTTCATAAGTTGCCGTCCCGTTTTTTTGTTCCCATCCGTCGACAGTCTTTCCGTCGAACAATGAAGTAAATCCTTCAGGTGCATCTTGGGCAATCGAAGGGGTTGCCAAGACAGATAATGCGATCATGGCGATCGCAAGCGATACGGTCAATGGTTTCATTTTGCAACTCTTAAACAGTGATGATCGAAAACGGAAAAATTATTGTACCGTTCTTCAAGTTTGATTTCAGACGATTTATTGACATCGTTTGACGGCAAGCCGCGGCGACTCACGATGCTAAATCTCCGTCGTCTGCGGCTTTCCGACAACATCCCAAACTACAGCGAACTACGCTTCTCGCAGCAGCTTGTTCATGTATTTCTTGTACCCTTCGACGCCCGGCTGGCCGTAAGGATTGATGTTGATCAATCGTCCCTCGACAACGGTCGCCAGCATCAGCATCTGCAGCAGCTGTCCAACTGCCGCTTCGTCAACGGCCGGCAAATTGATATTCGTCGTCGGACGCCTGTCTTCCGCGTAGGCCAAATTTGTGCCTTGGATCGCTGCTGACATCACTTCCGGAAGCGTCTTGTTTGCGAGCTCGTTTAGCTGATCCTGATCGTTATCGCTTTGACCGATCGGCAATGCATCGTGCCGCCACGAATCAACGATCACATTGTTCATCACCTTGTCCCGAGCACCTTCCTGGTGCTGCTGAGCTCGTGAGTGCAAGTCGCGAGAGTTGACGCAAGTCAGTGGCAAAGCGCCGCGTTCGTTCTTGCCCAAACTTTCGGCGAGTAGTTGGTCATACCAGAGCCCGACCGATTCCAAGGATTTGCTCCATACCGACATCACTCGTGTGTGCACAGCTTGCTCGACTTCCAGCAAGTGATTGACGCCGACGTAGTCCAGCACAACATTCTCACCCATCGGTGCACTGCGGAAATGAGTATTCATCGCCGCGGCGGCTTCGAGCAGCTTCACGACATCGATGCCCATGATGGCTGCTGGCAGCAATCCAACTGCAGAGAGAATACTGAATCGTCCGCCGACGCCATCTGGAACGAGGTAACGATCCTTGATTCCAATCGCATCCGAAAGGCTCGCCAGCTTTCCGCTTTCGCCAGTGACCGGAACGATGAACTCAGGCAATCGATCGGCACCGACTTTCTTTTCGAGTGCCGCTTTGAACTGACGGAAGGCCGCAGCCGTTTCCAGCGTACCGCCGCTCTTGCTGATCACGACAATCGCCCAATTGCCTTCTGGACCGTCGCCTTTTGAATCCAACTCCAAATACTGCAGCAGCGATTGCGTCCAGTCGTTGTCGACGTTGTTGCCTTCGAAGTAAATTCTTGGTCGACCGCCACGTTCTTCGCGGGGAAGCATGTTGTAGTAAGGATGGCAACAGGTTTCCATCAGTGCTCGGGCGCCCATGTAAGATCCGCCGATTCCGAGTACGACGACCTTGTCGACGCTGTCTCGCAAACGAGCGGCTGTTTTCAGGATCCGGCCAAGCTCACTGTTTTCGCGATCGCTTTGGTATTCGTCGAGGATTCGCTCGGGCATTTCCATGAACGCCGCGTCGAGCGGCTCTTTCTCAGCTGGAACATCACCACTGGCGTATTGAGCCGCATCCACTTTCAGGACCTCTGTGCGAGCCAGTTCGAGTTTCGGTTTGATCGCATCGAGCTGAGACTGTGAAATGCCGTGCTCAGGAATCAGAGAAGCGCTGTAATCGAAGGTGATGGGTTTGATTTTCGCCATGATATTTTCAGGAAAGTGACTTTTGCAATGAAGACGAAGATTGTCGCAAAAAAAGCGCGATTGCATAGCACGGAGCAACGATTTCAGTAAACTCATCGCATTCGAACAACTTGCGACTTTAAGTCCCTTCATCTAACGGCAAGCCGTTAGACAAACAAAGAATTGGCCATCGCCGAACACAGGTATCAACATGCAAGCTCTCAAACGCCTCGAAACTTTCTCCGGCTCCAAAGGCCCAGTCGTACTCTGCATCATGGATGGCGTCGGCATCGGAAAAGGTGACGCCGGCGACATGGTCTCCATGGCCACAACACCAAACCTCGATTGGCTGAAAGAAAACGGCCTCTACACAACGCTCAAGGCTCACGGCCGAGCGGTCGGCATGCCAGACGATGGCGACATGGGCAACAGCGAAGTCGGCCATAATGCGATCGGATCTGGACGCGTTTTCGATCAAGGTGCTTTGTTGGTCAAGAACGCGATTAGTTCTGGCGCTGCGTTTGAAGGCGAAGTTTGGAAGAACCTCACAGGTTCGCTGACAGCTAACAATAGCTTGCACCTGATCGGCCTGCTTTCTGATGGCAACGTGCACTCGCACATCGACATTATCTTTGCCCTGCTTCGTCAGGCACAAATACAGGGCATCAAGAAAGTCCGTCTTCACACGTTGCTTGATGGCCGCGACGTGCCGCCGACATCGGCTCACGAATACGTTGCGTCACTGGAAGAATTGCTAACCGAGATCAACGGCTCAGGTGATTTCGATTATTGTATCGCCTCCGGCGGCGGACGACTTTACATCACCATGGATCGCTACGACGCCGACTGGCCAATGGTCGAACGCGGCTGGCAGACACATGTTCGCGGCGAAGGTCGCAAGTTCGAATCTGCGAAGGTCGCAATTGAGACTCTTCGAGCAGAAACGCCCGGAGTGATCGATCAGGACCTGAAAGAATTCGTCATCGAGCGAGACGGATCACCCGTTGGCCCAATCGTGGATGGCGACAGCGTGGTTCTGTTTAACTTTCGCGGTGACCGAGCCATCGAAATCACAAAAGCCTTCGATGATCCGGATCTCGACCGATTCGATCGCGGCCAGATTCCAAACGTCGAGTTCGCCGGCATCATGCAATACGATGCGGAACTGCAAATTCCAAAGAAGTATCTTGTGACGCCGCCTGCCATTGATGAAGTCATGGGGGAGTACCTTGCGATGAGCGGCGTGAGCCAATTGGCTGTCAGCGAAACGCAGAAATTCGGCCATGTGACGTACTTCTTCAACGGAAACCGCAGCGGCAAGTTCGCCGAGAACCTGGAAGACTATGTCGAGATCACTTCGGACCTCGTCCCGTTCGAACAACGCCCCTGGATGAAGGGCGCCGAAATCACCGAAGTCATGCTCGATTCGATCGCCAACGAGAAACACGATTTTATCCGCGCGAATTTCCCCAACGGTGACATGGTTGGCCACACCGGTGACTTATTGGCCGTCGAAATTTCTGTTGAGACCGTTGACCTTTGCCTTGGCCGATTAATCAAAGCCATCAAGGCAAAGAACGGCATCATGATCGTCACCGCCGACCACGGCAACGCGGACGAGATGTACGAAGTCGACAAAGAGGGCAACTTGAAACTTGACTCAAACGGAAACCCGAAATCGAAAACGAGTCACACGCTCAATCCAGTCCCGTGCTACATCTACGATGCTTCAGGCGAAGCGAACTTGAAACTTGCATCTCTCACCGATGCTGGCATCAGCAGCTTGGCTGCGACATCGATCATGTGTCTGGGATTCGAACCGCCAGCGGACTACGATCCTTCATTGGTTGAGATTAATCAGGATTGAAAACAAAGACTTGACAACCAGCATCCAAAATCTAGGCGAAGTTCCATCGCCGAAGTTGCGCGGTGGCATCCTGATAAAGCGTCGCAATTCAAAACTGGCAGGAGAAACCCAATTTGAAAATTGGAATTTCGTTGAATAGCAACTCCTAAGTCGCTGCAAATGAAAATCCAGATCTTACCTCCAGCTCGCCAAAATCTGGAACTTGTCGCTGACGACTACGAATTAAAAGGCGGCCATGAAAAAAGGCGGCCATGAAAAAAGGCGGCCATGAAAAAAGGCGGCCACAAAAAGGCGGCCTTAGCGTGCAAGACACCTACACCAAAAATGGCTTGGATATCTTGGAGTTTCACGAAACCAACTTCGGTCCGTCAAAGTAGCCTTTTACGCGTTCGCCAATGCCCTTACGAAATGATTGATTTGCACCCTTTCGTGAGCCGCAGACAAAGTGATTCTCAATCGTGACGTTCCATCTGGAACGGTTGGCGGTCGGATTGCGACAACTAGGTACCCAGCTTCCTTCAGCTTCTCCGACGCTTCAACAGCATCGGTCGGTGAATTGAAAACAACCGATTGAATTGGAGTTAGGGACGGCATCAAATGCACGCCCTGCTCTCTCGCCTGCTCACGAAATGCGGCGACGTTTTCGTGCAGTTTTTCACGCCGCCACGCCTGTTGTTGAATAAGTCGCACACCTTCCCGCGACCCTTCTACGACCGAAGGTGGCAATGCGGTCGTGTAAATGTATGGCCGAGCATGTTGAATCAGATGTTCGATCAGAATCGCATCACCGGCGACGAACGCTCCAAAAGAGCCGGCTGCCTTTGACAGCGTGCCAACCATCAACGTCTGGCCCGTCGGTTTAAGACGGCTCTGCTCCAGCGTTCCCGCACCACGATCTCCAAGCACGCCGAATCCATGAGCGTCGTCGACCAGCAGCAACCGGTTTTCATGCTCGCAAAGTTTTGATAGTTGTCGCACGTCGGCAACACTTCCGTTCATGCTGAACACCCCATCAGTCGCCACCATGACGTTCGGCTGCGTCGCATCCGCAACCAATTGGCTTAAATGATCAAAGTCCAAGTGGCGATAGCGATTCGAAGTTGCTCGACACAACAATCCGGCGTCAATCAACGACGCGTGGTTCAGCTTATCTTGCAACAACAAATCGTGACGATTCAGAAACGCATTGGGCACCGCCAGATTTGCCATGTATCCGGTAGAGAATACAATTGCTTTCTCCGCGCCAACGAACTGGGCAACTTCCTGCTGCAGCACTACGTGCTAAGCGACTACTACGGTCGCGAGACCGATATGTTCAACAACGTGATTCTGTGTCAGGCCGACTGCGACAACCGCGATCACAAAGCGTGGCTATCCAA
>CAYGUE010000077.1:0-30405 GCA_964352885.1 uncultured Pirellulaceae bacterium
ATCATGCCTCCAACCACCGCATTGCCAACAGCCTGACGACTGGCAGCGCCCGCTCCGGCAGCAACCAACAATGGTAAAAAACCAAGGATCGATGAAAAAGCAGTCATTAATATCGCCCGAAACCTCAGCCACGCCGCTTCGGTGGCCGCATCTTGAATTGACAGGCCATCTCGGCGTCGCTCATTGGCAAATTCAACGATCAGGATCGCATTTTTACTCGCCAGCGCGACAAGCAGCACGACTCCAATTTGGGTGTAGACGTTGTTGTCCGCGCCTCGCAGCATCAGGGCACCAACGACTCCCAATGCTGCCAGCGGCACGACGGCGATGACGGCTGCGGGCATGGTCCAACTTTCGTATTGGGCGGCCAGCACCAAAAACACAAACAATATCGCCAACAAGAAAACCACGGCCTGTCCACCGGCATTTTTTTCCTGGTAAGACAAACCCGTCCAGTCTCGATTAAATGAAACCGGCAAAGTCGAGTCCGCTAACTCTTCCATGATTTCAAGCGCTTGACCTGAACTGGTGCCTA
This sequence comes from uncultured Pirellulaceae bacterium, assembly GCA_964352885.1. Lineage (GTDB taxonomy): Bacteria > Planctomycetota > Planctomycetia > Pirellulales > Pirellulaceae > Mariniblastus. The sequence continues at coordinate 536 of CAYGUE010000077.1, forward strand.
GGGCGGCCGATCCATTTACCGAGGCGCTTGGATACATTTGATAACGACGAATCACCGACGGTCCGAAGTCTTCCCGAATATTGACCAATGAACCCATGGGAATCGCAGCTCCGGAACGATTTCGAACCTCCAGATCCAAGATGTCCTGCTGTTGCGCGCGAAACCTTGCGTCTGCCTGAATCCGTACCTGGTAGGTGCGACCGCCGTAGTTGAAATCGTTAACGTATGCAGAGCCGAGGTATGCCTGTAATGTGGAAAATAGAGAACTGAGCGGAACGTCCTTGGATTTGACCTGCACGCGGTCGATCTCCAAGAACAACTGCGGAGAGCTGGACCGAAAGCTCGAATTCAAGGATTGCAGCCCTGGTTGGCCCTTACCTTCAGCGATCAGGCTTTCGGCAGCGTTTTGCAGCGCTTGATACCCAACGTTGCCTACGTCTTCAACTTCCATTTGAAAACCGCCAGCATTGCCGAGACCATCAATCGGTGGAGGAATAAATGCAAATACAATCGCTTCATCAACCTGATTGAATTGCCGTTGAAGATCTTGCAGGATCGCATCCTGACTTAACTCCGGTGTCGTTCGATCGTCCCACGGTTCAAACATCACAAAAGCAAGTCCAACATTCGACGAGGCGCTGCCGCTGAGCAGTGAGTAACCCGTTATGGAGATGTAGTCAGCGACCCCATCGGTATTGGCACAAATCTCATCCAGTTTTTCCATCACCTTGATGGTTCGTTGCTTGGACGCCGCATCCGGCAATTGAACGTCGACGAAAACGTACCCCTGGTCTTCGGACGGTACAAAGCCGGTCGGCAATTGATTGAAACTCCAACCGGTCAGCGCCACCAAGCCTCCGAAAACCAGCATCACGAGAAGGACCAACCGGACCGTCCACCGAATCGTCCCCTTGTAGGCAAGGTTGGTGACATCGAAGGCTCGATTAAAGCCGCGAAAGAAAAAGAATTTTGATTCCTTTGGCGCTCGAAGTACGATTCCGCAGAGCGCCGGGCTAAGCGTCAATGCGTTGATCGTACTGATCAGCACAGCTGCCGAGATCGTCAGGGCAAATTGCTTAAATAGCTGCCCCGTGATGCCGCTCATGAATGCGGTTGGTACAAACACCGCAAGCAAAACCAGCGTCGTCGCGATCACGGGACCGGTGATCTCACGCATGGCGGCAATGGCAGCGTTCTTAGGTGTTAGGCCTTGGGAAATGTATCTGGAGGTGCTTTCCACAACCACGATGGCGTCGTCGACGACAATTCCGATGGCGAGCACGATCCCAAACAACGACAGCATATTCAATGAGAACCCGAGCATCGACATAACGGCAAATGTTCCGATCAACGACACAGGAATCGCAACCACGGGCACGATCGTTGCCCGCCAGTCCTGGAGAAAGATGAAAATCACCAACACGACCAGGGCAACCGCTGTGAAAATCGTCGAGTAGACCTCTTGAATCGATGCTTCGACAAACCGCGTTGTGTCAAATGGGATTGCATAATTCAGTCCTTCAGGCCAACTACCACGCTTGGAAAGCACATCCAATCTAGCGCGAATCTGGGTTGCCACGTCTAAAGCATTGGCATCTGGAAGTTGGTAGATCGCCACGGCGGCACAAGGTGTTGCGTTGAACTTGGAATCAAACGTATAGTCCTTGGCTCCTCTTTCAACGCCTTTTCGAATTCGCCCATCGATATCCTGCGGATCCGATACGACGTCTTTGACTCGGACGATTCTTCCTTCTTCAGCAGTCTGAATAATGATGTCTTCAAATTGCTCGACCGTATCCAACCGGCCGAGAGCGTTGATCGTGAACTGAAACGAAGTCCCGGGAGGTGCCGGCGGAGCGCCGATCTGTCCGGCTGCGACCTGCACGTTTTGTTCCCGGATCGCATTGACCACGTCCTCGGTCGTCAGACTTCTCGATTTGAGCTTGCGCGGATCGAGCCAGACTCTCATGCTGTAGTCGCCGGCGCCAAATACACGCACGGATCCGACGCCGTTGATGCGACTCAATTCGTCTTTGACGGTGAGCGCATAATTGCTTAAGAACAGCTTGTCCATTCCTTCGCTGTCGGACGTAAACGCAATCATCTGCAGGATCTGGGTCGATTGCTTTTGAGTCGTGATCCCCTGCCGTCGAACTTCTTCCGGCAACTTCGGTGTGGCGATGGCAACGCGGTTTTGAACCAAGACGTTCGCCATGTCCATGTCCGTTCCCAAAGCAAACGTGATTTGCAGCGAATACGAGCCGTCATTGGCACTGGTGGAAGACATGTACAACATGTTTTCGACACCGTTTACTTCTTGCTCAATCGCCGTGGCAACGGTTTCGGCGATGACTTGCGCATTGGCACCTGGGTAGACCGCACTTACCTGAATTGTCGGGGGCGAAACCTGGGGGAATTTCGCGACCGGCAAACTGTTAAAGGAGACCGCACCAGCAATCACGATGACGATCGAAATTACCGAAGCAAAAATTGGGCGATTTATAAAAAATTCCGACATGGTTTAAAAAAGCCCTGGTGGTTTCGCTTCAAATATCATTTCGATGGCAACCCGGTTGGTCTCTTGAGTGCGGCTACCGTGCAACTCAACTTCCCGGATCGACTACGACGCCTGGACGAACGCGCTGGAGCCCGTCGACGATAACGGAATCCGTCTTTTTGAGACCTGACTCAACTACAATCATGTCATTTTGCTTCGTGCCAAGTTTGACATTCTTTCGGACGGCTTTTTTGTCGTCGTCGACAATGAACACAAACGAACCGGCTTGGTCGCGACCGATCGCTCGTTCGGGGATCAATAATGCGTTTTCGTACTCTCCGAGTTGAACTCGGACACGAACAAACAGACCCGGCAACAAGAAGGTTTCCTGACTTGGCGGGTTATCGAAGATGGCTCGCACCTGGAGCGTCCCTGTGTCTTGATCGATCTTGGGGTCAAAGTAATCCAGGTGCCCTTCAAACGGAAACCCAACGTCACCGCTGCGTTGAAGTTGAGCCTTGATTTTCGATAGATCGATTTTCTTGTCCCCATCGCGATCGGACGTTCTTTCAAGGTCCAACAGAAAACGCTCGCTAATATTAAAGTTGGCCCAGATCGGGTCGTTTTTGATAATTTCAACCAGCTCGGTGCCGTTTTCGACCAGGTTGCCACGCTTGACCAATGTCTTGGTGATCTTTCCACTGATCGGAGCCAGAACGATCGTTCGATCCAAATCGAGTTGAGCCTGCACAAGATCTGCGTTGGATTTCTCGACTTGGGCTTGAGCATTGGTTACATTTGCTTCGTCCGCGACCTTAGCAGCAATCACTCCAAGTTTGGCAGCATTGGCAGTCTCTAGCTCCGCTACCGCGGCGTCGAATTCACTTTGGGAAATAGCTTTGCTGGCCCGCAGGCTATCCATGCGATCGAACTCCGCTTGCGCGACCTTGATGGCCGCGTCAGCGGCCACGATTCGCGCGTCGGCCACACCAATGGCAGCTTCCGCGGTAGCCAGCGAGGCCTTCGCCGAACCGAGTGTTGCATTGGCAGACGTTACGGCGGCCAAATATTCCTGCTGCTCAATCAAAAACAGAGGGGTGCCTTCGGTGACGACACTATCGGGTTCGAACTTTATTTCCTGAAGAATTCCACGCACACGCGCCTGAACGATTGCCTGTTCAACCGCTTCGGTCTGTCCGTTCTCCTCGAGAAAGAATGGCACCGTCTCCACGATGGGTTGAATCGTCGTTACTTTCGGCGCTGGTGGTGTCTTGTACGCGGAATCCGGTTTGCAGCCGGAAATCACGCAAAGCACGCAGACCAATAAGCCTAATGTCAAATGCACCCGCAGCATCAGCCTGTTTCCTCTATGTAAGTGAGTCGAACATATCCAAAATCACAGAAACAGGGCAAAACATCAGGCTTGATTTCGAGCTCATGAAATCCTCTCTGCAGCTTGTCTCAAGCGTTGATTGTAACTCTACGAGCCGATGATGCTATATCTCGCAACAACTTTCTTGGAGGGTTTCCGAGACGATTTTCGCCGCTGTGATTCAATCGATTGCATGAAGGCTAGGCCGATCATAAGATTCGATATTGGTATCGTATTGAGTCGACGAGATTGTTGTGTTCGTAGAATTCGAGTTCTAATCACCTTGCGCAAACTGAGTCGGCGAAATATATTACAATCGGTGTGACACATCTTGAGCCGACTGAACAAGCCGACATGTGTGCTTGTTTGATGTCCGACATTGAACTCAATAGCGCAGGACGTGCCGAATATGAACTTTGGACCCGATTATGAAATTAGAAGCGATTCCGAACCTGGTTCGGGATAGCAAACGGTTGCATGAAATTGTCGCGACGTTTGCCAAATATGGACTTGCGCCTTGGCTGACCTCTGTCAAAGCGGATTGGTTGCAAAAGCATTTTCAGTTGGCCGATGGTCGACAAATCGGTGATCTGTCGAGCGGCGTGGCGATGCGCGAGGCATTTACCGAACTGGGAACGACGTTTATCAAGCTGGGCCAGATTCTCAGCACGCGACCGGATCTCGTCGGTCCCGAGATTACGGACGAACTGGCAAAGCTTCAGTCGGGGACTCCCGCGGATGATCCTGAAGTCGTACGTCAGATTATCAAAACCGAACTCGGCGCAGCACCAGAAGATTTGTTTCTGAATTTTGACGATCGTGCCGCCGCCTCGGCTTCGATCGGCCAAGTTCACTTTGCGACCTTGAAAGATGGAACGCTCGTCGTTGTGAAGGTCCAGCATCCGGGGATTGAAGGCAAGATTCGGAGCGATCTGGAAATCCTCAAAGGCTTGGCGGCACTTGCCGAACAGCACTCCGAGCAGGCTCGACAATATCGGCCCTCTGACACGATCAACGAATTTTCGCGAACGTTGCTTTTGGAGTTGGACTTTTCGCGCGAGCGGAAGAGTTTGGAAACGTTCACGAGAAACTTTGCGAATGATCCCAAGGTGTTGATTCCGAAACCGTACGGCGACCTCTCGACCGTTCGTGTGCTTACGATGGATCGATTGGATGGAGTCTCATTGTCAAAGACCGATCAATTGATCGCCGAGGGTCAGGACTTGGGGGATCTTGCGCTTCGCGGTGCGAATATTTTTCTGGAGATGATTTTTCGAGATGGGCTGTATCATGCCGATCCCCATCCTGGTAATATTTTCGCGCTTCAGGATTCATCGATCGGATTGCTGGACTTCGGCATGGTTGGTCGGATCGATGACCAGTTACGAGAGCGATTCGAAGATCTGCTTATGGCATTGGCCGACCAAAATTCGCGATCGGTATGCGATTCGATCCGCGAATTGGGAGAGGTTCCGCGCGAGCTTAACCCTGATGACTTGCGCAGGGAAATCGAAGACTTCCTTGCTGAGTATGCTTCGCAAGGTCTTGATGAACTTGATTTGGGTCGTGCGCTCAACGACATGATGGAGATCATTCGAAATTTCAAGATTGTTTTGCCTTCACGCGTCTCGCTACTGATCAAAGTCCTCGTCATGCTTGAAGGCACGGCGCGGGAGCTAAGTCCAACCTTCAGTTTGGCAGAAGTCTTGCGGCCGTATCAGTTGAAGATCGTAAAACGTCGACTTGACCCAAGACGGATGTACCAAAAAGCAAAGAATTACGCTCAGGATTGGTCTCGCCTGGCCGAGATGGCACCGCGTGAACTTTCAGACATCCTGGCGCAGATCAAACGTGGACAGTTCGACGTTCACCTAGATATTCGGAAACTGGATTCGATGATAAACCGGCTGGTGATGGGGGTTATCATTGCGGCCTTGTTCGTCGGATCGTCGATGGTTTTAAGCTCAAACGTTCCACCATTGATTCGCGGTGTTTCCCTGTTCGGAGCAGTGGGCTGCTTGGTGTCGTTTACTTTGGGTTTTCGCCTGGTCCGGGCGATTCATAAATCTGGAAGCATCGTGTCGAAGTGATTTTTACTGAATTGACCAGTGTTTGAGTCGGACAGCGCCAGTTTGAGCCAACGGCCACTACGACAGCGCGGGGTCCATTTTTTCTGAACCGCGGATGACACGCATGAATTTTTCAAAAATCAAATGGAGATTAATCATTCGGGCTACATATCTTCTGCAGATGTGAATACCGGCAGTCCAAATTCGCCTGTCGTTCAGTCTGGCGAAACCGCCGACAAACACCCCAAGCCGGAACTGGAGCGTCTAACGACTTAGGGAGAGCCAACCGAGGTAGTGGTCAGCACCCTGGTACTGAATGTTCGACCACCGACTCGTTTTGAGCGTTATGGGTTTGCCCAGCGTGAATGAGACGGATTTTCCCCAATAATGAAACCAGTATCGCGAATGCTTTTGTATGTCAGTCAAACCACTTTTTACATAACGAGGCAAATATGTTTCCTTGCCCTCACTGCGGTAACAAAATCGACGTTGGTCCACGAGTGGAGGTTGCCTAGTGGCAATACGAATCCGGGTGCTGCGTTACTCCATTACATTTCACTTTCCCTGATTCAATTAAGTCATTGAGCCTCTCAATCAATGCCTTAATCTCATCATAATTTTTACCACTCTGTCAAAAACTGAAAGACAACCTGCGAACTTCAAAATCAATTCACGACCAGTTAGCCTCAATTAGATACCACTATGGCTGATGATCGGACTTTCCAATGAAAGAGAGCACAAGCGCCATTATCCCGCCGAGGAGCAGTCCCCCGCCAAGTCCTAGCGCCTCCACCGGCTCACCGATGCGAAACGATTCCCATACGATTGGTCTGAATTCTGCGCCGATCGAAATGGCGACAATTGCCCAAGCAAGTAATCCGGCACCAGCAGCAAAAAAGATGACCGATAGGATACGTGAAAATATGCGTCCCACACGAGGAATGGCGATCGCGACGGCGATCAGGCTCCCCGTTAGCACACCCACAGCAAAACTTGCGATATCAAATTGCATTCTATGTCACCTCACGAAAATCATGTTGCTAGTTAACGTTGCGGACTCGACGGGTTCGACACGCATGGCATTTCGCCCTTGAGCTCTTAGGCGATTTTGGCACCAAGGATCGGGTTGCTATTTTTTCTCTGCGCTAGCCTCTGATTCCTTCAAATACTGATCGAGCGGCACCAGCAAGTTTTTCGCGCTGCTTAGCTTGCCGGAGAGAGTTTGAGCTGCCGCGATCATCTCACCCGTCAGACCGCGAGTCGCTGCAAGATTTCGTTTGGCATGGTTATCGGGTGAATTATTCGCGGTAGCAGACACCAAGAGCAACGCCATACCAGCGACCTTGTTCACCTTCACTCCATCCCCACGCACATACAGCATACCCAGGTTGCCGATGGCCAGTGCATCCCCCTGCACCGACGCCTTTCGATACCATTCATTGGATTTTGCAAAATCAATCTTCGTGCCACGACCATGTTCATAAAGCACGCCTAGATTGAATTGCGCGGCGGAATTTCCTTGCGCGGCGGATTTGCCATACCAAACAACCGCTGCCTTCTCATCCTTGCCAATCCCGATACCTCGCTCATACATCAAGGCCAGATTGAATTGGGAATCGGAGTGGCCTTTCTCGGAAGCGGTGAGAAACTCTTTGTAGGCCAGCGGCAGGTCGTTGGCCTGATAAGCTGCGATCCCAGCCTCAAAGTTGGCAACCGCGTTCGGATCTTCCTGTTCCTTGTCCTGTTCCTTGTCCTGTTCCTTGTCCTGTTCCTTGGCCTGTTCCTTGGCCTGTTCCTTGGCCTGTTCCTTGGCCTGTTCCTTGGCCTCTCCGACGTTGGCTAAGCCGATTTCGGAAGCAGGACTATCGTCTTTTTGCGAGCCCAACTCGACTGCACTGTCTGAAGCTTCAGACGCGGGCTGTTTGCCATCTGTTTGCTCGGGTTGCTCAGAACAACCTGATAGCGTTAAGCCAACGGATAAAACGAATCCAACTAGAAACCTGTCCACTGCATCTCCTCGGTTGTGCAAAATATTCTTCGGGTCAGGCCAGATTCACCAGCCTCGTCACCGCATTCGTTTAGTCGCTTTGGTTACCTGCCATTGTCACAGGGTTAGCGCTCCATGTCACCTACTCCGGCGTTACAGGCACTTCAGGCTGGCTGATAGGAATTTCAATACGGATGAATGATCTGGGTTGGCCCAAGCGAGCATTATATTGGGGTGGATGGCCACGATGTCAAGCATCTCAGGAAGATGTTTCTGAAGTCCGTGGCGATTTCATTGCAGGGGCGCTCGGTGGTAACTTCTGGCATGGATGGCGGCGGATTTTCAAGACGAAATCGCAGCGGATCGCGTGGCTCGATCGGGACAGTTTACGAATAACTGCTCTGCGGACTCGGAGCTATCCAAGAAACCTTGGTTTGATTGGGTACCAGAGAACTCCCTAGACGGCGGCAAACTATTTGCCTCGTCCACTTTGCAATTTGAGCAGTGGCACTCAAAATGGTGTTCACCAGAGCAGCAGACACCGTTTGCTCCTACTGTCTCACTCGTGCATGTCAAAGGAATTTCGTGATGCCACTCCGCTACCTGCTACTGTTGAGTTTGGTGTTTCTTGTAAGCGCTTCCGCCTCACCGATTCCATTGCTGGGACAGACCCAACAGTCCACTCTCGACGCAAGCACCAACACCGAAGACTCCGATTCAATCGATGACTCGACGTTTCATCCATTGGATGTTTTCGAGTTGGAATACGCATCCGATCCGCAGGTTTCGCCTGATGGATCGGTCATTGCTTATTCGCGAAATCATTTCGACATCATGAATGATTCTGGCAAAGCCGAGCTTTGGATGATTAACGCCAACGGCCAACACTTGCCGTTGTTGACCGAACAGAACATTGGAAACCCTCGTTGGTCGCCTGACGGAACCCGAATTGCGTACGTCACTCGCCACAATGACAAATCCCAAATCCATTGCTACTGGTTATCTGAAGATCGATCCACGGCACTTAGTCGATTGACAGAAGGACCGTCTGGTTTGACTTGGTCGCCGGATGGAACACAGTTAGCGTTTTTCATGCGCGTCCCCGCTTCCAAGAAACCGTTTGTTTCCATGCCGAAGCAACCGGAGGGTGCGGAATGGGCAGATCCACCCACGATGATTACCAAACTTCGTTACCGCTCGGACGGGCAGGGCTTTTTAAAGGAAGGCTACACGCAGCTGTTTGTCATCAGCGCCGACGGCGGTACGCCTCGCCAGATCACGACGGGTTCATTTAATCATGGAGGGGGTTTGTGTTGGCTTCCCGACAGCAGCGGCATCATTTTTTCCGCCAATCGCAACGACGATCACGAATTAAATCCAGTCAACAGTGAACTCTATCAAGTCAATTTGGTCGACCGACAAATCACGGCTATGACAAATCGCAACGGCCCCGATGGTGGCCCCGAACTCAGTTCCGATGGAAAGCATCTCGGCTACATCGGTTACGACGATCAGCTGTTTGGCAATCATTCGAACAAACTTTACCTGATGGACATGGCCTCCAAAAAATCACGAATCCTTGCCGACATCGATCGTAGCGTTGCAAACCTGACTTGGAGCGAAAAGCACCAGGGCTTTCTTTACACGTTCGCCGACAACGGAAACTGTAAATTGGGTTTGACCACGCTGGACGGAAAAACGAGCGGCATCGCAAACAATCTGGGATCGAATTCCACCGGCAGACCCTACGCTCAGGCCGGATCGATTTCCGTTGCCAACAATGGCACGATCGCTTTCTGCACAACAACGACGGAGCGACCAGGAGAACTAGCGAGATTAATCGTGGACGGCAAAATCGAGCAGCTGACGAACTTGAATGAGGACCTTCTAGGCCACAAGAAACTGGGGAAGGTAAACGAGCTACTCAGCAAATCCAGCCACGATGGTCGGCAGATCCAAGGCTGGGTGATTACGCCACCCAACTTCGATCCGCAAAAGAAGTATCCCATGATCCTGGAGATTCATGGCGGCCCGTTCGCCGCTTACGGAGACGTGTTTTCGGCCGAGTTGCAATTAATGGCGGCGGCCGGCTATGTCGTGCTTTACACGAACCCCCGAGGTAGCACGAGTTACGGCCAAGACTTTGCCAACCAAATCCACCACAATTATCCCGGCCAGGACTACGAAGACTTGATGAGCTGCGTCAATGAATTACTCAAACAAGGATACGTGGACGAGCAGAAAATGTATGTTACTGGTGGAAGTGGTGGCGGAGTCCTTACCGCCTGGATTGTCGGCAAGACCGACCGATTCAAAGCGGCCGTGGTCGCCAAACCGGTTATCAATTGGTACAGCTTTGCACTTACTTCAGATGGATATAACTTCTACTACAAATACTGGTTCCCCGGATTTCCTTGGGACCATGCCGAGCACTACATGAAACGTTCGCCAATTTCACTTGTCGGCAACGTTAAGACACCCACCATGTTGCTGACGGGCGAGGTCGACTACCGAACGCCGATGTCCGAATCGGAGCAGTATTACCAAGCATTAAAGTTACTTCAGATCGATACCGCTCTGGTTCGAGTTCCCGGTGCGTCGCACGGCATTGCCTCACGCCCGAGTCACCTGTTGGCCAAAGTCGCCTACATTTTGAAATGGTTTGAAACTCATCCCTAAGCCAAGCTAGTCCGATTTAGGGCGCGAAACCGCACGAGCATGGCGACAACCGTCATTGCAGGACTAACGTTCTGCGCCCCTAGCAATAGGATCGATCATTGTCTTTTAAGTATTGAAAGATCAACACAACCTGGACCCGGACTCGCACCGGGCACGCAGTCTGTCGCGAGTCAAAGGTGCGATTATCAATGGCTCCTCGCCTGATCCAGCAGTTGAATCCAGGCGCCGACGAAGTGGCCGTTGTCGTGGAAGGTGCGACCGGAGACCAGGTTGTCGTCAACGACGCAAGGTTCGTCCACATACGTCCCGCCGCAGATTTCGAGGTCGAAACGGCACTTCGCCACAGTTGCCATGCGACGACCGCGAACGCAGTCTGCTCGCGCCGGAATCTCGACACCGTGACAGACGCTCGCGATGGGTGCATTCTTCTCGAAAAAAAAGCGCGTGATGCGGATCAGATCCTCATCATCGCGAATGTACTCGGGGGCGCGACCACCGGAAAAGAAGATACCTAGGTAATCGTTAGGGTCGATGTCCGCAAAGGCGATATCGGCCTCGATTGTGTAACCCTCCCACTCCTTTGTGATCGTCCAGCCAGGTTTCACTTCGTGAAGCACCATCTGGTAAAGACGTTTCTCCGGTGCTGCCACCACCGGCTGAAACCCGGCTTCGATCAGACGGTAATACGGATACATGGTGTCGAGCGTTTCGGCGGCATCACCGATGATGATCAGAACTTTCGATGTCATTCAGATTTAGTCCTTGTTACGAATTGCGTTGAGTCGAGTTTACAACTGCCCGAGTAACTTCTCGAGGTAATCCCGGCTGCGATTGATCTCAGCCGTCGCAGCCGACGCTGTTTCCATGATTGGAATTCCGCGTGGCACCGGGTGCATAAAGATCTCCGTCCAGCCCGTATAGTCGAACCCTTTCAACGCCGCGAGCAAAGGACCAAAGTCGAGTACTCCACGGCCGGGCAATTGCAGCAGTTCCTGTTCTTTGGGCAGTTTCTTGTGGCAGCCCATCCCGTGTTGCCATGCATAGAACACGGCAATCGAGTCACCGAGCGTTTCAATTAATTCGCTCAGCAGGACTTCATCCTGCGGCAAGTGGTAGGGGGCCAATGCGATTCCAAGATGCTTTGATGGTCGCAATTCGGCCAGCCACTTCAACGAGTCCGGTGATTCGATCAAATTGTTCCCATGATTTTCGATAGCGATCGTCACCCCGGTCTCTTCGGCAACGGCAAGATGAGGCTTCATCTTCTCGATGAATTCCTGCACCCCCGCTTTCAACTCACCTCCCTGAAGACCGGCTGGGCCTTCGCCACCGGTGACGATCGTCTGACAACCGAATCGCTGAGCCAGTCGCATTTCGTCCTGCAAGCCAAATGGACCCAGTTTGTACTGTGTGATACACCCGATTGTGATGTCGTGTTGTTTCAACATCGATGCGAACTTTTCCTCGCCCAGATCGGTGAGTTGTTCGCGCTGGTTCCCATGCACCTTGGGCCAGATATCGATCGCGACGGCTCCGGTCTTACGTACTTCCGGTAGTATTTCACCAACGTACTGATAGCCGTACATGCAGGAACCAAGGATGTACTTCAATGAAAATGGTTCGTTGCCGACAGCCTGCGATGGTCGCTGAAGCAATGGACTCGCTATCGCAGCCGTTGCCGCGACACCGAATTGACGTCGAGAAATGGAAGGCAGGGGAGTTAGTTCTCCGTTCATTTGTTCTCCTTTCATCATAGGCATGTGCACAGATTGTTCTATGAAATCAAAAATGGCGTCGGTCGAGTGCGGGCAATTACGTGATCTCAAACCCAATGCGCTGTTCCCGCTGTCGCATCGAATTGGCTTCGGCGTCTTCGACAAACGCTTCCTGGTCCGGGTTCCATTTCAGCGGACGTCCCAAACGCATCGAAATGTTACCTAGGTGGCAAGTGCTCACGCTCCGATGTTGGCTCTCGACATCCGAGATCGGTGTGTGACGCGACCGCACACAGTCAAAGAAGTTACCCATGTGATTGATAATCGCGTCCAGTTTTCCTGCACGCGGCGGACGCTGAAGGTTATCGTTATCATAGACTTTCCAGTCTTCGCGATTGAGCGGCTTTGTTGCGAGCGCTTCGACGGGAGATCCGGTGATTCTGCCGCGATTGACATACAACCGGCCGGCATCGCCGGTGAACAGAATGCCGTTGCTGCCGGAGTCTCCCACCGTCAGCGTTACGCCATTGGCGTACCGGTAATTGACATTAAAATTCACTGCGACGTTGTAACCGTTGGCGACGTTCGGCATGACGCCGGTGCCATTGACTGCGACGGGATACGAATCAATGGCCCATTGTGCGATATCGATATGGTGGGCTCCCCAGTCCGTCATCTGGCCGCCTGAATACTCGTACCACCAGCGGAATGTGTAGTGCGACCGTTCTTCGACATAGGGAACATCGGGTGTTTGCCCTTGCCACAAATTCCAGTTCAAATGGGCGGGCGGAACCCGCGGAACAAACGATCCACCGGTCACGTTTTTGCCGAGCACCACTTCGACGCTTTGCAGTTTACCAATGCGGCCAGCTCGCACCATCTCGACGGCCAGCCGAAATCGATCGTCACTGCGTTGCCACGAACCGACTTGCACCACACGTCCGGTTTCCTGCACCACGTCCCTGAGTAGATTGCCTTCGTCGATGGTCAGAGTGAGTGGTTTCTCGCAGTAGACATCTTTGCCAGCCCGGCAGGCGTCGATCACCATCTGAGTATGCCAGTGATCTGGGCTTCCGATTGTGACGACATCGACATCCTTGCGTGCCAGCAGGTCTTGGTAATTTTCACTGCTGTGAGGTGTGCTTCCGAACGCTGCCTTGGCTTGATCTCGGACGTTGCGGTCGACATCACAGACCGCGACGATGTCTCCATGCAACTGCGCTTTGTTGGCGATCACGCTGCCTTGGTATCGCAAACCGATGCAGCCGACGCCTAAACGTTCGACTTTGTGTCGTGGCTTCTCGTCAGCCGACGCGGTCTGTGGCGAAGACAAATCCGATCCCGTCGAGCTTCCTAACAGCGATCCGCTCAGCAGCGTCGACGCGACGAATCCTCTTCGAGAAAGTGATGAATCTGACATGCCTGCATCCCGGAGATGAAGTAAATTCGGTTGACAATTTTACATGCTAACCAAATGCCACAGATGACGACATTCCGCATTTACGCAATTTTTGGCCGTATTATGTCATGCTTGGCTAACGGGAGCATGCAGGATTCGCCGTGTCGCACTGCTGATCGAAACTTCTCCGCCGATGGGCATGATTTACAGCGCGGAGTGAAGCACCCTGTATGCACCCGGCGATTCGATGGATCCGCGTGCGAACCTACTCTGGACTGATCGATGCAGAGAAAGCGAAGTTCTACCCGTTTGTCACTATGTCGTCCCCCCCGTTCGTCACGTGCCGAAGGGGCATTTCCCCTCAAACTCCGTAATATATTTTTCGTTGACGGATTCGAACATCGAGGGCGGTTAGTATCGATGGATCGGTTTTTGAACCGCGCAAGAATCGCATGAGATCCCCAGAGTCAGTTTCAAAACTTGCGGCTGGAACGTCTCGCCCCAGTTCGATCGATTACATACTGGGGCGAGACGCGCGAGACGCCCCAGCCACATTTGTAGTGTGGTTTTGTAACCGGTTCTAGACTTTCCGGACGAACGGTCCGAATGCTCGAACAGAGCCTAGGACTCAGGCATGGCGGACTGGTTGTGGCAAAAAGGTGCGTTAAGATGACATCCATATTCGATTCGTAGAATTGGGCATCCGAGAGAGCGCAATGAGCAGTTTTATTGAACGATATCGACGTCGCCGTTTCGTCATTCGGTTGATCGTTGGCATCATGTTTGGGGTGTTGTTGCTCCTAAATGTTTTTTGGTTGGGAGTCGGTCCCCCAAAGGAGGTCAGCATTTCATCCGGTGATCCTGGGGCAGGAGCTTATCACTCGTTTGCGTTACAGTACAAGGATGAACTCGATCGGTTGGGTTTAGACACAACGATCCAAACAAGCAAAGGATCGGTGCAGAACCTTGACCGGCTTCTCAACAAGCAGGTCGACTTTGCGTTTGTCCAATCGGGGTTATTGGAAACGGACAACCGCGATCATAGTAAATTGCGTGCTTTAGCCGCAATCTATCTTTCGCCCGTGTGGGTCTTCTATCGCAAGGAGATTGGCGAACTCGATCGGATCTCCAGTTTCGAGGATCTGACTATTTCAATTGGGCCTGAGGGGAGCGGTACGAATGTGATCGCCAAGCGATTATTGGCTGCTAACGGCGTCGACACAGGGGGTAAGAATATTCGATCGTTGGACATGAAGGCCGCGGCCAAAGCGCTGGAGAAAAACGAGATCCAGATCGCCATCTTCGTTGTCACCTCCAAGAGCCCCCAAGTCCGGGCACTCCTTTCCAACCCGGATATTCACTTACTGGATTTCCGCCGTTCGTTGGCGTATGCCAGAAGGTTTCCAGAATTCTCCCCGGTCATCTTGGGGGAAGGCACGGTGAATCTGGAGGCGAACATTCCAGGACGTGAATATCGTCTGGTAGCCACGTCCGTTATCCTCATGGCTCGGGAGGATCTCCACGCGCGAGCCGTTGAACAGATTTTGATGGCTGCACGAAAGGTTCACAAGGAAGGCGATATTTTGGGCGACCCCGGCTCGTTCCCGACTCTGGCTCGAGTCACGATGCCCATTCATCCAGCAGCGAAACAATTTATACGATCGGGCGAGTCGTGGGCGACAAAAATCCTTCCCTACGCTGTCTTGCGCTGGGTACTGCGAATTCAACTATTGATCATTCCCTTGCTTGCGATCTGGCTTCCACTGGTGAAGTTCTTTCCAGCGGTCTATCGGTTCCGGATCAATTCGTTGTTGAAACTTCACTATGCGGCGCTCCGCGAGGCGGAGAATCAAATCAATGAAGCGAAAACGTCCGAAGCCCTTTTGTTTGAGATCGAGAACATCAGCAAATTGCAACAAGACATGGAGCGACTTTCGCGAAAGATCCCGGCCCATCTCCAGCGTGATGTCTACAATTGGCGGCTGCACATCGCTCTTGTTCGAGACGAAGCTCTGAAACAGCAAGCGGCTTTTGCTTCGGAGGGAGTCAAGAACCAATCGAATACGGAACCCGAGGACTGCGACCCGTAGATATAAAATGGGCAGTTATCGCCTATGCGCCATTGATGGTTGTTTTGACGTGCAACTGCTATTACCACGGCATGACCGTCCGAAAAACGGCTGACGTCAGCAATTAGGTTTTGATCAAGACCGCAAAACGTGAAAACGGTCGTCAATTCGGAATCCTATCAATGGGTGGCTTCGCCTCGAACCAACCAACGTGTGAGTTGATGACCTTCAGCAAACCGAGAAACTAAAAGACATGCCGATATGGGAATTTCCCGATGACCAAGACGAGCCGGTTCCATTTGAGAAATCGGTCACGATGGTAGAGGCGATCAAGTAACCGGCGGCACATAATTCCGGTTCGCGACTATGGAAAAACATTGGTCACAATTGTTGCTCAGTCTTCTACGCGACTGAGCTTTAGCAATGGAGAGAAAAACGCGAAACAAAGAGTAGGTATTTCGAAATCCTAGCCCTTTTCCAGGCGAACGCACCAATTGTCATAAGCTACCGTCGCTTGCGGCGCGACATGCGATACATCGTCAAACCTAATATGAAAACCACAGATTGTGGTTCCGGGACCGAAACTGCCGATCCAGAAATGACTTGGAAATTCGTAACAGTCGTATCGGACGAGCCCGAGTTCCATGGGGTGAAAATAGAAACCGTATCACTGCGAAGAAAAAACGAAACCAGTAGGGGGCCGTCTGTCCAGTCGTTTTGAAGTCCGACAAATGTATGAGAAGCTTCCGCGATGTCGTCTCCGTTGTTACTAATACCAAATTGCAAGTTGCCCGAGGCAGCATCATAGCTCGCGATCATTCTCGCTGCCGATTGCGCTGCTATCCCACTTATCGGAACAGGTGTTTGGGTAACATCGTTGATTCTCGACGCGGCTACAAATGACAGAGGGATGCCGTTGCTGGTAACCAAAGTAACGCCGGCTGAATTAACGCCAGTTTGGTCTTCACCAATTCCAAACCCGAATGCGAGCGTGCCATTGGGGCTGTTAAAATTCATTGCGAAATCTACCGCGATCGAAAAGTCGCTCGAGGTATCAAAATAGTAACCTTGAGTTGAACTCAATGGAGTTGGTCCGTTAACCGATTGATAACCAATGTCGGTTCCAGCTGGAATCGGACCATCATTGGCGGTCAGCGTCACCTGTGAAGCCGTATCAACCGAACTTTCAAAGTTGGGATGAACCGGGTCCTCGACGAGCGTCCAAGTATTAAAGTCAGTCGTATCCGCAATGGACGACGTGCAAAACAAGAGCGTCATGGCGATGGCTGGGATAAAACAGAGGTTGAATTGTCTCATGATTTTCGACGTTTGGATGCGAGGTGACACAAAAAACATAATTAATGATAGCTTGCGTTAAGGCTTTTACCCCAAAGAACACGAACGATGCCGAATTAATTGAGTCAAGCTGTCCCTTCATCGAATTTCCAGACGCGGCGAGGCAGACTCCGTGTCGGCCAGATGCTGGTTAAAATGGGATACGCGTCTCATGGTGAGGGATTTTGTCCGATCAGTGATCCAATCCCGTTGACGATATTTGAGGTGCTTCATTTTTTTTGAGGCGAACCTTGCATCTTTTCCTTCGAATTCCGGCTTTTAGGCATTCAGAGGTCTTCTGATGTTCTCATTATTCAGCCGCTTGCCCCAAACCATCACGATCAAGATTCTGGCAATCGGCATTGCCGTTTGCACTGTAAATTCGGTCCATGCGCGACATTCACAACCGGTCTTGAACGCGATCGAAGCGTCACGAGTTGGCAACGCAACCAAAGGGCAATGCCGCCGTCGGTCGATCCTTGATGGCCATCGAGGATCGGCGCCATTTAAGAATGTAAACCGAAAAACGATTTGCAAAAACGAATTGGGTTTACCACTCAGCGATGGATGCCCCTTGGAATCAAACTGAACGCCGCCGCCCGAATCGCGGCTGAACCCATTCTGCGATGTGGTCGACGACACAATCTTGGTTGATATTTGCTTCCGCTTTCTATTCACTGGCAACGTTGATCGGTTGGAAATCGAGCATACTGTGTACGCGATACCGAGAACCGGTTAACAGCAATTAGTGATAGAACCCATTTTATCGATATTGTTTGGCAAGCGGATGTTCAGCTTGAACCGATTTGCAGGGAAGTGACACAGGCGACCAACGATTCGAACCAAATCTAACAATCAAACGAAACGCACTCCAACTTCCTTCCGACTAAACTTCTTAAGAAGGCGACCGCTTGAAACCAATTTGGGCGTCCGTTTAAGTTTGCTGATTAGTATCGAGTTTTCGCAGCATGATTAGCACCCATCTATCTGGGCACTTTGAACCATCTCCAATCGGTGTTTCGGCCGTGTCAACCTATCGGCCTCCGTGGATTTTACCTAACGAGTGGTTCGAAACCATTTCCCGCAAGTTCGTTAAACATACCGGAATCCTGCAACGTCCGATTTCGTTGGAAGACGAAGTTGAGATGGCCATTCACGCAACGGAAAACCTGATTCGGGAAACGGGTTGCGACTTACAGAATTGCGCTGGTCTCGTTTTCATATCACCTTCCTTTGTTCCCATGTCCATTGCTCGCAGGTATATGGACAAGGACCGGGCCGAACAGGAACAAGTTGATCTTGCCGCGGCACGATTTGTCGAGCGAATGGGGATTCAGCCTCGGCAGTTGGTCGCAATCAATAATTATTGCGCCGGTTATGCAGCTGCCTTGTCGACCGTCGTCGAGACGATCAACCCGACAATTGACCTACAACCAAACGAATTTATCCTTGTCGTAACAGCCAGCCGGATCAGTCGGATTACGGATTACTCGTGCCGTCAGTCGTCGGCGCTTTTCGGTGACCTTGCGACAGCGACAATGATCTCCCGGTTGGATAGCACCAAGCATCCGGTTCATTTTGAATTACTCGGTGCCCATGTTGAACAGAAACCGACGAAGCGACCTTTTTTTCAGTTTTCACTTCGAAAAGAGGTTCTCGCGCCTACCTATGAGGGCGGACAACATTTCGATCCGGAACGTGTCGTGTTTTCATTGGATGGGATGGGCATTGCAGATGCTGCCCCAAGAGCAATGGCCAGTGCAGCCAGCGACATGTTGGATGAAACTGGATTGGCGGCGGAAAACGTCGATTACATCGTCCCCCATCAAGCCGGATCCGGAATCGTTCGGTTTGCAGAAATGAAATTGCGGGAGGTTGGTTTTACGGCTGAAGTTATTAACGGGATGACCAGCGATGTCGGCAATGTCAGTTCCGGATCGGTCCCGTATACGCTTGGCAAATTGTGGCACAAACTTGATGGAACCATACTCTGTCCGATTGCAAGTGTTGGGCCACCGGGAGAATGTGTCGTTGCCCAAGGCTGCATCGCACTTCGATCAACGGCGAATCACCAGGCACTGTCTTACGTTGCTTAGCTGATAGTTCGGCTCAAGGTTTTCGTCGTTTCTCGGAACCGCTAATCCTAGGCCCCGCTCCGAGGTACCGGTCGAAGTGTGCCACTAGTTTCCCCAGCAGGTAACGAGCATGATGGGGCTTCCGCGTCCAACCGTGCGTGGCACCAGGTGCAAACGCGAAGTCGAAGTCCTTACCGAGACGCATCAACTCTTCGGCCAGCATCACAGTTGTCTTAAACGGTACCACATCGTCCTGCATGCCGTGAATGATCAGGAGGTGATCTTGGAGATTACCGGCGTACTGGGCTGCACCGCCCGCGAACGCCTCGGGGTGACTTTGGGGACGCCTAACGATGGCCACGTCGTCAGTACCGAAGAAGTATGGGTCCACTGCCGCGGCGCCGGCTACCCCGGCCTTGAACAGTCCCGGCTTTTTGAAGAGCGAGTAGATCGAGAGCGTGCCTCCGTAACTGCTGCCCCAGATCCCGATTCGTTCAGTGTCGACATACGGTAGCGTGGCCATGTACTCGACGGCGCTATGCAAATCCTCGATGTCCTCTCCGGCGAAGTCCATCAGGAATTCCTCGCGGAAGGCACGTCCATATCCTGTGCTGCCCCTCACGTCCACTTGGACCACGATGTAGCCGCGCTGCACCAGCAGCTGATGCAATAAAGCGTTCCTGCCGCCCCAGCGATTCCGCACCGTATTCGAATACACTGGACCGAACACAACGGGATATTGCTTTTCGAGATCGAGATCCATGGGCTCCAGTATTCGCGCGTGCAAGGTATAGTCGTCGATCCGGCTAGGGAAGGTCACGTAACGCGCACGGGCCCACGACTTTTGGTTAAATTCGGCGGGCGGTGAAGTCGTAATCCTGCGCTCTTTGGATTGTCCGTCAGCCTTCACCAGATAGAGTTCAGTCGGACTCACGTCATCGGAGTGGAGGAGTGCTACTTGGGAGCCGTCGGGTGACGGATAGAGTTGGTGCTGACCCGGCAGCGTGCTGATGCGCATCGCTGGGCCTCCCTCATCCGGGATCCGGAACACGTGCCTCTCGTAGGGACTTGGTTCGTTAGATTGGAAAAAGATCGACTTGGCACCAAGATTGACCTGCGGCGACCCCGTAACGTCGAAATGGTCGTTCGTCAGCAGCTTGGGAGCGCCTTGTTCGCCCTTTGCGGGATCCAACAGGTACAGGCCGTAGCGATCGCCGAGGTCACTGAGGAAAACAACTCGCTTGCCATCCGAATGCCAGGCGGATCCGACCGATGTGTAAATCCGTGAGTCCCGCTTGTCGTGCCAGAGCTGTTCGAGGTTGCTGTTGGCCGGGTCCACCTTATGGAGCCAACGTTCTTCCGCCGTGTCCGACTCTCGATCGATAAGCAAGGTTCCGCTGGAGGACCAGGAGAAATCAACTACCCGATTTTCGGTGGGGTCTGGCAGATCCAGCAAGTTCAACTTGCCACTCTCAATACCGTAAAAACCGACCGTGCGATGCTCATTTGGATCACCCGGATACCCACGTCGGTGGTTGTTAACCAACGTCTCGTCGCCGAGATAGTAAGGGAAGGGCACAATTCGCATTTTGCGGCGATCAACGTAGTGCACTGCGATGGTGAGACTGTCCGGTGACCATTGGTAAGTGGGTCCTCCCCAAACATAAGACCCAATCTCAACATCGGGACGGTCGTAGGTTCCCATCGCCACCTTGGAGATTGAGGGAACTCCTATGCGGGTCGCCTGAGTGAGCACGTTGGTTTTCAAGTCCAGAAGCCAAAGGTCTCCGTCCTGGAGAAAAGACGCGTATCGACCGTCTGGCGAAATGGCAAGGTTCGATTTGCTGCCACCGGTTTTGGTGAGCCGCACACCATCTCCGCCTTTCGCATCAACTGACCAGAGATCGCCCGAGCGATTATAGACCAGTGCAAGCCCATCGGGAGTCCACACAAATTGGTTTACGCCACTTGTGCCTTCGGTTTCCGATGTCAGCGGGTGCAATCCGGCACCGTCACCCTGGACGATCCAGATCTCACGACGCGGCATGGAGGCATCCCTCCAGAGAAACGCCAATCGGCTGCTGTCGGACGACCAAGCCGGAGCGGACGGCGACGTTCCGGTGATCGATGGTTGCGAGACGATGCGATCGATGGAGAGTTCTGACTCTTGGCCTTCTTGGCTTAGGGCGATGGCCGGCGTGAGCAGGAGCACCAGTGCAAGGATCTGACAAATGAGTTGAATCCGACGTCGTGTCGTTATGTGCAGCATGTTGATCTTCTTTCGCGGGCAAGCAAATTAGTGGACGCAGCATGATCCTGCTCCAGTTAACGAAATTTAACATATAATCTTCATCACCTGATACAAGCTGTTTGATATTCAGAATTACTCTTGTCGTGACCGGAATCGCCAGAATGACCGCATTGAATCGTGACGTTTTTAACCTCGTCCGGCTGAGGATTGCCGTTCTACTGTTGCTGCTGACCGGTTCATTCCCGGAACCTACACGCGCCCAGGGTGATTACAACGAATTGCTGACCATGCACAAGACATGGCGCAGCTTTGAGCGACCGCCTGAGCGCGATGGCGCCCCGGACTACACTGCGGCGACGTTCACCGCCCGTTACGAGGACTACTTAAAGCTGCGGGCTCGGCTCGATTCGCTGGATCCAACCGATTGGCCGGTCGAGCAACAGGTCGACTGGCACATCGTGCGCGCTGAAATGAATGGCTTCGACTTCAATCATCGCGTGCTCAAACCCTGGGCCCGCGATCCTGCCTTTTACCAGTCCATCTGGATGGCGCGCAGCGATGTTCCAGCGCATGAAGGTCCGACACACCACGCTGTGACGGAATTTTGGACCTACAAATTCCCTCTTTCGGAGTCCGAAGAAAATCGTCTGGTCTCCGAGCTAAGTAGCATCCCACCGTTGATGCGACAAGCGCAGGAGAACCTGACGGGCAATGCAAAAGAGCTATGGATCGCCGGCATTCGCGACATCAAGACTCAGCGAACCTACCTGAATATCATCAAACAGCGCATCGGCGCTCGACCGAGCGAAGCACTCACGACCGTGATCGAAAAGTGTGAGGCCGCGACTGACGCGTTGATTGAGTGGCTCGAATCTGCAGCCGAACGTAAAACCGGTCCATCTGGAATCGGCAAAGACAACTACACTTGGTACCAGCGCAACGTGCATCTGGTTCCGATGACCTGGGAAGAAGAAGTAAAGCTGTTGAAGCGTGAACTGGACCGCGCCTGGTCATCGCTCAAACTGGAGGAACATCGCAATCGGCATCTGCCGCCTCTGGTCGCTGCTTCGACTCCGGCAGAGTATGACGCGAAAGCGGATCAGGCCGCAACGCGATTCATGACCTTCCTCAAGGAGCAGGAGATCCTCACCGTCACCAAATACATGGAGCCGGCGCTGCGGGAACATCTAGGACGCTTCGTCCCTGAAGAGCAACGCAACTTTTTCTGGATCGGTGCGCACTACGATCCGTTGCCGCTGTATACACATTTCTATCATTGGTTTGAGTTGGCCCGCATGGATCGGCTTCCGCATCCTAGTCCGGTGAGACAGGGGGCGCTACTCTACAACATCTTCGACAGTCGCAACGAAGGCACGGCCACCGGGGTCGAAGAGATGTTCATGCACGCGGGTCTTTACAACGACAGCCCTCGCTCTCGGGAGTTGGTCTGGATCCTGGTGGCACAACGAGCTGCACGCGGACTCGGTTCGCTTTACGCTCATGCGAATGAAATGACGATGGAAGAGGCTGGCAAGATCCATCTGAACTGGACGCCACGGGGATGGATGAAAACGGAAAAGGAATTGCTGCTATTCGAACAGCATCTTTATCTTCGCCAGCCCGGTTACGGCACCAGTTACATCACCGGAAAATACCTACTCGAACGCACTCTTGCAGACTGCGCCAAACAGTTTGAAGATCGCGGCGAACCGTTTGTTTTGAAAGATTTTTTTGACCGGCTCAACAAGATCGACAGCATCCCGATTGAACTGGCTCGTTGGGAAATGACGGGGCTCGACGATGAAATTCAGAGATTAACCAACTCCGACTAAAGGTCTCTTTGAAAGGGCCTCTTTGATTGTCCGCGTGTCAGACTAGTCACGGATTCGGTGACAGGCGACGGGCGAGCTAATTGAACAAACAAGCATTGCACTACAAGCAGCAAACAACAGGCAATTGCTGATCCATTTCATGATCATTTCTCCAATCAACAAGAATCTGAAAGGATGATTTCCAGTTTTGAAAATACACAAATTTCTTGAAAAATCAAAACACCACAAGTGGCCAAAACATGAAGCGTCCCTGCCCTAAACCGGAATTATTCGCGACGACGGGCGTCGCGTTTACCATTTTGAACGATTTAAGGGTTACGTGAATAATATTTCGATTTGAGAAATTCAGGCAGTAGGTGAATTGCCAAAACCGCAAGCATGGAATTCGTGCGTTAATAAAATAGGTGTTCTCTGATTCGACGCCCACGCCTCGTGAATAATCCGGGCTAAAAGCAAACGCTGAGGTTTTGGCATCCACGCAAACTTAGTTGATCGACTGATGCAACCGGTCAGGATGGTCGGTCGTGATGCTCTCGACGCCCCACTGGTGGAGAGCCTTCATAACGACCGGTTCGTTGACGGTCCAACACCAAACGCCCAGACCACGATGCTTTAGCTCCGCGATCAATTTGGGCGACAACATGCCGTAATTCAAATCCACGATCGTTGCATTGCAAGACTTGGCTTGCGTCTGCAGCCAGTCAGCCTGTTGCGTCACCGTGTTCGCTTTGGTTTCCGTAGGAATACTGCCACACAACCAAGCGCAGGTTATCTTAGGTTCAAGTTTTCGAATTTCGCCAACAACCGTTTGGCTGAACGCGATCACTGCCACTTGATCGACCATGCCCAGCGAACGAATATCATCGACGACCTGTTGTGAAATGCCCTCCATCTTTATTTCGATCACGGCCTGACATTTTGTGCATTTGAGTAGTGAGAGTGCTTCCATCAGAGTCGGCACTCGTTCGTCACGGTATTTCTTTTCTTTCCACGATCCTGCATCCAGTTTTCGCAATTGCTTTAGTGTCAAATCGGTGACTTTGCCGCTGCCGTTGGTGGTCCGATTGATGGTCTCGTCATGCATTAAAACAACGGTTCCGTCCGCACATCCATAGACATCAAATTCACATCCGGTCGCACCAGCTTTGACGGCTTCATGAATCGCAGCCAGAGTATTCTCTGGCGCAATCGAAGAGAAACCTCGATGGGCAACATTGTCACACGACTTTGCCTCGACGGTGTGTACGGCGCGTGGGGCAGTGCTCGCCGGTAATTGCCGGATCGACACATCATCAAAAGCGGCAATACAACCGCTCACGCCCAGCCCAGCACATCCACTAGGCCGATCAACACAAAGGTGACTGTTAACAACGCGCGTACTGTCGAGGTAAGCTTGGACCTGCGATCCACGCACCGTCACTTTTAGTTGTCTTGATTGATTCAGTTTGAATTTAGTAACAGCACTCGCTTTGCTACGGATGCTCCACGCATTGCTCGGAGAACGTACCGCAAACTCCACCCCATTGCGTTGTGTTGTGTCAAAGCGAACGGCAACCTGGGACCACGGTTTTGTACCGTCACGTGTCGCCCGAACTAAAACCGATAACCACCGTTTTGGATCGCGAACTTTACGAAACACAACACTGGCAGTGATTTCATAGTTCTGCCAATGTGATTCACCGACAGCAATGTAAGCTTCCCCTTGAAGCGAATCAGCCACGATGACGCCGTCGGCGACTCGCCAGTTTCCGTCGATCACTCGCCAACCATCCGGAAGTGAATCGCCAGCAAAATCAAAGGTTTCAAATGTGGGCTTTGCACCCAATCTGGTCTCCTGGGTAAACGCCGGATCAACCATCAGCGAAAACAAGACGATGACTGCGAAAACCGTGGCATTATAGATCAACGGACATCTCCCGAGAAAGAAATTGATTCACTATGTGTCAAGCAAGGCCAAAGCCGTGACGGCCGATCAATCAATGAGATGTCGAGGCAGATCTGCAACCTTTTTACAGCAGATCTGTTCCATCACTTGCTGCAGCTGTCTTTTGAGAATTGAAATCGTGTGATCGCCGCCGCGTTCTCCGAGCGCCGCAACGCCATACATGAACGAGCGTCCCAAGAAAGTGAAGTCGGCTCCTGTGGCGATGGTTCGAGCGATGTCTGGTCCGGACCTGATGCCGCTATCCATCATGATCTTGATCCGATCCCGATACTTATCTGCGATTCTCCTGAGTGATTCTATCGCTGATGGACCGGCGTCCAATTGCCGACCGCCGTGGTTGGAGACAATGATTCCGTCAAGCCCACAGCGACATGCGATCTCTGCATCTGTCTCGCTGGCAACGCCCTTAAGAACCAGTTTGCCGGGCCACATATCGCGAATCGGTTTGATTTTCTCTTCATTGAGACGTCCAGAAAACGTTTCGTCCATGAACTTACCAAGCTGACCCAGATTCAAGTTCTTTGGCATATAAGGCTTCAAAGTTTCGAAAGCAGGCTGGCCATGCATCAAAGTTCGAAGCGCCCAATTTGGCTTGCCCACGATTTGAAGAATGTTGTTCAGCGTCATCTTCGGCGGCATCGCCAAGCCATTGCGAATGTCTCGCGGGCGATATCCAAACGTAGGAACGTCGCAAAGAATCACCAGCACATCACATCCAGCTTTTTCGGCTCGCTTGATGATGTCGTCTCTGACTCGATCTTCGGCTGGATGGTAGAGTTGAAACCAGGCTCGGCCTTCAGTGATTTCAGAAATCGTTTCGATGCTGCTGGTCGTTACCGTGCTCAAGACGAAAGGAATGTTGTAGTCGAACGCGGCCTTGGCGAGAATTTCTGGCGCCTTGGGCCACATCAGGCCTTGGAGCCCGACGGGTGCGATTCCGAACGGTGCGTCGTAAACGTGTCCAAATAATTCCGTTTTAAGATCGGAAGATTCGTGCTCCGTCAAATACTCAGGAAGCAATTTGACTTCGCGGATGTCAGCCGTGTTGCCAATCAGATTAACGTCTTCGTTGCAGCCGCCATCGAGATACTCAAACGCAAACCGCGGGATGCGTTTTTTTGCTTTGGTACGCAGATCGTCAACTGAAGGGTATCGGGAGTCGTAACTCAATTCCATTTCGTACTCGTACTCGTTCTTGAGCGGTTCAATTAATATTGCGGCAGTTGGCAAACTACAGGAACTGCGAATCTGAATGATATCGCATTGTCTCGATTGACAGGCCCAAAACGAGGCAAACTGCGACGTTTTTAGTCTCAAAGAACCTGGGCATCTAAGCATCGTTCAGCGAAACAACGCATCTCGTGGCAAGCTCAGTTCCCGCACAGCGGCACGATTGAGCTTGTTGAATCAAGCAGCTTCTGAATCGTGACTTTCTTGAAGGCCCTTTCGGTAGCTTCATAGGCTTTGTCCAACTCACTGTGCAATGGACATAGTTCCGTGTGAGACTTCAGCCCCAACGGACAAGCATTAATTCGCTCAAGGGGCGCGACCGCATTGACCACATCAAGAATCGTGATTTGTTTGGCTTTCAATGCAAGGACGTATCCTCCGCCAGGGCCGGAGCGCGAAAGCACTAACCCGGCGGCGACGAGGTCTTGTAAAACGCGGTGCAAGTAGCGACGAGGCGCTTTGGTTTTCTCAGCCATCCGATCTGCCGAAACCGATTCGCCAGACTGGGCGCCCATGAATACGACGGCTCGCAACGCGTACTCTGCAGTCTTGGATAGCATTGGTCATTTTCCTGTTGCTGGGGCAAGTTACGTTTCATCCCGGATTATTCATGAGGCTTGGGCGTCGAACCAGAGAACACCTATTTGATTGGCGCACGAATTCCATGTTTGCGGTTTTGGCACTTCACCTACTGCCTGAATTTCTCAAATCGAAATATTATTCACGTTACCCTTGAATCGTTCAAAATGGTAAACCCGACGCCCGTCGTCGTGAATAATTCCGGTTCGTCAACGAAATCGTCCGGCAAGGTATTTCGCCACTCCGCCATTGTACATATTGACATGAATAAATCTATTCTGTACCGTTTTGTGTAGATATGAAGCAGGACTCCGGTTCTTTCGTACCGAAGACAAATTTCTACAAGCCACTGAAGCAAGCTAAAGGAAACCCGCCATGCTGAGTGATAAAACTATTGAGACCGTGAAGGCTATCACTCCGGTGGTGGCAGCTAACGCGGAAACGATCACTTGTCGTTTTTATCAGCGGATGTTCGAAGGCGATCCACAGGTGAAAGCTTTCTTCAATCAAGCCCATCAGCATTCGGGTGGCCAACAGAAAGCGCTTGCCGGCGCGATCTGTGCCTACTTTTCGAACATCGACAATCTTGGTGCTCTTGGTCCCGCCGTCGAAGTCATTGCTCAAAAGCACTGCTCGCTTAGTATCCTGCCGGAACACTATCCTATCGTTGGAAAACACTTATTGGCGGCTATCAAGGACGTGATGGGCGATGCAGCTACCGATGAAATCATTGAGGCGGTCACCGAGGCCTACGGAGTTCTGGCTGACGTTTGTATAACTCGCGAAAAAGAAATCTACGACGCACAAGCGTCCTGTCCTGGCGGTTGGAATGGTTCTCGACTGTTTCGGGTCGACCGAAAGGTACCCGAAAGCGAGAATATCACATCGTTCTACCTTGTGCCCGCAGATGGCGGCAAGGTACCCGATTTCCAAGCGGGGCAATACATCACGGTACAGATTGATCACCCAACGACTCCAACTTCGCCGCGCAACTACAGTCTTTCAGACAGTCCCGGAAACGGACACTTTCGAATCAGCGTCAAACGAGAATCGGGCGCATCGGATGCAACTCCCGATGGTTTGATTTCTACCTACCTTCACGACCAGATCAATACCGGCGACACTCTCAAAATTGGGCCACCTTGTGGTGAGTTCACGATTGATGCGGACGAACTCGGGGAACGCCCCGTCGTTTTTCTCGCTGCTGGCGTTGGTGTGACACCACTGCTGTCGATGGCCAAATATTTGGTGAACGAAGGGGTTCTGGGACGCATTCAGTTCTTCCAAGCGGTCAAAAACAGTACCGTTCATGCTTTCCGAAACGAAGTTCAGGATATGGTTTCTGACAAAGACTTCGTCGAAACCTACTTCATCTACGATGAACCGCTGGACGTTGACGTTGAGAAAGGGCATTGTGATGTAACGGGTGTCGTGACAACGGAACTCTTGCGAGATCGTACTCCGTATCAGGAAGCCGATTTCTACTTTTGCGGTCCAAAACCCTTCATGGCAGCCGTTAACCAAAGCCTGAAGGAATTGGGGGTAGAGGACTCGAGAATCAACTTCGAATTCTTTGGCCCGAAGCAAGAATTAACGCCTGCAAACACGTAGTGTTCAACAAGGCAGGCGACTTGAAGGTAGGTGGAAACTGCGATGGAACAACCGATCGTCGGATATCACAAAGACCGTGAGAACCACTGGGTTGCCAAACTCTTTTGCGGCCATAATCAACACGTGCGTCATGATCCACCGTGGTCGAATCGTGAGTGGACAGAAACCGTAGCGGCACTTGATCGACTCACGCATCGTTGCCACATCATCGAAACCAAGGGCGAGAGTTACCGGTTAAAGGACGCAAAGCGACGATCTGGCAAGGCTCAAACACCCAAAAAGAAGTCGGCTTAACCGCCACACCATGACAATCAAACCCCTCATGTTTTTTTACACCTAGCGCCGCAGTTTCCAGCCGCCAAGCGCCTCTCTTTTCAACCGCCGTTAACATTGTTCGATGACATCGCCCAGCTAGGTACGGATATCTTATTAATGCAGCGAACGACTGGTGCTCAGCGGGGCGACGCCTCAAAGGCTGACACAAAGACCAAATTGGAAGCAGCGAACGACTGGTGCTCAGCGGGGCGACGCCTCAAAGGCTGACACAAAGACCAAATTGGAAGCAGCGAAGGTTTCCCTGCTGTCCGGCAAGATTCCACGACTCCAAATCCGATACTGTTGGCAGGATCAGCAATGGATCGACACGTTGAAACGCGAAACCGATGGCTTTCATATCGTCCGTATCGGGCATGTCGTTCCATAAAGTAGTACGTTGTAGACCAAGCGATTGTTTTCATCCGCTAGTTTGAACCCGGATTATTCACGAGGCGTGGGCGTCAAACGGGAGGCATCCGCTTCATCATTACAGAGGAAGTGTTCAAAGGTTGCTGTTTTGCCAGCTCACCTGTAGGTGAATTGATTGACTCGCAAATTTGTCATCACTGTCGTTGAATCGTTCAAAATCGCCTACTGGACGCCGTCGTCGTGAATAATTCCGGT
Source organism: uncultured Pirellulaceae bacterium (assembly GCA_964352885.1). Taxonomy (GTDB): domain Bacteria; phylum Planctomycetota; class Planctomycetia; order Pirellulales; family Pirellulaceae; genus Mariniblastus. Next base: position 30,120 of record CAYGUE010000077.1, read on the forward strand.
TGAACGGCGGTCACGATATGCGATCCTGACAATTGCGGGCAAGAGTAACAGGTCGCCCAGCAACGCGGCCATCATCGTGACAATCGTTAGTTCCGCGAAACGTTTCGTCGGAACGAAGCTGGAATTCAGCAGGATGAGCATGCCGCAGACAATCAGAACGGTGGTCAATACGATCGCTCGGCCACTACCTCGAGCGGTTCTTCTGATTGCGGGAATCAACAGACCACCTGGGGAATACTCCCCATGAAAACGCGCCAGGAAGTGAATCGTGTCGTCGACCGCGATT
>CAYGUE010000078.1:0-6878 GCA_964352885.1 uncultured Pirellulaceae bacterium
TGTTTGGGATTATCGATGTTCGTCGAACAATTCGAGTCAAATTGTTGATCGTTCGGATTGCTTTTTCGAATCAAGCGTCCATCCCGGTCGGCTCATCGCGTTCGTCCGACGTAAAAAAGACCAACACGAGAACCCAGAAACAAAGAATCAAGTTTTGAACTGGCAACTGCAATGCCAGCGGCAAAGCGTAGATAATGATCACAGAAGGCAACCAAACGCACCAATTCGAAATCAACGCGGGAAAGACTTTGCGAACGTACCAATTGGGCCCCAGTGCCGCTCGCGTTTTGGATACGGAATAGTGGTTGTCTTGCCAAACGTAAAACAGAACACAGTTAAGCAAACCGAACAGCGGTGCGTAGAGAACCATATCCACGAATACCTTGCAGGCTATTGTCTGCATGTTGTTGTCGTCGCCGAACAACCAAGCTTGGAGCCGATAAAACAGATCGATCTCGGCTCCTTTCAAAGCCCAGAATATCACGTTGCCAAGAAGCATCGAGGTGAAAGGTTTTGGGGTTTTTCGGCCAGCCAGTAGACGCAGCATTACCGGAAGAAGCCCACCGAAAATGGCTGTCGATACGATGCTGAACAGCAAACCGAATTTGGTTTTGTATTCACCGAGCTTCTCAAATCCATTCCGAATCGGGTCATACCAGAAGAATCCGGCGACAATCGCGACGCCAAACAACCACAGTGCGGCACCAGGCCAGCGATTTTGCCAAGCGGCCTGCCTGCCTTTTTGAAAAGCCGTTGTCAAGGCGTTGTTGGGTTCCATGTCGTGTTCTTCTGATTTATTTCAGCGGTCCCGCATGCTCTCGTTGACCTCGCAAATCGCGAAGTGAATGATCCGTTACGCTATAAATGGCTAGGGGAAGTGCTTTCTGTTTGATTTCGATCTGCTAACGTAAATGAGTTCATCTTGTCTGGACAATAACTAAATTTGCAAGAATTGTGGATTCGGGACGAATCACTCACATGTCAGAATCCCAAAACGTCAGCCATTGGATCAATTTGGTCAAACACGGCGATTCAGCAGCGGCGAATCGCATCTGGCAGCATTACTTTGACCGTCTCGTTCGGTCTGTGCGTCACAGGCTCTATGGTCAGAACCGAGCTGTGTCGGATGAAGAAGACATCGTTTTAAGCGTCTTCGACAGCTTCTATGCCGCAGCGGAAAAGGGCCGTTTTCCCGATCTGGCAGATCGCGACGATCTTTGGCGGCTGTTGCTCACAATGTCGACCCGAAAAGTCATCGACAAGCGGCGTCACGACCAGCGACAACGACGTGGCGGCAACATCGCAATTCATTCGCTTGATGGGGGCGATGACGATTCAATCATTGTCGAGGCGATTGGCAGCGAGCCTTCTCCGGATATGGTTTTGATGATGCAGGAGTCCGTCGAACAACTTTTTTCCCATCTAGGTGTCGGGCAACTGCAAGAATTGGCGGGTGTCAAATTAGAGGGGTACTCAAACGCGGAAATTGCCGAACGTTTTGGGTGCTCTGAGCGAACGATTGAGCGTCGTTTGCACCTTATTCGTGAAAAATTACATCAGGAACTGAGCTCGGACCATGACGATTCACCGGAAAAAACTACCGATCGCGGCACTGGAACGGATTGACGATCTGTGCGCTGAGTTTGAACGCTGTTGGCGGTCTAATCTGCCACAGGCCATCGAGTCGGCCATTTCAGGGGATCTCTCGGAAGACGAGCGAAGCTTGCTGCTTTCGGAACTGCTGGCACTGGAAATTGACTATCGTCGTCGCAAGGGAGAATCACCTGAGGTAGAAGACTACCTCGATCGTTTCCCGGAATACGCCGCTGCGATTCGCGAGGCACTAGGAATTCAGGCTGGGAATTCCAGAGGGTTTGAACCACCGAGCTTGGAACAGATTGGCAAACTATTCCCAGCACTTGAGATTACCGAACTGCTCGGCGCGGGTGGCATGGGAGCCGTCTACAAGGCTCGACAAAAGGGGCTCGATCGAATCGTTGCTCTAAAAATCCTGCCGGAAGAGCTCGGTCACGATGTCAAGTTTGCTTTGCGGTTCACTCGCGAAGCCCGAACACTTGCGAGGCTCAACCACCCCAACATTGTCTCGGTCTTCGAATTCGGAAACGTCGAAGACATCTACTTTTTCCTGATGGAGTATGTCGACGGCTCAACGCTTCGAGATGTCGTTCGCTCCGGACAGCTGGCTCCCGAACAAGCGCTTGCCATCGTGCCTCACCTTTGTGACGCGCTGCAGTACGCACACGATCAGGCGGTCGTTCATCGCGACATCAAACCCGAAAACATCTTATTGGCCAAAGACGGGTCGGTGAAAATAGCTGACTTTGGGCTTTCGCGAATCGTTGGAAACGAAAACCAAGCGACGGCGCAAACGGCGCAAACGCGGTTAACACAAGCTCATCAAGTACTTGGAACGCCCCGTTACATGGCGCCGGAACAGTTAGAAGGCTCGCACGGAGTTGATCACCGGGCAGACATCTATTCGCTTGGCGTGGTTTTCTATGAGATGCTGACAGGCGAACTTCCGATCGGTCGATTTGAAGCACCGTCGCAAAAAGTTCAAATCGACGTTCGGCTCGACGAAGTCGTCCTTCGCACTCTCCAGCAGGAACCGCAGCGGCGCTATCAGGCTGCCAGCGAGATCAAATCGGACTTGCATTCGATCGCGTCGAGTCCCGATCACGCTTTCTCTCCGACGAAGGTGCACAGTACACGTGAGGACCAGAGCGAAAAGACGGGCATGCCGGTTCCGTCCATGAGTCTCCAGCAACAGGAAACCGCGGCTCGATTGCTTTTGTCACGCCGTGATTTAATGGACCGCGTCAAAGAATCTCTTCGCGGACTAAACTTTGGACAAGTGATTCAAATATTTGTAGGCGTTGCTTTGATCCTGCTTGGAGTCTTCTGCTGGAATCAAAACTACGGTTTGACACACCGTATTGTTTGCGGAGTCATCCTGCACGTCTACGGAGTCGGCGTCATTGCCGCTGCAGCGCATGTTTGTACTCGCATCGGTTGCATGGATTACTCCCAACCCGTCAGCGAAGTTCGCAAAATGTTGGACCGGGTTCGCAAGGCTTACCTGATAACCGGTCCAGTAATCGGTTTTCCTTGGTGGTTGATGTGGATTCCAGTGATGGTGGCATTTGGAATTGACGCGGTACTCCATCCGTACAGCCTTTGGGTGTCGCTGGCGATAGGTGTTCCGGGCCTAGCCATTTCTTTGTGGCTCTACTTGCGAGTTGTTAAGTCTAACGAGGCGTCGGCACGAAAGTGGCAGAAAAGTATTGCCGGCGAGAGTCTTTCGCGAGCGTATCAGACGCTTGAAGAAATCGAACGAGCTCGAATTGACTAGAGACAGTTTTAAGACTTGTGGCTGGGGCGTCTCGCCCCAGTTCGATCGACCAAAATCTGGGGCGAGACCCCCCGCCCAGATTAGCAGTGCGGTTTTGTAACACGTTCCAGGCACATACCAGCCGGAAACACAAACGTTCAACACGATTCCTGAGGAGATTGCTATGGCTACATCCGTTGAAATTACTACGCCTACGTCCGGTTCTCCGACACCTTCAACGGCTGAGGCCAATGTTGGATCCAAAGTGACGGCGAAGCGACGACACGATCTTGATTCATTGCGTGCGGTTGCCATGCTCCTCGGAATCGTCCTGCATGCGGCCCTTTCATTTGCGCCGATTCCGTGGACGGTGAAGGACGCTCAGCAAAGTGAGTTCTACCATGTCCTATTTTCGGCGATCCATGGATTTCGTATGCCATTATTTTTCATGTTGAGTGGGTTCTTCACCGCGATGCTTTGGCGTAAGCGAGGGCTCGGCGGCCTGATTAGTCAACGACTCAAGCGGATTGTTTTGCCGCTAGTCGTTGGATGTCTGACGATCGTTCCAGCGATGTGGGCCGTCAGCATTTTTGTTTCGCAGGCTCCATCAGATTCAGCAGGAAGCCAATACTTTGACGCGGTGGTTGCAGGCGATATCGAAACTGTTCGCATCGCAATCGAATCAAAAGAGATTGCCATTGACGCCCTGCATCCAAGCTCGGGAGCCCCGATGTTGACATCGGCTGCGTTCTGCGGCGAAACAGAAATGGTCGAAATGCTTTTGCAGAAAGGGGCCGACGTGAACCAGCGCAGCAGCGACGGAGGTACGCCGCTGCACGTTGCCGTGTTCATGGGCAGAGTGGAAGAAGCCAGACAACTTCTGGCAGCCGGAGCGGATCCTGAAGCGAAAGATGGGAGTGGAAATACTGCCAAGGACAATCTGAAAATCGATTTTGGAACGACGAATTACGTCGCACAAATGTACGGCATGCCTCTGGATGAAGATGAGCTCAAGGCAGGCCGAGCTGAAATTGCAGAAATGCTTGGTGAGGATACGGCGAATGGCACGGATGGAGTTTCCTCCGGCCCGGGACTAGGGGCACTATACGGACTTCTGTTTCTACTGCCAGCCTTCATGCATCTCTGGTTCCTTTCGTTTCTGTGCTGGTTAGTCGCAGGCTTCGTGGTCTACGTTTTTATTGCCAAAGTTGTGAAATTCGAACGCTTTCCAAAATGGCTGTTCTGTTCCCCGCTCAGTCTGTTGTGGTTGGTGCCGCTGACGATGCTCCCGCAGTACTTCATGGAGTCCGGGACGTTCGGTCCGGGCACGTCGATTGGATTGCTGCCGATTCCGAGTGTACTCGGCTACTACGCGATCTTCTTTTTCTTCGGTGCGATTTACTGGGACCTTGACGACAGCGAAGGCATCCTTGGTCGCTGGTGGTTCATTAGCCTTCCGGTCGCACTGCTGATCGTGTTCCCAATCGGATTCGATCTGGTCTCGGGGGCATTCGGGATTCTTCCGCAAGAATTCGCGGGCACAAACAAGCCGTTGTTGGGAAGCTTCCTGCAAGCCCTGTTTGTTTGGTTGATGGTATTTGGGTCGATCGGTATGTTCCGTAAATTGTTTTCGAAGGAAAGCAAAACGATGCGATACATCTCCGATTCATCCTACTGGTTGTACCTGGCCCATCTCCCACTGGTGCTTCTTGCTCAGTGGTTCGTCAGAGACTGGCCGGTTCCTGCAATGTTGAAGTTCGTTGGGATAACCGTGGTGATCTCGGCTTTTCTGTTGCTAACGTACGAGTACCTAATCCGTTACACAATCATTGGCAGCATGCTCAATGGCCCAAGAAAACGTGAACAGGTGGGCTCTGCAAGCTGATTCGATCTGGTCGCGTCCGAGATCAATTTTCATCTACTGGCGACCAAACGGCGGGCTGATCACCTGGGTTTTCTTTGCGGAAGCTTAAACGCCGTTCGTCTGACGAATGGAGTTCGCGTGATGCCTATGGATCCGTCGCGATCACAATGATTGGTGAAGAGCGGCGTATTTTTCAAGTGTCGTGCGGTGAAGGACTTTCCAGCCAAAAACAGAAGACGATTCGTATCGGAATGGGTGGCTGGCCTCAAATTGACCAACTGACAGTGAAGTGGCCAAGCGGAAAAGTTAGCGTCGGAGAATATGTCGCCAGCGGAATTCGCCTCAAGATCCGGGAAAGAAAGTAAGGTCGGTTCGCCTTGTCCTTGGCCATATTCATGCTTGATCGAACAAAAGATGACGTGAGATTCGTCTTGAGTCCGACCACGTCGCACTCATAAATATAGAGACCCTAGAGTCATTCTCGCTTCCCTGCATCGGCCTTGAATGGTCCATACACCGCGTCGCGAAAACTCTTATGCAAACCAACTTTGTCAAACGGTCGTAACTGCACGAACAGCACCGCCGTCAGATCATTTTTTGGATCGACCCAAAACATTGTGCTGGCTGCACCGTCCCAGAAAAACTCACCGACCGCTCCCGCGTTTTCTTTTTCTGATGCAGGTGGACCCACGCGAACCGCAAAGTCAATTCCGAATCCGACTTGGCCTTTGCTTGGCAACCAAGAACGTTCGTTCACTTCGCCCGACAACTGACTGGTGGCCATCAGCTTCACCGTTTCAGATTTCAAAATTCGGACGCCGTCGAGTTCGCCGTCGTTCTGCAACATACGAGCAAAACGCATGTAGTCGTCGATCGTCGATGTGAGTCCCCAACCGCCAGGACTCAACGGCCAGGCCTTTGTATTGAATTCCTTTTCATCTGCCTTTCGTGACAACTCGCCCGTCTTGTCTTCACGCCAGTACACGCCCGCCATCCGACCGCGATCCGATTCAGGAACGTAATAGCGAGTTTGCGTCATATCGAGCGGACCAAGAACGTGCTTGTCGATGTACTCGTCAAACTTCATGCCTGAAAGACATTCCACCAGATGAGCCTGAACATCTACGGATGGGCCATACGACCATTGCTCGCCCGGATGAAACCACAGGGGCATCTTGCTGAACTTTTCCACGGCTTGAGCCAACGTGTTGTCGCGATTCAGCGGATCGGTTTTCAGAAACTCTTTTACGTATTCAGGTCCATGGTTGGTGGCCAACCCCGATGTGTGACGCGTCAAATCGCGAATCGTCATCGGCCGTTTTGGATCGACAAGAATCAGATTCCCATCAGCATCTTTTCCGGTTGCAACTTTAAGGTTTGCGAACGAGGGAATGTATTTCGCGACAGGATCATCCAGTTGAAACTTGCCTTGTTCATAAAGCGACATCAACGCCACGCCAGTGATCGGCTTGGTCATTGAAAAAATCTGCACGATCGTATCGCGCGACATTGGAACGCCGGCTTCCTTGTCTGCCATGCCGAAAGTTTTGAAGTAGGCTTCTTTTTCTTTTTCGAACACCAATGCCGAAACGCCGACGATGTTTCCTGACTCGACAAACGACTCCAGTGTCGCGTTAATTCGAGAAACAGCTTCGGAATTGA
>CAYGUE010000078.1:6888-30234 GCA_964352885.1 uncultured Pirellulaceae bacterium
AGCTTCAAGTGATGGTGCAAGCCAAAGCAGGTTGAGGCTCAAAAAGTAAATTGCCAGAAGTTCTCTTTTCATGGTTCTTCCAATTTCGTATTTGTCGCTAAATTCGACCGTTCATCGGTCCAAGCGAACTACTTTGGCTCAACCGTAACGATCACGCGTTTGTACCGAGACAACGGCGGCGTTCCTTTGTCGGTAACTTTCAAAATAAAATGCATCGTTTCCGTTTGACTGACTCTGGGAGCAACACGATTCAATTGATAAACGTTCTCAGGAAAGTTCTTGAAGTCAACTTTGACTTGCGGCGATGAACCGGCTTCTGGGTACTGCATCCACGTAAAGCTGAGATTATCGCCATCGGGGTCGGTCGTTCCTCCCCCGTCTAGATGAAAATCTGCTCCCGACTTCACCGTGAATTGCTCCGGGTGAGCAAGCGCTGGCACCGGAGGATGGTTTGCGTTTTCGTAGGAGGCCAAACACCAATCCATCCTTGCAGCGAAATCGTTTTGGAAATCGTCACGCCAACGCCAGAGCGTTACGCGATTGTTCGTGTAAGTTTTGCCGGCTGGCTTTTCCGCTCGGCCATATTCGCCCAATACGCGAGGCGCAAAACTGTCTTCTGCATTCGTCCAGATTTTTCGCGTCTCAGCTTTGATTGGAACTCCGCCTTCGACATTGCCGCCGACATTAATCTCTTCGTCGGTTGGATGTGAAAGTTCATAGCGTCCGCCCCAACCTCCCCAATCAGGTCGCTCAGGAACATTCAAGCCATTGGGCAACAAGCCAAGATACGCTGGCGTATCGCCTTCCACGCCCCAAGCCACATCTGGATATTCTGCTCCTAGTGGGCCGTGCGATTGCTGGATATTTTCGGCAAGCCACTTGTTGCTGATTGTCGTGTTGTCGATGCCGTCAACGACTTGATTGATTGCTCCCCAAGTCGAACGTCGGTAGCTTCCGGGGCTGACGATGTAATGAAGGTCGGGAAACTTGTTGCGGAGCCAGATGCCGGAATCGTCCTGATCTGAGATCGTATAGACACGAAGCTTGCTGATTAGTTTCTTTGCTTCTTCAGCCGAACGAGACTTGCGAATTTTGTAAAGCGACTGAGCCAACGTGTTGGGGCCACCCCATACTGAAATCCAGAGCGGCCGCTTGTCGTCGCTGTCCAGAAGTTCGATGATCCGCTCTGAGCCTGGCGAATCTTTGTCGTCGCCAACGCCTTCCATGCCATAAAGTGCAAGGCCGACAAGCACGCGATCCTTCAAAGTTTGAGCCGTTGGGAATCCGGATTCATGTTTCGAAAGGTTTGCGTGAACCTTGCCATAGGAGTCGAGAACTTTATGAATCGACTCGGGCGCGATTCTATTTTTCTGATGAACTGACGTGGTTGCAACGACCGCTTCAATGTCGATTGAGTTTGCATACAGAAGCAAGCGGACAAGTGACTGAACGTCGTCCGGATCTGCTTCGATATCCGTCAGCACAACCATTCGTTCACGCGGCACATCGTTGGCTCCGTCCTCGCCGTAGACGGGCATCGTTGAAAACAGCGCAAGAACAAAAATCAAAACAACAGGAGTCGTGGTTTTCATGAATGCTTCGCTTGCTTATTTTCGCCAAAAGATATGCTCGGCCGGTTCCCAAGAACCACCAGCGTACTACTCAATCTCAGTTAGCACCAATCGATTTACCAGAAAACCGATCGATCGCATTTTTCGGGCCATACGCTTCACATTGAGGTAAAGACTTTTGGCCTTGCCACGTAGATACAATAGAATCTCGTCACACCTGGGCCTCGAGCCAAGAGCCAACACAACGGACGACATATGCGTAAAACCAATTTAAACGTGAGGCACGGAGTGAGCTTAGCGAGCCAACTCGCAGTTCTGAGCTTGCTGGCTTCGTTTATGTATTCCTCGCCCGCTTCGGAGCAGGAAACCGACGATAGTGAGTCTAGGCAAACGGGAAACCGCCATCCAATTGTCGCCATCGAGAACGACAAGGGCTTGGAAACACTAACCAAGAAACCTGAGACCGGCGCGACGGTCAAGCTTGATGCTTCCCAGTCGTCCGATCCCGACGGAGACGAGCTGAGTTTCAAATGGCGGGTATTGCCAGAGGCCGGAACTTGGACAGGCAAAGTAAAAATTGCAAACAACGATTCGGCCATTGCTGAAGTGACAATTCCAGCAGAATCGGAAGGCAAAACGATTCACATCATCTGCGAGGTCACCGATAACGGAATGAACCGCCTCTCTTCGCATCGCCGAATCATTTTCGAACCTGTTGCACCGGAGTCTGCCAAACCCCTTGGTGGAGCATTGGACGGCGATCGACCACGCGTGATTGTTTCAACAGACATCGGCGGATCTGATCCGGACGATTTTCAGTCATTAGTGCATCTGTTTCTTTATGCAGATGTCATCGACATCGAAGGCCTGATTTCATCGCCGCCTCACGCTGGACGTACGAAGGACATCTTTGAGGCGATCGATGCGTATGCCACCGACTATTCACAATTGAAACGGCACTCGAAAAACTACCCAACTGCGGACATGTTGCGTAGCGTCACCAAACAGGGCGCTCTCGAAAAAGCACCGCAAAAAGGCTGGCAGGAACCGACGGATGGCTCGCGTTGGATTATCGAACGGGCTCATGCCGTCGACAAACAACCTTTGTGGATTCTCGTTTGGGGCAGCATCACCGATGTGGCAAATGCGATTCACGATGATCCTTCGATCAATAACAAAATTCGCATCTACTCAATCGGCTCATGGAACACCAAACAGGATTCTGCAGCACGCGATTACCTTTTCAACAAACATCCAGATTTGTGGTGGATCGAAAACGACACCACGTTTCGAGGCATGTACATGGGCGGAGGACAGGACGGCGAGTGGGACAACAAACGGTTTGTCGCACAGAACGTGAAAGGGCACGGGGCACTTGGAGATCTGTTCTTTAAGAAAAAACGCGACATCAAAATGGGCGACACACCGTCGCTCTTGTACTTGCTCCGCGGCAACACCGACGATCCGGCGGGTTTGCACTGGGGCGGCTCGTTCATCACGACTGATCGCGGCGATCACTACTGGACCGACAATCCCGATCGCGGTTTGGCAACCGGCAGTCGATTCGGATCCAAAACCGTTAGCCAATGGCGTCGCGATTATCTTGAGGACTGGAAACACCGGATGGACCGAATCCTTCCTGATACATCAAGTAGATGAGTGAGCCTCGTGATACGATTGAATCAAATCTGCTTTGCTGTCATCACCCTTGTTTATCCCTGCACGACGCTTCATGCGGGAACACCAGAGGAGAACTTAACGAAGAGGCTGATCAATGGTTTGAGTGCGATTGAGAGCGAAGAAGGCCACGGCGGATACTCATCGTACAGAAACTGGGGCGCAGCGTCACAAAAGCTTACGCCGAATGTCCCCATCGCTCACGCGTAAAATATCACATCCCGACTGGGCAATCCTTCATTGCGGACCGCAGTTGGCCTTAATAGAATCGGCAAGGTAAAAAAATAGCCGAACGCGAACTTTGCGGTCGACAGTCTCGACCGTTCAAGCAAGTTAACTCTTAGGGTAAATGGAGCCACCGATGGAATTCAAGGGAGCAATGATTGGCCTCGGTTTTGGGGCGGAGTTCATTCCAATTTACAAGCAATATCCGGGAGCGGACATTGTTGCCCTTTGCCGACGAAACGAAGTCGAACTCAACAAGTCGGCTGACGAATTTGAAATCGAGAAACGATACACGAACTATGACGATGTTCTAGCCGATCCTGACATTGACTTTGTTCACATCAACAGCCCGATCCCAGATCACGCCTGGATGTCACTCAAAGCCCTAGATGCCGGCAAGCACGTGATGTGCACTGTGCCGATGGCAACCACTGTCGACGACTGCCAGCAGATCGTGGACAAAGTCAACGAGACGGGCCTCAAGTACATGATGGCTGAAACTGTTGTTTACAGCCGAGAGTTTTTGTTCATCAAAGAGCTATACGAAAAAGGTGAGCTTGGAAAAATCCAACACCTTGCCGCTGCCCATCCGCAGGACATGGATGGATGGCCAAGCTATTGGGAAGAAATGATTCCCATGCACTACGCAACTCATGTGGTGAGCCCATGCCTTGGCTTGGTCAACGGACTCGCGGAGTACGTGAGCTGTTTTGGTTCGGGCACGGTCCGAGATGACATCGCCAAAAAGTCCGGCAACACGTTCGCGCTTCAGTCAGCTCACGTGAAGATCAAAGACAGCGATCTTACGGCTCATGTCTGGCGTTGCCTTTACGATGTTGCCCGCCAGTATCGTGAGAGCTTCGACGTCTATGGTACTAAGAAAAGTTTCGAGTGGACTCTGGTCGAAAATGAACCGCATGTAATTCATACAGCCAAAAAACCAGAGCCGGAGATTCCTGAAAAGATCGAAGTCCCCGACTTCGCGCACTTGTTGCCTGAGCCGATCCAGCGGTTCACGTTGCCGGCGGAAATACATGACGCCGATCATCTTTCGTTTCTTCAAGGTGGCGGCCACGGCGGTTCTCATCCTCACATGGTTCACGAATTCATTTCCGCGCTCAAAGAAGATCGTGATCCATGGCCAAACGCGAACACCAGCGCAAACTGGACATGCGTCGGCATTTGCGCTCATGAATCCGCCGTCAAGGGCGGCGAGATCGTGCACCTTCCAGAGTTCACACTGAAGGTTTGAAATTTTGTTTAGGCAAATATAGAACTGCGGTTTGTCACTGGCCCGTGACATTGCCGCACACAAATCCATTCGTCACTCAAGTGTTGCTATGAAAAATACCATTGGAATCGTCGTCTCGTACGTTGCCGCCCTGTTTGTTTTGGCGGCATTCGCGACATCACAAGCCGAAGCACAGGACACAGAACTGACCTTGCTGTTCATCGGTGACAGTGGGCACCATCAACCGATGCGCAGGTTTTTGGAATTGTCGCCGGTTCTTGAGAAACAGGGCATCCGCATGCAATACACCGACAAGATGGCAAGCCTCAATTCAAAGACGCTTTCCAAATTTGACGGCCTCGTTTTGTACGCAAACATTGACCGTATCGAAGACGATCAAGCCAACGCTGTCCTCGAATTTGTCGCCAGCGGAAAGGGCTTTGTCCCCCTGCACTGCGCGACCTATTGCTGGCGGAACAATGCCGACATGGTCGCGTTGATGGGCGGACAATTTCAGCGGCATGGCACCGGGGTTTTTTCTACAGAAATTGAGCAAACCGACCATCCGATCGTGGACGGATTTGAAGGCTTTACTAGCTGGGATGAAACTTACATTCACCACAAGCACAATGAAGAAAATCGAGTCGTCCTCGAGTACCGTAGCGAAGGCGAACAAGCTGAAGGCAACACTCGCGAACCGTGGACTTGGGTGCGAACGCATGGCAATGGTCGCGTGTTCTACACCGCTTGGGGACATGATCAGCGCACGTTTAACCAACCCGGTTTTCACAATTTGGTCGAGCGCGGAATTCGTTGGGCTTGTGGAGACGATCCCACGAAAGTTCCCTCGTTTCTAAATACAGATAGCTTTGTCACGCCCAAACTGAATCTGCCGCGAAAGGATGTCGCGAAATTTGAGTTTGTTGATGTTGGCCCCAAGATCCCGAACTACACGGCGGGACGTAGTTGGGGCACGCAGGGTGATCTAAAGACATTGATGCAGAAACCACTTTCGCCAGAAGAGTCGATGAAGCATTTCATCACGCCGGAAGACTTTACGGTCAAACGGTACGCTGACGAAAATGATTTCAAGTCCAAGCCGATCGCGATGACCTGGGATGAGCGAGGCCGACTGTGGATTTGCGAAACGCTTGACTATCCAAATGAGCTTGGAAAAGACCGTGACCGAATTCGAATCTGCGAAGACACCGACGGCGATCAAGTCGCGGACAAGTTTACGGTTTTCGCCGAAGGATTGAGTATTCCAACCAGCATCGTGATTTTTCGCGGTGGAGCCGTCGTTCAAAACGCTACCGAAATGATCTATCTCAAAGACACCGATGGCGATGGTGTTGCCGACCAAACAACCACATTGATGACCGGATTTGATCTTGGTGACACCCACGGCGGAGTCAGCAATTTTCGCTACGGACTGGATAACTGGATCTGGGCGATGCAGGGCTACAACAATAGTCAGCCGAAGTATGGTGACCAAGAATCGCAGTCGTTTCGGCAGGGCTTCTGGCGATTCAAGCTTTCGCAAACCGATCCGCCGCAGGTCACCGATGTTGAATTTCTTCGTTCGAGTAACAACAACACGTGGGGGCTTGGTTTCAGCGAAGAAGGATTGATCTTCGGTTCAACGGCCAACGGGAACCCCAGTATGTTTTTAACGATGCCCAACCGCTATTACGAGCGAGTGCGAGGGTGGGCTCCGGCGACTCTGGATTCAATTGCTGATACGCACAAATTTAATCCGGCAACTGAAAACATCCGACAAGTTGACTGGCATGGGAGTTACACCGCAGGTGCCGGCCATGCTCTGTACACGGCTCGTGCCTTCCCGCGTCAGTGGTGGAATAAGACCGCGTTCGTTTGCGGCCCAACAGGTCACCTCGTTGGAACGTTTGTGCTGCGTCGCGACGGAGCCGACTACACTTCGACAAGTCCCGTCAATCTGTTGGCTAGTGATGACGAATGGTGTGCCCCAATTATGGCGGAAGTCGGTCCCGATGGAGCCGTATGGGTACTCGACTGGTACAATTACATCGTGCAACACAATCCAACGCCAAACGGTTTCAAGACCGGTAAAGGCGCGGCTTACGAAAGTGACTTGCGAGATAAACGACGCGGCCGAATTTATCGCGTCCTGCCAGCAGACGAGAAAAAGGCACACGCGTTTTCTAGTCTCGCCGACGCAAAGCATTCTGAGCTGGTTGAGACCCTGAAACATCCCTCGATGCCTTGGCGACTTCAAGCACAACGGCTGTTGATTGAACGTGATGCGGGCAAGGATGCCAGCATCGTTCAGGCGCTGATCACGATGATTGAAGATACGACAGTTGATGAAATCGGATTGAACGTCGGTGCCATTCATGCGTTGCACACGTTGAGTGCGTTCGGGCAACTTTCATCGGATGATCAACTCTCTTCGCTTTCAAAATCGCTGACGCATCCGTCTGCGGGAGTTCGTCGAAACGCCGTTGCGGTATTACCGAATTCGCGGCAAGGTTTGGAGTTGCTATTGAAGCACCGTCAGCTTTTTGCCGACATTGATTCGCAAGTTCGCTTGCAGTCCATTCTTACTTTGTCCGATATGCCAGCCTCCGCTGATGCGGGTCGCTTGATTGTTGAGCTGGCGAGTCGGGAAACTGACCAAGTCATGATTGACGCGATTACCTCAGCGGCTGCGACTCATGCAGTATCGTTTCTGGAATCGGCGGCTAGAGGCAAAGGTTCACCTTCTAATCCGCTCGTTAGAATTTCACGCAGGATTTCTGAGCACGTTGGGCGTGGCAAACCAGATTCGAGAAGTATCCTACGTGTGATTAGCGGATTGCAGCAAACCGATTCGAAGCTTGCGGCTTCGGTTTTCAGTGGGTTGTCTGCAGGTTTACCCAAAGGGTTTTCGGTCGATGCAAATGTGGATCTCGATGCGACGTTCCTCAGTTCGTTCAAAAACGGTGAAGCGGATCTGAAAGTGGAACTGGTGCGACTTGCCGCACGCTGTGGTAGCAAATCACTGGACTCTGAGGTCGCAGCGATCATTGAATCGACAACTAATGTGTTGGCCGATAAAGACGCCGAGATGGAAAAACGATTGTCAGCGGCGAAAAACCTGATCGATTTCAAGCCAGATGATCCGGGTGTCGTCACGACGATCCTAAAATTCATCACGCCGCAATCAACTCCAGATTTCGCGGCAGCTCTTATGGATGTCTTGAAGATTAGTGAGTCGGATCAGGCAGGCCAAGCCATGCTTGCATCGGTCAACAACTTTTCCCCTACCATTAAGTCGTCAGCCATCAACGTGATGCTCAGTAAGGGAGCTTGGTCCAAATCACTGCTCGATGCCGCGGAAGCCAATTCATTCGATCTGGATGAACTTTCACTTGAACAGAAGCAGGCACTTCGTTCGCTTCCTGACGAGGCATTGCGAAAACAAGCTGAAAGAATCTTGGCCATGGGAGGCGGTCTGCCGGATGCCGATCGCGAGAGAGTGCTTCAGTCATTGATGCACGTTACGAAGGTGAGCGGAAACGTGGACTCCGGTCGCACCGTCTACAAGAATGTCTGTGCGAACTGTCATCAACACGGAGACATCGGTTACAAGATTGGACCGAATCTAACCGGCATGGCAGCACATCCGAAGGAAGAGTTGCTGACTCATATTATCGATCCATCGCGAAACGTCGAAGGCAACTATCGGTTGTACAAGGTTCTGACGGTCGATGGCGCGTTCCTTAGCGGAATGCTGGCTGGTGAATCAAAGACATCGATCACGATCGTTGACTCCGAAGCGAAGAAGATCGACGTTCAACGCGAAGATATCGAAGAGCTGGCACCGTCTCGAAAAAGCGTGATGCCCGAGGGTTTTGAAAAACAGATTAGTGAAAAAGAATTGACTGACCTGCTCGAGTTTCTAACCGACACGGGACCGTATGTTCCAATTCCGCTAGATGACTACGCAACGGCGATTAGCACGAAATCCCTGTTTCATTCTGGCAATGATAACGGGCTCGATCGAATGGTCTTTGCGGACTGGGATGCGAAGGTCTTCAACGGCGTTACGTTTTTGCTGACGAATCCTCAAGGGAAATCGAAGAAGAACATGATTCTTCTGAATGGTCCCAACGGATCGCTTCCGCCGAAGATGCCCAAGTCCGTGGCATTGCCGTGTGGCACGTCAGTCAAGGCGCTGCACCTGCTTAGCGGTGTCGGTGGCTGGAACCACCCCTTCGATTCAACGAAGACGGTTTCAATGATCGTGCGGTTCACTTACGACGACGGAGCAAGCGAAGATCATGAGCTGATCAATGCCGTCCACTTCGCGGACTACATTCGCCGAGTCGACGTGCCCCAAAGCGAGTTCGCTTACGATTTGAATGGTCAGCAGATTCGATATCTCGCCGTATCTCCGAAACGAACCGACGTGATCAAAACGATTGAACTTGTCAAAGGTTCAGACAACAGCGCACCGATGGTGATGGCACTCACCATTGAGAAAGCCAAAGTGCAGGAGTTGCCGAAAAAGGATGTCGAAGCCCGTTCGTTGCAGGGAGCGATCGGAGACCGTTTCCAGATTGGAGTCGGAGTTGGCGTTGACGTGCTTAAAAATCCAGAGGACGCAGAGCTAGTTAAAAAGCACTTTCAGATTCTGACGCCTGAAAATTGCATGAAGCCACAGGGAATCCGCCCTGCTGAAGATCGTTGGAATTTTGAGTCAACCGATGCGTTTGCTGATTTTGCCCGAAAGAACGATCTCAGCATCGTTGGCCATTGTCTCGTTTGGGCGAAAGACGATCGCACTGACGAGTGGATGATGAAGGACGGTGACAGTGAAGTCGGGCGAGAGGAAATGCTTTCTCGTATCGAAGAACATATCAAGACTGTCGCGGGTCGTTACGCAGACGTTGTTTCGATGTGGGATGTTGTTAACGAAGCGATTGGTGATAGTAACGAAGGTTTGCTACGCGATTCGGTTTACTCGCGATCAACCGGAATGGATTTCATCGTAACGGCTTTCAAGGCGGCTCGAGCAGCCGATCCCGATGCGCTTTTGATCTACAACGATTACAACGGACACAAGCCAGGGAAACGTGAGAAGCTGATTGAGCTTTTGACAAAACTAAAAGCAGCTGGTGCTCCGGTCGATGCGTATGGAATGCAAGGACATTTCGAGCTGGGAGATGATTCGCTGGGTCAGTTGCGAGTGACGTTCGATCAGCTTCGAGAAATCGGAATCAAAGTCGTCGTTTCAGAGCTGGATATCGATGTCGTGACTCGCGGCAAATGGTGGGCAGACGGCGGAAAGCATCGAGACGAACTAAAGTCCTTTGATCCGTACACTAATGGGCTGCCCATGGAGATTGAGCAGATTCAGATCGAGCAGTACATCGAACTTTTCAAACTGTTTGATGAATACAGTGACATCATCGAACGCGTTTCGTTTTGGAACTTGCATGATGGACAGAGTTGGCTGAACTATTTTCCGTGGGAGCGAGTCAATCATCCACTTCTGTTCGATCGCAACCGTCAAACAAAACCCGTCTTTGATGCAGTCTACAAAACGATGACCGGCAAGCGTTCCGAATAACCAGCAACGCGAGCCGGTTTCAAAACTCCGTAGGCGAGTCTGTCCCAGACTCGTGCGTCTTGTTTTCACGGTCTGGGACAGACCGAGCTACGTTGCAGTTTTGAATCCGGCTTCAGTTTGATGAAGCGAAGCCACAAAAAGTATTAAGCACTTACTTTGGACTTGGATTTTCCGTTTTCGACTTGAGGGACGCCAGCAAGCTCAGGAATTCTGGACGAGTCCGAATCGCGACGAGATCACTCTCTTCGTTGAATGGCGTTACTCCTGTTTTGTCGAAATGCCCCGTCTCGCGTGCGATTTCAAATTGAGTGACAGCTCGTTTCACTGCCTTCTCTAGCTCTTCCTCATTCGCCGCAGCAAGTGCGTAGAGACACCCAGCTTGGTACCGATTGGCCGCGTCTTCGGCTTCTTGTTCTTCAATCCAAGTGACAAACCGGTCAACGGACTCCATTGCTTCCTTGCTCTTGCCAGCTTTCATCAGTCCTTTTACCCGAACATGCATGATAGGAGGCAAGCGTTCCATGTTTTGAGCCATGACATATTCAATATCTGAGATCGCCTTGGACGCGTTTTCACAAAGCCAAATATTGTTATCCAAGTGCTTTTTGTTCTCATCAACGCTACTGGAACCAAGCTGCTCGCCGGGCTCGGCGAACCAGCCTTTTTCGAGAATTGAATTCAGCGATACTTTCGCACTCTTAAAACTCTTGAGCGCTGCAGCAAAGTTAGCGTTACCCAGCTTGGCTTCACCAACCAAAATCTGGCTTCGGAAAACCTCTGATTGAACGTCCGCATTGGATGGGTTGTCGGCCGCGAGCGTGACACGTAGTTCAAGGGCACGTTGTTGATACTTAATTGCCTCTTCAAAATTGGCCTGCATCGACATTACTTGGCCCAGCTTGAGATAGCCGAATCCTACGTCGCTCTGTGCTTGAATATTTTTTGAATCTGCGACTGCCAGGCGTTCGCTGATCTCCAATGCAGTCTTGTAGTACTCCAGTGCATCCGCTGATCGTCCAAACTCCATTAATACATCGCCGAGCTTTTCATTGTTGATGCTCAGGTCTCTTTGGGCGTCCTTGCTCCCGATTACAAGTTTCGCTAATTCCTGACTGGTCGCGAGGCCTTGCTCATAGAAATCGAGCGCGGATTCTTTGTCTTCTAAGCCCAGTGCGATATCGCCAAGGCGTTCATAGATACCGCCAAGGTCGCGCCTAACTTCAGCGTTTTGAGGGTCTGCGTCGACCAGCGGTTTTAAAGCGTGCAAGCTTGTCAGGTAAAACTGCATCGCTTCGTCAAATTTTCCCAGTCGCCGTAGCATGTTTCCATTTCTTGAGGAGTTGAGCCCCAAGTCACGTTGGGCGAGCAAATTCTCGGGGTGCAACGCAGCAAGATTCTTACTGATGAAGAGTGCCGTTTTGTATTGGGTTTGAGCATCTTTTATATTGCCCGAATCCACGCTGGCATCGCCCAGTCTGACATGAGTCGAAGCAAGGTCCCGTTGGTGTTGAACATGTGTTGTGTCGAGGTTAACGAGACTGGTGCGAATCTCGAATGCTTGCTGATAGAACTCCAGCGCCTGTTCGATTTTTCCCTGTCTCAAGGCGACGTCGCCAATCTTATCGAAGTCAATGCCGAGATTCCGTTGTGTTATTCGGTCGTTGGGATTGGCGGTAAGCAGAGCTTTATTTATCTGTTGCGAAAGGCGAAAATTCTTGCCCGCCTCTTCCGTGTCCCCCAGTAGCTGAGCTGCATCACCGAGCTTGGTGTATCCATCACTCAGATGTTTTTGCGCCAGCGTGTTTTTCGGTTGAGCAGAAGCCAATTCTATCGCGAGCTCCAGTCCAGTCTTGAATTCCACCTGGGCGGCCTTGATATCTCCCAAGTTCCACTCGAGCTCTCCCAGCTGATAATGAGTCGAGACGATCGTCATGTCAGGAGTACCGACTTGCCGGCTTTGTTGAAGGATTTCAGTAAGTCCTTTCCGTGCCTTTTTCAGAAGTTTGATCCGTAGACCCTGCATGCTGGGCTTTGGAGCCAGTTCGATTTGAATGTCGAACACCATCGAGTTGTTCGCATCGAGTGCATGCTGCGTCATGGCTTCAGCACTAAACCGTGCAAGCCGCTCCTGTTCTGCCAGCTGTTCCTGTTTCTGAAGCGCTTGATCCTTTGCTTCGGTGGCGAGGTTTGCCAGTCCTGTTTGATGTTGGGCTTCCCACAAACCCATCATGGCCGCGATCGCGCCAATCAACAGTGCGAGCATCACGAGACCGCCAGAAATAACCTGGCCCCTGTTCTTGGAGACAAACTTCTTGAATCGATAGCCTTTGCTCGGCGGCCGTGCTTCTACCACTTCATTTGAAAGATAACGCTGAATGTCGCGTGCCAAACCGTTTGCCGTTTCATAGCGTCGCTCACGTTGTTTTTCGAGGCACTTCATGACCACCCAGTCCAGTTCGCCTCTTAGCAGTGCGGTCAATTTCTTCGGATCGATTCGGCGAATGGCTGCCATGGATGGTAATGACTCATTGGTCGACAGTCGCGTGCTGGGCTTCGACGGTTCATCTTCCTTGATCACGCGAATCATCTCTGCCACGCCCGCCTCCTTGAGCCGCGAGCGATCGATAGGCCTGAGTCCTGTTAACAATTCATAGAGCACTACGCCAAGCGAATAGATGTCAGCGCGTGTGTCGATATCGGAACCACCATAGCCTGCCTGTTCTGGAGCCATGTACTCCAACGTGCCGATGATGGCGCCAATTTGCGTGCCCATCGACTGATCCGTCAACTTTCCTCCGGTTGCTTTCGCGACACCAAAGTCAATCACTTTGGGAACAGGTTTTCCGTCTACGAAAGTCACGAGAATATTGGCTGGTTTGAGATCCCGATGGACGATCCCTTTTTGATGAGCATGTTGAACTGCATTGCAAATCAGCACAAACAAACCAAGACGCTCTTCAGTATTGAGCTTTTCGCTGTCAGCAAAGTCGATCAGAGGTTGTCCGCTGACGAGTTCCATCGCAAAGAACGGTTGTCCTTGTTCTGTCATGCCGCCATCAAACACGCGAGCGATGTTGGGATGATCCAT
This sequence comes from uncultured Pirellulaceae bacterium, assembly GCA_964352885.1. Classification (GTDB taxonomy): domain Bacteria; phylum Planctomycetota; class Planctomycetia; order Pirellulales; family Pirellulaceae; genus Mariniblastus. Next base: position 20,277 of record CAYGUE010000078.1, read on the forward strand.
CATCGCGAGCGCCTGACGTTCCTGTTCAAAGCGATTCAGGACGGCTTGGGAGTCCATTCCCTTTTTGATCAACTTGAGTGCAACGTTTCTCTGTATCGGTTTAATCTGTTTGGCAAGCCAGACCTCGCCCATACCTCCTTCACCAATCTTGTTTTTCAATACAAATCGGTTCGCGATAACGACGTCGTTTTCGTCATCGCATGTTACGAAATCACCCGTAAGTTCCAATTCGGATGCTGCCTCACTATCGCTGAGTTCAAAAGTCGCATTTGCATCAACGTTTTGTTCATCCCCCGGGCTGGAATCGATCGTTTCATCCAGCAACTCATTGTTGGCGAGAAGGACTGCAACCCGACTCTGCAATTCGGCATCGCTCAAATCTGCCGCAGGTTCGCCCCGGGCCATTTCCAGCGCCAACAGGTCCAGCAACCGGGCCAGCCTGGCTGGATTGCCTGCGCATTCAAATTCCAAAAGTGCCTGACGTTCACTATCGGATTTTAAACGTATAGCCGCGATCAGCAATTCAGTTTCGTTCATCAGATGCCATCCGAAAAATGTGTTCGAACTGAACGGATAGAACACAATTCAGCCGTCAAATCGTTGGTTTACCAATAGATGCTCAATCCTAATTCTTGTGTTGCGCAGCAACAAGTGTTTCGCTAAACAGCCCGGCCCTGATGACCGGTAGCGGGCCAAGAACTCATCCAGACTTCAAGATGCACGACAGAATCAAACTGTGATTAACATCGCACCCACAGAATTACCAAAGCAAGCCGCCAGGTTTGATCGCATTTCGTTTGTCCATGATAGCGGGTTCACCGTTGGCGTTTCGATAAAAAAGCCTGTTGAAGATTCAACAGGCTTTTGTTTTTACCAATAGCAACAGTTCACTCAGACCCGTTGAGACATTGACCACTCTAGACAACGGTCTCCGTCCAGAGATCGTCAGCTTCCGAAGAACCCGGATCCCATGCGACGAATGCGAACGTTCCGTTGGCATCGACAATCCTGTTGAAGTTGACGTTCCCAAGGTGATACTGGCCAGACGAGATTTCAACGAATTCCCATTCTTTTCCTGTTCCCGACGTGGTCGAAGACGTGTCGATGTCATTGCTGTCTCCGTCAAGATATCGGCCTGTTCCGACGTTTCTGATGAAGAAGCTCCCGTCGCCATCAGAATCAATTAACTACCACTGAGTCAAACTCGAGCTTGTCGTTTGCGCGATCACTTCGTCAGATTTTTACGCAGCGAGGTAGGCATTGCTGAAACCAACGTTGCGCAATTCAACAATGTTTCCATCGGCGATTGGTGATTGATTCGCATCAACTGTAATGTTCACGGTGGCTGAATCCGTGCCTCCGTTGCCATCGCCAATCGTGTACGAGAAGCTGTCAGATCCGGAGAAGCCTCCGTTGGCGTGACATCTGCTTGTTCTCCTTGGCCACATTGGACCGGATTTCAAGCAGTTACACAAATCTTCTGACAGGCCCACTTTTTTGGGCCTCGCTTTCTGTTTCAAGTTCCGTCAATCGATCCATGTCGCGGTAGCGGCGCCCCGTTCACTCTCAATTTATTTCACCAAAGAACTGGAATGCGGCCCAATACAAAGGTCTTGTCCAAGCGGATTCGATATTTTCGATTTCTGCTTTGCCGGCCTTTTGTTTTAACGGACGTGGATCTCCTCGGTTTGCGCGAACGCCCGAGAGCTCAAGATCTTTTGGATGATTCAGCATCCAAGTTGTGCGTTTCGAAGGGAATCCAGCCGACCTTGCTTTTTCACAAGTAGGTTCTCATAAAATTTTGTCATTAAGATCTGAGTTGGTTTGTCTTCAACCTTCCAGAGACTGGCGACAACAGAATCTGCACCTGCGATATGAAAGGCTCTCTGCAGTCCAATCAAGCCCTCTCCGCCTGCGGCTTGCCCAAGGCCTGTTTCGCACGCCGACATCACAACCAATTTTACATTCTGCAGAGAGAATGATTCGATTTCAGATGAAAGCAAAACACTGTCATCAACGCGATGCTGGTTTGAAGTCGAAGAAGATGTTTCCGCTCGGGCGCCGGGTGAAGCAGCTGCCGTTGAAGGGCTCGACGTGATCGCTATTGGGTCGTCCATTTCTGGGATGCCAATTTCTCTGTTTCGGCCCTGTCCCAATTGGCCGCTTATTTGTCGCCATTGAGCGGCTTTTTGAGCGTTTCTTTTTGAGAATGCAACGTGTCTTTTACAACACACCCCATTCGAGAATGCAGGTGTAGAAAAGTTTTTGAATTTTCGCGTAACGCCGCTTCATTGATCACAGTGTGGCAGCAAAAGAAAGGTTGCCGATTCAAAACACAAACTTTTAAGGATGTATCAATGAAGATCTTTTTACAAACTCTGGCCTTGTCTGTCTGCTTTCTTTCAGTGGCAGGAGTCTCGGCACAGGAATACACAGTCACATTCTTTACGGCTGATAAATTTAAGGCGGGAACCGACATGGACGTGTACCTGACCTTGCACGATCAGAACGGAAGCACCACGGAAGTTCGCGCCAACAAGTTGATTTCCTACAACGCATTCGAGCAAGGGAAAACGGACACCATTGAGTTTACTGATGCCAAAGCGATCAACCCAACCTCGCTGAGCCTTCGATGCATCCGAGTCGCCGACGTGAAAGACGATTGGATGATCGACAAAGTTAAGGTGACGATGAAAACCATAGAGACAACAAAATCCGGGCGTGAGTTCCTCGTATCCGAAGAAAAAACATTTGGCATGAGCCAGTGGATCGGCGCGGGCACCACCACGATCAGCACGACAGCCAACTACGATGTCCAGATTCAGACGGGAACGTCTAGTGGCGCCGGGACGGATGCAAACATTACCATCAAGATTCATGGAACTGCCGGTAGGACGACAGGCAAAGTGCTGAATCCGTTGATTAGTGGAAACGCATTTGAAAATGGAGACCTCGACCGTGTTTCCTTTGCCGCAGAAAATGTCGGGGAAATTACCGGCATCGAGATAATCTCCGACGATGCCTATCCGGGCTCCGCATGGAATCCAACATCATTCAAGGTCTCTAAAGACGGAGGAAAAGCCTTGACATGGGGTTACGAAAAAACGATCGATGGCGACAACATGCATGTAGAGTTGGGCAAGCAATTCACTGGCAAGTGAGCGGGATTCGTTCGCACTTTTACGAACCCGAAGCTTTAGGGCTATTCAGCGAAAGCGGCGAAAAAAGTCTCTAATTTGCAAATCGATAACGCTCCGTGGCGCAGTACGATGATCGCCGCGGAGCTTTTGTGCAATGGCGTTAGCTTGCCAACATTGGCAACTGGCTTGGCCAATCATGGAAGTGATATTCGCCTTGTTGTATGCTGAGACAATCGCCAGTTTTATATTCGAACACCGGAGTTCGCGGTCAGTATGAAGATTGAAAACCCAGCGGCCAAACCTTGCGAACAACAACTACCCAACTGCCTGTTAAGGCAGGCAGCAACGGGCTGTGAATCGCTCACCGAAAACTCAGTTTGCTCGCACTGCCAAGAGTCACTTGGGCAACTGGAAGTCGAACTTGAACGGATCGGGAAGCGGCTCGCCAATGAAACAGAGCGTACGGGTTCGACGCCAGCATTTCCTGAACTCGAGGTTGCAGGAAAACTGGAGCGTTTGCTTGCGCAAGCAGGCAATGAAACCAGATCGACTGCCAATTCAGAACCGTCGACACCGAAAGGAGCCGTTGCACCGCGCTTGTCCAAGCCGAACACGATTGGCGATTATCAGATCATCCGTGAAATCGGTCGCGGAGGAATGGGAGTTGTGTATCTGGCACATCAAGCTTCGTTGGACCGTAAAGTAGCCTTAAAGCTGGTAAGGCAATCAGCTCGGACGCGGGACGCCGACATCCAGCGATTCCATGCAGAGGCCAAAGCCGCGGCAAGGCTAGACCATGCAAACATAATTCCTGTCTTTGACAGCGGATACCACGAGGACCAACCCTTCTTTGTCATGGCTTACATCGACGGCCAGCCGTTGTCGCAATCGCTGTCCGAGCGTGTCCTCAACGAATTCGACATGGTTACTCTCCTTGTAAAGGTAACCAACGCAATCGAATACGCTCACAATCGTGGCGTGATTCATCGTGACCTCAAACCCGCCAATATCATCATAGATAAGAATGGCGAACCGCACGTAGCGGATTTTGGATTGGCGAAATTGCTCGATTCCGATGATGGCATGACGCTGTCAGGAATGGCCTTGGGAACTCCAGCCTACATGCCTCCTGAGCAGGCGACGGGTAAACGAAATCAGGCCAGTGCTTCCAGTGATGTTTATTCTCTGGGTGCGATTCTGTACCGAATGTTGTCGGGCAGACCACCGTTTCACGCAGCAAGTCCAATCGATATCCTAAAACAGGTGATTGAAAAGGATCCGGTTGCTCTGAACCAGTTGAATTCGCATGTCAATCAGGACCTGCAAACAATCTGCTTGAAGTGTCTTGAGAAGGCTCCCGACCGTCGCTACGCCTCTGCGGCTGATCTCGCTGACGAACTTAACAGATGTCTTGAACATCGTCCGATCAAGGCTCGTCCTCTGAGTTCAAGCCAAAGATTTGTTCGACTTTGCAAACGTAACCCGGGTACATGTTTTGCCATCGGTAGCGTGTTCGCGTCGCTACTTGTTGGCTTGGTGGCCAGTACATATTTCGCGTTCCAAGCGTTCGATCGGGAGCGAATTGCTAACCGAAACCTCGATCGTGCCGAAACGCTTCTGTACGACGCAACCTTACCAACTGCACAACGATTGATTGAGGCCGGGCAAATCTCAAGTGCCAGAAAGATGCTTAACGCATGTGAGCCAAGTTTGGCGGGTTGGGATATGGACTACTTGCAGATGGAGGCTGACAAACTCGAATTCGAATGTTTAGGAATATCCAGAATTTCGTTGACCGCCGATGGACGGCAGATGCTGGTCGGTTTTGTTTCAGAATTCGAATCCAAACTTGACGTATATGATCTTGAATCTGGTGAGGCAACACAGACTTTCGAGGTTTCTTCGGTGTGGCACAGCGATATTTCATACGACGGCAGGATGATTGTTTGCCCTGGCGACAAGCCTGATGAATCGGGAGTCGGACAACTACGGGTTGTCGATGTAACGAGTAGAAAGACGGTTTTTGAAACCGTGGGGCTATCGGAGTATTCTCAGATTGGTTTTTCAAGCGACGCGAAAGAACTGTTCGTTGCCGCTGGCAGTCGGATACGGAGATTTGAGATTGCCACACAGAAGGAGCTGCCGGTTCTCATTCAGTGCAAATCGGAAATTAGCAAGTTCCTACTGTTGAGCGACGGTCGTGTAGCCACAACGGAAATCGAAAACAACAACGTTGCGATTTGGGAACTTGATTCTGGTCAAAGAGTCCTTGAGTTGACGGGATTGGAACAACCCGTCGTTGATCTTGCGTTCGACGCTCAAAGCAATCACATGATTGCCTGCGATTTGGCGAAGGCACGTGTTTGGGATTGCGATTCGGCCAAAGTGGTCGCGGATTTGCAGACGAAATCGGAGACTCTCAGTTGCTGCTTTTTTCGCAATGGGAAATTTGCTGTGACGGGGCATTTCAATAGTCAGGTTCGAATTTGGAACCTCAAAACAGGTACCGTCACCAATGAATTGACGGGGCATAATGTTGCCATTGAACAGGTGATTTCAACTGCGAATTCTGGAAGGTTGATCTCACGCCAAGGGTACATGGTAGGTAGTGAAGTCGCCACCAAAGTTTGGAATGGGCCCAGCATTTTGCAGAAAAGGCAATTGCTGACCAATCATCAGAATTCCCATTACGTCGCAGTTTCGAATGAATCCGATCGAATCGCTATCGTCGCGACTCCCATCGACAAACCAGACAGCGATCGAGTGATTGAAGTACGACGCTTGGATAACCTTGAGTTGATCGAGCGGGTAATTCCGACAGGCACCGCTGATCCTACCTGGATCAGCTTTTCGCCTGATGGGCAAAAAATTATCTTCAATGAAGATCAGAATCTCTGGTGTGAAGCAGATCTGAAAACAGGAGATGTCAAGCGGAAGCTTTCGGTAGATCAAGCGAGCCGCACGGTTGCTTTTTCCCCATCGGGAAAATGGACTGTTTCGGCATACAGCAACACCGAAATCGAGATTCGGGATGTCGCGTTGCAAGAGTTGACCGCCAGTGTCTCCATTCCGAAAAATGAAGTAATGGGCGGCTTTGCGTTTTCTTCCGATGAACAATTCGTGTACTGCGGAATGTTATTTGGTGGGATCCTCAAGATCGACATGTCAACCGGCGAGACCGAAAAACTTGCGGTACATGCCGTCCAAGGCGTAACAACTCATGACATTGAATTGAGTCCGAATCAGAAATACCTAGCCGTCGCCGCTGGAAGAACCATTCAACTTTGGAATGCTGAATCGATGACGCCCATCCGAGAGTTTTCAGGTCATGCTCGTTCCGTCAACGAAGTCTGTTTTACCCCGGACAGTCGGCGGATTGCCAGCGTTGGCGATGACCGAACGACTCGTATCTGGAATGTTGAAACGGGCCGTCAGCTCGTCAGTTTTTCTGACTTTCGAGAGCCCGCCATGCACTGTTCCTTTACACCCGATGGCAAGCAACTGATTGCAACCGACTTTGGAAGCGTCATGGTTTATTCCACTTCAGAGGTGAGTGAATGAAATGTTTGCGGATTCGAGGACGGCCGGTTTTATGCATGAAAAAACTTGATCGGTTTCGAACCACAATGCTTGCTGCGAAAAATTAATCCGTGGATTGGATCTAAAAATCCCGCTCGGGTTCGAGAATCCCGAATGTTGATGAAGTATAATAATGGGATTATGCACCTCAACCACGGCAAGGGAAATCAGTGGCCGAAAGGAATCCATCAACCTCGATCAGTCTTATCGAACAGGCACAGTCCAAAGATTCTGGGGCTTGGATGCGGTTGAGTCAGGTTTACTCGCCATTGGTTTTTAGTTGGTCAAAGCGTGCTGGACTGCAGGACGAAGATGCGGCTGATATCGTCCAAGATGTCTTCAAGATTCTGCTAAAGTCGTTGGATGGATTTCGCCGGGATCGTGCGGGCGATACTTTTCGAGGTTGGCTCTGGACGATCACTCGAAATGAAATCCGAAACTGGTTTCGCAAGCAGAAAGCCAGGCCAGAAAAAGGCGAAGGGGGAAGCGACGCGAATCACCGCATCGCTTCGATAGCGGACTGGGTGAACGATGATTCCGATATCGGAGAAATTTCACCGCATGAATCGGCAGAAACGTTGCTCATGCAACGGGCCGCCGAAGCAATCCAAGGTGACTTTGAACCACATACTTGGGCGGCGTTCTGGCGCGCCACCGTCGAAGGACATAACTCGACCGATATCGCCAACGACCTTCGCATGACCACCGGTGCAGTAAGGCAAGCAAAGTTCCGCGTATTGGCCAGGCTGCGAGAATATCTGAGTTAGGCCAAAGTCAAGGTTGGCCTTGGGAAGGTGAAACGACAGCCTTAGCCTACGTGTGCAGCGGAGACGAGCACTGATTCGCTTTTTTGGAAATCAGTGAGTTTCTCTTGTTTCGGCGAACGGCCATGGATCTGTCAATTCGCATTGCCGCTGCGACCTAAGTTCGTGTTTTGCACACTTTGAGCACCGCAGACATCGGTCCAGCCAAACCACATGTTGCCAACACAACCCCGCGTGCCACATTCCTGCGTTCCACATTCAAATTTAAAAAACGTTAAAATGTAGCTTCCGAGTTTTAATTTTAGGCATCCGATGGACAACTCTTTCTCCGAAACGCCAACCGGTGGCCGCAACGGGATGCTGGCCAAGCTGAAGACGTTTTCGCTGTTGGGCATCAACGCCATGCCCGTCGAAGTCGAAGTCGATGTCTCGCCCCGAGCGATGCCGAAAACGATTTTGGTCGGACTTCCAGAAGCCGCCGTTCGCGAAAGCACGCATCGTGTCGAACGAGCGATCATTAACTCCGGGTTCACGCGTCCGACCGACCGTATCGTCATCAATCTCGCTCCTGCAGAACTTCCCAAACAAGCCGCAACGTTCGACTTGCCGATCTCGCTGGGCATCTTGCTGGGAAGCGGACAGATCACGTCCGACCGCCTGCGAGACTACGCCGTCGTCGGAGAGCTGGCGCTCGAAGGACACACCCGTCCGGCCAAGGGCGTTTTGTCGATGGCGATCGAGGCAAGAAAGAGTGGACTCAAAGGGATCGTCGTACCCACTGAAAACGCGGGCGAAGCGGCGGTCGTGGAAGAGATCGACGTGATCGCGGTCGGATCGCTAACTCAAGCCGTCGGTTTCTTTTCCGGCGAACTCGACATCGATCCAACGCCATCGCGAGTCGACGAACTGTTTGAAGAATTCTCAGCGTACGAGATCGATTTCTCAGACGTTCGCGGTCAGGAAGTCGCAAAGCGTGCGATCACGATTGCCGCATCAGGATCCCACAATATTTTGATGCTTGGGCCACCAGGGTCTGGCAAGACGATGTTGGCGAAGCGGATTCCAACTGTGTTGCCGGCGTTGCTTCCTGCTGAGTCGATCGAGACGACTCGAATTTACAGTGCAGTCGGCAGGCTCGAGCCGGGCCAGCCATTGTTAGCGACGCGTCCGTTTCGTTCACCGCATCACACGATTAGCGAAGCCGGTTTGGTTGGCGGCGGAAGCACTCCCATGCCGGGCGAGATCAGCATGGCTCACCATGGCATTCTGTTTTTGGATGAGCTTCCTGAATTCAATCGCCGCACGCTGGAAGTGATGCGTCAGCCACTGGAAGATCGCGTCGTCACGATTTCGCGTGCGATGGCATCGACGACTTTTCCTTGCGAGTTCATGTTGGTCGCAGCGCTCAACCCCTGCCCTTGCGGCTATCGCAACGATCCAAGACGACAGTGCAATTGCACGCCGCCTCAGATTGAAAAGTACATGGGCAAGATTTCAGGTCCGTTGCTTGATCGCATTGATATTCATGTGGAAGTTCCTGCCGCACAGTTTTCAGAACTGTCATCGACCAAGCTGGGAACATCCAGTGAAAAGATTCGCGAAGATGTTGTCCGTGCTCGGAAAGCCCAAGCCGAGCGATTTTCGGACACGTCGATCCGCTACAACGCTCAGATGTCCAGCCGCCAGATCCGCGAGTACTGTCCAATTCCGCAGGACTGCGTGGAGTTGCTCAAGCACGCCGTGAACGAAATGGGACTGTCCGCTCGAGCCCATGATAAGGTACTTCGCCTTTCGCGAACCATTGCCGACCTTGAAGGTGCGGAAAACATTGAGTTTGCTCACATGAGCGAAGCCATTCAGTACCGGATGCTCGATCGGGATATTTGGAAATGAGCGAATCAACTGCCAGCGAGAACTGGTCCGTCGACGCAGAGTATTAATCGAGGATGGCTGCGCTTACGCCTGCGGAGCGAGTTGCGCGTTCGATTGTGATGTTCAATTTGACTCGAGAGAGCATTGTATTCCGTTTCACTTGACTGGTGGCGCCACAAGCTCGGCTTATGGCGAGCCACGGATGACCCAGGATATCGATATTGTGATTGGCAATGACTTACAAAGTATGTTGGTGAGGCTTGCGGATCGAATTAAAAGAGAGAAGCGACTTTGACGCAAAATGATTGCCTATCCCGGGTTTTCATTTTGAAAGGCCAGTACAATAAGCTGGAAAAGCACCGTTGCAAAGTATGATGCAAGAAATCAAGAATGCAAAACAGACGTGCCCTCTGTGCCAACATGCGTGAGACAACTTTGAGTTTTTCAAGTGCTGACATCATCACCATCGGCGGTGACAATATCGGTTCGGACAATTCGACTGTGAATAGAAATGGGGCGATAGGAGCACATGGAGATGGTTGGGGGACTCAGGTCGGGAAGTTTGGTGTTGCGGCCGTTCCTTTTGCCAGCGACGGCGTCTCA
>CAYGUE010000079.1:0-29750 GCA_964352885.1 uncultured Pirellulaceae bacterium
ATCTTGCAACAGTCTTTCAATCGCCCATTGTTTAACCTGACGCGTCCCCGCACTGATTTGAAATGTCTGGTCTCGATCAACGGCCTCCAGCAATTGCTGAATGCACCGAAGCTCTGATTCACTGCCGGGGTTCTTGTCAATCGCCTGGTTGAGTGCCGGGATGACTTTTTGAAACAACCGTTCACCAAACACAGGCACGGGGTCTGCGGAATTCGACGAGCTCGAAAATTCGGTACCCGCTGCACGACCGTCGATTCGCTTCAGCTGCTGTGCAGTGTATTCGAAAACTGCCTTAATTGACTCTTCATGTTCGAGGCCGGTTAGGTCAATTTTCGGAAGCGGCTCACCGAGCGTTCGGAAATCCTGGCAGCGGAGATCCGGATACGTGAGGGTGGTTCCGGAGGTCAACAAACTCCAGTCGATCGTCTCTTGAGCCTCCAACCTTTCCAGCCGTTTAGCTTCGTACCGATCGCCGATTCTCAAATTCACCGGAACACCTTGAGACAAACCGGTCAGCCGATATCGGCCATCTTGCCGGGTTTTTGTCTTCCAAACCTGGGCCCCAGATGCAAATTGACTTGTCTTAGCTTGGGCTGAAACGATGATGTCGGCCACAGGGTTTTCTTTTTCGTCCAGCACCCTCCCCTCGATGGCCGCCGTAGGATGCAACTCAATTTCCATCTCAATGGGGCCGAACTGATCCACGGGAGGAACGGGGATGCTTCCAACTCCTTGCAACAAACCACTGGCGGTAAAGGCATCGACTCGGCGGGGGACCGTGCTTTGAGAACGCTGATCGATGTAAATGCTTCTGGGGAGCACTGCACTCCCTGGTTTCGTTGCGAAGGGAGACTCCTCGCGTGCCGCCGGCAACAACTTTGCATCGGAAAACCAGTTTTTGAGGATTGCGACTCCATGTTCGTTCGTTGTCGCGGTTGAGCTTTTTGACCCCCAAACCGTGCTCCGGCTGCCGTTTATCGCGGCGCGCTCGGTCGCGTAAACAACGGCGTTGGCTTCTAGCAGGCCGTCGGGGCGGACCAATCGGACGTGGATCTGATAGGAAGGAGAGAGGACGAAGTCCAGCTCTTCGACATCTTTCAGTCGACCCGCTTTTAACTCGCGGTGAAATCGCTGTTTCAGCGAAGGATATTTAACGTTGCCGGCAACGACGGTTTGATAGCCCTCCAGGCCACCGACGACCGCCAGGGTCCCGTCCTGATCCGGAACCGTCATGGAGTAAGAGCCCTGTTTATCAGTAGAGAGATCGAATCGGGGAAAATCACCCTCTTCGGTGTAGATGAAGCCTTCGCGTTCCCACCATCCGATCCCGGCACCAGCGACTGGCTTGTTCGTCGCAGCATCGGTGACGGTTCCGACAATTTCGACACCCTGCTTAAATGTGACGATTTTCTCCATCCTGTTGGGCTGCGAAGTATCCGCCAACTCGATGCGAGCGCCTAAAAGCTCTTTATTTTCAGGCACAACCCAAATGTAACAACCATTCGGATAGTCATTCAAAGTCACCAAGGTCGTCGAACCTGGTTCAATATCCAGCTCGACGCAGGATGGATACCCTGATTGGATCGCTCGGTTCGAGTTTGTTCGCTCAGCGAATACGCGAGAGATCTTTGCTGGATAACCACCATCCTGATTTTGGCCAATCAACTCCAGTACAAATCCCTTTTCCAGCTCTGTCTTGAAATCATTATCGACAATCTGCTGATTCGGTGGAAGTTCGCCGGGCTCGCCTTCATCGGGACGGACCCAAACGACTTTCTCTTTGCAACCGCTGGCAGATATCAGGACGGCAACCAACTTGTTTTCCGGGACATTGGAAATTTCAAAACTCCCCGACTGATCCGTTTTGGTTTGCCAATCTTTTCCCAGCTGGGGAAAGGCAATCTGCCAAAACCTTCCTCCCGGATTTCGCTCAAGCTCAATCGGGCTTGAATAATGCTTCATTTCGGAGGCTAGCTTTTCATGCCAAAAAAGAACAGGTTGAACTTTGACTTCAGCGGCCGGCCTTCCATCCGGAAGCCGAACACGTCCCGTAATGGTCCGACCGGTTTCAAGACTAATTTCAACATGACTCCCGGTTACACTGGGAATGGCTGTCGGCGCAAAACCCGGAGCCGAAGCCACGAGAGTAAGTGCGACCTGATTTCCGATTTGAAACTCGCCTTTCCAATCGCATTCTGACTTGTCCTCGTTCCCCGCAGAACTGCGATCACCCGGCTTAAAATATCCAGGCCGGACTAGCCTGACGGTTGCATTGGGAACCCGAACGCCCAATGGTGACACGACACTCCCGCTGATCGGCCAGCTGGTGGAATACTCCTCCCTCACTGTCGGCGGAAACTGGTCTTGGCTGCGGACGGTTCCGTAGCTGAAAACGGGACCAACAAGGATGACTGCGAGAAAAGAAGTTAGAACTGAATTGATCATCTAAAATTCCAATATGCTTGGCATCGATCAATGAGGCGAGATAGAGCATTTTTTAATCTCCTTGAGCCATGCGTGTCAAACCATCCGAGCACAGTTTGGATTTTCAACGAATCGCTCGGAAAACGACCAGGTGGCCCAACGCCAGTACTGAACCGTTGCAAACAAAAAAACAGCCCGCCGACGTTAGCCGGCGGGCCTTTGGAAATCATCAAGATTTTCGGCCTGACAAAATTTCCTGTTCAACATCTTTTGGCACCGGACAATATCCGGCCGGCGTCATGCAAAACGTGCCCGCACCCTGCGACATTGACCGCAGTTGGTTCGAGTAGTCGAACAGTTCAGCCAAAGGGACGGTTGCCATCACGATCGCAAGATCGCCGACTGTTTTAGAATCCGTCACCCTACCTCGCATCCTCGACAAGTGCCCGGAGATTGCACCGACAGACGAAACTGGAACTTCGATTTCTACTTCCATTACCGGCTCCCATAAGCGAAGCCCGGCGCGGGGGAGAATGACATCCCGCATCGCTTGTGCTGCACAATTTCTGAACGACATTTCCGAGGAGTCGTTTTCGTGTTGCTTTCCATCCGTTAGCGTCACTGCGACACCAACGACAGGAAAACGTCCCAAAGGTCCACCGTGAAGTGCTTCGGCGAACCCTTTCTCAACGGCCGGAATGTACCGCTGGTCGATCCGACCACACGAAATGGAATCGTCGAACAAAAATCCTTCGTCAGTATCAAGAGGTTCCATTCGGCCAACGATGTAGGCGAAATGCCCCGGCCCACCGGTCATCTTTTTGAACTGATGTTCAAAATTAACCGATTTGGTAGGACGCTCCTGATAGGCAACGCTCGGCGTTCCGACAATGCACTCGCATCGGTAGTCCGTTTCAATTCGTTCGACGTAAACCTGCAGGTGCAATTGCCCCATCCCGGCGATCAACGTCTCACCTGAATCAGAATCCGTCGACACACTAAAGGTTGGGTCGTCGCGAACAAAACATGCTAGCGCAGCTGCAAGTTTGTCGGCATCGTCTCGATTCTTGGGTGCGATAGCCAATTGAATAACCGGCTCGGCGACAACAAACGTCTCCAGCCTCGCATCAAAACCGCGGTCGGAAAACGTATCGCCTGAATAGCAATCGATTCCAACCACGCCAACGATGTCGCCTGGATGCGCCGTCTCCAAGTCTTCCCGTTTATCCGCATGAACTCTCACCAACCGCCCAAAACGGGTCGGCTTGCCGGTTCGCACATTGACCACTTGGGCTCCCTTTTTCAGAGTGCCCTGATAAATGCGCAAAAACGTCAATTGCCCAAACTTCTCAACGACCGTTTTAAAGGCCATCGCAACAAGCGGACGCTTGGGATCACAATGCATTTGCACTTCATTTTCTGATAAATCATGGGCAATAACCTTTCTCTCTTCTGGCGATGGAAGGAATGCAGTGATTGCATCGAGAGCTTCCTGAACGCCTTTATTTTTGTACGCACTGCCAAGCAGTACGGGAGTCAATTGGAGGGCCAACGTGCCCGCGCGGATGACTTTCCGGATCCGTTCCGTAGTCGGTTCTTCACCAGAGAGCATCGTTTCCATTAGCTCGTCGTCGAGCATAGCCAGATCATCAAGCATACTTTTCCTCGCCGCGTCAGCATCCGATTGATACTGCTCGGGAATCGGACCTCGCTGAATGTCTACACCATAGTCGCCTTCAAACGTAACGGACTGCATTTCGATTAAGTCGATCACGCCCGCAAAGGCGTCTTCACATCCCATCGGAATTTGAAGCGCGACCGCGTTGTCCTTGAGACGCTCCCTCATTTGTTTCACAACAGATTCTGGATCGGCTCCGATTCGGTCCATCTTGTTGATGAATGCAATGCGCGGAACTCGATACCGTTTCATTTGTCGATCGACCGTCAGAGATTGGCTTTGGACGCCGCGAGATGCACAAAAGACAAACAGGGCTCCATCTAAAACACGCAGGCTTCGTTCAACTTCGACAGTGAAATCAACGTGTCCCGGCGTGTCGATAATGTTAATGGCATGCTCGTTCCAGTTGACGCGCGTCACCGCCGAAGCGATCGTGATGCCGCGTCTTTTTTCAATCGGGTCGAAATCCATGAATGCACCACCGTCACCTCCTCGGACTTCACGCATTTTGTGAATGCGACCGCCGTAATACAGCATCCGTTCAGTCAGAGTCGTTTTCCCCGAATCAATATGAGCGGAGATACCGACGTTGCGAAGTCGGGCGCTAGAAACGTTGGACATAGAATTTGTTTTTGTGTGTCTAAGAGTAGTCATTTTCGATTGTCTTGATTGATGTCGGCGCGCATATTTTCCAAGTCAACAGGCGCATAGGACGCGCAAACAAATAGTGGTTTATTGAAAGAGCAAAATGGAGCGAGTTGCTGGTCCAGATTGCAGAAGAAGGGCGCTAAAGCGAAAGAAAGAACGGCTTTAGCGCAACCCTATATGGACGCTCGATCGCTTTGGAATCGAAGGCCAAGGCCGCTCAGTAAAAATGTCGTAAAACGTAAACGCACGAGAATCTTTCACCATAAAAAGAATGGAAGCCAATCGGCTTGCAGCAAATGGACAAGCCGGCTTTCGGAAAAGTTCGCGCATTAGGCGAATGTATTGGTTGCCATTTTTGGCCGAGTTGGCCCGCTGACATACGCACGCACCACGTCTCGTTTCGCAATTAATGCGCTGCCTTGGTCACATCGGCCGACGGCACTAACCCGCGTTTCCAGGAAGCGTCGGCGTGTCAGACCGACCTAGGTTAGGTTAGGTCTTGGCTGTTCGACGCGTCGAACGATGAAGCCGACGCAGTTTGGTACGGGCGATTCGCCAACCCGGTGTGTCAGACATGTGTCGGACCGAGGCAGGAAGCCAGCCCCAACGCCGTGAGAGACTAAGGCTGCCATCTTCCCGTTTCTTGGCCCCCAACAAGTCTATTGATGTTGTTACGCATATTCATTTAGACAACAATTATCGAGCCGATTCACTTGCGATTCGAGCCTGTGTTTCTCTGTTAGAAACTTCGGAGATATTCATGTTTTCTACTTCGATCAAAGCTCTGTTTTGTGCCGTGCTCCTGTCTGCGACAGCATCAGCACCATTGTTGCCCAGCAGCGCCGCGAAGCTGGACTCAAAAAAAAATTACAATCAAAAATTTGATGCCCTTGAAACCCTGCATGGTAGTTGGGTCGTAATTTCAGTCGAGGCCGATGGAGAACTGACCAATGCCCAAATTGGCCAAGAACCCGGCGATGTGATCACGTTCTCATCCTTCCTCCAGGCACCAACAGTTACCATGTTCTGAGGTAGCGCGTCCGGTCGCGCAGTTGGTGCGACTCAAATTAAATCAATTAACGAAAAAACATCACCTAAACAAATTGACATTGAAACTCAATTGGAACGAGTTCGCGGAACGAACAAGATCGTGCGATGGGGCCACAAAAGCGAGCCTGCGGAAACTTACACAACTAAATTGCTACTATACGGGATCTACAAGATCGAACGCGATGGCGATCATCAAGCCAAATTGACTTATTGCATCGGCGCTCATAAACGCTCACGACCTAATGATTTTTCGGTACCGCAGGGAAGTCACCGAACGTTAATTCAAATGAAAAGACAAAAAGAAGATGTCGTTCCGTTTGACAGCCAGACGTCAGATCCGTCTGGATCTTGGCACAGTATCTGGACGTCGTTTTTAGTGCTCTTTCAACCTTCAAATGTTATTGATTAGACATTCCATAGAGAATGCCTAAAAGATTTCCAGCGACGGCAAAGCTGAACCATACGCGGCGGCGAATAAAATTTCAAACAACTGCTCATTGGCAAAACCTGAGGATTTCAGTTTCGTAGCTTGCTCATCAAGACTCGGAAGGCCTGCAAGGAAAGACAATCCAGACATTCGACCAGTAGTGGCTGCTAGTCTGGCACCGGGATTTGACCGCTGCAGCTTAACACCCCATTTCGGTCACATCGACCGGTTAGTTGCGAAGCGGTTCATGTGAACCAGTCGCACCCAGTCTGATTTCGGACGAAACGCCGATTGAGTCAATGAAGTCGCGGTCGTGGCTCACGACTACCATTGCTCCCGGCCAACTCTTTAGCGCATCTCGAAGTGCACCTAGCCCCACAAAATCTAAGCCAACGGTCGGCTCATCAAGTACGAGCAATTCGATCGCCGGGGAGCGATGATACAAACAAATAAGTGCCGCCCGTACTCTTTCGCCGGGGCTAAGACTTTTTAGGGATCGCTGCGTCAATCCATACGGATTTCTGTGTCCGACCATGATCTCCGCCACGTCTTCGAGTGTAGCATCACAGGCTTCCTGAAGGTTCGCGATCAGCCCGCGATCTGACTCCCAATTGGCCGCCCCTTGTGCAATCATCCCTATTCGCGAGAAGTCGGCGACAACGCGTCCTTGTTCAGGTTGTCGCTCGCCGGCCAGCATCGTCAACAGAGTCGTCTTGCCGGCCCCGTTTCGCCCCGAGACAGCAATGCGGTCAGATCGCCAAACGCACATCGATACGTGAGAGAAGACCTTGCGACCATCAATAGTGGCGGTCACATCATTTACGTCGACGATTTCGGCGGGCGTATCAATCGGTTGCTGCGGCGCAGCCAGCTTCAGATCAAGCCGAACGTCCAGAGCACGGCGAGTGGCCTCAGCCCATTCTCGCGAAGCCGAGATGCGTTTTCTCCACAGCTTCTTTCGTCTGCCTTGCTTTTCCTGAGCATAGGACCTCTTCTCGTTGAGCTTCGCTCTTGATGGGCAACGACCTAGTTCATTTAGCCGTCCACGTCTCTTCTTTCGGTCGTGCCGGTTGTTCACACGTTCGTTCTTCTCCTCCTTTCTGATCAGTGCATTGAGGTTGCTTACGTATTGCCGCTGTTTTCGGAGTCCTTCGGTCTGCAAGCAAGTTTCGACTTCCTTGAACCCGCCCGACAGGTATCGACATCCAGACTCAGCAATCACAAAGAAGTGCTGAAATTGACGGAGCAACATGCGGTTGTGCGAGACAAGCAATAGACCTCGTGACCACTGTGAAAGCCAACGACTAAGCCAGTCGATTCCATGTTCGTCCAGGTCGCTGGTCGGTTCATCCAGGATCAACAGTTCAGGCCGCGCCGTCCTGGCAGCCATCAAGTGCAACTTACGCTGCTCCCCTGGGCTACAGGTATCTTGTGATAACACGTCAGAAGGTAGTCCCGCATCCGTCAGTTCGGCGCCGCTGAACAACTTGCGTGCAAGACGCATTGTTCCAGACGAGGCCCCAAGCACTTGAGGTACGAAATAGGGAGACGTGTGCAACACAACTTCTGGCCGGTCGACTTCGCCTGCCAATATTTTCAAGAGTGTTGTTTTGCCAACACCATTGCGGCCGATCATCGCTACTTGATCATGCGAAATCTCCACATTGAGATCTTGAAACAGTTGCCGCCCACCAAGTGTCGAGACCGCTAGATTCTTAACCTTCACAAGCGTTGCTGGGGATAAATTCATTGCTCCGCCCTCTGTCTTTTGATTTGATCAATGACATATGGCTCGGCTTCCAAGCTGAAAAGCAGACCATTCGGTTTGGTTTCCGTTTCCATGACGCGACAACTTCGATGAACGATCTCAATTGCTTTCGACGCATGGTAGGGGACATACACCTTGATTCGTCTCAGGTCCGCACGGGCACGGCCAAGAAGAGTCTCCTTTAGTTCGTCGATCGCATCATTGTCGTGATTGCTAAAGAACTGATAGTCATGCCCAAGGGAGACCCCATCCATTAATTCCTTGCTCGGCAGCGTCGCGAGGCGATCCGCTTTGCTGAACACGTAGTACCTGGGAATCTCTTCGGCTCCCAATGTCACCAGCATCTTGTGGGTTGTTTCCAGGTGCATTTTCCATTCGGGATCAGATGCATCAACAACTGGAACTATCAACGTCGCTTCCCGCAACTCGGCAAGTGTCGTCTCAAAACTGGCGAGCAATCGATTGGGAAGGTGGCGAATGAACCCAACGGTGTCGCTAAGCAAAACGTCCCCACCATGACGTGTCAGACAGCGAACCGTGGTATCAAGAGTGACAAAGGGCATGTCTTGAGCTAGCAACTCCGTCGATGCCAAATTGTTCATCAACGTCGTCTTCCCAGCGTTGGTGTAGCCAACCAGTGCGATACGCTTGGATTGGTCGCGTCTCATTCTCTGCGCCTCGCCGGCGACCTGGACGCGCCGGAGCGTTTTTTTCAACTCCGCCAGCCGCTTGTCTAATCTCCGTGCCAACAGCTCCGAAGCGGTCTCCCCTGGCCCACGGCCACCCATGATCCCTCCAGTTTGTTGATCCATGTCGACGCCGAGACCACAGATCAGCGGTTTCAAATAGCTCAAGTGCGCGATCTCGACCTGGATTCGCGCCGTCTGCGTTTTAGCGTGACGCAAGAAGACGTTCAGGATCACTCCTTCCCGGTCACAGACTGGCATCCCAGCGAGATCTTCCAGGTTTCGTATTTGCGACGGCTTCAGCTCGGCATCGACAATGAGCATGCTCGCACCCAGGCGAACCGCCCTTTCCGCCGCTGCCTTTGCCTTGCCACTACGCAAAACGGTCGCTGGATCGGATTGCCGCTGCTTGATGGTTTCCGAGCCAACAACCCGATCTCCTTGTGCTCCAACAAGACCGATGATTTCTGCCAGTTGTGCGTCACGACTGTCGTCCTCAGACCAGTCGCCAACGCACACCACGTAGCAGCCACCCTTTGAAGAATGGCTGCCTTCGCGACGAGCGGTGCGGTTCTTATACTGCTCAACGAGATTCTCAAGCTCGCCGTCATCCGCGAGCGGAACCTCGTCGTGTTCCTTGATAGGCTTCGATTCAAATTTCATATTACTTCCCTGGTGTCCCGATAATGAACGCCGAACGCGCTAACGTCGGGCGCGTGCTCAGCAAGCTCGTACACGGGGCCCGCGGCTAATGCCGTCGGCTCACAGAAACGGATAGGATCCATTTGCGAGACAGTGCGTTGTGTTTCTACGTACCGGTCCCGTAGACGCGATTGAGCGTGAAAAAGAGTTCGACCGACTCAACGTGAGTCGGCGAAGATGCTGAGAGGACTAGATTTCTAGACGAATCGAGAAGTGATCATTTCAATTCTTATTAGAGACTGCACGCTTGCTAGAGAGTTATTCGATTGGACGGAACCCAATCACAGGCCAAGACACCATGGCCCCAAATAAGTTCGGTGAGTTTCCACATGTAATTCATAATATTCCCGTTTCGAGACAGTCGACCCTAACGAATCACAACTTCGCCCAACTGACCAGTATAACGGGTGCTGCTTTCTCGAGCATTCAAATTACAAGCTGACCAAGCACTTATAATGTTTTTGGAGCCGTCAGCCATTGATTCTTACGTTGACGTTATATCAAGCTAATTCGAATCTGCTTCGGTCACCTCGTCGTCACATCGACCGAGGGGACGAACGGATTGGCCAAACTGCGTCGGCGTGAACCATTGATGTTAGGTGTGAAAGTGTTACTGAGGACGAGTATCAACGAACGCCAGTTGATGAGAACAGCATTTCACGAGTCATGTTTTTTGGAATGGGATCCAATCCAAGCCAAAAGTGATTGCGACAATCGGATCGCAGTTTCAACAACTCGTCGATTCTGTTCCCTTTTTCGTGAATGACCGTTTGATGAACATTCAAATCAAGTGCTAGAAAATGTTAACGTGGCGTTATGTCACGTGTGTTTAGCTCCACAACGTCGATTGGTTGAAACGTCGCGGCTAGTCTAGTCTAAGATTGATAGTTGACGGGATTCACTTTTTCGTGAGTGGGGAAGCGATTTATGTTGAACAGAATTGCTCAAATGATTTTTGCAGCGTGTTTCTTAATGGGATCGTCTGCTGTTGCTCAAGAATTGGCAACAACTTCAAAGACACATACTTGGTCAAAAATCGTCTATCCGCCTGTTGATTGCCAATGGGGGCTCGACCATAAATTCCACCCAACGGTAAGCGTCAAAGAAAATCGGGCCGGTTGGGAATTTGAGTTATTGATAAAAGGTTCAAAAGAGCAATCCAACAGCGAGTTCGATGTTCCGATTCCGGCAGAATGCAAAATATTTTTGCACACAGCCGATGGAAGAATTCGGCGGCCCCTTGGTGATCTGAAGGTAGCCAAGGATTGGAATCAGGAATCGAGACAATGGAACGCGAGCGCTTCTTGTTCCTTCACCTGGACGAGAAATGATTTTGACGAGGCTTGGATAGAATTTCGAACGCCAAAGAATGTCTATTACTTTGAATTGCCATACGGCTTTACAAGGGATCCAAGAACCGAACTCTGCTTACCAAGCCCCAGGGGTTATCCAGAGCTCGCTGATTCAATTAAGCCGATTGAGCGAGGATCTCAAGTCATCTGGTGGCACCATGTAGAATACGATTTCGGTGAAATTGAGCCTGGCTGGCAAGTGTTGTTATGGATTTCAAATCCATTTGATATGCGCACCAGCGTGATGATACGGCCGTTGACTGAATTGCGAGAGTTGCCAGAACATCTAAAGAAAATCCAGGTCAAGCTACATCAGCCTGGCCGTTGGGACAATGTCGCCCGGCAATTATCGGGCAGTCTGTATCCGGACTCGCCGGACCTTTCAATTGATTCCATTGAGTCGAATTTTAATAGAAACCCAAATGATGATCGGCGATGGGGCCATTTCGAATTGTCTATTGGTGATCGGAAGTTTACGACCGTCGCACCCTCAAGTCTCTTTCATTATGTTCACGGCGTTTCCGATTATTACCGCGCAGGAGAAAAGTACAGATCGGATTATGGCCCGCAATCTCTCGACCCCCGTTTTCCATTCTATCGAAGGGGCAAAAAAGGAATTGAGGCAACGATTCGGATCGGAGGGTCCTCGGCATTGCCAGGTTTCCTACTCAGCGATTTTGGCGACATATACCCCAAGCTGAAAATCGAGGATAATTTCGTTGGAAACGCGAAAGCGATTCAAGACTTGATTGACGGCAATACAGACCTCGCAATATTGGCTCGACAAATAACCAATGATGAAATCGACCAATTCAATAAGAAGTTTGGTCAAAAGCCAATTATGATTCCGATCGCGATTAATCGCGTTGCCGTTTTCGTGCACCCAGAAAATCCCATCTCTGAACGCGGGCTCTCGATAGCTGAAGCGGACGCGATCTTTTCATCCACCCGCAATCGCGGTTTTAAAACTGACATTGATCGTTGGGGAGACTTGGGGCTTAAAGGCCAATGGCTGGATCAACCGATTCATCGTTATTCAGGTTGGGGTGGCGGGAGAATGACATTGATAGACGATCGCCCTCTCTTTGAAAGACGAGTCATCGGCAACGGTAAATTCAAAGAGTTTCGACAGCCTCCCGGTTCTGAGCGGATTCGATCTTGGCGGGCAAACTACAATTTTGGCGTCGATGATAAATATGGAGTCAGTTTTGGCGTGGTTGGCGAGAGACTTGATTTTTTCAAGGCAGTTCCGCTAGGTGAGCCACCTGTATTACCAACAGCTGGGAATTGTTATCGTGGCACGTATCCATTGACCGAGGACATTTCAATCGTCCTTTCGCCAAATCATTTGGACAAAGACAACCACATCAAAAATCAGGCGATTCGCGAACTGTTGAAATTCATGTTGAGCCGCCAACGTCAAATCGAACTTTCGAGAGATTACTTGCCATTGTCTTACGACCTTGCAAAGGCTTCAGCAGACAAAGTTGGCTTGAATTTGCCTGTCCGAGAATCATACTTGGACGTTCCACCAGCCATCGCCGGCTTGCTTTCCCAAACACACTCATCACAAGAATTCGAATCGTTGGTGCTGGAATTGAGTGAACCGGTCAGTGCCGACCACAATTCATCGAAGGAAGCGACTCGCCTGATTCAGCAGTGGCAACGGTCAAAGAATGTTGAACCATTGATCGAGACAGTGACATTTTTCGATGATTCTCGTTCTGCCGTTAGTGCCGCGTTAGCACTTGTCTCGCTGGGTCGTGAAGAATACTGGTCAAATCTTCGAAGCTACTCCCGACATGATCACAAGGATCTACGGAGTTGGTTGATTCACGAGCTTGGTAGTGCTCATCATCCTGAAGCGATCGAAATACTTTTTGGCCTGCTCGATGATGAAGCTTTGGTTTTGGTTGGCCCGAGAACCACAATCGCTGATGAGGCCCTGGAGGCTCTTTGTTCTCATACAAATCAAAACTTTGGAAAAGACGATTCGAAATGGAGAGAATGGTGGGATGCGACTGGGAAATCAGATTTCAAACCTTCGCCGTTGAAATGACGCATCCCGCAGCTGGCTGTGTGCACCTCGAAGCTGTTGCCGAATAGCTTGAAGTCTTCGCCCACAATCGAAAACGAGATTGCGACACAATCTGCAAAATACGAACCCGCTTCGAAAAGGAAAATGTTCCGTGGATATTCCTGCTGTAACGGAACACAATTACAAAAGATTATTTCGCGTCCCGACAAACCGGCTCATCGCGTTTTTAGTGGTCCATCGCGGATCCCAATAATTCTCCACCGATGCACGGCCAAACTTCTCATCCAATCCACGTGGATGAACGTGGCCTTGTTTCGTGACTGCTTCGAGCACCTGCACGCTCTCGTTTGTTCAGCTTGCGATCCGGACGCGACAGATGCCGCCAAACCTCCGGCTTCATAAACCCGTAGGCGAAGAGACACCCTTCTTCCGCGTCCAAGTCGGGAGACGCCTCCTCCAGTTCGCCTGCGGCATAGCCGACCACACGTTGCCGTAAGACCAGATCCTGAGCTCGCGATGGGGAACTGATCGGATCCGCTTGCACGAATCGCATTTCTTGGAACACATCAGACAAACAAGAGAATACCGGAAAGGACTCAGCGACAACGCGACTTCTAAATTCGGTGATTCCAAGCCGCTCGATCATGCCGAGATTTTAGGTAACCACTCAACCTGTTAAAAACCGTTTTTTCTTTAATTGGTTGATTTTCTTTTGTTGGCCAAACACGACGATTGAAACAACACCGAATTCTAGTCGCCGGATGTCGATGAAAAAGCCAGAAACTGCGATACTGAAATCGGCCTATTTTTCATTTTTGGATCTCCTGCTCTCGTACACCTCCTCCAAGAGTTTGTCCAATTCGTCACGAATCTCTTTCGTGTCGTATCCACCGGCTCCGAAGTAGGGCATATGCACCTTGGGATACAATGTGCCATCGGCTCCGATAATAAATGCATGTGGATAGCCTTTCATGCCCCAGGCTTGGAATAGCGGACCGTTCATTGGTTCTGGGATGGCCTTCCAGTTAATCTCGTCTCGCTCGCGTGCGGCTTTCAATTCTTCACCGGTGTTGTTTCCCATCACACCGACGATACGGACTGGTGCCTGTCGATATCTCGCGACTAACTGCCGAATGGGTGCGTACATTTCGCCGAAGTCTTTGTCTTGGGAAAATATCAAGACGACAATCTTGCCTCGAAGCTTGCTAAGTTGAAATAGCTCCCCATCAATGTCAGTTGCTTCAAGCTCTGGAGCCTCATGTCCGATTACCACTTTGTTGATGGCATGAGAGAGTCGCTGGGCGGCATTTTCCGCGGTACCATAAAATGTAACTTTTGTATCGCAGTATTGGGCAAGCCTGTCTAGCTTTTTGTTGACGTCCTTCCGTAGCTCTTCGAAATCTGTAGTTTCGAGCTTCGTCAAATACCCTTCATACTCAATTCTAGCAGGAGACTTTGGCGGTGCCGCAGCCAGAAAAGCTTCAAGCTGTTTTCGTAAAACGGGCATTTGTGTCTCCGATTCCAAAAAAAACATGTCGGTTTTGATGAGTCGGATTAACGCTGCGGCCCGAGTCTGTAAGCTGGGACTTTTCGAAATCAATGCTTCGAGGAATTCCACTGTGCGAGGAGTAGAAACTCCACCGCTTAATCCCTCGACGACAGACTCAAGTCCGTCGAATTTAAGATAGTGGTCGATCATCCGTCCAATCGCTTCTGCTCGCCCTTTGGCTGTGTTCGAGCCACCACCACTGTTCGCCAAGTTGGAAACGATCATTAAAGCTTCCAGTCCGCTTTTTAAACCCCGGTATTTCTCTTCGAAAGCAAGATATTTCGGGGGCATGATTTCGCGTGGATCCATTTCATCAAGGACTCGGTTCAGTTCGGTTTCATCAGACGCTTGCTGACATGCTGCACGGTACGCCTCGCTCACTTTGGCGTGCTCCGCTTTCAAAATTGCCAGCTCTTTCTGGTCGGGCGAAAGGTCAGCAGTGTTCATCGGGGCAGTACCGCCCAGGAACATCGTAGGATCAAGTATGGGCGAGGAGAAAGTTGGTGAACTGTCCGCAGGATTGCTTGCGATCAACGCCCCTGGTTCCTGGATATCTTCACTCTTTTCATTCGACTTTTTGATTTGTACGACCTGAGTTCCGCCACGACTTAAAGTCACGACTTCGCCAGTCACTTCGATGTCCGAAAACTCTCCGTCTATTTCCACAAGGTATTTGCCAGCCGCAATTCGAATGGATTTTCCGGAACGAGTCAGCGTCATTTCTTTGACCGTCTTCTCGCCCTGAACGACTCGAATGGGAATGTCGTCGGTCTCGCATTCGATACGCAACGTTCCCTTGTTTAGCTCGAGCACGATCAGGATTCCCGCAAGTGCAACCGCAACGGCACCTAAGGCAGCGCCCAAATACTTGGCCCATGGTGCAATCCGCCGACGCTTGGGGTGCAGCTTTGCCGCAACGGCTGGAAGATGTTTGCGTGTGGGATGTTGAAGGTGTGCGAGGCAGCCTTCAAGAAGTTCTGCAACATTCTCCGCCGAATCAAATCGATCCTCTCGCTTTTTGGAAAGCAGTTTCAACACGATTTGCTCGAGCCAAACTGGAATCGACGAGTTAATTTCACGAATGGGCCGGGCTTCGTCATCCGTAATGCGAAGCAGCACCGCGAAACTTGTTTCGGCGCGGAACGGTGGATGCCCTGTGCACATGGCATAGATGACACACCCCAGCCCGAACAGGTCACTTCGGGCGTCGATCGATTCGCCACGAACTTGCTCGGGCGACATATAGTGCGGCGTACCCGGATGGAAACCACTGCGTGTCAAACAGGCATCGTCTTCCGTGCGGGCAAGTCCGAAATCGGTTAGCAAAGCGCGTTCAACGCCTTCGTCTAACAAAATATTTGATGGCTTAACGTCTCGGTGAATCAAACCCTGCGCGTGAGCCGCGGCAAGCCCCTTGGCGGTGTGGAGTGCAATTCGAAGGATCTCGCAGACGTCCAAGTGACCATTGCGATCAATTCGCTGTTGCAGCGAACCGCCTGCAATGTACTTCATCACGAGAAATGGAGCGTCACCGGAGTCCTCGCTCGATTCGACATTGTGAATTGCGACCACGTGCTCATCCATGATCGCAGCAGCGGCTCGGGCTTCGCGAGCGAATCGTTTTCGTGCCGACCCGATTCCCGCAAGATAGGGCGCGAGCAGCTTCACGGCCACCGGTCGATTCAATTCCGTGTCGTGGGCTTTAAAGACCAGCCCCATTCCGCCACTGCCAATCAGTCGTTCGACATCATAACGTCCGATGCTGCCAAGCATTTCCGGGTGAGAAGCGGGAGACAACAGCCGACTCGCCATCGACTCACTCCAAGCGATTGGGTGGGGAGCTTGAGACCATTTTTCTTTCTCCGACCCCCGCATGTCAAACTGATCATTTGAAGACAGGACGGACGTTGCTTCTTGCCAGAGGCCAGATTCTGCGGCAAGTTGTTCCAGCCTTTGTTGACAATCAGGACAGCCGTCGACATGTGACAAAGCAGACTGATAGTGGTGGCTCGCCTCACCGCCACTCAAAAGGTGCTTCAGATTCAGGTCACTACAGGTGTCTTTGTTGAGAATCATTTCCTCACCTCATATTGCTTGACGGTTTCTTTTATTCGTTTCATGACGCGAGAGCGGCTGACATAAATTGTGCCAATGCTAACGCCGATTTGTCGGGAAGTTTCAGCAACCGACTTGCCATCAATTTGCGTCAACCAAAATGCTGACCACGTTGCCATGGCCACCTGCCCTTTGACTTGGGCAGCTGCCCAACGAAAAACTTCTCTCCGATATTCGAGGTCGAAAAAGTCGGTGACCTCTGACGGTGGCGCCGGGCTTTCTGCAAAGATGGGTTCTGCTTCACCGCCACCGGCGGCAAGTGGCTTCGTTCCGCGACGAGTCAAATGATTTACAGCAGCATTGCGAGCGATGGTCAGCAGCCAAGCACGAAACGGGCCTCGGTCTGGTCGATCAAGCCAGCGAGTTACCGACTGGGCAATCGAAGCGAATACTTCCTGAGTCAGATCATCCGCGTCGGCAAGTTGCATTCCCTGAGCAAACGCCAGTCGTCGAATCAGCGGGGAGTAAATGTCAATCAACTCATTCCAAGCTGCCACATCGTTTGCATCCGGCAAACGCAAAATCAGGCTGGCTCGTGTTTCTGGGGGACTTGAATGCATCTCGACCTATAGGCAGGTAATTAACGTCCTTGATACTGGGTAGACACGGTCATCAATCGAATCTTGCACGCATGGAGTTATTTTTTTCGTAAAACTTGTTTTCTTGGCAACCCAAAAGAAACCAATGAATAAAGAATTTGCCAGTCAAGCCGTTGGCCGGGTCATCTAACGCCCTTTCTGATACCCTTAGGTCGCTAATAACAATCCGTTCGTCGATAATTCGACGTAGTGGCGGGAAATATCGAATTCATTGCAGCTGGGAAACGAATCCGCCCGGACGCTGACGCGGGTTTCCGCTTTCGCGGTCGCTGTGCGGCTAAATTTCGCGCAACGAGAAGGCTTGTCGCGTATGGTCAGGATTCGATTGTTGCCAATGCAGAGTCAATCACTCTCACTCGCAACTTATCATCCTCTGTTGGTTTCATAAGTTTCGCCCCTGGCAATCGTTCTCTTGTAAAGGTTCGAGATTTCGGGTTCCAATATTTGGGATGAGACTCAAGTGTTTTGGCACAGTGAAGCCATCTAGCCGCTTCATCTCTGGAATCATCGATTAACAGTAGCAGCCCGTAGTTAAGTATCCTAAGCGAGTTCAGCTCTGCGCTTGGAATATTTGGTAGGCCTTCCCGAACTCGATAGCTTTCGACTACGTCCGAAACTGAATGAAACTGATGAAACCATGAGTCCGCCTTCGTAAGGGCGATGGCGACAAGTCCGATGCTATTCTCAAGTTGCTCTTTGTTTTTTGCCTGATACCTAGAATCGACTCCATCTTCTCTACCCGAATCCGAAAGGCGCCAAGCAATGAGTAAACCAAAATCGCGATCTGAATGGTCCAACGACCAATACTCGTAAAGTGCAGGAACATTAATCCCAATATTCACAAAGAAGTCGCCGCTGCCCCATTGAGACTGCTGTAGGAAAAAGCCTTCTACCCAACCGCTCTTTTCTCGAACGAACTCTCCTCGTTGACCTATGCGATAGCCCAGTGATTCGATCTGCGGAGCGAGCAATCGTTTGCTTGCTTTTACAAAGCTGCCATAGTCGCGTCGAACGGCCATCTGAATCCTGATAACTGGTAGTCGGGAAGTTCCGGTTGAAATAAGTCTAGCAGTCCTGCTCAATCTGTGCATTTTGACAGAAGCAGATCTATCGGCGATACACACGTGGCGACGGAGTGAAACTCCGAACGCTCGAAAGCGGAGGTGCTAAAACTGCCTCGGTCACATCGACCGGGGGGTGGCTTCCCCAGTTCGCATCGGCGTGTCGGACCGAAGCATCCTCGTTTCGGCCGTTCATCGCTTTCGACGATAAAGCGGACGTAGTCTTAGAACTGCTTTCGTCCCTGCGAAGCGTCAAAACCAAGATGGAGAGATTGATTTGCAGCGAGACACGTGGTAGGCTGCTTTGCATACGTTCCGCGATCTTTACCCAATTTCAATGTACTTTGATATTCGGGATTGTGAGATGTCGTTCAAGCAATTCTCCACCATGAGTTGGAGCTTCTTCTGACAATGTCGACAGAGTCTTTCTATCCAAAAAGAGTGTTGGTTTGGCTATCTCTAGCTATTGCCTACTGTTGCACTCCGTATTGCTTTTCGCAACTCTCGCCGAAAATCTTGAACCCCCAAACCTATGCATCGCAGTCAGGCCAATACGCGGTTCACGTCGACCCCAGCGACATTTACGGCCGCAATAGCGCGACGTATCAGTTCAAAAAAGACGGCATTGCGATTTGGTCAAAGCAATTGCCAACCCTTTGGGACGTGGGAATCTCGGACGATGGTGTAATCGCTGGCTACGGATATACCAACGGGCCAGACGGATTCGGAACAGACGATAGTGCCAAAGGACCGGGCAGTTTCCATGTGATGGTGATAGATTCCGATGGCAACGTGCTTTGTACCGACAGCAAGAAACGAATAGGCAGCCGTTTTTTGCACACGAACCCCAATCCTCTTGCGACTGGAATGATCTTCGATGGCCCAAACGATAGATTTGTTGTGCGAATAGCCGATTCAGACGTAAATCGAAATAAGGAATCGTGGCAGGTTTACAGCCTTTCAACTGGAAAGGCTATCGACCAGTATGAGCCTGCAAAACACATTAGGAACAGCCAAAATGCGAGGTTAATCATTAATGCACAGCCGATTTCCGAGACTCCTCTGACTCTCGTTCACTGGTGGAGGTACGACGGCGGGCGAGTTGGCGCTCGGTTTGCGGCGTTAGATCTGAAAGGAAAACCGGTTTGGTCGCTAGAGTTGGAAAGTGACTATGAAGTTCCAGGAAATGAGGATGCGGAGGATAAGCTTCGAGAATACGTCAGGCGAGAAAGTGCGATTTTTCGATCCGTAAAGAACCACCAATTTCAATTGTTGTTTGCGCGCGAATCGCAAAAGGTCACGTTTGCGGTTGAGCGCACTAAGCATGAAGGCTGGAAGATTAAGGAAGTTAATCGTGTACCAACCAAAATCCCGCTCACTGTTGAGTCTCCTGACGCTCAAGTGGTTGAGGAGCTGCGGCTAAAGTCTCTCGGAGTTGTCGAGTTGCAGTCTACGGAATCCAAAGCTGCATCTGTGATTAATGGCGTTACAAATATTGAGTTGGACGGAAAGAAACGTATTTCTTACATCAAAAATATCGACGATTCAGACGATGTTTTTATTGTAGTGGATGAAAACGGAAAACAGCTGCATAGGGTGCCCTTGAATGTAGGAGACAATCAGGATGCACGCTGGTCGGGCTATGCATGGGTTGGAGGAGACCGATACGTCTTGACGCGATCTTCTTATAAACTGGAAGCTAAAGCAAAAGCATGGATAATTGATTTACCAACCGGGAAGTTGATTCCACTCCCAAACTTTGATTGCCCGAGCGTCGACGAGATAGCTGGAACTAGCAATGGAAACTTTTTCGCTTTGGCGACATTGCGGCACAAATACACGAGCGAGTCGACAGTCTTCGCCTTCGATTCCACTGGCAAGCGAAAATGGTCTCTGGACCAAGGCTATTCCAAGAAGCTGGAGAAGCTTTTCAGTCCAAAGGACTTAGCGATTACAAGCACCGGCGAGGTGGCTGTGCTCGACGTGATTCGGCACAGCATTCAATTGTTTGACCTTCGCGGCAAGTACTTACGTACTATCGAGCTAGAAAAAGCGTGGGGACGAAAGCCGAACTATCCCAGCGGTATCGCGGCAGGTTTGAAAGGCGGCTTCGTCGTAACAGATTTTCAAGGCACGTCACCCGTTGTCAAAATGCGGCCTGACGGTTCTGTCATTGCCGGATTGCAGCCCAAGTATAAAGACGGACGAAACGTCGACGCCAAGAACTTGAGAGTGTCAGAGGACGGCCAGTTATGGACTTGCGATGGATATGCAGCGTTGCGACTGGACGATTCGGGGGTTGTAGACCGAGTTCTCGGGGCTGCGCCAAATGCAAATCGACTGGGAAAAATTGCCACTTTGACGATCGACAGACATGGCAGTATTTACGCAGCCGATAGCCGAACCAATGCAGTATCCGTGTTCGACAGAGATGGGCGGCTACTACATGTCTGCGTTCCGGAACCGACCGACGTATCTGAAAAACTTTGGAGACAGACTCTTGCGGTGAACAATGAGGGTCATGTCTTTTTGAGTGTCGACGATACTAGAAGCGAAAGCAGTTTCGTCCACTTCTCTGAAAGCGGTGAACGACTTGGAGTTGTCAAATTCAAGACTCAAGATTGGCACTTCCAACCAAGAACAAAAAACGGACTTGCATTAGGTTTTGAAAATGCATACCTGATTGATCCAAATGGAAAGCTACTTCGAAAAATTAGCCGTCGAGCAGATGGCAATTGGCTAGAAAACCCTCGCGGCGCTGCTTTCGCTCGCGATGGATCGTTCGCGGTATCGGCAGATCATTCTCGTGGAGAGGGCGTATCGATCAACATTTACGACAAAGACGGAACACCAGCCAGCACAATCACAATGCCCTCGGAAATTCGTTATCCAAATCTGGCTTTCGATGGTAAAAACTTAGTTGTTGGCAGTCTCGACACACTCTACTACTGTTCGGTTAGTAAGGGAAATTTTTACAAATTGACCCCGAGTCCTGTTAAAGGCAAGCATGTCAATCTGCAACCTTACTTTGGAGCTGGCAGGGACGAATTACTCATTTTTGACGGGTCTGGTGCGAAACTGTATCGATACAGCATGCCAAATTAATGGCAGCTGAATCGTATCTTCTTCAAATCCCACACACGAATGGATACGGCCATTTTGCATCAGTGTGAATTGCCGTTGGGGGGTGTAAACCGCTTCGGTCACATCGACCGGGGGCACTTGCCAAACTGCATTCGGATGATGAAGCCGACGCAGTTTCGGAGTAGGTTTCTGGCAGAGTTGGAGTGTTTGTTGTAGCTCAGTGAAATCAGTCTTGGTAGCCAGCGGCTATCACGGCATTCGAGCTAATCATGATCTGATATGCGATGGCGTTGGCACCAACTTTGAACTCGGGGTTGCGGAGCCAAGCTTTAACCAAGCCTAGAATCGATTCGGCGATTTGCAAGCTTAGCAACGATCGCGGGATCGACTCGCTCGACTGAGGATCGATCGACTGTAGGCGTTCCTTGATTAGTTGGCCCAGCAAGTCCCCCATCACTTGAGATAGGGGCGACTTAAAATAGGCAACCGCCAACGGCCGGACGTCCGCGAAATGCTCCAGGACTTGTGTCAGTGCTTCCTGTGATCCGATGCCAACGCATGCTTCCGCAATGGGGATGAAAGCAGCGTTCAGGTTATTGCGAAGGATCTCTTCTTTGTTTTGAAAGTGCTCGTAGAACGTTGAACGACTGACGTCTGCCCGCTTGATGATGTCGACGATGAAAATGTCTTCATATCGTCGCTCCAAAACCAATTCGTTGAACGCGTGAACTAACGTCTGCTGGGCTTTTGTTGACATCGTTTTTTTGTAAATGCTGACTGTTGAAGTCGAGGAATTGTCGGTGGAATCTGGAATCGGACAGTTTGGTCCATCTGTCCGAATTCCATCCAGCTGGGGAATCCAGGCAACTGGGCGATCGAAGCTTCGGCTACAAATACTGGTCGTAAAAGAGTTGACCGAAGTTTATTGAGATTTTCTACCAAGGCAATCGCGAACATGAATCCTACGAGTAAGAATAACCAGATTGCGGGCATCATCCTGATCGCCAGTGCAATATTGACGGTATTTGCAATGCTGCATCATCCGGTTGCACATTCGCATGATTTTGAAGAACTTGTTGCGGAAATCGACTCGCTCCAAGTTGTCAACCAATGGGTTCATGCAAGTGCCATCGGAATGATGATGCTAATGGTACTCGGCCTGTCCTTTCTTGGTTCTCGATTGGGATTCGAGAAAATCATGGTTCGCGGTGCCATGATTTCGTTTTGTGTGGGAGCGATTGCGATGGTCAGTGCCGCGACGATCGACGGGTTTGTCATTCCCTCGTTTCTTGGCGGCTTCGAAATCCGAGGCGAATCCGATGCGGATATCGGATATCGCATGCTGAGGGTGCTCACGTCGATCAATCGTAGTCTTGCGTTGCTAGGCGTGTTCTCAATGTCTGCCGGGATTTTACAGTTCGGAGCTGCCGCCCTTTGCCGCACCCGTCGATTGCATTTGGTGGGATGGCTGGGCGTGTTAACCGGCGTCTCGGGCTGTGTCGGTCTTTACACCGGATACATTCAAGCGACGGCTCATGGGATGATCGTATTTGCCTCGCTGATCGGGATCTGGCTGGTCGCGGTGGGAGTCTTGTTGATTAGCTCGAAGAACGTTTCGAAAGACGAGTAGTGGTAAAAGCGGCAGCGGTGGAAAATGGATTTGTGCCATTTTCCGTTAGTCGCTTGCCCTACCAAGCCTGAAGAGCAAACGCGAACAGAAGCGGTTCAGGCTGCATCGGTCCATTGGGCTGTCGGAATGATCGGGAATTGCCTGGCCGGATCGGTGTGAAACGCCGAGGAGACCCACCTAATGTGTTCGAACGATGAAGCCGAAATCTGTTTTTTTCTTAAACGATCCTCGCCGTAAGTTACTCAAAAGAAAATTAGACAAAGCAATGAAACATAACGCAATTTCAATTCGACCGTTTGTCGGAGCAAAGAACTTCACAGTTTCACGGGAGTTCTATAACGATCTGGGGTTTCAAGAATGCATTATTGCGAAAGACCTTTCGCATTTCTATTCAAAGAGAGTCGGATTCTATCTTCAAGACGCGTATGTGAAAGAGTGGATTGACAATACGATGGTCTTCATGGAGGTCGACGATACAGATCGATTTTGGAATGAACTTGTCGCTCTCGACTTAACTGTCAAATACGAACAAGTACGGCTTATTCCCGTACGTTCAATGCCATGGGGCAAAGAGTGTTTCGTTCACGATCCGTCCGGAGTTCTTTGGCATTTCGGTGAATTTACTCAGTAGGACAGGACTGGCAACCCATTCCCACCGCTTAAGTCGCCAAACTGCGTCGGCGTGAAACGCCGAGGGGACTTAATGTTCTCAACCAAACCGCCTTGGTCACATCGAAGTTGCATCGACAAATTCATAGGACACTTGTCCTTTCTTCTCAGACTTGATTTCCCCGGCTGATTGCGTGCACTGTGAATTGCCTTGGTTTGGCTTCATTGAAATTGCATTGACAGGAACGTGGCTTGTTAGCCATACATGGTCGCTTGCCTGATAACATTGCAGCCCATGCTTGGCCAATAGCGGTGTTTCAATTATCAGAGCAACCCCCAGATCCGGGAGCGGAACGTTGTTATTGATCTCCGCGGCATATTCGTGGCAATTGGTTAGATGAACGAAATTTCTTCCTTGAGGGTGTAGGCCAACTTTTTGAATCGACTCGACTTTCGATCGTCTTGTTACGTGTAGCAGAGTCGCCGGCGGGTGGGCGATGACACCAGGATTGATCCCGAACAGGCTGTGACCATACCTCGCACGAATTCGGGGAAAATCTACTTCTAAGCGGTCTTCGTGCTGGGCGGCAATCTGAATCAGATCTTCCGCTTGAAGGTTTCGCCAATATCGGTCGCTGCCCAGTTCACGGTTGATACTTTGCGCGAGCGATTCCACACTCGCCCAGCCGTTGCAATCGATTGCCGGGCAACAATTCTTCTGGCCGTGGCGCAGCATCCTCAACGCACTCCGAAGAATGGTGTTTGTGAAATCAACCGTTGGCGTAGCCCCGACGAATTTGGACAGGCTTTCAATCAGGTTTAAAGTTTGATTCATTGCCATCGGGATTCACTTCTAACTGCGTGGATTCACATCTCTTTCATTGCGAGACAACCGTAATGGTAAAGAGCTTGGCTCGCAGTCGTAGGTCAGAATCGGTCAATTGCGTTCACGTTCTGGCAACCCGCTGAAACGTTCGTCAACTATGTGGATGGTCGAAATGCGTCTCGCGTCAAATCGTGATTCTTTCAACGATGTTTCGAGTTACTTTTCGTTTTCGTCGATCGTAGAGCCGGGTTGTTCTGGGGTCTTTGTGCCCTGCCAGGTTCTGCACATCTTCGAGGGGGACATTCTGAGTAAGCAGATCCGTGATCGTTGCAACTCGAAAAGAATGTGGTGAGAGCCGGTTCGGCAATCCGGCGGCACGGAGCCGACGTTTGAGCATCCGCCTGATGTCATTGGTCGTCATTCCATTGTTTGTCAACTGCCCAGTTCTGCGCAACGTTGTGCGAAACAGCGGGGAGGCTTTCTCTGAGCCCTCAATTTCAGCGGCTTGAATATATTGCGACAAGAACTTTTGCAGATCATGACGAACGGGTATCTCTCGTGACTTGCCTCGTTTCTCTCGGAAACGAAAACTGAACTGTTCGCCGTCGTCGCAGTAATCGCCACACCTCAATTTGGCGACCGCCCCCACTCTCGCAGCTGTATAAATTAAGATTGCGATAACAGCTTTGTCTCTCAGTCCAACAACGGTTGACGTGTCGATGCTCTGAACCAAATGGCGGGCCTGCCTGATGGTAATCTCTGGCGTTGCCCCCTCGACAACTTCAAGCCGTTCTCCACGCACCGATGCGGCAGGATTAAGTACGACCACATGTCGCAGAACAAGCGTGTCGAAGAAATGCCTCAAGGCAGAAAGGTGAAGCTTCTTGGTGGATGGTGCGTAGTTCAACTCATCAAGATACACCCCGATATCGCGAGGGGAGATATGACACAACTCTCTACCGAGATTCTCCGCGTGAATTAGGAATCTGCGGATTGCTCGCTCATAGGCGTCGCGAGTATTCAGATTTCGAATTTTGCCATAGATGAACTCCTCCCAAGCGAATTTCGCGGCAGGTCCGGAACTCGCAACCAAGGCCGGCGTCGAGTCAGAATCTTGAACAATCAACGAACTTGATGAATTTTTTTTCGGCACTGAATCAGTCAAGTGTTCGGTGCGCCAAACATCTCTTCGGTTGTCGTCAGTTTTCAAGTACTCACCATGAGGAAGCAGCGGCTTCAAGCAGTTGCATTACTCATAAAGCAAATCAACAATTCAACAGCCAGTTTTTGGTTTCTAAATCAGCTCCATACTTAACGCACCATAACGTCCTTTGTCCACCTCTAAGTGAACATTGCATCAGGTTCCATCGCGAAAGCCATTCCCTCTTTGTTTTTGGTCTCGCGCAGCTTGGGTACCCGCAGTTTCTGCATGCCTATCAAAGCAGATGGTCGGGCTGGCCAACGAATCTTAGAATCACCAACCGATTTAGCCGTTAGCCAAGCAAGACTTTGCTTGACAAAGCAGGGTAATCTCTGAGTCGTTTTCGAGGGGAGGATTGGCGTTCTCGCATATGCATCATGGTGGCTGACCTGACTTCTATCGTCGACTAAGATGTAGGATAGAAAAATTTCGGCATTTCGATCCCTTACAACCCCGACGCAAACACGTGGACAAACCTTCCGATCCGCTCGACTACAACAATCACGAAGAATCAACGGGTGCTTCCTTTGTTTTTGCCATGCTGCAAAACGAGCCAGAAGCGTGGAATCAATTCTCGTCCGTTTGGAGTAAGGTCCTGCTTCGATACTTCAAAGGCAAAAAGCTTGGCCACGAAAGTGCGGAAGATCTTGTTCAGGAAGTAATGAAGAAGCTTTTCGATACGATGAGTCGCAATCAATTCTCGCGCGACGGAAAGAAAAAGAAGCTGAAGCATTTCGTGTTCATGATCGCAAGGCAACAGTTGGCAACTTACATCGAACGTTACGAATCAAAACCCGGTTCGCCAGGTGGAACGGATTTTCAGCGACAATTCGCAAACCTCCCAGAAGCAGACGATTCCGATGAATTCGAAACCCAGGCCATGATGGTTTTGCTCGAGCAAATCAAAGAAGAAGTTAAGCCTGAGACTTGGCAGGCTTTCTATTGGAACCGGTATGACAGTATTCCACATAAAGAAGTCGGAGAGCGACTGGGGGTGACCACAAACGCAGCACGACAGATGGTGCACCGGATTCGAGAGAGAATCCGGCAAGAACTGGACACTGAAATTGTCGATGGCGAGTAAATTTCCCTCAATCAAGAATTTCTCGTAACGCTCCGGGGTTAGAGGATTAAACGGACCGTTGTCTACCACCGGAGGATTCATGTCCAAAAAACACGATAAAGGCAAAAAAAATAGCCTTGAACAAGCCAAGCACACACCAGTAGACGCGGAAGAGACCCGGGCACTTCAGTCCAGCGAACCCACCGAAAATGACATAGACGACACGATTCGCAAAGCGTTTGCTCGGATGTCCAATGAGGCACAAGAAGAGGACTCTGACGAATCAAGTTTTCTCGCTCGAATCGCGGACCCGACCTACATGGCGAATCTTCGGGCGATTGCTACGCCGAACGACGGAGAATCCGGCTTCGAGGAAATTGGCTTAGAACAGTTTCCAGAATCCGTAGGCAACTTCGAACCAATCGAGTGTTTAGGGGCTGGTGGCATGGGCCGCGTTTTCAAGGTTCGCCATCGCCTTTTGCAGCAAGTTCGTGCGGTCAAACTCTTGCATACTTATCGCGTCAACAACCCGCAGGCGATTGCTCGGTTCAAAAATGAAATTCGGGCGCTCGGTTCTCTCGACCATCCCAACATTGTTGCCGCGCAAGACGCAGGGGTTGCTGATGACATTCCCTACCTCGTCATGGACCTTGTCGATGGATTCACGCTGGCTCAGAGACTTGCACAATACAAAAAAACAGAACAGCCGTTTCCGATCCAAGAGGCATGTGATTACGTTCGCCAAGCCGCGGTCGGAATTCAATACGCTCACGACAATGGAATCGTGCACCGAGACATCAAACCTGGGAATGTTGTTGTTGATAAGTCGGGGAACGTAAAAGTCCTGGATCTCGGTTTAGCCAGAATCGTTGATGAAAACATCGACCACTCGCGGGATCTCACGACGGATCAGCAAGTCTTGGGGACGCCAAACTACATGGCCCCCGAGCAACTCAAGAGCAGCCGTACCGCCGACGCCCGGGCAGATGTTTATGGTTTAGGTGCAACGCTTTATCGCCTATTGACGGGCGAGTTCGTTTATCCATCCATTGGCAACGCAACCTTCTTTGAAAAAGCCACGCAAATCACAAACGATCCGGTCCCAGATATTCGCAGCCTTCGATCGGACATTCCAGGCGAACTTGCAGACTTAGTCACCAGCTGTTTACAAAAATCGCCGGAAGACCGTGTCGAATCGGCGGGCGAATTGGCGACGCGCCTCGAAAAATGGTCAACAACCGCTCCTCCGTCATCATCGACCGAGTCAAAGGAAATAGAAAAGCCATTGCCCAGTCCGGCTTTTGAAAGCTGGAATCCAAGGAAGTGGATGCTGATTCTGACCGGCGTTTTGTTGCCTTTGATTTTACTTGCAGGGTTTATCATTCGCCTTCAGCTTGCCGGGGGCGGAGAGCTGGTCATTGAGTGCGACGATCCCAACGCCTCATTCAAAATTGTTGCGGTACAGGGGGACAGCAAGAAAGACTGGGAATTCAATCGGGATTCTGATGGCTCGATCGTGCTTAGAGAGGGTGAATGGCGAATAGAAATTGAAGGACTCGACGCTGCTCAATACAGCCTTTCGAAAGATCTGATCGTCATGAGCAAAGGCGGCGAGCAACGCCTGCGAGTCACACGAGTTAGTCCCAATGCCGTCATCGCAGGCGGTGTCGATGCTGCTGAAACAATCGTAGCGGGTAGTTCTCCTGGCGCAAGTCCGATTCTGAATAAGGAGCCTCTCGAAACAAACTCGCTTGCAGGACTTGATTGGAGCCCAAGTGAAAAGAAGGCATCAATCCCTGGCTACGCTTCGTACCCGGCTGACCTCCCCGGTGTCAGGACCGACTGGCAAGTGATTCCGACCTATCCGCACTTTTCGGAGAATTTTAGTCTCAGCCCCAAAGGAACCTATGTCGTGGCGATGCATGGATCGGAATTCGATCCGTACTATCGAATCCTTGAACGCCAGTCGGGAAAACTAGTAGGGCTCTATCACCAGCCCGGTAGGCATGGACGGTCCGTCGACTGGGCACCTGATGAATCCAAGTTAGTAATTTGCACTTGGATTGCGCAAACCTCCGAACGAAAAGTCACGATTTGCAAGCCAAACGGAACGGTATTGGAACAGTGGTCGACAGAGACGAAGCAAATCCATGGGTACGCGGCTTGGAACCCAGACGGATCAAGCATTTTGTTTGTTGAAGATGACGCCATTGAACTGACAACTCTAACCGGCCAAGTGATTGATGCTTTCGAAGCACCTCAGCATGGTGGTCGAGTATTCAATCAACATCACGACCGCCCACGTTCAACATGGAGCCCCGATGGAACTCGATTCGCGATCGCCACCGAAGGCGAAATCAAGGTCTATGAAAAATCTGGCAAGCCAATTATCACGCTCAAGTCAGCAGGAGAAAATGAGATAGAGTTTCTGGAGCACATCTGGCATCCAGATAGCAATCGCATCGTCACGCTGGATAATGCTACGGGAGATGAAAGAGCTGCGGCGAGACTATGGAGTCTTGATGGAAGTTTTGTTCGGTTTGGATTCGCAACTCGATTTGAATCGATTCAATCGTTCAGCCCCGACGGACAATTCTTCGTTTCAAGCCACGGCGGAATCTATCGAACCGACGCAGCGCACCCTACAAACGACGAAACGCACGAGATCGCGACTCCAATCCTGCAACTTGATGCCAACGAGTATCAGTCAGATTATGGTGTCGCGAGCTGGATTGAGCAGGGCCGGCTAATACTAATGACAAAGCATTTGGGGGCGGGAAGGTCGCTGGACTTCTCACCGCTTGGAACCAAGATCGCCGAAAATGAATTTCCGATTCCGCTCGAGCAACATGCATACAAATGGGAGAACGATGGGCAGGAGTTGCGAACGGTTGGAGGAAATCAACAGAACTCCTGGACGTTTCATTGGGCCGCTGAATCACTACCTAGACCAGCGCAGAAGCGAAGTCAGGCAATGTCTCAGTGGCAGGATTCGGTTTCCGGCGATAGCGTAAAAAGAGCAGAGTTGGGCCAATCGGAGCCACTAGGAATTATGGTCAGTGAAATGACACATTATGGAGCCGAAGATACTTCGGGGGACGCTGTGTTTCGCGGTACCGATGGTAAGCCGGGATGGACGGGAATCGGTTTCGACGACGGTTCGCAAATCCGCTTTGGTTTGGGCGGATTGATCGATGCACCAGCTGATTCAAATCGTTTGATCACATTCGTTGTGCCAGG
>CAYGUE010000080.1:0-29725 GCA_964352885.1 uncultured Pirellulaceae bacterium
CCTTCGTTTTTAGCGATGTGATCGAGTGCCCAAAGCGTCTCTTCGTCGGGAACGGCAATGCAAAAACCTTTGGATTCGCGAACTGCACGGATAATCAAAAAGTCACCAATCGCGGCTGGGACGCGGATGCCGGCGGCGACCGTGTGTGCGTTTTCCCAAAATTCCGCGTGCTCTTTGTTCTCGCTCCACGCTTTGACGATTGGTGCACATGAATCGGATTGCACTGCGACCATTCGAGGCAGCGGGCCGTCGATCCAACCGATTTCTTTAAGCTCCTGAAACGCTTTCCACATCCCGATCAAACCCGTGCCACCGCCAGTTGGGTAAAAGATCACGTCGGGAAGTTTCCAATCGAGCTGTTCCGCGATTTCAAAGCCCATCGTTTTCTTGCCTTCGATGCGATAGGGTTCCTTCAAAGTCGAAACGTCGAACCAACCGATTTTGGACTTTCCTGCACCCACGATTTTCCCGCAGTCGTTGATCAGGCCGTTGACGCGATAAGTCGCGGCGCCCTGTTGTTGAATTTCCCGTACGTTGATCTCGGGAGTGTCGGCGGGACAAAAAACCGTCGCTTTCAGGCCGGCTCGTTTTGAATAAGCCGCCAACGCTGCGCCAGCGTTACCGTTGGTCGGGATGGCCAAGTGCTCGATCCCAAATTCTTTGGCCATTGATACAGCGAGACAAAGGCCACGGGCTTTGAAAGAACCGGTTGGCAATCGACCTTCGTCTTTGACACTGACAAAACATTCGCGTCCGCCGATGCTGGTAATCGACTGACGGAGGCGAATCAATGGCGTGCGAAACTCACCAAGGGAAATTCGATTTTCTTCTCGGGTGACTGGCAGAAACGGTGCGTAGCGCCAAAATCCGTTTTCCTTCGAGTCGTAGATGTCTTGCTTGGTAATGGATTTGGACAAGCGATCGAGGTCGTATCGTACCAGCAGCGGCCAGCCATCTTCGGAAAGCTCGTGGACTTGACCAGCGGGATAACTTTTGCCTGTATAAGAGCATTCGAGATTCGTAACAAAGTTCATGGCCGTCGCTCGTTCATTGTTTGGAGTGTGCGGAAGCATTTTGTTTGATCGGGTGATCTGCTTGGCTAGTTGGTGACTTCGGCGTCGGAGGAATCGGCTAGTCGGGTAAATCCGTCAAGCTGTGGATCATCTTAATTTGTTCGAACCGATCATCCAACCTGGCGGAGCACGCGAATATCGAACAGCTACAATCGGCTTTCAAAAAAGAATCCGACGCGGCAACCCGGCTCTACATCGCCGACGCGATTGGAATGTCTGGAATGTCTGGAAAGGGCCAGCAAGTTGACTGGGAGCAACTGGGGAAAGCTGAAAAGAATCGCGATGTGTTGAAACACATCAGCTACGCCAGGCAGCGAAAAGATTCTCCGCTTAGCAAGTCGGTCGTCGATACGCTGACCGGATGGGATTTTGACTCGATGCAGGTTGTTAAAGAAGGCCAGCCGGCGCCCGATTTTACTTTGAATTCAGTTGATGGAGTCGAGTATAAGCTGAGTCAATTTAAGGGCCACAAACCTGTTGTGTTGGTTTTCATTTACGGAGACACCTGACCGGTTTGTCACAGGCAACTCGGGCAGTTACGAAACGCGTTGGCAAAATTTAAAGATGTTGACGCTCAGATTTTGGCCGTGGATCCACATGAATCCTGGTCAGCCAAGTATTCGCTTAAGGACGCCGGTGCTTCCACTGACGATCTGAGCTTTCCCATGTTGATGGATCCATCGCTGACAGTGAGCGCGGATTATGGCGTGGCTTTTCAAATGCGAATTCATACTGAGGTGAGCAATCGACCGGCAACGTTTGTGATCGACAAAGGGGGTATCGTTCGTTTTGTTCAACGTGCGGAAAGGTTCAATGACCGACCTGGCCCTGACAAAATCATCGAGGTGCTGTCAGGTTTGAAATAGTAGTATCAATCTTTTGCAGTAGCCGTCTTCGCTTTGCACCAATCCGTGGATTGTTTTGGTCTCGTTGGGATCGGATTCTTGTCCGGGATCTTCATCCGACTTGCGTAGCCTTGAGACACCGACTCATATAATTATTACTCGCAACGATTCGTTCTTTAGCCAGCGTTGTGTGCCGGCTGACGACAACAGTATGTCAGCCAAGGTGACCTTCGAGCTGTCCATCGCGCGGGGCATTGTGGCCTTCATTAGTGGCAATCTTCCCTTCACAGGTCACGACTGGCTTCGTGACCGGATCACTAAATTGATTCTTCAGCAAAGCGGGAAATGGACCTGTTTCCCTTTTCTAAGCGATACAATTCTGACTCGACTGGGTATCATCCGCGCCAAAACTCCAGCCGGCACCTTTTCTCGTACTCGTAGGCCAATAGAGATTGCCATTACATTGGCCCGAAGACAGGCCAATTTCCGAGAGCGTTTCTGGGATTCTGTTAGCCAGTGAACTTGTCCCAGCGGAGACATTAGCCACGGTAAAAAACTAGTCTGTCAAAATGGTTTCACTTGTCTCCGGAAGCCTGATTTCCAACTAACATAGAAAGAAGTACAAATCTTGTGTGCTTACTGCTTCCTTGCTCCGATCTGATTTAAGGAAAATCATGCGCCGCTTCCTGTTTTGCCTATTTCTAATCGCCGTCACCATTATGACTGCGACCGCTGTTCACGCTCAGAAAAAATCGAAGTCCAAAAAGAAGACTGAGAAAGACAACGAGATTACGCTCAAGCGGCTTTTTCCTGAGGAAAGCTTTTTTGGCCCGCGAGCACGCAGTGCTGAATTTTCTCATGATGGTCGATATGCCGCTTACCTTTATCGACCTTTTGATGAACGCCGACATGGGAATGATCTTTGGATCTACGACTTCGAGACAGGTGAAAACACGAGGGTGACCAACTTGGCTTTAATGGCTGAGTTTCAACGCAATGCGCGAGTCGTGAAACAAGACCGGCTTGCAAAAAACAAGAAAGCCAAAAAAGACGAAAGCAAAGACGACGACCAAGCCGTTGATGACGACGCTGAAACAGACTCCGACGATATCGATTCCGACAAGGACGACTCCGACGCAAAGGATGAAACAGACGCCGACGATGAAGAGCTTGAAAAAACAGACGAAGAGATCGAAGCAGAAAACAAGATCGTCAATTCCGTAAGCAAGAAGGACGCGGAAGACAAGTACGCGCCGCGATACGGAGGTGTCTCCGGGTTCAAATGGCATCCAACCGGTAACTCGATGCTTGTGTTTTCCGAAGGTGATGTCTACCAAATCGCGGATGTGACAGAGCCAACATTGGTTCGACTGACTCGGACTTCGAAGTCCGAGTCGCAAGTCGATTACTTACCCGATGGCTCAGGCTACAGCTACAACGTCGACAATGCTGTTTATCGGCTCCGGTTTGACAATCATCTGATCGAGCAACTCAACCCACGCTTGGAATCAGGCCGCAGCCTTTCCAATTATTCGATTAGCCCTGACGGAAAGAAATTGGTTTTGGTTGCCAGAACCAGTGGCGGTTTCTCTTCTGAGGGTGGAAGAAAAGTTGACATCATCCGCTACCGAGAACGATTTGCCAAAGCCGACTCCGTTTCTCGAACGGTCTCTGACGACGAGCTCAAACCACAAGACGTATATATTTATCTGTTTAACCTGGATCAAATTGCAGGCGAAGAAGCTGAGCTATTGGAAATTTTTCACGAGGAGATTGATGATCCACGAGATGTCATTAGCCAACCTAGGTGGTCATTGGACAGTGAAAAAGTCACGTTCTGTTTCTTTAACCAGAAAAACGATGAAGTAGAAATCCGAGTCGGCGGCTTCCCCGATAAGAAAAAGTACAAGGAGCTATTCGCGGCAGCCGAAAAGAAAGCCATTGCGAAACGAAAAGAAGAAGCAACCGAGGCAAAAAAAGAGGAAGAGGAAAAAGGTCGTCCGCCCAGAAGCTTTGACTCTTCAAGCAACAAGCCTCTGACAATCGCTTTTGAGGCGGAAACCATTTATCAATTCAAGCACGATGGTGGACCCAATACTCCGCGAATGGTTTCGCCCGACTGGGCCGCGGACAGCCAACACGTTGTTTTTATCAGTGAGCAATCAGGATTCCGGCATGTCCACGTGCTCGACACGCTTTACCAAAGCGTACGCCAATTGACCTCAGGGCACTACGAGGTCTATCCCATGGGTTTCTCCGAAAATCACGACACGCTGTTCGTGCGGGCAACCAAAGATTCTTCGGCCCGAGAAATGGTCTATTCGATCGACATCGAGTCCGGCGAGATGAAACGCCTTTCGAAAAATGACGGAACGTATTCTTCGGCTGCCGTTAGCGACAATGGCGAGAGGATGATTGGCAATTTCGTCACCTATGGAAAATTGACCGAACTGATCGCTCAAAACAAAAATAAAGTCAAAGTCATCACCGATTCTCACTCCGAGGAAGCTGTCAAACTTACCA
This sequence comes from uncultured Pirellulaceae bacterium, assembly GCA_964352885.1. Taxonomy (GTDB): domain Bacteria; phylum Planctomycetota; class Planctomycetia; order Pirellulales; family Pirellulaceae; genus Mariniblastus. Next base: position 4,442 of record CAYGUE010000080.1, read on the forward strand.
AGTGGATGCCTGAATTTTTCAACTACGAAAACCGGCTCGGGCACACCATCCAAGGAACGATAATCAAGCCAGATGGTTGGAGTGAAAAATCCAAAGACAAGTATCCGCTCTTGATCTACGTATATGGTGGCCCGCTGGGAACGCGCAAAAGTGTTGTCGATGGAAGCTACCAATCGTCAGGCTACTTTTTTGGTGGCTACATGGCGAAGAGACATGGCTATGTATCTGTCGTGATTGATCCTCGTGGTCAGTCTGGATACGGCGGACTTTTCGAGAAAGCAAATTTCGAGCAAGTCGGAAAACCCCAAGTTGAGGACTTAGTCGATGGCGTCAAGCACTTAACAGAAAATTTCAACGTTGATGACCAACGAGTCGCGATTCATGGTTGGAGTTTCGGTGGATTCCAAACGCAAATGTGTCTCTATACCGAACCGGATGTTTTCCAAGTTGGAATCGCGGGTGCGGGCCCGACCGAATGGGAAAACTACAATGCGTGGTACACAACAGGAACCGTTGGCCCGTCCAAGAAGGGTTCGCCTGATCAGAAAAAGTACTCGCTTCGACCTCTGGCGAAGAATCTAAAAGGAAAACTTCTGCTGGTACATGGAATGGAAGATACGAATGTGTTGTTCCAGGATACGGTGGCGATTTACCGAGAGCTTTTGAAGGCTGGCAAAGAAACCAACGTCGAATTGTTTCTTGATCCTACAGGTGGCCATGGGCTTGGCGGTGACGTCAAAGTGATTAACCGAATGCGGAAATATGAAGAGTTCTTGCTTCGCACAATCGGCAGCGATGCCGAAGTCGACGACAAAAAATCGTAGAAGTGATGCTCCTTTGGACATAGAATCCATTAAGTAAACGAGCTACTGCTCCAGAGCAGTTCCCAAACTACTTCTTTTTCTTCTTCTGCCGAGCCTGGCGGGCAGCGTCGCGTTGGGCTTTCTGTTGCGCGTGGCGGGCGGCGTCACGTTGGGCTTTCTGTTGAGCTTGGCGAGCGGAATCACGTTGTGCATCCTGTGCAGTTTGACGCGAACTTGCTTGGCGGGCCCGGTCAGCTTGGGCCTTCCGAACATGGTCCCGGGAGCGCTGGGCTTGTTCTTGCTCGCCACGTTGCTGCTGAGTCGCACGCTGCTGACGGTCTGCTTGAGCCCGACGAGTTTGTTCGTTCTTCTGACGGTTCGCATTACGTGCCGTTTCCTGAACGCGTTGCTGTTGTTGCAATAGACGTGTTCGTTCACGAGTCTGATCCTCAGACTGACGTTGTTCCTTCTGCAATCGGTTTTGTTGTTCACGTTGCAACTGGCTCGAATTAAGATTTGCTTGCAACTTATTCCGCTGATTTGCCAGCTGATTCAATTGTTGTCGTTGCTGCTCGGCATCATCGCGCTGTTTTTTGATTGAGTTTTGTTTATTTTGTTCGCGTTGTCGTTGCGATCGTTCCTGTGATGCAGCCTTTTTCCGCGACGCTGCAACTGCCTTTCGCAGCTCATCGGAACGATCGTTTTCGATTTTGGGCTGCTTGACTTTGCCTTTGCCAGTGCGCTGCGTAGTTGGAAACTCCTTGCGCAGTTTTTGGTTCTGGTTCGTGGACAGACTAGCAGGCAGCTTCAGCGTGCGATGTCGTCTGGTTGGCGTTCGGTCGTTGATGTTGTTCGATGCCAAACGAATTTCGTTTTTCTTCCGATCACGTTGCAGCTTTGTCAGTTGCTCGATCTTTTGGCGGTTGGAACGAAATTCGTCATCCTGGACTCGGCGATATTTAACATCACGTCCTTGCAGATCTAGCTCTAGCCGATTGTTGGTCAACTGCTGCCCCGGGCTGCGGCGCTGTGAATCACGTTGAGCCGAATTCCGGATGTTCGAATACGATTTGACATAATTCGACTTCCGTAGATAGTCGGAATGTCGGTGTTGTTTTTTGTAATTGTTTTTGGAGAAGTTGAACTGAGCCGCAAAAGTTGGGCGCGGTCGATACGAAATGTTGTTGGCGTAAAAACGATGTTGTTGCGCCAGGTACTGGACTGTGTTGTAACGTCGGTCGAAACTTGAACGACGACATCGGTAATAGGTTAGTAGCGGATCGTAGCTTCGATAATGACTGTGATAACTCACCCATGGACGGTAGCCAGAATTGACAAAATTCGAGCTGTACCAATCGCCGTAGTAGTAGTGTCCGCAACGCGGCCGCACGAATAAGTGAGTCAAGAAGTTAATGTTCAGGTTAATGGCAAACGAAGGCCGGTAGCAGTAATTCGTTGCAAGGTAGACAGGTCGTGTAAAGTGGACTGGCGCGAAGCAAGTGCCTCGATGGTCAAATTCGTAGTCCCAGTAACCCGTTCGGTAGATGCAACCGCTTGGCGTCCAAACATATTGAGCTGGAATCCAGATCCAGTTTTCGACGACTGGCTGCCAGTGGCCACTTAACCAGCGGTAGCGATCATCTTGGTACTGCCAATTTCCGGGTACGTAAAAATGATTTTCACTTGGAGCGGCAGTCGACGGTCCTTGTTCAATCGTTACTGGCGGCGCAGGCAAGTAGCCCAGTTCCTGTTGCGTTTCCTCAGCCCAGAATCCTGATATCCAACGGTAGTCAGAATTTGCTTGATCCCAGTAGCCCGGCACCCAACGACGTTTCGGTGGTACGTCACGCCAGACACCACTGATCCAGATGAAATCCTGCTGCGCGTCATCCCAAGCCCAGTATCCAGGGATCCATTGGACATTGCTGCCTTCTGGTTTGTATTCAGGTGGAACTTCGTCGATCAATTCCGGTGGAGCTTGCGTTACAACCGGTGAAGACTCAGGGTTGGATTGATGAGCTGTCGCAAACGCCTCGTGCAGCGGGCCTCGCGTCAGAACGTCGATTTCGGTGGGTATTTCCGGCAACGTCTCATCGTCGAACGCCATTGAGGATGGCAATTCTTCCCGTACCGGTACGGCCGCCGCTGGCTGAATTTCAGGCGGCAAATCCGGGCCGTCGTAGGTCTGTTTTTCGATTACGGAAGCCGGCACATTGTTTTGCAACAACGGGGCGTTATTAGCATCCTGAGCTTCGGCAGCAGAACTGATTACGGTAGCGGTCAGTGCAAAAAGTGTCGCGATCTTGCGACGGGTTGTCATCAAATTGATCATCAATTCTCTCACGTTGGGACTTCTGGGCAGTCGAAAAACTCAGTGTTTTGCAGGTTTCCGCTGAGTGAAGGCCATTTTCAGGATTCCACCTCCCATCAGTTATGCAACGGGTGTGCCAACGCGTTGGTTCAGTCGAAATGAGCCACTGCATCCCCAGAGCGCGGGCTGTCCCGAGTCAAATGCTTGGAGGCTAATTAGGTTTTGACGGCGAAAACCGTTGGTCAAAAACGCTCTGGATGTCGAAGCCCCTTCATTAGGTCGACAGAGCTTCTTTAATTGCCGCCAATGACTCGTCGGATGAGATCGCTGCTTTGCCAAAGCCGCGAACGGCACCCTCCGCAATCGCATTCGTTTGATGTTCTTCGAAGTTCGTAATCAACATCATTGGGATGGTTTCGAAACTTGGGTTTGATTTGAGTTCGCGAAATACGATCATCCCTTCGCTTCCATCAACGTCGAGCAATCGATTGATCAGGATCAAATCGACTTCGTTTTCCTCCAATGCCTCGATGGCGTCATGCAATTTATGTGCGCGAATGACGTTCGCCTCTAAGTTGGACTTCAGCATCGCTGTGATGAAGCCATGGTCCGCGTCGCAATTTCCGATGTCGAGAACGATTTTCATTTCAATCAAGTTGGCTGAGTTCGAAAGTTTGAGTTGATAATTTATGTTCGGCTGACCCTTGTTGCAAGAACAAGCCCAAGTGCCGACAGAATCGCAGGTCGAAACCAAATGATCGTCTGTGTTGCGAATTGAACGAGCTTTTCTTTCGGGCGGATGGATCGCGAAAAATCTGCCATTTTCTTCTTGAATTGTTTCAATCAATCTAATACTATAAAACCAAATCTAATTAACCAAAGTCCGTGGGGTTGGATATGGCTAGGCCTAGAGCTAAAGAGTTGACGGAGCGTGAACTTGAAGTGATGCATGTTTTCTGGGGCCAGAAAATCGAACTCACGATCAGCGACGTCCGCGATCAACTTAGTGACGATGGGCGGGAGCTTGCCTACACCACCGTTGCTACGCTGGTGAAAATTTTGGTTGAAAAGCAATTTTTGGCCCAAACGAACGAACAGCGTCCATTCACGTTTAAGTCCACGCGATCATTCGAGGACGTGTCCGGGAATATCGTTTCTGATCTCGTTTCGCGGGTTTTTGGTGGGTCGCGAGAGCAGTTGCTGGTTCAGTTGATGGGCGAAACAAAACTCACCAAACGCGAGCGTGAATTCCTTGAAACAATTTTGAAGGAGAAGAAATGATCGGTTCCTTTTCTTGGCTTCTGCTGACGGTTACGATTCAAGTCACCATTCTAGCCATGGTTGTTGCCGGCATTCAGCGCTTTGTTTTACGGAACGATCCCAAAGCGTCAGCGCGACTGATTTCATTTGGCATGACATTGATACTGGCGGTAAGCGCCGTTGCGATCCTGCCTGTTCCTTCATGGTTCGACTATGTTGACGCTCAAACGGCCGCACCCAACGCTGTCGTTCGCGTATCCGAAACAAATCTTGCTGCAGGCGACGCGGATATCGAAGACGATGTCAACGGAGCCAATAAAAATGCCGACCGCGACGAAGGTCCAAGACATTCAGCAGAACCATTGGGATGGGCCAACACGCTGAAGGACTTTGCCAGTCAGTTCCGCACAAGTACTTCCGAAAGCAACGTCACGCAGTTTTCTTGGCTAGGGAAGGGCGTACGAAGCTTTGGAGTTTGCTTATTGGTTCTGGTTTTCCTTGCCTTTGCGAGGCTGTTCATCGGCATTCAATCGCTCCGCCGATTGAGAAGCAATTCCTAACCAGTCACCAGCAAGAAAACTTGGGCGCTTGTAGAGGAACTCAGTTTCAAGATCGGCTGTGATCGAAAGATCGAACTGTTCCAAACGAGCTTGCTCGGTACCGCTGCAACCATTGGGTCTTTAAAGCCGAAAATATTCCTGACTCAGGATTTCGAGAACTGGCAACGCACCGAACAAGCGTCTGTTCTGGCTCATGAGATAGCACACATTCACCATCGCGACTTTACAGCGAACATTGTTTCTCAAATCTGCACATCGCTGCACTTTTTCAATCCGATGGTCCATTGGTTGGTTCGTCAAATGCGACTGCATCAAGAAGTTGCTGCGGACCAAATCGCTGCACAGATCACGCTTGGGCAGAAGGACTACGCACGAATGTTGGCGACGTTGGCGCTGCGGCAAGACGACCAAAGCAATCTACGTTTGGCATCGATGTTCATTCCACAGGAAGACAGTTTCATTCGGAGAATCGAAATGCTACGAAACACAAAACATGGCTCCATCAAACGATTCAGATCGCTCATTCCCGCATTTGCTTTTGTTGTGGCAGCGGCTGTTTGCGGGGTACGGGCACCGGCATCCAATGCCGTGACGAATTCTCCGGCACTTGCCGCATCTGAATTCTCGCAGGAAAAAGCAACCGAGTTCCTCACGGACTACATCAGCGATCGGCCTGATCAGGTGGCAGTCTTTGTCCGGCCGGCCAGACTGTACAAGTCGGGCGTGGTGGAAGAGCTGTTGAAGTTGGAGCCGTTCAAATCTGGCATTCAGCAGTTGGACAAAATGTTTGAAGGCGACACAGGGATTGGAACTTCTCACATCGACCAATTGGTGCAGGTGACGAGCTTTGCCGAGGATGAACAGCTTGATCGTTGTTATAGCATTGCGCGAACTTTCGAAGACAACCTGACAAACTTCAAGGCGCTCGGCGAGATTATGGGCCAGAGCAAATCTTTCCCAATTGAAATAAAACGTATCGACCCCATATCGCCTATGCGGCACGGTTTGATTCTCGACGAAAGAACCATCCTTTGGTGCTTCACGGAAAAGGGGATCGAGCTTGCAAAGTCGATGGACAAGCAGTCTGCGAAGCGGGCAACCTGGTACAAGAAGTTTAAGAAAGTCGCCAAGAAACCGCTTGTGGTGGTCGGTGGAAGAGAGCTTATTGCGTGGAGCAAAGGGAGCATGTCCGCAGTTCTCAATGGTGAACAAATTGATCTGTTTGCCAGGTGTCAGACCGTTGTTGTTGCTGCCGATGTCGATCGAAAAATCACCTGCCGTGCTGCGTTGGGATTCCTGTCGCAAGCGGACGCGAAGGCTGCTGAGGCTGCGATTTCAGACATCAAGTCTTCGTTGGAGAAGCTGTTGTGGGGAGCCGCGAGCAGCCCGAATGAGCCCACGAAGAGCCTAGGTAAATCGGCGCTCGAATCGCTCAAAACGCTCGAAACGAAAGTCGCATTGAATACTCTCGAATTGAAGTCGACGTTTGAGCTCGACATCAAAGCGATCAAGTCTGTGGCTGGCGAAATTCGAAAAGCAGCGGCGAAAACCCAAGGGATGAACAACCAGCGGCAACTTGGTCTTGCGTTGCTCAACTATGAGTCCGCATACGGACATTTTCCGGAAGCCGTCATTCGGCACGAAAGCGGCCAAGTGCATAGCTGGCGAGTCGCGATCCTGCCATTTCTTGAACAGGGGGAACTCTACAAAAAGTACCGGTTCAGTGAGCCTTGGAATAGCGAGCACAACCTTGCCGTTACAAAAATCATGCCTGAAACTTACAAACATCCTCTAAGCGAATCTGAAACCAACACCAATTACTTCGCCGTCGTCGGACCCGAGACGTTGTTTGCCGAAGGCAAAAAAATGAAGTTTGATGATGTCACGGATGCCTCGCACAACACGGTTTTGGTCGTCGAAGCGCTCCGCGATTGTCATTGGGCCAAACCGGAAGATATTTCTTTCGATGAAGCGGCTCGCGTGGAAACACTTGGCGGGCTCAACGAAAACACCTTCACGGTAACGCGCGTCGATAGCTCGACGCATCAGCTCCCCAACGAAATTCCGCCGCTGATTTTTCGCAGCTTTCTTACCATCGCTGGGGATGAAGAGTTTTTGTTAAGCGAGTACTTCAATTTCCGTCAGTGACGCAGTCAGGGTCCCGACGCTCAAATTGGAGCGGGAAGATCTCGCTTTTTGAAAATGCGGCCGCCCCAAACGTAGAGCAGTACGCCCAGTGAAAGCAAAAGGAGGTTGTTCAACAACGGTGCGGGTAGTAACTGGCCCTGAGAGCTTTCTTTGAATAGCGAAAGGCAGTTCCATACGCTCTTTTGGGCAGACTCAATCGAGTTGGCTGGTCCGTAATAGCCGAATACGGTCGCGAAGCGAATCCAACTTAGCGATTCGGACGCCATTGCGAGGACCTTCATTCCGCCCTGCAGGAAATAGAACGCGGCGACGATCCCTAGCGTTCTCCAGCGGAATCGGTCCATCGATGAACACCACGCCGAAAATCCGCCAAGGAAAAAGCACAGCGTAAACAGATTCACAATTCCGGGAAGGAATAACATTGGATTCACATGATCAGACATCGCGACTGTCTCTATGACCGGTTCGGCGAAAGTCAGGGGGATCTTGGTGACGCCAAAATTGAGCTCCATGTAGCTTGTCTCTTCAACGCTGGTCGTCCAAATACCGACGGCGATGAACAGCCACGTCACTGCTACCAGTCCGACCATTCCAACGAATGTCCAAAACGCGTGCGTCCACCAGACTTTCATGCGGCTGACCGGCTGAGCGAGAAGCATCTCCATTGTTCCGCGGCCAAGCTCGCCACTGACGACATCCGATCCACGAACGATGACCCAGCTGCAGATCAGCAGAAGCAGCATAGGCTCATCCAGCGTCAAAGCCGTACGGCCCAGATAGGAAACGAGCCAGTCGAAGTCGACGGACGAAAACTTTCGCCAATCTTTGGGCAGCAAATCCACGATCTGTTTGAACTGGGACGTGTCAAATTCTCCCACGACATGAACGCGTACCCAGCAGAAAATCGAAACACCTAGTGCGATGGCGGACCACAGCATCCAGGATTCACTGAAGTACTTTCGACGGAGTGCTTGATCGATACTCACGAAACGACCTCCGAATCAGGTGAAGATTCGGATGGCGCTGACGCCACATCGTTACCGCTGTGAATTTTGTCATAAACAGACCGCAGACCCACGGGCTCGATCGTCACGTTGCGCAGCGGCATATCGGCCAGCCATTTCAACACCGGCGAGAGCTCTCCTTGAGTCTCGATCATGACCCGATCCTCTTTCTGGATAATCGTCGGCTGTTCACTCGTGTCGATTTTGCAAGCGTGGTCCGCAACAAAAATATCCGTTGTTGCGCGGATGCGATGTTGCCAGGAAAGATCTACCAGCGATTGTTGAAACGCGAGCTTACCAGCCTTCAGGATCGCGACTCGGTCACAGACTTCTTCGATTTCGGACAAAACATGGGATGAAAAAATCACGGTTTGTCCCCGATTCTTTGCCTCCTTGATTAGATCAAGCACTTGCCCGCGGACGGTTGGGTCGAGATTGGCGGTGGGTTCATCCAGAACCAGCAGAGGTGCCTCAACAGACAGGCAAATCGAAAGTGCGAGCTTCTGACGCATGCCGGTCGACATGAGCCCAACCCAACGCGACAGATCCAGTTCCAGGCGGTCGGCGACACGTTGTGCGTCTTCGAAAGAAGTGCCTTCTCGCAAGCCCGCGAACATCTTAAGCAGCCCTTTGGCTCGCATCGTGCGATACATGCGAGCATCGCCCGGCAAATAGGACAGTTTGGAGTGTACGGCGACTCGTTCGAGATAGCAGTCCAATCCGTCAACCGTTGCACTTCCGGAGCTTGGTTTCAAAAAGCCCAGCAGGCAGCGGATCAGCGTCGACTTGCCAGCACCGTTGGGTCCCAGCAATCCGAAGACTTCCCCTTGATCGATCCGCAGGCTGACTTTGTCCAATGCCAGAAAATCGCGATACCGCTTGCTCAATTCGTTGGTGATAACAGGCAAGTCGGCTTGCTCCGGCTGGTGTTGTAAAAGTTTGGCATTGTCTCTATCTTCACATCTTGGCGACTGCCAGCCCCGGCTGTCGTTACGTAATTTTTACGCCCAAATTGATCTGCGCAAAAGGAGTCTGCGTGTGTTTGTTGCCGCAACTACGCAATGCTATCCCGACTTGCCGCTTTCCGAGACGATCGAAAAGTTGGCTCATCTTGAATTCTCACACATTGAAATGGGAGTTTACGAGAGCGGTAATCATCTTAAGCCATCGGACATCAAGAACAACTTCGATCGAGCGCTTGAGATATGCATGAATACCCATCGTCTGGTCGTTACCGGGCTGGATTTGCGCATCGAGGATCCTGGTGAGGAGTACTACGCCACGTTCACGAGGTGCTGCGAATTAGCAAAAATCGCCAAGATCGTTTCCCTTACGGTTCGTGCCAGTGAACACGGGACACCGTTTAATGAAGAAGTCGAACGCTATAAGCGATTGGTCAAGATCGCGGACGTGCATGGTGTTCGCGTGGGAATGCGAACCGAAGTCGGTCGTCTGTCTGCCGATGTTGACACGGTTTCAGTGATATGTGGTCACGTCAAAGGTATTGGCTTGGCGATGGATCCAAGCCACTATCATTTTGGCAATCCAGAACCTCCGAACTACGAAAAGTTATTGCCATACGTGCACAATGTATACATGCGTGATTCGACTCCGGAAAATTTGCAGGTTCGTGTCGGCCAAGGAATTATCGACTATGGCCGATTGATCAATTTGCTCCGCAAGGAAGGCTTCAGGCGAACCCTGTGCGTTGACATTCAGCCTCATGCAGACGTCGACCACGATGGTGAATTGAGAAAGCTGCGACTGTTGCTGGAAAGCCTCGTCTTGATCTAGGAACTGTTCGATAACATCCAAGCCGCAATTTGATTGACGCTGCCAACGCGAATCGTTTTTGGTGCTAAGCAAAACAGGAAATGCACGACGTGCCAAAAGATCCGTTGGCTGTGAAAACTGATCGGTTTTGGTCCCGCATTCGCAGGATGTTGCGAGCGGGAATGTGGCTGACTATTTTTACGTATCTATTCTCATTCTTTGGACAGCGTTATTTCGTTGCCGAATTGCTGGCCAATTTTCGTATCCAGTTCTTGGTCCTGTTCGTCTTCCTGCTTATTCTTTCCCGTTTCGCAAAAGCTGGCTGGCCACTAATAGCAGGTCTCGCAATCGTTTTCGCCTGGACTGGCTGGGAATCGGGGCAACTATACATTCCGGTGCAACAACCGCCCGCCGGGAAAACGAAGATTCGCGTGATGTCATATAACGTGTTGGGGACAAACTCGGATTTCCAATCTTCGATCAGTGAAATACGAAAGCATGATCCGGATATCGTTGCAGTCCTGGAGTACGCGAATATGTGGCATCAGGCACTTGATGCATTGAATGAATCGCATCCGTTTCAGCACCGTGATCCCAGATGGCACGGATATGGCATCGCGATTTTCAGCAAGCTACCATTTGAAAATGCCGGGTCTTTACCATTGACGGAAGACACGATCGACAATCCGGCTGCGACAGTGACCGTCCGCGTCGATGGCCGGCCTCTACGATTTATGGCAGTTCACGTAATGTCGCCAACAAATCGATTTCGACTCGAATTGCGGAACCGCCAGTTCGAGGAAATCGCAGCACAAGTAAATTCTGATTCAATCGAGACGATTCTTGTCGGCGACATGAACTGCAATCCTTCGTCACGATATCTTACCGAGCTGATCGGCGATACAAATATGCGAGATAGCCGGCAAGGGTTTGGCCTACATCCTTCTTGGCCCAGTTTTGCGCCACCTCTCGCGATTCCAATTGACCACGTCCTGATTTCCAAGTCGATTCACGTGCATCAGCGATTTTTAGGTGATGCAAGGGGAAGCGACCATCGACCGGTAATCGTGGACGTTTCAATTGGGGCGAAATAGAGAGGGGGCAGAGCTCCCTCAACCAATTATCGAACTGTTGCCAATTTGCGGAAGCCTTTAAATGCGTGACCGGCATCTTCGATAACAACTTCGTCCGCTGATTCAAAGTTCACATCCGAAGATTTGAAAACTCGATCTCGAACGGTATCCGCTTGGACCTGTTCGATTGAACCAGCCAACGCAAGGTCGTACTTGGGCGCTTTCTCTGCATTCAAAACGTTGCCAAGACGTCTTGTTTGTTCTACGCCCAACTTAGCGGGCAAAAATGCAACGACCTTGTTGCCGACATCATCGATCTTTGATCGAAGTTCGATTTCAGATCCTGTCATACGCGCTTCGTCACCGCCAGTTTTGGCAACCAAGGATCTATTCTGTGGTTCAGCCGCGTAGAATTCGCCATTGCCAAACACAAAATATCCGACTGATTCAGCGGCATGGACGGTTTCAATGTCCGCGGATCTTTCTTCCTGCAAGAAAACTTTCAAATGTGTTGGCTCTGTCGAAAATAGCCTCACACCGACCGAGTCACTCTCGTTGAAACTTTGAATAGAAAAAATCGCATGGGGACCAGCGCCATAAGAACCGGAAAAACCAACTTTGCGGAGATCGGAATTTAATGCGACAACGCCGGCCTCAAAATCTCCATATTCAGTCGATCCAGTACCTGGTTCGACAGCCAACCAATGCGCCGTATGAGAAACATTAAGAATCGGGTCGTCGGATTCTCTCAACTGTGATTTCCAACTGGCCCCTGTATTGTCGACAGAATTCAATCGCATTGTGACAGCATCGTCAGAATTTTCGATTTGACCAAAGACGACTGGCGTTGTCTCAAACGTTGTTCCGAAATCCAGATTTTGGAACTTTCCGTTGGAAATCTGATTGCGGCCGGCAACGATCACCGTGCCATCGCGTAGCGTGTGCGTTCCAGCTTCGACAACGTAAAAATTCAGGTTCTCGGGAGCACCGGGCCCTTCAGCCTCCCAAGAATTCAGTCGCACAAAAAATCCGTCGCTGGTTGGCTCGTTAATGTCGACAGTGAGTGCAGTTTTGGCATTTAGAGTTGGTGCGGATACCAAGATGACGGGATTATCGAATTGGTTGCTAAACGGGACCCACTGCCAATTCGCGTCCACAGCTCCGATCGTGCCCGACTCAGCCACGAGCCTTGGAACATCGATCGACAGGTCATACGTGTTTGTTCCGCCATCGGTTCCAAGGACTTGGATGAAGTACAGTTCTCCTGCTTCAACCGCAACACGCATCGATTCATCGTCGTTGATCGTATCTGACCGACCCATTTCTTGCTGGTTCGTGTCGTAAACAATGAAGTCTAGGTTGCCATCGGAATGAGCAAATGTCAGGTCGATTTGGACGTGTGTTGAATCCTGTGCATTAAAGCGAAAGAAGTCGACATCAGATGTTTTGTGGATTGACAATCCCGTTTGATTGAAGACTCCAATGGTTCCGAGATCCGTCGCCTGTGGGAACGCATCGTTTTGTTCGAGGGAATCACCTGGGTTGTTGTCGATTCCGGTAAACATCAAACCCCATTCGTGCAGGGTTCCGGTATCGGCGGAGAACCAATCAGTAATTTCGACGGTCCATGTTCCCAGTGCACTTTCGCCACTAAATGCAGCAAACGGATTTGAAATGTCGCCATAATTGACATGGAAAGAGCCAGAATAGGGTGCGTTGCCGTCGGCAATACTGGTCGGCGCCTGATCATCGAGAATCGTGCTGGAGAAATTGTCACCGCTTCCCAGCGGACCGTCCCCGCTTCCTTCATAGTCAGAGCGGATGATATGAGCTCGCGTTCCCGAAGGAGAAATCAAGGCGATACTCAAGTCTGCCATCCAAGTGTGTTGCAGATCTTCAAAGATAAGGTTCAGATCAGTCAGCGTAATGTCTGGGCCTTCCAAAGTGCTGAACACCGTAGGGCCAGCTGAGTTACTCCCTGCTCCGTCCGGTATATCGACTGGAGTGTCGGTGCTCATGATGGTCGATGTAACCAAGTCACCGGGCCCAAAGAATTCGACGTCGTAGCCGTTCGTTGCTCCATCAACGCCAACGATCTCGAGAAAGTAAGCTGCGTCAGGCTGCGCTTCGAAATGGAGATCTTCCAGATCCGTGAGGCTGTCGGCACTCGCAACCAAATCGAAGTTGCTGTCGTACACGAACGCATCGAGATTGCCCAACTCATGGCTAAAGTTGACATGAATCTCAAAATCACCATCTTCCGCGGCCGCAAACTGGTAGTAGTCAACGTCCTGATCCGTGTGAATTGAGAGACCGTCTTCACGGCGTTCACTCACAACGCCCATATTGTAGGCTTGAGTGAACGAGTTGTTTGGCTCAAGGCGGTCACCGTTGTTTCCCGGACCGTCTTCGATCGTTACCGTAATGATTGTTGTATTATTCGTTTCATCGGACTCAAGAAGTTGGTCTTCTGGGTCCGTGATCACTTCAAGGTAATAATCGCCGTCGTCGATTCCGGAAATGTTGATCCACTGATCCGCCAGACCTCGTCCGTAGACATCCGACCAACCTGCTGAGACTCCTTGAGTTGTTCCACAGCTGCCATAGTTCGAGGACCCTGCATCAGCGTCGTAGCGGGTAATATCGATAAGACAAAAGCTGATTTTGCCGCCTGTGGCCAGAATGTCGCCAACGGCACCGCCGGGACCGATCTCACGAAGGTTGTAGATCGCGTATCCATCGAAGTGAATATGGCCATGGGCAGGGTGGTAGGTGAATTCGCCTGCAAGGCGATCTCGAAAGCCGCCTTCGTCATCGTAGATTCGTTGTAACACTTCCTGTGAACCGTCGCCGGTAGGATCACCACCAAAGACTTCTAAGTGTCCTTCGCCCTTGTTCGCAAACGCTGTACTGAATCGCAGTAAGTCACCTTCAACGACGTAGTCATGAAGATAGCCACGATCCTCGCTCTCCCACGCAAAGATGTCCGGCAGTAAATCGTTGGCCAACAGGTTTCGCTTTTCAAGCTTGCCGAAGTCGAGCTGGTTACGGCGCCGAGAAATTGGTCGAGTGGCCATAGCGCATCCCTGAGTGGAATTGGTGGAGAGATTTTGACGGGCTCCATAATACCATGTGTCGATCGTGTCGGTCATACCTATTGCGACCCTAAAGTGTTCAACTTTTTAAGGGACCATGATGGTCTGGCCAATTTCACTGGTATTTGTTGCCAAGTGGCATAAAATCGGGGAATATCTTCGCCATTTTTACTTCGTAAGACTTTTGGTAACTCCCATGAAGCAACGTCGCCGCCTTAACCGTGGACCCAGTTACGGAATTCTTGAACCACGACAACTATTGGCCGCCACAGGATTGGCCCAATTCGACGGAGATACATCCATCGACACTGGCTTGATCGTCAACGGGAATTTTGACCAAAACGATGTTGTCGACGGAACCGCACAACACGTTGCAATTGCAGCCTTAGCTGGATGGAGTCAGACAGATGGAGCCAGCGACACGGTCAGCTTGGTTGGCTTCGACGACTCGCCTCGCGGCACAGGACTGCACCTTGATTTTCAGGCTGACGTTCTTGAATCGGTTTTCCAAGACGTCAACACTGACAGTGGACAACTCTATACCCTCGCGTTCGATTTACGTGGGCGAACGGTTGCTAACACAGCGGACGCGACAACCAACGATATTCGAATCCTATGGGACGGTGCCCAGGTTGGCACATATCGGGGCATCACTGAGTTTTGGCAAACGTTCACCGTGGACGTTGCAGGCGGTAGCGCAGATTTGACGCGTCTTGAAATTCAGGAAGTTGACGGCGCTGGCAACGACGGGATCGGGCCGATCATTGACAACTTGCGTCTCGTTCCTGTTTCAAGTCAGACGGTCGAGAACGGCAGCTTTGAGGAAAACTCAGTTGGCACCGTCAGCGAGGATGACATCCCGGGCTGGAGTGTCGTCGGCGAGGACAGCAACCGGTCCGTTGATGTGCAAGATGGCACCGCCAGCAACGGATCTCTGTATTTGAACCTCGATCGCCAAGCCGAAAACTCGGATGTTGTATACACAGACATCACGACTGAGAGTGGCGGAATTTACTTCGTCTCCTTTGACTTGCGATCCGAAAGTGGTTCGGTCGGCGAGGATGAAGAGATGAGGATTCGCTGGAACGATACATGGGTTGGTACCTATCGTGGAAATTCTGACTGGCAGAGTTTTGGCTTTACGGTACGTGCAGATACCGATTCGACGCGGCTCGTATTTCGCGAGCCTGGAAATTCATTCACCGGTGATGGCGACGGTCCTTTGCTCGACAACGTTCGCATTATGCAAGTCGTGCCAACGATTACTGTTTCCCTGAACGACAATTCTGATTTCGAATTTGTAGAAGGCGATGAAGAGCTGAGTCTTGGTTCGCGAATCGATGCCATCAACACGACGGTCCTTGATTCAATCTCCCGGTTCACGGTAACTCTTGAGGATTCAACATCAGAGGGTCTCAATGAGAACAATGGAGTAGTCAAAATCGACGGGTTGGCTTCGGAAGTTGAATCAGTGGACGGTGTTCTGACATTCGAGGAATCACTGACCACCGATGAGTTCTTGACCGTTCTGCAAACGTTGAAATACGAGAACCATTCCGATCAGCCAAAACCGGGAGCACAGAGGATTTCGGTTCAGGTCTTCGCAGGCGATGTTTCATCCTCAGTCACCACTCTAACCGTCAACGTAACCCCGGTGAATGATGCTCCAGTCGTCGCTAACATTGCTGACGGCAGCGCGGTCGTTGGCGAGGCGTTCAACGTTCAGGCAACGGCTACCGACGTCGAAGGCGATGCTCTAACGTGGACGGTTTCCGCAACTGGAACCGCAATACTTTCGACCGATACTCAACCATCGGTTGATGCCCAAGGAAACGTTTCGTGGACTCCAGCAAGAGTTGGAGATGCGACGTTGACGGTTCGTGCGACTGATTCAGGAACCCTTTTCAATGAAAAACAGTTTGCTCTAAGCGTGACAGAAGAAGTGTCGCTAGACACCGGAACCATTACAGTCAACTCTGGGACTGACCTGCCATTGTATATCCCGGCAGCGTCAACTGACGCTGCGGTTGGACAGACGATTGCAGGATTCGAAGCGCAGACAATTGACGGCGGAACGTTCAATAGCATCGAACCCGGTGTTGCAAGGATTTACTCAATGTTGGCTCACTGGTGTCCGTTCTGCAATGAAGAGTTGCCAGAGATCGTCGAATGGCTAGCGGAGAATGATTTGGGTGATGACATTGAGTTCGTCGCCGGAGCTGTCGCCGTTGACTCGACTCGTGACAACTATCCTGCTGCCGATTGGTTTGATGACCTCGGCTATGACGGTACGATTATTGTCGACAATCCGCAGGCCAAGCTAATGAGCATCATGGGTACGAACAGTTTCCCGTTCCTAGTCGCAGTTGATGCCAGCGGACAAGTCGTTGAGCGGATTTCGGGCGTTTCGACGAAAGCGCAACTCGATTCGGTGTTGGCGGCCCTTCGCTCCTAACCGCTACCGTGTAAGAGTAAACGAAAAACACAAATTGGATTGGTCGCGAATCGCCTAGTCGTGAATCGTCTAGTCGCGGACGGGCGTGCCAGATTCAAACAACTTGAGCCGCTCGTTCATTGAAGCGATTGTTTTTTCATCGCCTTTGGCAGTGGCCATTTCAATTGCTTTGTTTGTGATCGTCACTGCATTGTCGAAGTCGCCGCTCTCCGCGTAAGCTGCGGCGAGCGTGCTGAAAAAGCGATAGTCTTTGTACTGCGTCGTTTCACAAATACGTTTCGCGACCTCGACTGCCCGTTTCCCATCACGGACTTGTGCGTCTTCGTTGGTTGCGAGAATCCAAGCCAGATTGTTTGCAGCAGAGAGCATTCGAGGGTTTCCTTTGAAAGCACCCTCGAAATGGACGACTGCCTCACGATAGTTTTTTCTGCCCATTTCGATTCGACCCAACTGGAATCTTACACTTGGGTTTTCACCGGCAATTTGTTGAACTGATTCGCAATACGGAATGGCTGCTTCGAAGTCACCCGTGGTTGCAAGCTGGCTGATAATGGCCAAAAGGGTTGGAACTGATTTTGGAGCTAACTTCAACGCCTCTTTGCAATGTGCAAGACCGGCATCTGACTCACCGCTGCGAAACGCGATCGTGCCCAATTCGTACCAGGCAGCTGCACGAATGCGGTTGGTTTGAGAATCGATCATGGAAACGGAAGTTCCGTCTTCGGCAGGTTCCGAGATCTCAAGGTAGTGCTGCAGAAAGGATGTGGCATCTTCCGGATTGCCGTCTTGCGTATAGACACGGGCGACTGCGATCGGGTTTCCATCGAGGTGTTCTTCGGACCATCGCCCGGGAAATGGAACCGATAACGCCATCGAGTTGCGCCCCTTGGCGTCCAGCGTTTGCAGGTCTTTGACGACTTGAGCGACATCAAGTTTTCCCTTGTAGACCACACGCAACAATCCGTCTTTATCAACGAGAAAACTCACGGGTAGCGGAAGGTCGGTTCGAACGTAGATAGCGTCAAGATGTTTCTGATTCAATGTGCCAAGCAGCGATAGGGTGGCAATGCCAGGTGTTCCCTTGAAGCCAACACTTTTCAGGATGCTCAGCTGTTTGGCGATCGTAGGAGCGTCTCCCGACGTGGCTTCTTCAATGTTCAACGCAAAGACATCAACATCACCGATGTCGGTCTGGGATATTTCTTTCAATTCCTGCAGGCATGGGGAGCACCAACTCGCCCAGCACATGTACAGGGCGGGCCGATCCGAAACAGCTTTTTGGGTCACCAATTCGTCCGTCATTGATCGATACTGCAGGTCGCCAACCGACTGTGGCCAGCTGATCTTTAGTCGCCCGGTTGCTTTTAGCGGTACTCCCGCAAGGTTGCTTGGAGTCAGTGATGATTCCGCGGCTACTTTGGACTGAAACTCTTGAGCGACGCCGCTCGATTGAGCCAATAGCCATCGTTTTCCGGTCGCAACATCAGAGAAGGATTCAAGCTCGGTTGAACCCGGCCAACGTACTGATACGGATTGCACAGACTCATTGGGTTGCATTCCAAAGTGAAGCCATTTCGAAGACTGGCTAAGAAAGCTGTCTCCGCCATACAACGTTTGTGTCCTTTTCGTGGTTTCGCCATCGTTTTTTTCGAACGTGACTTCGACTCTTGCTCCATACGCGTCACGCGGGCAGTTGGCGGACGGCAGCCCTTCAAGTTGGAACGCAACGTAGCTATTCGTCGTTGGAGTATCGTTCCGCAGAAAGCGAATTCGTGGCGATGTGCGGTTAGTGATCCAAAGATCGAGATCGCCGTCTTGGTCCCAGTCTGTGACGGCAATCGATCGACTATCATCAAGATGGTTGAGCGAGCTCGCAGCAGAAACATCAGCGAACTGATCCTTACCAAGAGTATTTTGTCCTGTATTCAGAAAGCAACAGTTTCTTTCATTGCCGCTGAATGAACTGCCAGTGAGGATGCGTTGATTTAGTGGCTCCCAAACAGATAAATAGTGATCAATGTCTGCTTGGTCCGCATCTGCGGTAGTGGGTGATTGCGACACGACCTGCCGCCAATACATCGATCACAAATCGTCAGCTTTTCCTTGGGTCAGAAATCCGTTGGCGACCAGCAAGTCTTGCCAGCCATCATTGTTGATGTCAATGAACCGGGAGCCCCAGGCCCAGCGGCCCATGGTGACGCCGGTTTCGACGCTGACATCTCGAAACGTGCCGTCTTTTGCATTCTCGAACAGTGAGTTTCCACGTGCATGGCGTTGAAAAAGTTTTTTGGTTTCGTCGCCGGCATCCGATTGGAATTTTCGTTGAAATGCGATTCGATTTCCGGCAGATGAAAACATATTGCTGACATAGATGTCCATCCAGCCATCGTTGTTGTAGTCGCCCCATGTAATCGACATGCCAGCCGATACATCTTCCACGCCAGCTTCTTTGGCAACGTCTTTAAATTGCCCGCCATCGTTGCGAAACAGGTTGTTGCGACCAAAGTCATTGGCAATATATAGATCCAAATCGCCATCGTTGTCATAGTCTTCCCATGACGCGGCGTAGCTGAAGCGACGATTGTTCTCGTCCAGGCCGGCCTGCTTGGTGACGTAGCTAAAATTCCAATTGCCATCAGCCGGGGCGGCTGGCGTCGAATCATTTCGAAGCAGCACGTTTCGCCCGCCATTGTTGGCGTCATGGTATGGAATTGCTTTGGCAAAAATACGATGGCGATTGACGCCTGATCTGCGGTCATAACAACAGGCAAATATATCCAGGTCGCCGTCCTGATCGTAATCCGCCAATGTCAGGGAATAGGGGACGGCGGCGGGCAAAATCAGGCCACGACGAACCGTGAATTTTCCGGACCCGTCGTTGCTCATGACAAGCAACCCATCCTGGACGCCGATGACCAGATCCTGATCGCCGTCGTTATCAATGTCACCAAACACGGAAGCATGGGCTTGGTTCAGCCAATCCGTTCCGGATTCCGCCGAGGCATCATGGCAGGTGCCATCTCCGTTTTGAATGAACAGTCGATTCGGCAGGCCACCGGGCTGACTGACATACAGATCATCCAGCCCATCTCCATTGACGTCCGAAATAGAAATGCCTTCCCAGCCACCGATGTTGATGTGGTACTGAATCTCAATCGTATGCAGCCATTGGTCCATGCTGGGGACCAATTGGTCGCGAAAGCCAGACGTATTGCCGAGGACAGCTTCCGTGCAGTCTGCAAACATTGGCCCAGCATCGTTTGCTTGTGAGCCGACAACTTCCAGGTAGTCACGAATTTTCAACGATTGAAGTGTTACGTTTTTTGGCCCCACGTTCCAAACGCAATCCCAGGTTGCATTGGACTGAATGGTTCCTTCATCGGCAGTCGCCCATGTCTGCATATAGGCAGATGTGACAAGTTGGCTGTCTTGCTGGTTGACCTTGAAGACTTTAACTTTTGTCTTTACGTCCCGCACGTTGGTGACAAAGCTGAGCAAGCTTGCAAGTTGTTCGCCAAATTTTTCAGCACTGGCAATTTTTTTGGATTCGTCTGCTGTGTTCTTGTTTCGCCGGACAGTAAACGCAGCATCGTTGAAGACGGTTTCTGTTTCCACGGGACGAAGTGATTGAAACGATACGTCAGACGCAACCAGATCGTCCACCGGTGTGGTTGCCTTTCCAGACGGGTCGAAGTGGAGCGCGATTTGCTGTAGCTGTTTCGAAGCCGCTGAAGATAGCTGCTCCGTTTGCCAACCATCGGCCGCTGCATCATCAGCCGGCGGCGCGAAGTTGATGCCGGGCACGACGTACGCCGTGTCATCAGTTTCGGCTTCCGCCTGTTTTGAATCTACATTCAACTGTTTCGAGTTGGCAGGACTCTGTTGCTTTTGGTCTTCCGGTTGGCAGCCCTGAGTGCAGATGACCGCCAACGCCAAAATAAAAGAGCCGGCAAACTTCGATCGTGTATTTTGAAAAGGCGAATTCATGGTTGCTGTATGGATTCCGTCCGGCGACATAAAAAAAGCCCAGTCTTGTGACTGGGCTTCATTATCTTAATTCTCGCTCTGAAAGCGATACTAGTTCTTGCGACGGCGAACGCCACAAAGGCCGAGCAAACCAGCAAGCATCAGGCTCGCTGTAGCGGGCTCAGGAACTGCCAGCGTGACAACGTTTTCTGAGTTGACTTCGAAAAGCACATCGTCAAAGTAGACGAGTCCATCCGCAGTTCCAAATCCAAGGCCATCGGTGCCAATCACGGCAGTAACTGAAGCAATTCCGAGGGCTTCGTCAGCAGCAGTTAACGAATACGACCAAGACATCATCTGGTATTGTTCTGTCAAAGTAGAGGCGTCCAATGGTGCACCATCATCGTTGCGGAATAGCTCAGCTCCGCCAGCATCCTTGAACTCAAGCCGAGGTGCCGCCACGACGCCACCTGAAGCAGGGTCTGTTCCATCTGTGGCAACCATGACAGAAATGGTGAATGTGGCACCTTCAGTATAATTGATATAGCTTCCAACACCTGCAGCAACAACGTCGGCTTCAACGCCAAATCCACCGGACGTAATTCCGCTAGTTGAGTCAATACCTGACCAGTTCCCGCCCCAACCATTGCCGTTGGCGGCTGTGTTTCCACCATCAATAACGTAAGCAAAGCTGCCGCTGTTGTTGTTGTCAGATGAGAGACCCAAGCCAGCCTGCCCAACAAAGTCTCCGCCACCATCGGCGAAGTCCATGCTATCGGGAACAATGCCAAATCCGGTGCCTTGATTGGCCCCCGATGATTCATAGTCGTTGAAATGGATTACGTCCGCGTTAGCGGTTACAGCGAACAGCAGGGAGATCGCCATCGATGTGATGATTTTTTTCATGATTTCTTCGAGGGTTTTCCAAGGTGGTATAAAACGTGAACGAGGGCTTGCAACCGATGATTGGTCGATCACTCGGAGCGCCTCCGCGTGACATTATTGCCTGAAATCGTTTTCATGGGGCGGGAATTGTTGGTAAACCTTCACAATTTTTCCAAATTTCGGGGTGAAATTAACGGTTCGACTGAAAACCCTCCCTGATTTTTTGGCTTTTTCACCCGCAGTGCTGTTTTAACGGCTCCAATTTTCGTATTGCCACGAGTCGAGCGGGAGCGTCAGAAAAGGCGGTTGGTCGGGTCGGGTTGGGTTTCCCCCACATCCGTTCCCGGGCCGCAATTCGAATCTGAATTCTTCGACAACGACATTGGTAAGGCCGGCTACCCCATTTGGAACGGTGCCAATTCGCGAACTAGTCGTACTTAATGAGTCAATCTTGCGCAAACGGATGTGACGCAGGACGACGAATTCATGAGTCAAAAACTTGGACAAAATATGTCCGAAGTGTGGTGAGATGACGAGGTGTTCGACTGGGAACCAAAAAGTTTCTCAACGAGTGTCCAGTGATTTTGTTTTGCCAGTATCCAAGCACAACATTGAAAGACCAGTTTTGAAAATTGAAGCAGGATTGAGCCTACTAAACGCCTTGCCAAAAGTCAGGCGACATCTCCGCCGACGCCTCATAAATCCTCGGGTGGGCAGGCCCTCGAATGTCCCTATAATGTGCGGTCCGCTAAGTTCGAACCATTCAGCCAGGAATACGCCGCAGTATGCCAGCTTCAGATATTGTTGTTAAAGGTGCACGTGAACACAATCTTCAAAACGTCGACCTTGTTTTACCCCGCAACCAGCTGATTTGTCTTACCGGAGTTTCCGGCAGTGGCAAGAGTTCGTTTGCGTTCGATACTGTATTCGCAGAAGGCCAGAGAAGGTACGTCGAAAGCCTGTCCAGCTTTGCGAGACAGTTCCTCGGCCAAATGACAAAGCCAGACGTCGATTTGATTTCCGGATTGAGTCCGTCGATTTCGATCGCCCAGAAAAGTTCCGGTAACAATCCACGCTCCACCGTCGGGACGATCACGGAGATCTACGATTTCCTACGCATTCTTTACGCTCGCGTCGGACAGGGTTTTTGCCCAAAGTGTGATACGCCGATTACGGCCCAGTCTCGCGATCAGATCATCGGCAGTATCTTTACGTTCCCAGAGGAGACGAGTTACACGATCTTGGCGCCGGTCGTCCGTGCTCAAAAAGGTGAGCACAAAGATCTGTTTTCCGAATTGCTGCGCCGCGGATATTCGCGAGTTCGTGTTGATGGCGACACCGTTTCGCTCTCCAGCGACATCAGCTTGGATCGAACGCGTCGGCACAATGTTGAAGTCGTCATCGACCGCTTGATTGCTGGACCGGGCATTCGCAGTCGCCTCACCGAGTCTGTGGAAGCCGCTTTAAAGATTGGCAAAGGAACGTTGGTTGTCGAATTCCCTGATGACAGCGCTCCTGAGTCTGGCCCGGTTGATCCGGATGCTCCCGAGGAAAATTCCTTTGGTAAGACGTCTCGGCGAAAGAAAAAAACTCGAAGCAAGAACAAATTCGGTGCAGCGAACGACCGAGTTTACTCTGCGGACTACGCCTGTCCCGGCTGTGGACTTGGCTTTTCGCCGCCGACGCCGCAAATGTTTTCCTTCAATAGCCCGCAAGGGATGTGCCTCGGCTGTGACGGGCTTGGCGATGTTTTCACGTTTGATCGTGACCTTTTGGTTCCTGACACGGAAAAGTCGTTTCAGCAAGGATGCTTTGAACTGCTTGGGAAATGGAAGGATCTTGGCCGTTGGAAACGCCACATTTATCAAGGAGTCTCCGATTCAGTCGAACGCGAATTGAATCTTGAAGCCGGCACGATGCTGGAAACCGCATGGGAAGACCTGCCTGAAAAGTTGCAGGATCTTTGGCTGTACGGCACCGACGACATGCACATCACGTACACCTGGAAGGGCGGCAACTCGCCCATGAAGTATGGCGGCCAGTTCGCAGGAGTTGTGTCTGAGTTGGATGAAAAATACCAACAGCTCAGCAGTGCTCCGAAGATTCGTGCGCTCGAAGCGTACATGAATGAGATCAAGTGCGTTGACTGCGGTGGAGCGAGGCTCAATCGCCAATCGCGAAACTTCCGACTCAAGACGAAGCATGAATCGTTCGCGGATAAGCCAGAACTGTCGCTGCCCGACGTTTGCCATTTGTCGATCGCCGAAGTTCGCGAATTCTTTTCGGAACTTGAGCTTGGTGATGTCCGCGCCTACGTCGCAACCGAGCCGCTCAAGGAGATTCGGAATCGTCTTGGCTTCCTGCTCAACGTTGGCCTCGACTATCTGACATTGAATCGAACGGCTCCGACTCTTTCTGGCGGTGAGACTCAACGAATTCGTTTGGCGGGGCAAATCGGCGCTGGACTGGTTGGCGTTCTATATATTCTCGATGAGCCTTCGATTGGATTGCATGCGCGTGATAACGATCGACTGATCAGCACGCTGGAACATTTGCGTGACCTCGGTAATACGGTTGTCGTTGTCGAGCACGATGAAGATACAATGCGCGCGGCCGATTATTTGATTGACTTTGGCCCTGGGCCTGGAGTCCGCGGTGGCAAAGTCGTTGTTGAGGGTCACCCATCGGAGATCGTTAAAAACAAGGACAGCCTGACCGCGCAGTACCTTTCTGGTCGGCTGGAAATCGAGATCCCGGATCAACGCCGCATCACAGATCCCGGCAAAAGTCTGACGATCACACATTGCAAGCACAATAACCTGCTGGATGTCGACGTTGAAATTCCGCTTGGTCGTTTCGTCTGTGTTACGGGCGTTTCCGGGAGTGGAAAGAGTTCTTTCGTAAACGGCATTTTGAAGGAAGTTCTCAAGCAGGAACTCAACGGCGGCATCAGCGAAGCCGGTGAATTCGGCGAGATCATTGGCCTTGAGCACTTGGACAAAATGATCGCCATCGATCAATCCCCGATCGGTCGTACGCCTCGTTCGAATCCAGGAACATACGTCAAACTCTTTGATGAGATTCGCAAGCTCTACACGCAGTTGCCCGAAGCCAAAATGCGAGGCTATAAGGCTGGCCGATTCAGCTTCAACGTTCGCGGCGGACGATGCGAAGCTTGCGAAGGCAACGGCTCTAACAAGTTGGAGATGGATTTCCTGGCGGACGTTTGGGTCACGTGTACGATTTGCCAAGGCGCCCGCTTCAATCGCGAGACGCTACAGGTTCAATACAAAGGCAAGTCGATCTCCGACGTTTTGAGGATGGAAATCGAGGAGGCATTGCACTTCTTCGAATCCATTCCGGCGATTCACAAGAAACTTCTGACTCTGCAGGCCGTTGGTCTGGAGTACCTGAAAATCGGTCAACCTTCGCCAACACTGTCCGGCGGTGAGGCTCAACGTATCAAGCTGGCCCGCGAATTGGCGAAGCGATCGACAGGCAAGACGCTGTACTTGCTCGACGAGCCGACAACCGGATTGCATTTTGCGGACATTCGATTGCTGTTAAAAGTCCTGCAGGACTTCGTCGAAGCGGGCAATACGGTCTTGGTCGTTGAGCACAACCTTGACGTGATCAAGACGGCCGACTGGGTCATCGACTTGGGTCCCGAGGGCGGTTCTGGCGGTGGTAAAATGGTGATCAGCGGAACACCAGAAGAAGTTGCGGCCTGCAAGGAATCGCACACTGGAATGGCGATCGCCAAGGCACTGGAACCGCGGGCTGAAATTCCTCCTCCGAAGAACAAGTTAGAGTCTGATGGACCAACGCTGGCCAAAGAGATCAAAGTCCGTGGCGCTTCGCAGCATAATTTAAAGATGCTGGATCTCGATGTTGAACGCGACAAAATGACGGTCTTTTGTGGTCCCTCAGGTAGTGGCAAAAGTTCCATGG
>CAYGUE010000081.1:0-29581 GCA_964352885.1 uncultured Pirellulaceae bacterium
GCTGTTTTGACAGTTCACCTGCTAGGTGAATTTATTGATTCGCAAATTTGTCACCACGGTCGTTGAATCGTTCCAAATCGCCTACTGGACGCCCGTCGTGAATCATTCCGGTTAAATCAGCGATTCACGCATAGGTTGCGTTTTGAACCTTGGCAAATCGGTTTTGGCAGAATTTATCTGAAAGCAACTTGTTGCTTGTCGATTGAAGCGGCCGACGGCTGCGATTTTTCTTTAGACCGAAGGAAAAAAGCGGGCAGGCCCCGGGTAACGACATATCCTTTTTCGTGCTTTGTAGTTTTCTCACAGAGCAAGCAACACTTCACTGGGATAGATGAATGACGATGCCAACCATCATGGTCGTGGATGACTGTCAGTCAATTCGCTTGGCCGTAAGGCGAATTTTGACAGAAGCCGGGTACTCCGTTGTCGTTGCGAACGATGGCGAAGAAGCGCTGGCCAAACTACGACAGCATCCGGCACTTATCGTACTGGACGTGAATATGCCGGGCCTCGATGGATACGGTTTCTGTGAAAAAATGGATCCGGCACACAGTGAAATCCCTGTTGTATTTCTCACGACCGAAAGATCAAAGGCACTCGAGATGCTCGGAAATGAGATGGGAGCCTATTTACAGAAACCCGTTTGCGAAGAAAAGCTCTTACGGGTTATCGAAAAACAACTGTCGTAAGGAACCGGAGCGGCAACACACATTGTCAACTTTCAGCAGGTTGCATTTATGAATAGTACAAATCTCGATGACAAGGGTCGTTGCTGCGTTTTTCGTAGCGGTGAGAACTGGTTTGGTATCGGCGCATTGGCAGTCAGAAGCATCGTGCCTCGCCCGGATATCGCACCGCTGCCTCACGCGGACGCAAGCCTCAACGGCGTTTGCCATATCCAAAATGAGTTCCTTCCGGTTGTCAGTCTGCGGGCACTTTCGAGCATTCAATACGACACCTCGGCCGACGCGGAGCAACAACTGGCGATCTTACTCAGTCCACAAGGCCCATGGGGCTTGCTGATCGATGAAGCTGCGACTCTGGCAGAACTGGAAATCTCGATTTCGACATTCGCCAACCAAAACGATCCATGGTCGCGAGTCATCGTCGGTTCTGCTTCCTGGAACAATCAGGTTCTTCAGATTCTCGATCCAGTCGCAACGCACCAGTACGCTTCCCGATTGTTGGAGATGTACTGGCAGTCGAGCGAACAAAATCAACCACAACTCACCTGTAACTAGTTGTAAATTACCATGCGTTTACCAGTCATTCAAATAGCCAATTCAATTGCTTCGGTCGCCGCCGGTGTTTTGCTTGCAACTGCGTTCAGTCAAACGTCGCTTGTCATGACGGCATCCTTCGCTGCCGCTGGAGTCGCCCTGATGTTTGGAGCCATTATTTGGACCTGGATTTCTGTCCAGCGTGGTTTCGATTCCGTTGTCGAGCAATCAAGAGACCACAATCGCGATCATCTCGACAAAACTCGGATCTTCGAATTTGATGCTTTGGGACGAAGACTATTCGATCTTCGCCGCGAGGCAATCACTCGCGAACGACAGGTCGAGCTGGAAATTGTAGAAGCGGCGGAATTCGCCCGCGACGAAGTCAGAAAAGAAGTTGAAGCAACGCCTTCGGTGGAAGCCCAATTCCGCGCGATTCAGGGTTATCTTGCCGGCATGGACGGTCATTCGTCAGTCGGTGCTGACGGTATGCCTTTGTCCTGCCTGCAACAGCTAAAACGCGTCTTCAAGCGATTTCAGTCAGACGTGGCATCCGACATGGGGCAAGTTCTTGGCTGTGGTCAGGAAATACATCGAGCGACAGAAGAACTTATTGCGGGTTCCGAATCACAATCCGACGCGGCAGAAAAAACAAACTCACTAGCTGAACAGCTTTCGGATCGGGTTGGAATGATCTGCGGCCATGCGATCAGCGCGCGTGATGCGTGCACGACGGCAAGGAGTTCGGCAGAAAATGGGCTGGCGCAAATCGCCACGCTGGCTGATGACATCAATCAAATGAAAAACCAGTCTGCACTCCGTGAACGAAAACTTCAGGTGTTGGGACAGCACACTCGCGAAGTCGAATCCATCGTCCAGACGATCGGAACGCTCTCATCGCGAACAGACTTGTTGGCATTGAATGCCTCTATCGAGTCCGTTCGTGCTGGTGAACATGGCCGAGGTTTCGCCCTGGTCGCGGAAGAAGTACGAGCTCTTTCTGAGCAGTCGGCTCAGGCGGTCGCCGATATTACGACTCGACTGGAGATGATTCAACTGGAAACCGTTCAGTCGCTTTCGATGGCCGACGGCGAGCAAACGCAGTTGAGACATGTTTTTCAACGTGTGACAGACTCTCTTGATGTTTTGGAAAGCATTTGCAAAGCGTCTGCTGTTTCTACCGACGGCCTTGACAAAATCACGCTGACCTCAGACGAACAAATGAAACTCACTCAGGACATTGTTGACACCCTACAAAGAAGCGCTGAAACAGCTCGAATCAATCGAAGTCGCGCTCAGGGAGCCAACTGGAAAGCGAAGTCCTTTGATGATCTGAGCGGCCAAATCGCATCTACCTTGCAACGCTTCGGCGGTGGCGAGCAATCCGCAAACGCAACGTACGTTCAGTAAGGATGGAGCCAACCATGAACAATCAAACCATTGAACATCTTGAAAAAGCTTACGAGCCCATTCATGAGGGGTTCCTACGCGCCCCGCGAGACGAGGATGGCCTCCGGATGCTTGGTGGCGACCTTGCCGAATTCGCAAATGTCGCACGAACCAATGGCAAAGAAGAACTTTCTCGCGGTGCTGATCAGCTTGCAACGTTGGTCGAGGTGGCGGCCGTGTGGGCGAACCGCTTCCCTGACGATCCAGTTGTTGGCGATGAGGTCATGGAATTTGTCGCATCCAACATTGAATTGCTTGAATCATGTATTCGTGCTGACGAACCGAATCCGGGAATCGACACGATGGTCGAATTGGCTAACGAAGCTTGGTCGGACTACTTCCTTATGATTGAGAACACTTGGGGAGATGACCTCGCACTCGATCTCGAATCGGAAAACGCAGTTGAGGAAGGCGACGTTCCTGCTTTGGGCAGCGATATCGCAATGCTCTTGCAGGCCGTGTCGGGCGCTGCTTCTTCGAATCCGGAAAGCCTCGACGCAAAGGAAGATGAGAAGACTAAATCATTGGTTCAGAGCTCGACGGACACTGCGAACGCGCAATCCATCAACGCCGCTCGCAACTCTCAAAGCGAGGCATTCCAAGTTGATGCCTTCGTTGATATGGCTGAAGCGGATCGAATGGCTCGAGAAGAACTCCAGTCTGATCGGGAAATGCTCGACGCTTTCCTTGACGATTCGTTTCGATGCGTTGCCTCAATGGAATCGGCAGCATTATGTCTCGAAGAGAGGCCTGACAACAAGGAAGCGATTCGAGCGTTCTGTCGTGAGCTTCACACGCTCAAAGGGGCATCGGCAACGGTTGGTTTTTCGGGCATCGCGTCGCATTTACACCAGCTTGAGAACTCATTGGAAGAAGTCTTCGCCGACGAAGCCGATGCCGACCCGGATGCGCTCTTTGAAGCAATCGACTTCATGCGAATCGAAATGGAGCGTTTGAAGCCAAAATCAGAACCAGTCCCGACCGAATCGCCAGAGAAGAAAAACGACCCACAGCCTGCACCAAACGGAATCGCTCCATTGTCAAGTGCTGTTTCGCCTGCAGTTACCTCCTATTCACCATCATCAGAATTCTCCAGCTTTGCATCGAATGACGACTCGTCGATTCGAATTCGAGCTGCCCATCTGGATCGGCTGATGGACATGTTGGCCGAGCTTGTTGTTCTGCGAAACCGACGCGAAAACAACGCGTCAGAACACGACTTGCTTTTTGGTGAGCTGTCACGCTGTTCGACCCGATTGAGTATCGCAGAGGAGCAATCCGGGAACCTGACCAACACGTCGGTTGTCGGCGAAGTTTCAAAAGACATCGAAGCAGTTGCGAGAGGCTTTCGGTCTCTGCAAAAACCGGTCGCAAACGATAACAAAGCGATCACGCGATTTATTCGTGACTTTCGGCAGGAGCTGATGCAACTGCGGCGTGTTCCGGTTTCCGGCTTGTTCGGTCGATTGCAACGTGCAGCTCGTGACGCCGCAAAGACAGAAAAGAAGCAGGTTCGCGTTGAGGTGTTCGGCGAGAACAGTGGTCTCGAGCAGGAGATTCAGGAACGCCTCTATGAATCGTTGTTGCACGTTGTCCGAAATAGTGTTTCGCATGGAATTCAGTGTCCGGAAGATCGCTCGGCGTCCGGAAAAGACGAAGTTGGAACGATCACACTGGAAGCATCCGCAAGTGCACAGCTTTTCGTTATCGAAGTTCGCGATGATGGCAACGGAGTGGACTATGAGGCGATTCGAAAACGCGGAGTTGAGAAAGGTCTGTTGGCGTCAAGTCATCAGGTTTCCAATGCCGAGCTGGCAAATCTGATTTTTCATCCGGGGTTCTCTACAAAGGAAACCGCCAGCGAGATCTCTGGCCGTGGTGTAGGAATGGATGTCGTTGCGACAACACTCGAGCAGTTGCGAGGTCGAATCGAAGTTGAGTCAGTAACTGGAAAAGGCACGACGATTCGCCTTTTGATTCCTCGAAGAACAGGTATCGAACACGTGATGGTGTTCCGCTGCGAAGAGCAACTCTATGCATTGCCTATGCAATCGATTGTTGCTGCGAAAAAGACACGCGAAGGATTCACAAAATTGTCGCGTCTTGCATTTTCTGGTGTCGGAAGTCAGGTTCGTGAAGCCAACAGTGTTTTGGTGATGAAGCAATCTCGACTTGCCGCTGATTCAATAGATTCACAGATTGCTATCACCGTAGATCAACTTTTGGGCCCAGAGGAAGTTGTCGTGCGAGGGCTGCCTCCGATGCTTCGAAACCATCCTCTGTTCTGCGGTATCACCCTTTCAGGTTCGGGAGAAAAAGTCCTGCTACTCGAAAGTGAAAACGTATCTGACTATTGCCTTCCAGAGTCAGAGTATGAACAGGACATTACAAGATCCGCAACAAACTCAGATGGGTTCAAAGCGCTGGTCGTGGACGATTCAATCACGGCCCGAAAATACATTTCGAAGCTTCTCAAGGAGTACGGATTCGCGACCGTCGAGGCCGGTGATGGCCTCGAAGCGATTGAAGTACTGCACCGCACAAGCTTCGATCTCATCGTAACCGATCTCGATATGCCGCGACTCGGCGGTCTTGAGCTGCTGGCCGACATCGAAAATGGCAAGTACTGCAACGCTCCAATTATCGTTGTCAGTAGTCGTGATGACGAAAACTTCCGGCGGCAAGCTCTCGAATTTGGCGCTTGTGGCTACATCAACAAGCCTGTTTCAAAACAGCTCTTCCAAAAACAGATTGAACAACTCGGTCTCATTACGGCAACTAGCTAAGGGTAAACTATGTCTGAAAAAACTATACTGGTCATCGACGACAGCACAACTATTCGTCGCCTCTGCGACAAGGAATTGAGTGCTCACGGTTTTCGCGTCCTCGTCGCGGGCACTGCCGAAGAAGGCGTTGAAGCTGCGAAGTCCGAGAGGCCAGATTTGATCATTTTGGATCACCAACTGCCAGGCAAGACCGGCTATGAAGTTGCGTGTGAATTGCTCGCAATTCCCGAGACTGCGCCGATACCCATTATCGCCAGTTCAACATTGCGGAAAAAAGCCTACGTCGAGTACGTTGACTGCGACAACGTCGTTGACATGCTGCCCAAGCCCTACAGCGCCGAAGCGCTGCTCGCGACCGTAGAGAACGCGATCAATACCGGTGTGATGGTCGTGCAATCACAAACCGATGGCTCTGCGGTTCCGGAAGTTATCGATGAGCTCGGCGAGAGTGATCTGACAGGAGCGTTTTCGTGTTTCGGTTTGCGTGAGATTATTGACATGCTCAACAACGGTAACAAGAAGGGAATGTTGTCGATTGATAGCAAAACTTGTCGAGTCTCGGTCTACGTTGACCGAGGCCGGATTCAAGCGGTGACTGCTTCAGGTCTTGACGCTGAATTTGTCTCTAGTCGAATGCCAGAATCTCTTGCCGATTTGGCCCCTGTGGTAAAGTTCACGGTTGCCGGACGAAGTGGAAGCGAGATTGACGGATTGGTTGGATTGTTAAATAACAAAGTGCTCGATCCGAGGTTGCTACAGAAGCTGTTGCGACTGCAGGGGGCGATTCTATTGAGATTGTGCTTCTCTGAAGTGACGACTTCGTTCCGATTTGATCAAAACATGACACCGCCCCATCTGTTTGAAAAACTGCCGCTTGATTCGAGTTTGCTCTCGATGCTAGTTGAGAGTTGTCTGATCTGTGAACAGAGCGAACTGCGTCAGTGCGGCGAAAACGATGGATATCTGCGACGAGCAATCCGCGGTCAAAACCTCGACCGTGCTGGGCTATCGGGTCGACATATGAAGCTGATGAATCTCGTTGCCGAGCCAATCAGTGTTGCTCAGTTGGCGACGCAGCTTGGCTGGCCTGAAGAAGAGGTCCAACGAGTCGCTCACGGTTTCGAGTTGGCTGAACTGATTGAGAAAGTTTCGCTCGAAGAGAAAACTCAAGTCTATGGTGTTTTTGCCGATGGCGAACAGGCATTGAAAATTCGATCTTTCTATCAGCAGTCGCCAACGGAAGTCGCTGGCAAGCTCGTTCGTGACGCCGTTGGATTAAAGCTTTTGCTTCGTCGAACACGTCCTGACGTCCTGCTGGTTGAAGTTGGCGATGAAGCGCAGGCGTTGCTTGATGAGTTTTCAGAACTGCTAGATGACGTTCGCGTGATTGGTATTCGCACTGGTGAGGGTAACGAAACACCTCATCAGATCGACTCAACTTTGAATACCGACTGTACCGTTGAATGCATCCGTGATGCAGTTCTTCAGGCAACTTCAACAGCTTTAGAGATGGGGGCACAACAGTGAACGAACATGAAACCACAAATCCAATTGCCCCATACTTGTGCTTGAAGACCGGATCTGAAGTTGAGTACATTGAGTTGGATTCCAGTTCAAATGCGCTCGTTGGCGCCGGGAGTCATTGCAAGATTCAGCTGGAGGGTGAAAACATCCAATCGCTACATTGTATTCTCGCGATGAAAGCAGAAGGCTGGCTCGAGGTTCGTGACTGGAACACGGGTAGCACGTTCCTCAACGGAGAAGCTATCTCTGAACCCACTGTTATGAACGAAGGTGATTGCCTGAAAATCGGAGAGTACGAAATTTCCATCGTTCTCGCTTCTGAGGGTGTCAGCGAAGGCCAACGATCAACGAGCGATATCTCACAAGACGAAGCGACGGACGTTTCGCTTAGTGATAAGCAGAAACACCAAGACTTCTGGAGTCAAGCAGAGAGACCGATGGAGTCCGAGTCAGAACTAGATGCAGACGCGGAGTCGAAAGAAGATCTGGCGATCGCGGTTGAGCCCATCGTTAGCGAACTGCCCGTTGAGATCGATCTAGTTGCCGGTGAAACAGAAATGCATTCTGAGGAAGCCACGCGACAGCCAAAACAATCATCTTCGCAAGAATTTGTTTACGATATCGATGCTGATTTTGATGACGAAGCCTTTGAGCCTTCTCTCGGTTTCGCAGCTCCGACATTCGCAGAAGACACTTCCATGGATGCCAATGAAGTGCAGTCCTTGCGAATGCAAGTTGAGCAACTCAGGTTCGAACTCGCGCAACGCAATACAAGTTCGGAACTGATATCCGATGAACTCAGTCGTGACCAAACGGTACGATTGGTGTACCGCCTCGAAGAGTTGTTGGTCGAACTTAAACGTTCCGATGTTCGAATTCGCGACATGGAGGAACTGCTTCGTGCTGCGGATCAAGCGACCAGCGACGAGCAAGAAGAGAGAAAGCAAATCGAGGAATGGATTTCCGAATTGGAAAATCGCGTCAACCAACGCGAAGAAGAAACGGAAGCCGAAATTCAGCAACTAAAGAAGCTTCTAATGGAAGCTCGTGAGGCCCAGCAAAAATCAAACGAGTGCCTTAAGAGTGTTGTCGAAACGAGAGCGAATGGGGGCGAGGCGCTTACGACCGAACTCGCGAACAAGTTGAATAAGCAGATTGGGTCATTACAGCAACAATTGCAAACGTCTCAAGGCGAAGCAACAAGTCTTGGGAAGCAACTTGAGGAACGTTTCGCATCAGCGTCTTCCGAAAGCCAAGTTCGGGAGTCTGAGCAGAAGTTGGCGGGGATGCAACTGGAAGCAGCGCGCGAGCGAGCTGAGATTTCACGTCAACGCGTCGAACTCAAGCGTCTGAAAGCGGACCTCGAAGAGCAACTCAGCGGACCACGTGAAGCGAATGTCGCTGATACGCGAATTCGTGCTATGCGTGAGCACCTGAAAGAACTGCACGAAAAAGAGGAAAAAGAGAAAGCCGAGAAACTGGAAAACGGTGGCGGCGGATTGGGCAATCGAATCGCTAGTTTGCTTCATCGAGTCACTTCCAATTAGTGCAATTGCAGATCTTGATTGCGGAGGTGACCTAGTTTCTCGCCAGCCAGTTGACTGCTTACTCTGCCGTTTTCTTGTCGTTGCGTCTATCTACCCACTTAACGGCCTTCTCGTAGGGAACCAGTTTCTCTTCTGGTAGCTCAGCAAAGTGGGGTACATGGATGGTCATGCAGTGCAACGCGCCCTGCAGAGTCGCCATCGATGAGATATCGACGGTCGTCACGCGATGGTCAGGAAATGTTCTGCGGTAAACGTTGATGGCTTCCAACATCGTGGCACGATCATCGGTTCGCATCACAGGCATCATGATCAGCTTGTTGGCGATGATCGCATTTGTGTATGGGCTCCATGAATTGCCGCGACGAACCGGAATGGGAATTCGGTGAACCTTCAGGGGCTTCCCGTCGATTCTGATTCGCTGCAACAATTGAGCGTTGTAGTCAAGGATTCTGGAGTTAACCAAATCAAGCTGAGGATTGAGTTTCGCGACAACGACTTCTGTGCTGTTGACGAAGGTGGCGAACATGTCGACGTGCCTTGTATCTTCGTTGCGCAATGGCTGGAGAACCTCGATGTGTTTCAGGTTTGTGTAGTTCTTAATCTCGCGGATGACGAACTCTCGTTGTTCCTTCTCCATGTCGACGCCCGGTTGGCGTTTGAAAGTGACGTTGTTGTCGTCAAAAACTCGAGTTGTCGTCAACGCCAGTCCGCCTGCGTTGCAAAGAAGGTTCCCGCCCTGAATCGTCCACGGAACCGAGTTGTGTTCTGCTGAAGTAAGCGCGGCCCATTCGCGCGGGAAGTCATCGTCTGTTGGCCGTTGACCGTTGTAGAAAAAGTCAATCGACATCACGCCCTTGTCCTTTTTCTCAGCAAGCACTGGGCCGAAGTCCCGGAGCCAAACGGTGTCCAGCTTCAGTTGCATGAAATGCACATGAGCAAGTTTCTGGCGTGACACTTTCAGGGCCTTCAGTGCTTCGAGAACCTGATCGGCGTCGTTGAATAGGACGATTAGCGGGACATGATTCTCGGTGAGTTCGGCGATTCTTCTAAAGACGCGTGCGTGTTGTGGCAACAGTTCACTGACGCTAACCAGAATCGCATTTTGTTCCTCAAACTCACCAGCAATTCGCGGCCATGGACTCTTGGGGTCAAACTTTGGCGGCGGATTAGTCTTGGGGCGGTTATAAAGTCGCTGTGCTTCTTCTGGTGTGACAGCGTTCTTGGACCACCCGCCTTGGTTGTCGTTAGCAGGGCCAACCGAATAGTCAACCTTGGGCTTTGCGTAGAGCTGTGCCTTTGCATCGAAGGGAAAAGCGAAAACAAACAGCACTGAGCAAACCGTCACAATCGCATGGCGAATAAAGTGCTCAAGGCGGATGTTGCTCCGGTTGTTAGACGCCAGCTTCATCAATGCACATCTTCCCTGCGGAAGTGGTTATAAGCCCGGATTATTCACGAGGCGTGGGCGTCAAACGGGAGACGCTTGTTCATTGCGGAGGAAGTGTTCAAAATTGCTGTTTTGACAGTTCACCTGCTAGATCAATTTGTTAATTCGCAAATAGGTCACTACTGTCGTTGAATCCTTCAAAATCGCCAACAGGACGCCCGTCGTCGTGAATAATTCCGGATAAGAGGAATGCAAAGTCAAACATCGAATCGTGGTTTTCGAGTTGGGAAATAGTCGGGCGATTAGGACTTGAGAGGCTTTTTTCGACGCCGATTCTTTTTCTTCTTCGGCGCCTCATCAGAGGATTTGCTAACCTCGTC
This sequence comes from uncultured Pirellulaceae bacterium, assembly GCA_964352885.1. Lineage (GTDB taxonomy): Bacteria > Planctomycetota > Planctomycetia > Pirellulales > Pirellulaceae > Mariniblastus. The sequence goes on from CAYGUE010000081.1 coordinate 10,294, forward strand.
ATTCGCTTCATCGCCGTCTTCTTTATCGGCTTTGGTTGGCTCATTCTCCAGCCAAGCATCAATCCGTTGCTGCTGTTCATCCGACAAGTCAGAAGCCCAGCCAATCGACCAGTTCTCGGTTTCACGCTGCTCAAGCGTTACCGTTTCCGAGAAAAGTAGATCGTCACGGGAGATCAACAGTTCGATCTGGTCACCGATTTCGTACTGACGAAGCCGGTCAGTGAAAGATCCAGAGAGGCGAAAGCCATTGATTGCCAGCACTTCATCGCCAGAAACCATCCCCAGTCGCCACGCTTGTGAGTCCGGTTTGACCCGTGAAATCTGGTTGCCAGAAAAGCTCGCGCCGATCGTTGCAGACCCGGATCGCGAAGCAGGTTTCTCTTGATCCTCGTCGTCCACGGCTGCTTTCGGGATTTTGATGCCCATGAATGTCAAACTCGAATCGTATTCAAGTTCATTAGTGGAATCGATTGCATTGGCAAACCAATCACCAAGCTTCTCGCCGGCAACGTCGCTGGCGACACTGCGAAAGTTCTGCGATGTGAATCCTTTCTTCGAATACTTGCGATACATTTTTTGCATCACATCATCGAGGCTCTTTTCGTTGTTGGTCAGTGAGCGAATTTTCATGTCAAGCAAGAATGCCGCAACGGCTCCCTTGGCGTAATAGCTGATACGCGTGTTTGTCGAGTTCTCATCCGGGCGATAAAACTTGATCCACGTGTCGAAGGAACTGTCTCGCAAAGATTGATACTTTCGCCCCACGGTTCGCTGGACCGATTCGATTTCGCTGCTGATCCCGGACATGAATTTACCTTTTGAGATCAGTCCCGCTCGCATCAATGCGAGGTCCTGATAATAGCTAGTAATGCCTTCGGCAATCCAAAGCCCATCGGTATAGACTTCGTTTTCATAGTCGTATTTCATCAGTGGCTTAGGTCGCAAGCGTCGCACGTTCCAAGTGTGGAAGAATTCATGGCTGCAAAGGCTTAGCCAACCCGCATAGCGTCCCTTCTCGCGGAAAGACCAACGGCTGGAAATCACCAACGTGCTGTTGTTATGTTCGAGTCCACCGCCGCCACCGCTGAGCACGTTCAGAAAAAGGTAGCGATCGTAAGGAACGTTGCCCCACATTTTCTGATGGGCTGCAACGACCTTCTTTAAGTCAGAAGCTGCTTGCGTTCCGTCCCACATTCCTTGCTCGCCGATGTTGACCAGTTGGTGAGGCACACCGCCGACTTCGAAGGGATAGATCTGAATGTTGCCCGCAACGATTGGGCTGTCGACCAGTTCGTCAAAATTTTCAGCGACGTAGACATGCGGCGATTCGCTTTCGGTCAAGCTGGTCGCGGATCGCTTCCACTGAGCCGGAAGTTCAAGTGAAACAATGTGCTCTTGATCAAGTCGATCCGGAATCGTGATGAATGTTGGGGCACCGTTGAGAACCGCATAGTCATGATTGACGAAGTTGGTTCGAACGGACTCCTCGTTGCAGTACAGTCGATAGCTAACTTTGACGATGTCGGCATCCCCGGTTTCGACCATCCACCGATTCTTTCGGGTCTTGCGGTACGGCAACGGTTCCCCGTCCTGATCCGTGACGGTCATGCTGTCGATGTGTCTTGCGTATTCACGCACTAGGTAGGAACCCGGTGTCCACACCGCCATCATCAACTCGGTTTCATCGTCTTCGGCTTCGAACTCAAGCGTCACACGCACGTAACGATTGGCCGTACTTTCAAGGTCGACGGTGTATTTAAGCTGCGCCTGCAAAGTTTGAGCGGAAGTCGTCAGTGAGGCAAACATGGCAAGGACGAGTGCAAAGTTGCGAATCATGGAAACCTGCGTAGAGATAATTTGGAGTTGATCATTCAGGAGACGTATGGGTACAGTTTAACTCGGGATTTCCCGTTCCGCGGCCTTGCTTCGGGAATTCTGATGGATCACAATCGAAACCTGATTGCCGTGTTGGTTATGCCGATTTGGCATTCCACTTCCAATCGAAGAACTACGATTTTAACATGACTGAAATAAAGAAATTTCGATCCGTCCTACTTTTCGGACCTCCTGGAGTGGGCAAAGGCACCCAAGGAGCCATTCTTGGGTCCGTGCCTGGATTTTTCCACCTTTCGGTGGGGGATGTTTTTCGGTCCATCGATATCGGAAGCGATGACGGGCAGGAAGTCTATCGCTATAGCTCCCAGGGCCAGTTGGTTCCGGATGAGCTGACGGTGAAAATCTGGAAGAAAGCTCTGCATGCCTACGAGGCGCTATCGCGATATAAGCCACGGGAAGACATTTTGATTCTCGATGGCATTCCTCGGAATGTTCCGCAGACCAAGCTTGTTGAGGATCACCTCGAAATCCTGCAGGTCATCAACTTGCAATGCTCTGATGAGGAGGAGATGATTCACAGGATGCGGCGACGAGCAATTCGCGAGAACCGGGCCGACGATGCGAACGAAGACGTGATTCGAAATCGATTCGAAGTCTTCAAAGAAAAGTCAGCTGCCGTTTTGAATTGCTACGCAGCGGACATCATTTCGACCGTCAATGCCAACGGTTCTCCTGCGGAAGTGCTCTCGCGCATCCTTAAGGCAGTGGTGCCGGTGCAGAACAAGCACTTTCGTGAAAATGTTTGACAATCGTTTTGAATTTCAAAGGTTAAGGAAAAATGTATACGACCTTCATCAGCGTTGATGAGCTGGCTGCGAATCTCAATAACTCGGATTGGGTTATCGTCGATGCGAGTTACGAACTGAAAGATAAAGCCGCTGGCTATGAAATGTATCAGCAGGCTCATATCCCCGGAGCCGTTTATGCGCACCCACACAAACACCTCAGCGGTCCGCCGCTGACGGATCAGGGGAGACATCCGTTGCCGTCTGCTGATCAGCTCGAGATGGTTTTTTCAAGGCTCGGAATTTCAGCGAACACCCAAGTCATCGCTTACGACAATCGAGGTATTACGGCAGCCCGATTATGGTGGTTGTTGAAGTACATGGGACACGAGAACGTTGCGGTTCTCGACGGCGGGATCAAGGCTTGGGTGGATGCCGGGCATGAGACTGTTGAAGGTATCGAAACGAATACGCCTAGCGACTTCGAAGGCGAATTCAAACGTGAGATGTTGGTTGTGCTTGATGAAGTTCTCGACCAAAGGCTGTTGGTTGATTCGCGTGATGCCGGTCGCTATCGCGGAGAATCGTCAGGTTCTGATCCAGCGTCAGGCCATATCCCTGGTGCAAAGAACAGGTGCCATGCAGAGAATAAGGACGAGGATTTGAAGCTTCGTGACGTCGAGGCGTTGAAGACAGAATTTGAAGCGTTGCTCGGTGACATGCCGAGCGAAGAGGCGACCTTCTATTGTGGCTCGGGCATTAGCGCCTGTTACAACTTGCTCGCGATGGCTCACATTGGAATGAAGCCCGGAAAGCTCTACGTCGGCTCATGGAGCGAATGGAGTCAATTTGAAGATTTGCCAAAGCAAAACAGTTGAGTCGTTCGGGTTGCCGAACCGTTTTGGCGTTTGTGGCGAGGCGAATTGGCTATTGATTGACAATCCGATCCGCCAGCGGTCGCATCTTCTCGCGGAAGATCTTTGAGTTGTGGCGGATGTCGACGGGTAGCTTCTCGTAGATTTCGAAATGCTTGATGGAATCGGTCTGCCTGTATTTCTCTGCAAGTGATCGTAGCTCTTCGATCAATACTCTCGATCCGCGTTCATCTTGCGGCGTTTTCTCCGGCCAAAGTTCGACGAAGATGACGGGAACCTGCTGTCCCTGCTTCCCGCCGCCAACAAGAGCGCTTCGGTAAATGCTCGGGTGGGAATTGATGATCGACTCGCATGGCACCGTGAACATCGGACCGTTGGCGGTAGACAGGCGATGTGACTTGCGACCGCAAAACCAGAATCGACCTTCCGTATCAAAGTAGCCAACATCGCCCATGCGATGCCAGAAACCGTCGCCGTCAATGACTTTGTGGTCGGCGTTGGCGTCGGGACGCGTCAAATACTCGTCGGTAACGACGGCTCCTTGAACGATCAATTCGCCGATCTCGCCTTGAGGCAAAAAACTGGTTTCTTTGATCGTCGGAATCGGATCGTCAGAAATTGGAATTAGGTTCCACTTCATATCCGGAAAGTTTTTGCCGACGCAAGTTCCCGCTCCGGTCGCAGATTTCTCCGCTGTTTCGTTGAGCACCTCAGAAGCGCTGATGCAGGCCACGGGTAATGACTCAGTCGCACCATAAGGTGTCCAAGCTTCTCCATCGTCTGCGATCACTGATTTAATTCGCTGCAACACGTGTGGCGGAACAGGAGCACCCGCCGAAAGGATCCGTTTGATCGTCGGCAGTTTTCGATCGTTGTCGGCACAGTATCGCGAAACGGTGTTCCACAATGCGGGTGACCCGAAGCTTTGGTCTGCGTTAAATGTTTCTACGGCGTGAATCAGGTTGGGCGGAAAAATGTCTGCTGGCCGCGTCGGGTCCATGTCGGGAAACACGGTCGCTGTGCCCATCGCGGTATTGAAGAGAGCAAACAGTGGAAAGCCCGAGACGTCGACCGTGCCCGGGCGAATGTCAAACCAGTCTCTTATTTGTCGTGACTGCTCCAGAAAAATCCGGTGCCGATAGTGAACGCCTTTCGGAGGTCCGGTGCTGCCTGTCGTGAAAATGATGGCAGCCGAATCTTCGCGGGTCATCTCGATCGGTTCAAACGTATGGGTCCCCGGTTTCTCGAATCGTTTGATTGGAACGCAACCTGGAAACGAGCCTGCAGCGACAAAGTTCTTTTTGCAGTTCGGGAACCATTTTCGATAGATCGTTCGCGCGGTGTGTGCCAGTCGAGAACCGACAACACCTTCGGGGTTTGCATCGGAGAGGCACTTCACGAGATTGTCGCGTCCCATTCCGGGATCGATCAGGATGATCGTTGCGCCTGTTTTGAACAAAGCGAACACGAGCGTTACAAACGTGATGCCTGGCGGAACCATCAATGCGATTCGCGTTCCTTTTTGGATACCGGCATCCCGAAACCCGTTGGCGTATGCGTTGCTGTCATTTTCCAGTTGTGCAAACGTTGCGGTGTCGAAAGGCAGCAGCTTTCTATTTTCAGTTTTGCTATTTCCAGCGAATCGACGGAGGAATCGGGTCGCGGCATTGCCGGACTGTTTCGGTGCGGCGACTGCGAGGTAGTCCGGCATTCGTTTGGCCGTTTCGGTGAGTGTATGTCCAACATTCTGCAATGACGAAAAATCCCATGGAGAGATTCCTTCGTCGATTCCAGTTTTGTAGCCTTGTTGAGCCATGTAAGTTCTCAATGGAAAACCGTCAAACCTTGCATTTCCCCGAGCCAAGGGTTTCTTGCGAGTCTTGATTGCCTTAAATTTAGGAATTGCCAATCACTGGATTGTGGCAGCAGGCGTGCTAACGCACCAACGGCTTCGCGCCACCAACTCGGAACATTATATGTCGATTGATATTTATCAGCAGTGCCCTTGCCACGAAGAGAAGAAAATCAAGTTCTGCTGTGGCAAGGCTGTCATTCAAGACCTGAACGAAGCCTTGGCAAAGCATCACTCCGGTCAGTCGCAAGCTGCGCTCGAACAGCTCGAACGTGCCATGGATACAATGGGCCCGAAGGACTGTCTGACGACTTTCAAAACCTTCGTCCAGATTTCGACTCAGAACGTTGACGGAGCGGCTCTAACCAACGACGCGTTTCTCGAACGCTGTCCGGATCACCCGACCGGCCTTCAACACAAAGCGTTGATCGAAATCATGCGTGGCGAAGTCGATCAGGCTTCGTTGACATTACAAGACGCGATGGACGCGATCAAAGGAACGGAGCTTCCGGTTTCTCTTGCCCGAGCTTTCGAGAGCCTTGGCATGGCGCTGGTAGCGAAGCAGAATATTCTTGCGGCACGAGCGCATCTATCTTTTGCGTTGTTCCTGAAAGAAGACGATCCGCGGCTGACTCACTTGCTCCGCGAATTGTACAACCCATCCGGTGCGGTGCTGTTTCTTAAAGCCGATCATCAGCTTGATCCTCCTGTTGAAGGCACTGATTGGCAGAAGCCTTTCACGAATGTGCATCGTGCTGTCGGACGGGGTCAATTCCGCCGAGCTTTGGGAATGTTGCTGCAACTGAACGAGCAGTTTCCTGACCAGCCAGAAATCACCAAAGGCATCGCCGTTGCAACTTCGATGTTCGCGCCGATGGGAGCCCAGATTGCCGCTTGGAGAAACGTTGCGGCGATGCCCGGTGCGAAGCCGCACGAAGCGATTGAGTTTCACGGTCTGGCTGAAGCCATCGCTGCCATGTCAGGAACCGAAGGATATGTCTCGGTGAATCGCTGCAGTTGGGAGATCGATAACTTTGATGAAATCAAAGAGGCATGTATCTCGACCGATGCCATGATTCCAATGGAGCCGACTCCTGAACACGATCCGTTCGACGAAGGTCCAGCGCCTCGCGCCGGATTCATGATCCTCGACAAACCAGTCTTGCGATCCGCGGAAGACTTGAAACTCGATAACATTCCGTTTTCTCTTGGCGAAGTATTGCTGTACGGCAAACAAACCGATCGCTCTGCTCGCGTTGAGTTGGTGTGCGTCGCGAACGATCGTTTCGATGCCGCGATCGAGACACTCAAAAGCACGATTGGTCTCTCAGGTGATCCATCGAATCTCGCATTCGACAAAGTCAACCAGGGATCGGATGCGGTTACCTGGAATTGGAATCTTCCCGAGGGAACGACTCGAGAACAGCACGCTGAGTTGTTAGTCGAAATGAAAAAAGTGGCTCTCAATCGATGGTCGCAATTGAAGCATGATTTTATCGACGGAAAGACCATTCGTGACGTGGCCAAGGATTCGGATCTGGAGCCATGGGTTCAAGCGAAGTTGCTTCAACTGCAGCAAACTGCCAATGGCGAAGCCTTTAGCAGCGAAGTGGTCGATGAGTTGAGAACGGAAATCGGAATTCCACTTTTGGAGAAACTGGCTCCCAGCGAGGACGAATTCTTGACGCCAATGCAGATGTGCCGCATCGATGCGGAGAAGCTCAGCGACGAACAGCTGCTGGGTTACTTCCAAATTGCGACGATGACCCAGAACTTTACTTCCTTGCGGTCGATCACTCCAGAAGTTCTCAAACGCGATCACCTTGAAGGTTCGAGGCGCGACATTTGCCACATCAACATGGCTCGCTTCAGTGAGAGTCACGAGGAGGCTCTGGACCATTTCGCCAAATCGCGAGCTGAGGCCGGTAAGATCGGTGCTCCGATCGGAATCCTGCTGGTTGCCGAGTTCGAATATCGTTTACGAAACGGCCTGGAAGATAAACTCGAATCGCTTTTGGCCACCATCGAGTCGCGTCACATGAAAGAGCAAGGGGTCGAGCAGGAATTGGCTCGACTGTTTCAGTCTCTCGGGATTCAGCCGGGTGGCGTTCCGCCAGAAGCAGAAATGGCAGCCGCCGAAACAGGGGCTGTCGCAGGTGATGCTGACGGCGGAACAGAGTCATCCGGACTCTGGATTCCCGACTAATGTAGACTGGCAGGCGCTAAAGCTGTTCTCGCCCTCGCCTGCTTTCCTTTTCTCTGACTTCCAAGTCTCACCGAGTTTGCCATGCCCAAGTGGTTCCAATCCAAAGTTCTGGAAAAGAAAGTATGGACCGATGGCCTGTTCACATTGACGATCGATGGTTCAAGTGTCGAATCGTTTTTGCCTGGGCAGTTTCTGCATCTTGCTGGATTTCCCGAGGGAATCGCAGACGATGCGGATGACGAACAGCGGGAAAAGGCAAGAGTGAATCGCCCTTACTCGGTGGCGTCGCCGCATGGAGAGAAGTTGGAGTTCTTTGTCGTTTTGGTTGAAGGCGGTGAATTGACGCCACACTTGTGGAAGCTTGAGCCGGGCGACGACATTGAAGTCTCCCAGAAAGCTGCCGGCAGGTTCACGCTGGAAAAAACTCCCGATGCCGACAACCTTTGGTTGATCGCAACCGGCACCGGGCTGGCTCCCTATGTTGCGATGTTACGAACGGAAGAGCCATGGCAACGGTACAAGAAAATTATTGTCGTCCACGGAGTACGCCATGCGAATGATCTCGCTTACACCGAAGAGCTAAGGCAATTGGAGAAGTCACGACCGGGCGCGTTCAAGCTGGTGCAGGCTTTGACACGTGAGTCCACGGACGACACGCTGACGGGTCGCATCCCTTCACTTGTCGAAAATGGTGAACTTGAAAATGCAGCGGATTGTGAGATGGCTAAAGACACCTGCTCCGTTTTGCTATGCGGTAATCCGGCGATGCTCGATACGATGGAAGAAGTGTTGGGGCAACGCTCGATGTCACGCCATCGCAGCAAGGCACCGGGCCAGATTGTGCTCGAGCGATATTGGTAGTCGCGTTGCCAAGTCCCTAAAAAACGATCAAAAAAGGTGGCTTTACCAGATGCTCGGAAGCCTGCCCTAAACTCTCCCGAAACTACGTGCTTTGACATGTGGAAAGACGGTTGTCACGAGCGAATAGGTACTTTTACCTGTCAAAATCGCTATACTTCGTCAATCAACCAATAAACTCTCAACCATTTTTTGCGATTAGAGGAAACCAAATGTCTACAAATATTATGGATCTGGTGAAGGGCGCCGTGTCTGATCAGATCATGGGTCAGCTTGGAGGACTACTCGGTACGGATGCAAAAAAAACCCCTTCACTTTTCGAGACTGCAACGGGAGCGATTCTCGGCGGATTGATGAAGAAAGGTTCGACAGCTCAAGGTGCCAAGGACATTTTTGGAGCGGTTGAAAAACAGGATGATTCGATTCTCGACAAGCTCGGCGATCTGATGGGAGGCGGTGACGCAACCGATGGACTCCAAAATCAGGGTTCAAGCATCCTTGATATGGTGATGGGTGGATCGCAGCAGTCTGCGGGAATGATTGACATGGTGGCCAAGGCGCTTGGCCTCGACAAAGGAGTCGTTGGCAAGCTTCTGATGATGGCTGCTCCCATATTGATGGGAGTGATTGGTAAGTACATCAAAAGAGAAGCCCTTGATGCGGTTGGGCTCGGAAACCTTCTGGGCGAACAGAAATCGAATCTTGGTTTCATGCCATCGTCACTAACAAGCGATCTCGGCTTCGATGACATGCTTGGAAAAGCTGGCGACCTAGCGGGTGCAGCATCGGATTCGGTTGGAAACGTTGCCGGCGCGGCCAGTGGTATGGCGAACGACGCTGCCAAGTCGAGTGGCAGTTTATTAAAGTATATCATTCCAATAGGAATTCTTGCTGTCGCGGGACTTTTTCTCGGTCCACAAATCATTGACATGATGAGCAAGTCACCGCACATGAGCGGTCCTGATGAAGTCACGGCGTCGCCGATCCCAACATTAGAAGGAATGGACTACAGTACCGTCCCTAGCTTGGATGCATTGGGCGAAACCGGAGAGACACTCTTTAGTGGTTTCACCGAGATTACCACCGGTTTGAATGACGTTTCCGATGACGCTGGTGCCAATCGTCTTGCCGAAAAAATTACGAGCTTCACTGGACAGATCGATGGTCTTGGCCTGGACAAGTTTGAAGGAGTCGCAAAAAAAGCGACCGCCACCATCATCCGCAAGTTTGGCAAAGCCGTGCTGGGCTTGTTGACAGGAAAGTCCGAAGGAATTCAGGGGATTCTCAAGCCAGTCATCGATACGTTGCTGGAAAAGCTATCTCCGTTCAAGGTCATTCCGGAAGTTTCTTTTGGACGCTAAACCCGATTGAATTTGAATTGCGACGTCTTCCAAAAGGGGAACTTAGGAACTTAGGAACTTAGGAACTTAGGAACGTCGCTTTTTTATGTCCAAGCGGTGCCAGCTACCACGCAGGAAAAGCATACTCGGGATTAGTGACGTCAAAATCGATGTCCTTCAAGCCGCAGTTGATATGCAGATCGAGATAAAAGTATTTTTCCAGAAGTGGAGGGTCGGCACCTTTGGTTTCAGGCCACAGGTAGCCTTCATATCCCGTAGGAATCTCGAATTCATCATCAATGTAGATTTTCGCGATATGGTAGTCGAAGTGGTCTCGCTTTTCAGGATGCGTGACCGTTAGCAGCGTGCATGACCGTCCGTCGACTTCAACATTTCTTTTGATTGTCACGTTGCATTCGCCGTATTTGCGATCGTTTTCGCCGAACTCCTTCATTTTGATGATCAAATTGCGAAAGCCAATCTGATAAATCGGATAGCGATTGCCACTCATCGCAAACACCCCCGTTGGAGGAAGCCGAACAATTTTAAAATTCAGCAAACCTGTCCCATGCCCCAGAATCTGCTCATCTTCTTTGCCGCGAACCCAAATCGCCTCCTGCCCAACTTTTGACTTTGGCTTCAGGAACTGAGTGTAAATGCTAAACGGAATTTCCGTTTTCTTTCCGTCGGTTTCGACTTCGCAATCGTGCCGGACTTTCACCAGCATCAGGTTTTCTTCGTGCAGAGTATCGTTGGTGCGGACCTGAGACAGCATTTTCGCCGAATAGCATGCGTACTTTGAATCAATTATCTCAAGGCTATGCTCTGCAAGCTCCATCAGCGGATCCAGCGGGTGTTCGGATGACCCAATCCCCTCGGTCGTGATCGTGTCCGTGAGCCGCAACGGTTGGCCAGGGTCCCTGTCAGCTTGTTCGTGCGAAGGATCTTCTGAGTCTTGGTCGCTTGTCCGAATTTCGACTGTTTTATCGTCAACAACATCGGGAGCCAGCATCGACTGGAGCGCATAGAGCCCGACTGCCAGCAACAACAAGCCTGCTATCACCTTTAACAAACATCCGGTGAAACTTGGACGATTGGGCGTTGCTTTGTCGTTTTCAAAGTTCTGTGTTGTTTGGTTTTCCGTCATGTCTGCTCACTGCGGTCGGTATCTAAAAAATGTCCCCAATGAAGGCCTTGAGAGCAATAGAGATTTCACTGAATCGGCCAAACTAAAGATTGAAAATGCCTGTTAGGGTGATCCAAGATTAAGACAGCCCCTAGACCAAATTGATAGTGATTTTTACCATGGTCATTCGCTAGACGCCAACGTGACGCGTCGCGATTCAGTGACGATCATCAAATGCATTGGGGACGGAGTACGATGGGACGCGCGACTCCAGAAAATCTGACCGATGCAATTCTCGACAAGATTCTGGGTTACCTGAATTTTTCGTCCGGCAACCACGATACAAATTTCTTTCGTCAACTTGATGAGTTGTTTGGCCAGCACTCGCAGTCGCAGAAGTTGCTGGATGAATTGCTTGAAGGCGCAGATCATCATGTTGCCCGCAGCAATAAACGCTCCAATGAGGAGGCCTCAATCGAGCAGCTCTTGGACAAGAACGATCCGTTCGAGAAAACGACCAACGATCAATCGGACGCGGATTGCCCGACTTGGAAGAGAGTCTCTCTTGTCCTTGAACAGAGGCTCGATTTTCTCGCAGAGAACAACGAAACGTTTCGCGATCCAAAGCAGGCTCGCCGAGTTCTCAAGTTTGTCTTCGACGACTTCCTTTCGGCTTGGCTTGAATTCCACCGGGACTTGTTGTTTCATCAGCGGACGGATTTTCTGTTCAACTCGTTCTTCGTTGGCCGTGTGTTTGAGCTGACGCTGCAAATGATTGACTTGCACGATGGACAGTTGCTTCCGAAAGTGCTGCAGCAGTTCAACGATCATCTCGGTCATCGACCGATTGCTGCGCTCGAGTCACAGCAAATCGAAGCCTACCCTAACGAATGGATCCGGCCGATTCCGGTTTATGTTGAAGGCGTCGGTGCAGCCGATGGTCCGTATCAATCGATCATTTGTAGGGCCGTTGAACTCATTCAAGATACGCCAAACGAAATTCTACGTGCTGCGAAGTTCAATCCAGATAACTTGGACGAGCTTGCGATCGATCCGAGAGCATTTGATTTTGACCACCCGATCAACAAGCGGCCGAATCATCATTTTGGAACATGGGACGAACAGCAAGTTGGTCCCGATGCTTACTATCGAAGATTTGTTGTTCATCAAGTAACGCTCGACGGATTGTTGACGCGAGTTCGCGACGAAGTAGAAGTAGGCAAGCTTTCGAAAGAAGAACTCGAAACGGAGGCCGCTGCCGTTTTGGCTTGCACGATGCTCATGGCGTCTGCGATCTCGGGTGACTTTGTCGGAGCTTGGGATTCCGAAACTTCATTGGGGACTTTATTGCCGATTGTTGCTAAGTATCGCGATCGATTCTACGAAGTGTTGGTGGAACGCCTCCCTGAGAATCATCGCAAACGTCTCAACGAAGAGGCGATTGAGCGTCATCAGCCATTAGGTGCGGCTCGCCAGGCATTAAACGCAAATCTTTCCGCTCGCCGTGCGTCCCAATTGGTGAATTGTCGGCTGGCGTCCATCTTTGCTCGTATGGGCTTCCCAGCGGCAGCCCAAATGCAGCTGGAAACCGTTCCGGTTGCTTCGGCTCGGATCGTTTGCCGAATTGACTGTTTGTTGGCGGCATCGTTCCAAGCGATCGAACACAAGAATCTTGAAGGCGCACTCAAAGCCGCTAGGCGGATGGTCGAGCTTCTCGAACGCGGCATCGGCTGTGGAGCGATCGTCGACCCTTGGAACATTATCGGCTTTGACGCAAACTACAGCCTGTTCCCTGCCCTGCAGGATTCGGTTCGCGACCATCGAGCTTACGAGTTGGTCGACCTGGTCGAGAGCATTCTCGCGTTGTACTCAAGACTGTGGAGCCAAGCTGCCGCTCAAGACGAAACTGAAATCGGAGATCGAATTCGATCGGAATTCGAATCGGTCGTAAGCTGGTGGCGGAAGTACGCTGCTTACGAGGTTATGTCTGTTGACGCCGTTGATCCGACGGAAGTCTTTGACGCGGCAGAGCTTGTTTCAAAAGCACTGAACCTCTGGCAGAAAGGCGGTGCTGAGGCCGGCGACCTCCGGTTTTGGGCTCAGCACGCGCAGCTCTTCGATTCACCGAAGGCCTACAAACTGGTGATCGATGCGTTGCTTCAGCGAGAGGACTACAAAACGACGACGGCTCTTTTGATTCACTGGTTGGGACAGTCATCCACGGTTGGTCTGCAGCAAGGAGCCAGCTCGTTCCACGATTTGATGTATCTCTGGATTGCGGATCAAAAGCGGCTATTGCTAGAACGCTGTGACGATCCGGAGCAATTCGTCGACTGCGAGTCCGTTCAGGAAACGTGGACTCAGATCAGCCGGTTTTACGATTTCCTCGAAGCCAATGCAGATCTGTATTGGGATGTTCCGCATTTTGAAATCGATCGGCAAATCGATGTCGGCATTGAGGACGTCTCCATGATTGAAGATGAGGATTCGCTAGAAGATTCCAGCGAACTCTTTGGCGCAGCCTATGAGGATGTCGTTTACCGCGACACGACCAACGACGGAAACGAAGGCGAGATTCACGACGGTGGCGGCTATGACGTTGAAAGCGATGAAGCTCTCAATGCGGAAATTGACCGAGTCCTTGATCGACTGGAGTTTTTGGGCAACCTTGCCAGCTACTGGCGCATCGCATCGACGATTCCAATCGCCGGTCAGGCTGATCGGTTTCAGCAGGGTGACGTTCCAGCAGACCATGCGAAAGGGCTCGCCGCGCGACGGGACACCATTACAAGTTGGGTTCGCCAAGCCGATCTGAATCGTGGTCGCTTGCTTGAACTTTTGGATTCGATCAACGCCTACAAGCTTCCCACGACGCTTGGCGATCAGGAATCCATGGTCGTTTATGACCAGCATCGTCTGTTCAAGGAGTCTTTGCTTGAGCAAACGATCAACACCTGTGTCGAAACGGAGAACGCCGTTCAGGCGCTCAAGGCGGTTGTCGTTTCGATTGACTTGCTGTTGCAGGATCGATCGACACACGAAGAGATTCAAGACAGCGAAGAGCCTTCGAACGCCAAATCGCCACTTGTTAATACGCTTGCCGGATTCGTGATGCAGAATCCGGAACACATTGCAGACAGCTTTGATGAATTGGTCGATTACTTTGAAAATCAACCGATCCTTTACGTGCCGCTGACACGGGGTGGCGACCCTCGATCGATCGTTGACGTTCGCCTTGTCCAATCAAACATGCTGGAGTTGCTGCAAACGCTACCCCGGATCGGAATGTTCACCGAGACATGGGTTCTGACGCAAACCGTGCTGCGGATGGAGCAAAAGCATCCGGTTGCTCTTGGCGCCGTCACCGAATTTGATGAGCTTTTCAAAATTGCCTACACTTCAATGGTCGAAGCGCTTGTTGATGCGACCAATGGCGAAGCGGGTGGCAATCGCGAAGAAAGAGAGGAGGATCTATTCTCTTGTCAGAAGCTGCTAACCGAATCGATGCTGCAACTTTGGCTTGAGCATAGCAAGACCTTGCGGCTGAGCGTACTCGAAAAAGTGCACGACAAAGCACGCTGGTTAGCTCTGGTTGACTTTGTTAAAAAGTACGGCGACGGTTTGCTAACGCAGTACTTTCTGCACCTCGGCAACGTCCGTGCAATTCTGCACCAAGGCGTGGAACACTGGATTGAACAAGTCGAAAATTCCGGTGAAACGATGGAGCTCAAGCTCTTCGAAGATATCGAGAGCGGAGCAATTTCACGGCCCAGCGTCGTATCGCATCTGACGATGGTACTCGAGTCGGTGATGGAGAATTTCACCGAGTACCGCGACTACAACACGACGACGACCCAGTCCGATCATGGCGATAAGATCTACATCCTGTTGGATTTCCTGCGGCTTCGCAGTGGCTACGATCGCGTGCGGTGGAAGATGAAACCGATCATTTGGGCTCATAAGATTCTTGTGGACAAGAAGCAGAATAACGTGGCACGAATGTGGCGGCGCGAACTCAATTCGAAGATCTCGCCGAAAGCAGATCGCTATGTCGAAGAGCTTCAGGATTTGCGAAAACGCTACTCGATCCAACTTGAATCGGTTGGCAGACGAATCGAAGGTCGCTTCGAATCGCAAGTTCAAATTGATCGATTGATTGCGCTGGTCAAGCCGGCAGTTGCTAAGCCGCGTACTCGCGAGTCGCTGAAGGCGTTTGATTTGCTACAGCAGGAATCGCAGGCTTTCTGTCGAACAACCACGGGCGTCGGCATCGAACTGCCTCCTTGGTTGGCTGCCCTTGAGCAGGAAGTCGAGCAGATTCATCTGCCCGTACGTTTGCGGCTTAAGTCGACGGCTGCAGACTGGCGCTGCGATTTCGTGCCAGAAATCGAAAACCTCCGCGAACAGATGGAAGAACTGCCAAACAATCGGCAAGACGAAAAATAATTGGGAGTCATCCAATGAATGCGGATGAAGAATCAGATCATCCACCGAATTTTCGCCGTTTTGAGATGGCCGCGGTTGTCGCATTCGTTGTGATCAATTTGTTGGCTCCGTTCGTTGTCGGCGAGATGTATCCGTTCACGATATCGCCAATGTTCCGGGACCAGCCAGAACAGTACTGCACGTATCAGCTTTTTGATGATGCAGGGAATGAGCTCGATAGGAAACCCTTTGGGCTTCACTTGGTTTATGACGGAAACCCGCCGGGACTGGGAATGGGTATCGAATCTCGCGCTCGGTTGCACAAGTTCGGTGAAGTTCCTGATTTGGAAACTGTTGTTGCTCACATCGAGAAGGCTGCGTCCACGATCAAACCGGACTGCAAGACGATTCGCATTGTCCAATCCGTGGTTTGTTGTAATGGAACCTGTCCAGAGGCCAACGTTCGAGAGGCCACGATCTCCATCGAGTCCAATCCGCAGGTCGCTGAGTGACTTACTTGAAGAGATTTTTCGATTGGCTACAGGAAGAAGCGACGCCAAAGTTTGGTCAGATCGCGACATGGCTGCTGTTGCTTTTTGCGATGGTCGTTGCGTGGACTCCGATCGAGTTCGATGCTGGGCCGCGACGCATAGAGTCAGCAACGATTTTTGCATGGCTGCCTGAAACAGTCGTGCGTAGCCCGGAGCTTTTTTTTGGTGTACGCGTGGTGCTATTTGTGAGCGCCTTCCTGTGGGCGCTGCGTGTTGCGATTCCGTATTCTTGTTGGGTGACCGTTGCGGCATTCACGATGTCTTGGGCATTGAGGATGGAGAATCTCACCAACGGAGCTCATATTTTCACCGTGACGAACTGGTTGCTGATCATTCACGCGATGTGGTTTCATTTTCGCTCTCGTGAAATTCGAGCGGCAGTCAGTGAGTCGACGTTTTGGCGAACGAAACTGTATCCGAGGTGGGTGCTGTGGCTTTGCATTTTCTATCTTGGCTGGTTTCATTCGTTGGCCGGGTTTTCGAAAATTCTGACGAGTGGTTTTGGTTGGGGGGACGGCGTTTCCCTGCAGCTCTGGACGGAGCTGTTCGGCTGGAAGCCGTCGCCATTTGGGAAACTGTTGCTGTGGGACGTACGACTGACGGCATTGATGCAAACCGGGGCACTTGCGCTCGAGTGTCTAAGTATTTTTTGCATTTTCAATCGTTGGCTCCGCTACGCAATAGGATTTGCACTATTTGGATTCTACTTGGGTGTGCTAACAACCTTTATTGATTTTGGTTTTCACTTCAACGCCATTCTGGTGGCCTACTTTTTGTTGCCGGTCGACTGGATGATGGGTTTGGATTTTGGCAAATCAGAATCGGAGTTGATGGTAAAATGACCCGGCCGGCAGCTTGTGCGTCGTTGCGATGAACAAGCTGAGTCACCCCCCCCATTCAATTGAGTGATCACAGTCGATGAAAAACTTTGCTGCCCTGCTGCTTGCCCTCTTCTTTTCGATCACATCCCTCAGGTGCAGCGAGTCACCGGCTGATGTTGGTGCCGGTGATATCTTGGGGAACCCCGAGTGTCTTGCGTTTTCCTATGGCGGCTATCGTGGGAACACACGAGACGAAGTTCCTACGGTCGCCGAACTGAAGGAGGACATGAAAATTCTGTCTGCGATGGGTGTGAAGCTGATTCGGACCTACAACACACAGCAGTTTAAGCAGGCCGAAAATTTGCTTGAAGCAATCACTCAGCTGCAAAAAGAAGATCTTGAATTCGAGATGTATGTCATGCTCGGTGCGTGGATCGATTGCAAGGCTGCGTGGACAGAGAACGCCGACCACGACGTTGGCGACGAAAAAAACAACTTGGCAGAAATCAACGCTGCGGTCGCTCTGGCGAACAAGTATCCAAGGTCCGTCAAGATGATCGCAGTCGGAAACGAAGCGATGGTGCATTGGGCGACGAACTACTTTGTCGAGCCAGGCGTAATTCTCAAATGGGTGAACCATCTTCAGGATCTCAAAAAATCCGGAAGACTGTCCTCCGATGTGTGGATCACCAGCTCGGATAATTTTGCGTCTTGGGGCGGCGAAGCCGTTGCCTATCACAAGCCGGATCTTGAGAAACTGATTCTTGCTGTCGATTTTGTCTCGATGCACACATATCCCTTTCATGACACACATTACGATTCGGACTTTTGGATCGCGCCGGAATCCGAAGCAACACTTTCTTTGCAAGAGAAAGCGGACGCTGCGGTCGGTCGTGCCATGGACCGAGCCAAATCTCAGTATCAAAAAGTTGCGGACCATGTAGCTGGACTTGGTGTTAAGAAGCCGATCCACATTGGAGAAACCGGTTGGTCGTCTGTTTGTGGTGCACTATACGGGGTCAATGGATCGCAGGCGGCGGATGAATACAAAGCGAAGCGATTCTATGACGAAATGCGATCGTGGACGGAAAAGGAAGGAATCAGCTGTTTCTACTTCGAGGCCTTCGATGAGAAATGGAAAGACCTTGGTGACGCTGCTGGTTCAGAGAATCACTTCGGATTGATCGATCTTGAAGGTCGAGCAAAATATGCACTTTGGGATCAAGTCGACGCTGGTGTTTTCAAGGGTCTGACTCGCGGTGGTAACTCGGTCACCAAAACGTTTGGCGGTGACGAAAAGGAGTTGCTTGCGAGTCTGTTGCCTGTCCCAGTCGCCGGTAACTGGGATGGCACTGTGCTGGACAAAGTAAACTCGGATCGGAAGATCGGAACGCCCGTCAAAGAGAAGAACTATCTCGTGTTCCACAAAACAATGACGCCAGAAAACTCCGCGGAATCGACCTATCCTAGCGAACCGA
This sequence comes from uncultured Pirellulaceae bacterium, assembly GCA_964352885.1. Lineage (GTDB taxonomy): Bacteria > Planctomycetota > Planctomycetia > Pirellulales > Pirellulaceae > Mariniblastus. The sequence goes on from CAYGUE010000081.1 coordinate 28,447, forward strand.
TCAAGCTCAACGTCTGGGAGGGCACTTGTGAACTGAAGCGCGCAAACGGTGAGATGTACATTAAAACGGGAACCGGTGCTTGGTGGGGATGCGGCCTTGAAATTCAATCTGATTCCACCGGGGAGAATTTGGCCTCGTTCAAAAGTGGTCGGCTGCAATTCGAGATCAAAGGTGCGACCCAATCTCAATTTTTGGCCGGATTTCAAACTGGACGCTATGCGGCTGGAAACCAAACCAACAATGGTGTGAATTTTGGACCCGGCGAGAAGTACCAGCTAACCGAAGATTGGAAGCAGTGTTCGATCCCGGTTGAAGAACTGCTGAAAGTTGATTCGAAAGCAAACCTTGAAGACGTAACTTCGGCGTTCTTTTTAAAAGGTGAAAAGGACTTCGACGGACTGGAGATCCAACTTCGCAACGTCCGCTACACATCGGATTAACTGCTTCGAACAGCCATCTCATATGCTCTGCCATTTAGCCAATTCTGATAATATGAAAATCTACCGACCTCTCACCATGCTTTCAGTCGTCGCAGTGTTTTTTACTGTTTGCTCGCCAGCAAGCACAGTCGCCCAGAATGCTCAAGCGGACCTGATTCCGTTTCATGTGCCAGGCGATGACGCCAGCGAAACGATCACCAGCTTTGATTCGAACGTCAAACCCCAAGCTGGCTCCGATGGCTTTGTCGGAATCACCGATGGGAAGTTTTCCATTGCCGGCAAGCGTCAGCGCTTCTGGGGTGTCAATCTTTGCTTCAGTGCAAACTTTCCGACGCATGAGCAGGCTGAGAAAATCGCAGCCCATTTTCGCAAGCTTGGACTGAATATTGTTCGCTTCCATCATATGGACATGCAAGACGCACCTGGCGGGATCTGGCAAACGAAAGAAGATGGCAAACGCGAACTCGATCCGGAGCAAGTCGATCGACTTGATTTCTTTCTCAACGAGCTGCATAAGAATGGTATCTACGCAAACTTGAATCTGCACGTTTCCCGAACACTGACCGAAGCCGAAGGATTTCCAACGTTGGAAAATGGACTTTGGTGGACTGGATCGAATAAATGGGTGACGTACTACGATCCTAGGGCGACCGCACGTTAATTGCTTAGAAAACCGGCATACAACTGATCAAGCT
>CAYGUE010000082.1:0-29340 GCA_964352885.1 uncultured Pirellulaceae bacterium
GCTTTGCCTTCGGGCTTGAGAGCATCGCCGGCTTCGACCATCCAGCCTGCTTCCATCGCACCGCCAATCCAAGCCATCCATTGCTGAATGACCTGCTGCATGACCTCGGGAGAAACGTTAGTGCCATCCATTGGTGGCTCGCGGTAAACAAACATAAATTTGGCCATCTCTTTATCTCCAATTGAATTTTGGTCAGCGTCAACCGTTGCGACACATCATAGGAATGACGAACGAACGTCCCGTAAAGGGACAACGGCGGGTGCTGATTTTCAAGACCGCTATTTTTGCAAGTTATTTGAGCTTAAATTGCCATTCGGTCGCCTTGAATTGGCCTATTTCGCTGGTATGCTAGGAGGCTTGGGCTGTATGGCCGGGTGACCGGATATTGGATGTACGCTCGCGGGCGGCCTGCCCACGTATCAACTTGAGGAGTCAGAATGAGTCATTCTTCGCGATTGAAGAATTGGTTGCTGATCTTTGCGATTGCATGCTTGCTCGCATCAGCTGGTGGTGAGTCCGTTAGTGCAGATGGCTGCTGGGGAAGCTCGCACGGTGGCTGGGGTTCAGGTGGAAGCGGCGGGAGCTACGGTAGTCGTCCCGGCTTGTTCCACAATGCACCTGTCCGAAACCTTCTGTCACGTGTCGGTACCGGCGTCGGCAATGGTATTTCGCGTGTTGGAAATGGCATCTCCCATATCTTTCAAAGACGTCCCCGTCATTCAGCGATGTCCGGCGGAAGCGGCGGCTGGGGATCACAAGGAAGCTACGGCTCAACCGGCAGCAGTGGCGGCTGGGGTAGCAGCGGTGGATGGGGATGCAGTGGAAGCATGGTCTCGATTCCTGCAATGCCACAACCTGCGAACTCGTCCGTACCGATCATCACATCTCAGCCTTACGGCTACACAGGAAGCACTTCCGCATATGTCGATCCGGCATTCGTGGGAATGGCAACCAATCAATACGAAACAAGCGCTCCGATGCTTGACTATGGCTACTACGGTGGGCACATGGGACAGATCGGAATTCCGACCGATGCGATCATGATTGACGGTGCCGTGATCACCGGACCCATGATGGAGTCGACACCCACGGGCATCCCATCTGATGGTTCGAACGGAATGCCAACTGGATCATCCGATCAACCTAGCAACGATTATTACGATGGCGACACTGAGAAACCTCCCGCTGACGCTTTCGGCGCCGAAGACGATGATGACTCAGCTTACATGCCGCGAGGCAGAGCCGTTCTTAGCTTGGACGTTCCACTCGATGCCAAGGTTTACATCAACGACAAGCTGACTGAAACTTCCGGGACGCAACGGAGCTACGTTTCTCGCAACCTCGTTCGCGGTCAGGAATATCGCTACCGAGTCAAAGTTGTGTCAGACGTTGAAGGCAATGAAGTCGTCAAGTCTCGCGTTGTCACGATGCGTGGCGGTGAGTCCAGCGAAGTCGCTTTCAACTTTAACCCGATCGTTACGCGTGTTGTGGTAAGTGTTCCAGAAGACGCCAAAGTCATCATTGATGGCAAGGAAACGTCGAACAAAGGCAACTATCGATCGTTCTCAACGCAAAAGCTAAAATCCGGCAAGTGGGATGACTATTCGGTTGAGGTCTCAGTTGTTCGCGATGGCAAGACCTTAACTCGCAGGGAAAAGTTTGACCTAGCTGCCGGCGAATTTAAATTCTTTGAATTTGATTTCGACAAGGCAGCTGCCGGCAGCATTGCCAAGAAGTAGTCGAATTTCATCGAGCGATCGATGAACGAACCAATCATCAAGACGCAGAGTGCGGTTTAGCTCTCTGCGTCTTTTTTCGTGGCTGTGGCTTCCACCGCTTCCAGCCGCAGTCGTTTGCATCAGCGCCCAATTCGCCTCTCAAGCAACTCGTCCGCAGCATCACTCCATATCGGAAATTGGAAATCGAACCCCGACTCCAACAATCTTCTAGGCACGACGCGTCGGCTTTTCAAAATCAGCTCCGTATCCGTTTTCATAACCACCGCCCCGATTTCGGTCATCCATTTCATCGCGAGCAAACCAAACGGAACGCCCAATGACTTCCTTAGCGACGCCTGAAACGAAGCTTGCGGAAGCGGATTGGGAGCCGCCAAATTAACGGGGCCGGATATCGAATCGTGCTCGATCAGAAAACGGATTGCATTGACAAAGTCAACTTCATGAATCCACGAAACGTATTGCTGGCCGGATCCAAGTCGACCGCCTAACAGCTTTCGCGTCAGCCCACACAGCACGTCAAAGACACCTCCCTTGTCCGGAGACATCACCATCGCGGTTCGTAGAGCGACCTTGCGAGTTTGCGGAGTTTCGGCCGCGTCCAACTCCCTCTCCCAAGCCTTCGCAATGTCGATGCTTCGCGCCCAATACGCAGGAGCATCCGGTTCGTTGCCTCCAATGGCTCCCTGCGCCTCGTCGTTGGCCGCATCAAAGCGATGCGAATAGATGGTTGCCGTGCTCATCTGCAGCCAAACTTTCGGCGGCGTCTCGGAACTTTCGATCGCCTGACCGACGACCCTCGTCGAGTCGACTCGAGAGTCCATCATCTGTTTCAAATTTTCTTCCGTGTAGCGACAGTTCACCGTGCGTCCGGCGAGGTTGATCACAATATCCGAACCGTCGATGTGCTTTGCCCAAGGTCCACGGCTCCTCCCATCCCAACGATTTGACTCATCATTGGCCCCGCGACTGAGAACGACGACTTCGTCGCCCGCAGCAACGAAAGCTCGTTCGAGCATTTTCCCAATTTGCCCGCTTCCACCAGGTATCACAATTTTCATATCGCACAATCTTATCCTTAGGTTGCCGCCACTTATTCAACCGCAGACAGTCGGCCATTCAAACAACCTTCGAATTACGGTCAGCCAGTTTTAGCAGGATGCTGCCGATACCATGAAAATCATGCTCATCCTGTCAAATAGACGCCGCGGATGAACGAGGAGAGGTTTCGAAATGCGGCACAATGAATTCAAATATTCAACGCCGGTTTGATCGTCTCCTTCACTCGTACGCGACAACATGAACAGCATCCTCTTTTCGCGACTGCTATCTATTTCCGTGGCAACAAGCATTCTTTTTGCTACTTTTTTTGGTTCGTTCCAAGAGACATTCGGCCAAGACGCGAATCCTCCCTCGGGTGGCAAGAATGCGGAAACTCAGACAGTTGCTGAGATAGGTGAACATGCGGCAGAACTTGAACAAGCAATCGGGAAACTCAAGAATTCATTCCCTAATGACAAGAAGCTAGTCGATGAGCTGACAAAGACGCTCAAGAAACAGAAGTCCAAAGCTCTGATCACTAACGATGCCATCATCTTCGGAATCCTGATGGTCATGCTTGGTTTGATCTTCTGGACGTCGCACAGCAACATCGCCGAGTTCAAGATTTTTTACAAAGTCATACCGATGCTGTTAGTTTGTTACTTCCTTCCGTCGCTACTAACGTTTTTTCACATCGTCGATCATAACAATTCCAGCCTGTACTACGTCGCAACACGTTTCCTGCTTCCTGCAACGCTGGTACTGTTGACGCTAAGCATCGACTTGAAAGAGATTTTCAGGCTCGGGCCAAAAGCACTGATCATGTTCCTGACCGGTACCGTCGGCGTGATCCTCGGCGGCCCTATCGCTGTGTTCATCGTTTCGATGGTTGCACCGGACGTGATTGGCGTTCAAGGCCCAGAGGCCGTTTGGCGTGGCCTCAGCACCGTCGCGGGAAGTTGGATCGGCGGCGGTGCCAACCAGGCTGCGATGCAAGTCGTCTTCATGAGCCCACAAGAAGGCGCGACGGCGGCGACCGAGAGGAACTTGGGCGACCTTTATAGCGTGATGATCGCGGTCGATGTTTTAGTCGCCGAGGTTTGGATGATGTTTCTACTGTTGGGCGTCGGAAAAGCTGACGCGATCGATCGGCTTTTCAAAGCGGATTCTTCGAGCATCAAACGGTTACAGGAAAAGATGGAAACATTCAGCAACAGGGTTGCCCGCGTTCCAACCGCGACTGACCTGATGGTTCTGGCAGCGATTGGATTCGGTGCAACGGCGTTTTCGCATTACGGCGGTACAGCGATCTCGACCTATGTTAGTGACGTGATTGCATCCACAACGCCGGAAGCGACGGTTTCGGTAGACGGCACCACAATCGCGACCCTTTCTCCGTACGCATTTTTGAAGGACCTTGGGCTAGCGAGTTCATTTTTCTGGTTGATCGTCATTTCGACCACTATCGGAATCGTTCTTTCGTTTACGCCGCTGAGAAACTACGAAGGAGCTGGAGCATCCAAACTTGGTACCGTTTTCATTTTCATTCTGGTAGCCGTAATCGGAATGGGCATGAATATCCGTGCGGTCGTCGAGTACCCAGGGTATTTTCTGGTCGGAGGAATTTGGATGCTGTTCCATGTCATTCTGTTGCTTTTCGTTGGCTGGCTGATTCGAGCCCCCTACTTTTTCCTTGCGGTGGGAAGCAAAGCCAACATCGGGGGTGCTGCGAGTGCTCCGGTGGTCGCCGCGGCCTTTCATCCTTCGTTGGCACCAGTCGGTGTTTTGTTGGCTGTCCTAGGTTATGCCCTAGGCACGTACGGAGCGATGATTTGCGCATGGATGATGCAAGCCGCGACGCCGGGGGGGTAGAAGGTCATTTCCGAGAACGATTTGGCTTGCATCAACTGGCAATTTGCGTAGAATTCCGCAAGGTCAGACATGCCGGGGGCGTGGCGGAACTGGCAGACGCGCTAGATTTAGGATCTAGTTCCCAAAAGGAGTGCAGGTTCGATTCCTGTCGCCCCCACTAGATAACCGATTACTCGGTAAAACATGGTTGAATCAGCCTATTGATTACTTGCCGATGGTCGGCAAAGCACCCAGCTAATTACTTAGCAAATCTCGTACGTACGACATTTGCTCTGAAAAGGGAGCTTTCACTATGCGTGGACCATCAAAATCTTTACCCAAGTATGCCAAGCACAAACCATCTGGCAATGCGGTTGTCAGACTCAACGGCACAGACATCTATCTTGGCCCTCATGGCACAAAAGCCAGCAAGCTTGAATATGACCGAGTAATTGGTGAATGGCTTGCCAACGGACGACAGACACCGGTTGGTGACGACAACAACGAATCGTTCACCATCGTGCGGTTGTGTGCCGCTTACTGGCGTTTCTGCAAGACCTATTACGTGAAACACGGTAAGGCAACCGATGAACAAGCGGGTGTCAAAGCTGCGATGAAGGCATTGAAACGTTCATATGGCGATACGCCTGCCGCAGAGTTTGGCCCAGTATCACTAGAGGCGGTACGACAAGCCATGATCGATGGCGGTAATAGTCGTCGGTACATCAATCAGAATATTGGACGTATCAAGCGAATGTTTCGATGGGGAGTATCGAAAGAACTGATACCGATCGAGGCTTACCAACGCTTGCAAACAGTCACCGGATTGAAAAAAGGCAAGTGTAACGCAGTCGAAACGAAACCGATTTTACCGATCGATGATGCAACCGTCGAAGCAACGGTAGAACATGTTAATTCAACAGTTGCCGATATGATTCGCATTCAACGGTTAACAGGGTGCCGTCCCGGTGAAGTTTGCTCGATGCGACCGTGCGATATCGACCGAACCAACAATGTTTGGCAGTATTGGCCCGATTCACACAAGATGGAACACAAAGATCGACAACGGGTTGTTCTTATCGGCCCCAAGGCTCAAGCGATATTGGCGAAGTATTTATTGAAGCCAGATGATGAATTTTGCTTTGTTCGTCGCGGGAATAAGCCGTACAAGCGATCGCATTACCATCAGCATATCATGCGTGGCTGTGACAAAGCGTTTCCGGCCCCCGACGGGCTGACAGCCGACGAAACCGACAAATGGCAGAAAGCCCATCGTTGGGCACCAAACCGGTTACGGCATTCGGCAGGCACTGACATACGTGCCAAGTTTGGGCTTGAAGCCAGTCAAGTTGTTCTCGGTCATTCAAAGATCGAAACAACGCAAGTTTACGCCGAACGCGATATGGCAAAGGCTGCAATGATCATGGCCGAAGTCGGTTAATGCAGTGCATCACCTATTCCATCTCGCTGTGACTTACTTTCACCAAGCAATCACAGCACAGATTTGTTAGGATAAAATTACCGGCTAGGGTCTGCAGCCCGATCCGCTCAAAGTCCAAGAGCTTGCCGGTTTTTTTTGCTTGGACGCTGTAGGACAAAGCCAACCATATGATCTCCGAACAAATTCGGGAGCTAGAGCGCCAGCTCTGGTCAGCTGCCGATAATCTCCGAGCGAACTCCGATCTCAAATCCAGCGAATACTCCGTCCCGGTTCTGGGGCTGATCTTCCTGAAGTTTGCCGACAACAAATACAAAGCCTACGAATCCGAGATTCTCAAAGAGTACGAGAAACTCAAAGGCGGTCGGCGCGAGAAAAAGATCTCCGATATCGCCATCGAGAAATGCGGCTTCTACTTGCCCGATCACGCTCGCTACGACTACCTGTTGGAACTTCCAGACAAAGAAGATATCGCTATGGCCATCAAAGAGGCCATGAAAGACATCGAGAAATACAAACCGGAACTCGACGGAATCCTGCCGCAAGACGAATACTTCCGGCTGGTCAACGACGAAGACAAATCCATCCCCAAAAGTCTGCTCAAGAACTTTGCCGACATACCGGAAGACGCCACGGGCGACATGTTCGGGCAGATCTACGAATACTTCCTGGGAAAATTCGCCATGGCCGAAGGGCAAGGCGGAGGAGAATTCTTTACGCCTCGCAGCGTCGTTCGGTTGATGGTCGAGATCATCGAACCGCAGAATGGCACCGTCTTTGATCCGGCCTGTGGCTCGGGCGGGATGTTCGTTCAGTCATCGCAATTCATTGACGACCGGCTCGCCGCCGACAAAACGAAGAAGGGTAAACGGCGGAAAACCAAAGACCTTTACGTCTACGGTCAGGAAAAGACAACGGAGACCGTCAAGCTGGCGAAAATGAACATTGCCGTCAACGGATTGCGGGGTGAGGTCCTGCAGGGCAACACCTACCAGCATGACCGGCACGAGAGCTTCGGCAAATTCGATTACGTCCTTGCCAATCCGCCGTTCAACGTGGATGAAGTCAATCTGAACATGGTCAAGAACGACCCTCGATTCAACACCTACGGCATTCCCCAAAAGAAATCGAAGACCAAAAAGGCAGACGAAGGCAAAGAGACCGTCCCCAACGCCAACTACCTGTGGATCAACCTGTTTGCCACCTCGCTGAACGACGAGGGGCGAGCCGCGTTGGTCATGGCCAACAGTGCCTCGGACGCACGGCACAGCGAAGCCGACATCCGCAAGACGCTGATCGACAACAATCTGATCTACGCCATGCTGACCTTACCGTCGAACATGTTTTACACCGTCACGCTCCCGGCGACGTTGTGGTTTTTCGACAAAGCCAAACAGGACGACCGCATCCTGTTTATCGACGCCCGCAACATCTTCACGCAGATAGATCGAGCGCACCGCGAGTTCTCCGAAGAGCAGATCGCCAACATCGCCCTCATTCCGCAATTGCACAAAGGCCGTCGCGGTCGGTTTGTGGAGCTGATCGACCGCTATTTCCGCGAGGGGATGGAAAAGCTGCAGGAAACTCAGGAGCGAGTCGGGCCGGTCGCGGAGCAAGTGCTGGAAGTGCTCGACGGCGAGGAGATCGCGGCGGAAGCCAAACAGGCCGTCGACTCACTGGTCAAGCAGTGGAAGGGCCTGAAGAAGCTGCAAACCAGCTATGACAAGTACATGGAGAAGCACGGCGAGAACAATACTCAGTCGGATGCCGAGGTCGACAAGCAAAACAAAGCCCAGCACAAATTGCGTGAGTCATTCGATCCGTTCTTTGAAGCCTTGCATGAAGGGTTGAAGTCGCTGGATCGGATTGTGAGGCGGCATCAACGCAATAAGGCGGACGCGGCAAAGGCGAATGGCAAAAGAGTCGTAAGCAATCGTGCAACCAACGAAATGAAGAAACGGCTTTTCAGGTTACACGCAGAAGTGGGAAACGCAGAGGGGCATTATATTCACATCCACTGGTTACAACAGAGATTCCCTAACGCTGAATACGAAGACAACATTGGCCTCTGCAAGTTGGCAACCTCCGCGGAAATAGTTGAACAGGATTATTCTCTTAATCCGGGACGGTATGTAGGAGTCGTGGTTGAAGAAGATGGAAAGACTGAAGAGGAATTCGTCGAAGACATGCTTGCGTTGGATGAAAAGCTTGTTGATTTGTCTGATCGGACCCGATCGCTTGAAGAAGTAATCTCCGCAAATCTCCGCGAATTGGTGGGCGAAGTATGAGCGATTTCTCTGAGGTCAAACTTGGATCAGTACTGACGTTCCAGCGTGGGTTTGACATTACGAAGGTGCAGCAAATCTCAGGTTCTGTGCCAATCGTCTCGTCATCCGGCATCGCGAGTTACCACAACGTCTGGAAGCAAAAGCCGCCGGGTGTCGTTATCGGACGGAAGGGTACGCTAGGCACCGTCCATTACGTTGCAACGAAATATTGGCCACACGATACGACTCTTTGGATAAAAGACTTCAAGGGTAACTGCGAGCGATTCATTTACTATTTCTTGAAAACATTGAAGTTAGAGAATTTCGACACAGGTGCCTCGAATCCAACGTTGAATCGCAATCACCTTCACAAGATCAACGTGAAGTTTCCGAAGGACGTGAACTTACAACGACGCATTGCGAACGTTCTATCTAGCTACGACGAACTCATCCAAACAAATGGCCGACGAATCGAGGCACTCGAAGCAGCGACAGAAGAAATTTATCGCGAGTGGTTTATCCGAATGCGATTCCCCGGCCACGGTAACGTACCGTTTGCAAAGGGTATACCTCAGGCATGGAATTATGGAGCTGTCAAAGATCTTGGAAAGATTGTCACGGGCAAAACACCATCCACTTCTGTCTCGTCTTACTACGGTGTTGACTTCCCTTTTATCAAGACACCAGACATGCACCACAACGTGTTTGTACTTCGCTCTGGAGAGATGTTGAGCGAAGATGGATTTAGGTCTCAACCGTCTCAAATCCTTCCTGCTAATGCGATTTGTGTGAGTTGCATCGGGACAGGCGGCGTTGTTTCGATCACATCTACGAAAAGCCAAACAAACCAGCAAATCAACAGTGTGATTCTAAAAGATCAAGAGATGCTGGAGTGGGCATTTTTTGCGTTGCGAAACCTAAAAGAGATGATCCGACTTGTTGGGGCTACGGGAACCACAATGACCAATCTGAGTAAAGGAAAGTTCTCAAAGCTGAAATTGCTTATCCCCACTTCTGATCTCATTTTGCAATTCCACACGATCAGCTCACCAATGTTCTCTGCTCTCAAGATACTCATGCAAATGAATCTTGACCTTAGTGATGCACGTGACGCCTTGCTGCGTCGTCTCGTTTCGGGCAATCTACGGATTGAAGACTCCCTGAGTATCCTCAGTCCCGATGAGTCCATTGCTAAGGACTTCCTCGCCGACAGGGAGCTTGCCCATGCCTAGCTTCATCTCAGAAGACGACATCGAACAAGCACTCATCGCCAAGCTCCAAAAGAAATGGAGCAAGAAGTACAACTTCGAGACGCTGAACTGTTTCACCGCCGAGGCCGCCGACGTAAACGACCGCTCAGGCCGCTCCGACAAACGGGATGTCATCCTCGCCGATCGTGTTCGCACCGCCGCCAAGCGACTGAATCAAACCAGTGACTTGACCAACGATGCCAACGGTTCGGGCGATGGGCGAAACATCCCCGATTCCGCCATCGACGATGCCGTCTCCCAACTCACGGGCCGACGCTCGGCCATGTCGATGATCGCCGCCAACCGCGAACTCGACTCCCTGATTCGCGACGGTATCAAAGTCGAATTCGATGGCCCTGATGGAAAGAAAGAAACCGAACGCGTTCGCCTGATCGACTTTGATGATCCCACCAACAACGACTACCTCGCCGTCACCCAACTGTGGATTCAGTCGACCGGCACGGCTTCGCTGGCCGGTTATCGCCGCCCCGATGTCATCCTGTACGTCAATGGTATCCCGCTGGTCTTTATCGAGCTGAAGAACTCCAACGTCAAGCTGAAATCGGCCTTTGACGATAACCTGACCAACTACAAAAAGGACATCCCGCAAGTCTTTCACGCCGGTGCGTTCATCGTGCTCAGCAATGCCGTGGAAACAAAAATCGGCAGTGCTTCGGCCAGCTGGGAGTACTTCTTTCATTGGCTTCGCTCCGACGACGAAAAGGAGAAGATCGACCGCGACAAGATTCAAGACGACCAGACCAGCTTGGAACGCTTGGTGGATGGTCTGCTCGATCCGCCCAAGCTGCTCGACTACATCGAGAACTTCCTGGTCTATTATCAGGAAGACCAAAAGATCATCGCCCAGAACCACCAGTTCCTCGGCGTCAATAACGCCTACGATGCGTTTCGCAATCGCGACAAACTGGACGGCAAGCTCGGTGTTTTCTGGCACACGCAGGGGAGCGGTAAGAGCTTTTCGATGATCTTCTACACGCGAAAGATCTTCCGCAAGCAAACCGGCAATTTTACGTTCGTGGTGGTGACCGATCGGCGAGATTTGGACAGCCAGATCTATCGCAACTTTCTACATACCGAAACGGTGAAGAAGAACGAGGCTTGCCAACCCAAGAACAGCGAGGAGATGCGGAAGTTCCTCGGCCAGAACAAGCGGATGGTGTTCACGCTGATCCAGAAGTTCCGCTACGACAAGGGACGGACTTATCCCAAGCTGACCGATCGCGGTCGCGACATCATCGTGATCGTCGACGAGGCTCACCGCAGCCAATACGAGGACTTGGCCGAGAACATGCGGGCCGGTCTCGAAGGGGCAAATTTCATCGCCTTCACCGGCACGCCGCTGTTAGGCTCGAAGCGAAAGACGAACAAGTGGTTCGGCGAATATGTGTCGGAATACAACTTCCAGCAGTCGATGGACGATGGGGCGACGGTACCGTTGGTCTACGAGAAACGCGTGCCGGAGGTATTGATCCAGAACGACGATCTGAGCGAAGAGTTCTACGACATCCTGAACGAAGCCGACTTGGACGACGCTCAGCAGGAGAAGCTGGAGAAGAAGTTCGCCAAAGAAACGGAGGTTATCAAACGTGACGACCGTTTGGACACGATCGCCGAAGACATCGTGAAGCACTTTCCCAATCGCGGCTATCTCGGTAAAGCGATGGTGATCTCGTTGGACAAATTCACTGCGGTGAAGATGTACGACAAAGTCCAACGCGAGTGGAAAGAGGCTCTGAAGGCGATCACCAGCCGAATCAGTAAATCGAAGGACGACATTGAGAAGGTGCGTCTGAAGAAAAAGAAGGAGTGGATGAAACGGGTCGAGATGGCAGTTGTCGTCAGCCACGACGCAGGTGACGAGAAACGATTCGCCAAAGTAGGGCTGGACATCAAACCGCACCGCGATCGCATGCAGAAGATCGATGAGAACGGCCACGACTACGAATACAACTTCAAGGATCCAGAGAACCCGCTGCAGCTGGTGTTTGTTTGTGCGATGTGGCTAACGGGATTCGATGCTCAAACGATTTCGACGCTGTACATCGATAAGCCGATGAAAGACCACACGTTGATGCAAACGATCGCCCGCGCCAATCGCGTGTCGAGTTTCAAGATCAACGGCCAGACGAAACAAGTCGGCGAACTGGTGGATTACTACAACGTCTTCCGCAACATGAAATCGGCGTTGAACGACTACGGCACAGGCGGCGACGGTTCAGAATTGCCGGTCCGGGAAAAGAAGGTTCTGTTTGACTTGCTCAATCAGGCCATCACTGAGGCAACCGTTTTTCTTTCTGAACGAGGCATTGAGGTCGGCGAATTACTCGACGGTGAGGACCGGATTTTCAAGAGCATCCAGCTGTTTGAAGGCTGGGCCGATATGTTGCTGGGCGATCAAGAGGCTCGAAAGTCGTTTTACGTCTACGAGAACACGATCTCATCGCTTTATCAGTCGTGCAAACCAGAGATCCTTGGCGATCCAATCGTAAAACAGGTTGCAGTGTTTCAATACTTGCGCGGCATCGTGGAAGCCATGATCGAACAGCAGGACATTAACGATGTCACTCGCAGGATTGGCGAGTTGCTGGACGAGAGCTTGGTGGTCGATGACTCCGTAAAAGAGGATCAGCAGGCGTACCAGATCCCTGAGAACACATTCGTCTGGGATTTGCAGTCAACGGACTTCGACAAACTCCAGCACGAGTTCAAGGAAAAGAAGCACAAGAACATCGAGATCACGGATCTGTTGGCGTTCATTCAAAAAAAGCTCACCGACATGTTGAACAAGAACGTCTCGCGCCGCGATTTCGCTGTACGTCTGCAGGAAATTGTAGATCGATACAACTCAGGCGGTGCGAACAACGAAAATTACTACAAAGAGTTGCTTGAGTTCGCCAAGCAGATGAAAGCCGAAGAAGAACGCAACGTGAAGGAAGGCTTAACGGAGGACGAATTGGAAATGTTCGATCTGATCAAGAAAGAACAGATGACAAAAGCAGAAGAGCAGAAAGTCAAACTAGCTGCAAAGAAACTATTGAAACGACTGCTTGAAGAATCACCACCTGTTTTAGTTCAGGACTGGTTCAAGGACGCCCAAACTCGAAAGATCGTCAGAAGCGCAGTCGAAGAAGTGTTGGATTCCGAGTTGCCGGAAACCTACGACAAAATGTCGTTCAAGGCGAAATGCGAATCAGTTTTTGAAACCATGCTCGACTACGCGATACAGGGGCTTAAGTTCGCGGCTTGAAAATTATCTACCTTTGGAGGAGACGACGTGAGAGGCATGGCTCTGGGTTCATTCACCTGATGACGGCGATTCCGTAACGATAACGGTCTATCGAAAAGATGATTGAAGCCAATAGAGATAAGATTGGATTCAATGGACGCGGAATAATTATTCATGGCGAACAATCGACACATAGAGTTGGCAAACTTTCTAGTACAAAACAACGATCAAGCGTTGGCTTTGTTTTCTCAATTGCATGAGCAATACCGAAGTCTTGTTGTCCACCCTAACGAGAAGCGTGGTGGCGGCATTGTCGAAAAATATCTAGATGGAATAGTCTTTTCTGAGTTATCCGCGAATGGAATGCTAATCGATTTGCTTTTGAGAGTCCCGAGAAGTGCGTGCGTACTTTTTTGCGAAGAAGATTCCACTGAACCAATCGAGATACCGTTCACTTTTCTTTCCCGAGCATTGCAGGAATGCGAAGATAAAGCTGTCAATGACAGTAATTGGCATGTTGCTTTTGACAGACAAGTCTTAGTGAAAGCGATAACTGCAATCGAAACTAGTAATGCAAAAAACGTCTATGACGCTTCGAAGGAAATTGAAGAGCAAGTTGCCAGACTCGAAAGAGCCAATCAATCAATTGAGCTTTCAGTTTCGGAATTGCGAAGTGAACTATCTGAAATAGATAAGTCGTTGTTAAACAAGATGTACGAACTTAAGTGCTTCGACAACGAATCAAAAAAAACGACACCGGTTATTGTCCGAGCAATCTCTCGCAGTCTCGATTACAACAGCAGCTTCAAGCGTAGTGGAGCTAGTCTGCAAAAAACGAATCCGCCACTGATTCAGAAGGCGGATAAGGGCCATGGATATTGGTTGACGCATGCCGGGATCGAGGTCTGCAAACTTCTCATGCAACCTAAGAATTAGTGCGCACCATGGCGCCACCGACTAAACGCCTTTGAACGCCAACAATCGAGCATCTTTCCAATTCCCGAAACGGAGATGCTCAAAGTGATCGACATTCAGAACGAAACCCTGATTCCTTTCAAAGACCTGCCCGGTTGGTGTAAACGCAATCTAGGGAGGAGGGTGGCCCCGAGTACCCTCCACCGCTGGCGACTTCGCGGCTGCCGTGGAATCAAGCTGGAAACGCTTCTGATCGGCGGAACAAGAACCACGAGTGCCGAAGCACTACAGCGTTTTTTTGTCGCAACGACGCGCGTCCAAGACGGGCTGCCGTCAAAGGAATCTCAGCCCAGTCACAATTCCAACCTGTCTCCCGGAGGCGTCGCAACTCAAGGCCACGATGACGCCGTTGCCTTCCTTAAAGAGCAGGGGATTTGACGGGGACGGGACCGCCATCCCAATCCCCACTTCAAATCTCTCTTAAGGAATTAAACGCATGGAACAGAAATCGAAAACCAATTTCCTAAACTTCCCGAAGGAAATTCAACACTTGAAAAGGTATGTCAACTGGGGAATGAACAAGAAGAAAATCAGACAAGCATCTTCCCCAAAAACTGGTTTTAAAGGCTGGCAGAACAATGCTGTGACGCTTGAGGAAGCAAAGTCATTTGCGATTGCAAACAACTGTGGAATTGGTTTCAGTTTCAAAAATCAAACGGAGCCAAAAGTTTGGGGTTTGGATGTCGACGGAGTTATCGATCTGAAAACTGGTCGAATTGAACCATGGGCCTACGCCGTAATAGAGTATTTCGCAAGTTACACGGAATACTCAATGAGTTATACCGGCGTGAAGATTCTTGTCTTTGGAAGTACTGCTGAAAAGCTGAAAGACATCCACGTTGGTGAAACAAAGCACGGAAAACACAAGCAGCAAATCGAGATCATGCACGATTCGGGCTGCTTCGCCTTGACTGGTGACATCTATAAACATCGGGGGCTTGTGCGATGAAGGTGACAGATCCAGTGGCTGCCTATCGGTGGCTATCGCTTTGTAGTCGCATCGTCGATTACTTACGCAAAGTGCCCGGAGCTATTCAAGGTCAAGGTGGCGACAAACAAACATTTAGAGTCGCTTGTATCTTGATTCACGGTTTCAATCTTACAGTTGATGAAGCATTTCCATTCTTGAAGATGTGGAACTTACTCAGTTGTAAACCAATATGGCAAAACAGTGATCTTCGACACAAGCTCGAAGAAGCTGACAAACGGGAAGATGGCAAGGGAAAACAACGTGGCTACCTGCTCAACCCGACCGTCGTTGATCCAGTCCTGCAGCACGTAATTGACTTTTGCGATCAGCACGTCCCCAAGCCTGCAACAACACATCCAAATCCTGAAGATATCACATCTCCAAAGAAGCGAACATTTGCAGGAAAGGACGCTTCCGAGTTATCACAACATCAATATGAGGAAGTCGATTGGCTTTTTGACGGTGTGTTTTCAGCTGACCAGCCAACGCTTATTGGTGCTGGTTCAAAATCGACGAAGACAACACAGCTAGTCGATGCGGCCGTAGCGATTGCGACTGCAACACTTTGGCTGAACCACTTCAAGGTCTCGAAGCGGCGAAAAGTACTATTCATTACTGGTGAGTCAAATTATCGGGCAATCTGCAAACGCGTTTACAAGGCTTTGATTGCTAGAGGGTTGGACTGGCAGAGTGTTGCTGGGTGGCTTCGAATTGAAGCAATTGAATTCCCCTCGCTGTCAAATCCGGGAGATCAACTGGCAATTGCGTCCGACGTTAAACAATTGGGTATCGAAGTTGTAATTATTGATCCGCTTTATCGCGGCCTGCAAAATCTCGATACGCATCGAATGGCTGAAGTTGGCGACGCAATTGTAAGTTTCGTAAAGTCTTGTTCGCCTGCCAGTGTGATTATTTCACATCATGTCACAAAGTCATCGGCAAAAGAACTGAGTGTTCCTTTACTTGAAGATCTCAGCGGAGCCGGTTTGGCAGAGTCGTGCGGTAACTGGTGGTTGATTGGGCGAAACGAAAAATACAAACATGACAAAGTTCATGACTTGTCAGTGACCTACGGTGGACGTGACGAACAATCGGGACTGATTCGAATTGTATTCAAAGAAGAAACGTGGACTTGGGAAGTTGGCTCAACTGATGAACTTAACAACCTACGAGTTCAACGGCGGGAACAACATAAGCGAGATGCAGATTTGAAAAAACTAGAAGCTGCAAAACATGAAGTTCTGCAGTGCTTAGTTAGCGAAAAGGAAGCAAAGCCAAAAAATTGGATTGAAGCCCGCACAACGTCACCAAATTTGATAACACGTAAGGCCATTGCAGAACTTCTTAAATGCGGCGAACTAATTGTGCGGCCATATAAAGACTCTCTCAATCGCGAGAAAAATGGGTTGTCCGTGCGGTCAGAAGCGGAGACTCAGTTACCACTCGTTGATGTTCGTTGATCTTCGTCAGACGGAAAATAACGAAGAGCGTATGTTGTGCTCGTCGCTCCCCTTTAGGGGGCGACAACAACGAACACCATCACCAAGAATCATTTCGAGCCTGCAAAAATTGAATGCTGGCTCTTGTGCAAACCTAGCCGTCAAGCGTTTGACGGTAATATAAATTCGATTTTCAAAATTAAGGAATCGCAAAAATGAGGCAAACAAATCAAATCCGTCAAACGATCTCAGATCGAGTTAACGAGCATTTACAAAAGAAAGCTGATGAGAAATCTCGTGACTTACTTAGCAAAGACCAAGAAAGGGAATTTCGTGAACGAGAAATGCTTGGGACAACATCTTCGTACTTAGACAAAATGACGAAACACCTCGCACACTTAAAAGTCAATGGAATAAGCCTTGACCGATATGCTGCACGTATCGACGCTCTAAATACGTTGTACGATACGGTAATAGCAGGTAACGAAAAACGCTCGCACAATGGCGATTGGACGTATCCAACAAGCCTCGACGTTTAGCGTCGCGACATGACCTGCGGAGGCTTGTTCGTGTAAACACACTCAACTAGTTTTTGGGGGATGTCCCATTGAGTGTTAAAACTCGGACTCGGTCTCGCGGTGAAAAAGGTATCTTTGTTTAACTCAGGCGGCAAGCGAGCCCGCAGGAATAGCTCGCGTTAAGCCGCCAGACTCTGCCAAAAGTGTTCCACTTCCAAACGGTTTCGTGCGAAGTGATGATTCCCAAATCATTCGATTACGAAACCTTTTGCCACTGCGACCAACGCGAGTTGTCGGATCTGTGACTTGATTCACTGCTCCAAATCAAGCACAATGGCAAAGCAACATCTGATTCGCAATGTGTGGCTCGCAGGCGGAACCAAATCGAAACGAAGGTCACTTCGCTCGATAACAATATGGTGAACCGGAGCCCTGAATCCGTTGACGCAATTTCTTAAAACTAAACCATCGGCTAACCGACTTGTTGCGCCCCGGTTACTTTGGACGTTATGCAGTCGCAATCAACCTTCCCTAATTCAAACAGGAGAACTCATTGGCAACTCGAAGCTTTCCATGCAAGACGTGTGATGGTGGTATAATGTACTCTACGAAAATGCACCGTCTGTCTGGCCCATCGGTCGTAATTGGATACATTTTACTGATTCCGTCCTTGATTGGTATCCTCGCGGCGATCGGCGTGATTGTGCTTAGTGTGTTTAATGCCGGGAATGTTCCGTCGGCTACTGCTGACGACGCGAAGATTCAACTTGCTGACGCTGGGATTGATCCCGAGCTTGCCACAAAGATTACAGATATTCAAGTTACGATGGATTCTCCAGAAATTGAACGCTTGACCGATGAACAAAAAGCAATTGTCAATGAGGTTCAAACGGCTATCGTCTTTGGTGGCGCTGGAGCTGCCATCGGAGTTGCAGCGATCGTGGGTATCGCAATCGCGTTTGCCCTCGCCTGTTTTATATCTGGTCTGATTGGTTGGTTGCTCACAATGAAGAAGAAGGTGCTGCAATGCTCCGCATGCAGAGCAGTCGTTGGAGCATCGTAACGCTGGGCAAGACTGGATAATAAAACAATGAACCGAAGTGCCTGATTCGGGCGGTTTTAATTGATATGATTTCCGTCGCCGCTCGGTTTTCGTAGACGTTATCCGCCTCAGCTTCAGCCGGGGTGAACCTCGCTTGATGTGAAACTGTCTTGTTCAGACACCCCAACTCCAATGGAAAGCAAATGGATGAAATGATTGATGCGACAGTTTCCCGCTCGCGGAATGTAAACATGTTTGCTGAGCTTTCGCATGGCAATTGGTCAATACTCGATCGCACAAAAGAAAAGCGAGATGGCTATCACTATGAATTGATGTCATGCCTGACGTTCGCCGCTTTCAAGCACGAAGCATTTATCAACCATCTTGGATACGCGTTGATTCAAAACTGGGACGATCTTGAACGCAAACCAAACCGCGAAAAAATGGATGCGATCGCCGCCGAACTGAATATTGTGATTGACAACGGTTGCCGACCATTTCAGACATTGCGGAATCTATTCCGGGCGCGCGACCAGATCGCGCATGGAAAACCTTCTTTTCTTACTCATGACAACGTGTCTGAATCTGGCGATCGCGAGACGATGCGAAGAAAGAATCCTGAAACTGAATGGGAATCTCTTTGCACATTCGAGTTTGCTCAAATGGCATACGATGACACTGAAGAAATCGCCGAAATGCTCTGGGCGTTGGCTGGATTCGATCGTCATGAATTGCGATCGCGTAGCCATGAATATACAATTTCCGGCGCACCACAATCGAACGGCGGATAACAAAAGAAGCACCAGAGCACTCAATCGGAACAGACGTGAACTATAGCCAGCTAATTAACGAAGACTCACAATTAAAAGCCGCATCCCAGATACACATAAGCAACAGGCGCGAACAAGTTGAACAAAAGAAAGTTGAAATCTCGCTTTTGGCCAAACAAACCAGTCGGCAAATGAAAGACGGCATTGGGTTCCTGTTAGTAAATGGCGCGACTGAAGACTATTCCCAAGTTGTCTTTTTATTGAATCAATTGACAGAACACCCTTTGCTAAACGATGGTCGGCAGGGCAGCGCACGAGCTTGGAGCTACCCGACAGAAGATGACTTGGGTGTGCGGTAGCCTCCGCGAGCCAAGGAGTTCCATTGTGTCCTACCGGCCATTGACCATTGACACCATACGGCCAAATTGCACTTTCCAGTTGGGCAGTCCGCAACGGTTATCAAAAAGTCTGCACGGAGTTTGGAATACTGAATTGAATAGTCCATAATGCCATTCAGACGTTAGGACACTTAGCTTCGCAATGGCAACACGCTGCTTCGAGATCGCCTTTGTCTTACAATTTTTCATCTGGTTTGCAAATGGCTCTTTTTATTGTTGCTGTCGTTCTAATCGTTGCGTTTGCGATCCTGCAAGGGGTGATGGATGCGAACAAAGAGAAGAAAGAGAACAAGAAGCGACAACGTAAACAGAATGCACTTAATGCAAGGAGGCAACGGATTCAAAATGCGTCAACTGCCTACCAAAATTTGCTGGATGAATTGGAGACGCGACCGACAGACCCGAAACTGCGTAGGGCATGCTTGGAGCAGGGCAGACAGTATGCGAGGCTTTGCAGGGAAAATGGGGCTGAAACAACTTTTGATGAGCTTTCTATCAGGAATGACATTGATGCTGCCTGTGCAGGTTCCGTTTCGGCGAACGCTCTACCCATCACCGACACTTCGCATGTCGCGACAGAAACAGTAGTAAGTTCTGCGATTCCAGTTCCTCCATTCAAGCCTACGTCAACGCCTACTCATACGCACCAACAAAGTGCAAGGAAATCCAATCCGGTAAAGTTCTTGGGCTGCGGATGTTTCTTTCTGGTTTTGTTTTTCTGTATGGTTGGGCTGCTGATACCAAGGCCGAACAACCACGTTGAAAGTACGAGTAAAAGAAGTTCGGCAACAAGGGTTGAGAAGTCGATCAAGCAAGCGGAAGCGAAAAAAGGGGAGGCTAAAAACTTCCGATCGCGGGGCGGCAAACAAGATGAAGTCCAACTTACAGGCAAGAAGTTGATCGCCGAATTAGAGTCTCTTGGTTTTCTCCCGTCAGTGAAATGGAAGAAGTCGAAAGTTGAAGCAGGTTGGATAGGAATATGGCACTTGAAGAATGCAAACGCCCCAGACGGCTTACTGAATGAAGTCAGCATTCAACTCATTGGAGCAACCGGAAATCAAATAGACAAAGCGATTATCGAGGCTGAAATATACAACGAAGATTTCAAGGAAGCTACGATGAAGAACGGAGTAGCTTGCGTCAAGTTGCTCAATGCGCCTAATGACGTAGTCGAAGCCTTCCAAAGTGGGGGAGAGTTGAAAAAAGAGCCTTGGGAGATTAGTCGTGATCCGCACGCTAGAGGAAGCGGCTACGATATTGAATGCGTTCATACGTTCATTGCGAATGAAAAAAAGTCGCAACCTTCTTCACGCAAATCGCCAGCAATAAAGAAAGACAAAGCAGATACCAAGAGCAAGCCCGGCCAAATGTCGTTTCTCAAGCAATACCGAAAAAAGCTGAATGCAGCAGGACTCAACGAGCAAATCATTACGCGACTTGCTGGTGACGGCAAGAAAGTAAAAATAACAGTCGTCGATGCTTGGTCTGAAATGGACTACAACTCTCGTTACGAAGCTGCCGACACGCTTTACAAGCTATGGGCAATGATTGCATCGCCCGATTCCCCGGATTCAGCAAGGATCTCAATTCAAACCGAAGGCGGTACTGAAATCGGCGGTTCACGGCTGTTTGCTGGTTCGCTTATCTGGGTTCAAAAATAGTATCGTTTGAGTTAAAGAGTTCGGCAGGAATTACTGGCACTGCTAATTCGTAAGATCTCGCCACGCTCCCCATTTGAAAGTGCTGGTCTGCCAGTTGCCGTCTTCGATCTTTACTACGCATTCGAAGCGTCTTTCGAACAGCGTTCCGGTGAGGTCTTCGTCGGTGACGAAACCTGCAACCTTAAACTTTGTCCCTTTGACGTAACTAACGTTTGTGGCTTTAAAGTAAAAGTTGGCTTTCTCTGTCGAATAGCAATGGCTCAACACAAGTGATTTTGCAGCCGTCTTCGCGCCGGCAAAATACGCTTTGGGATTCTGTATGAATTGATCGAATCTTACGGTCGCCACAATGTCATAAGCTCCACTTCTTTTGTGACCGGTTCGTAGCTCGACAGACCAATCGGATCGCTTTGCATTTTTGCCAGCGACGAATGATTCTGAGAGCTTCGATGGGCCAAAAATTGCTTCGATGATCTCCTTTCCATTTTTCAAAGTCTGCGTTTCTAGAGATTTCTCGTACACCTCAATTTCGAACCGCATTTCGGAGACACTGTTTTGGTCAGGTCCAGTTAAATGGCAGCTTACTTGGTTCAATTTTTCATTCGTTTTTGATGCATCGCTTGGGGATAGCTTGCTTTCGTTTTTACCGTTGTAGACCCTCAGTCGCGATTTCCATCCTTCCTGGAACCGGGATTTTCGCCATGTCATACCTTCATGCATCTCCAATTCCGTCAGTCGGGAGATAAGGTCGTTTGGTGATGGGTACGAAACGAGCGGTGGATTCAGTGCTATTGCGAGTGCTGAGAGCCTTCTCAGAGATGCCAGTTCATTTTTTACTACGTACACCGCAGTGCTGTAGTTATCAGGATAATCCCTCAAAGCCTTGCCAAGGATGTTTTGCTCTTCAAGCCCTTTCATTTGACTTGCTATTGACGCAAGTTCGGCATAGGCGGCGGTCTGTTGCTGGACAACGTACTCTTGCGTCGAATAATCGTTTGGATGATCCACGGCAGCATTCGACATGATTCGCGTCAATACATCAGCTGGGATCTCTTGTCCGTACAGACATGGATTCGGAGTGATTGCGAAGGCTAAAGCACATACCGCTACGTTTAAGATGTTCATAATGACCGCTCAGACAGTTTTTCTGAAACGCAAACAATGAAATGGGATGCTCAATCGGTTCCTCCACCTTCATAGCAACTCGCAAGAAGGCGTGAAAACAGAATTCCAATCGAGGATCATATCTCAGATACTAGCCTATTGCCACAAATTGATTCAGAAGGCAACCGCCAGCCATATTGCTTTGCGTTATCCGCTGAAGCAAAACAATTGGCAATCCAGTTCGTGAATTCGCATGGAGAAGAGCAACTCGAAACTTTTGACGAGCTAGCCGCTTCCTACAGCAAACATCTGGAACGCCCTTTCCGCTTCGCGACAGTCTTTCATTTCATCAAACAGGCGGCGGGCGTTACCTCGGATCATCAAATCGATATCGAAACAATGCGTTCCGCGATTTCGCTGACGGAATATTTCAAGAACGAAAGCCGTCGAATCATTGCGACAATAGCCTTCGATACCAAAAAAACCGATCAGCAAAAACTAATTGCGTTGATTCAAAAACGCGGCGGCATCGTAACGCCTCGCGATCTTCAAAGATCAAACAAAAGTCGACACCCAACCGCTGACGTCGCCAAAAAGGCATTGGACGATTTGGTATCGGCTGGCCTTGGCGTCTGGGAACAACCGGCACCGACAGCCAAGGGCGGACGTTCCTCAAAACAATTCAGGCTGACGTAACGACAGTCCCACACAACCGACATCCCCTCATCAGTTTACGGAGATATAGAAATGGGAAACCACCAAAGATATCGACAAGCGGTCGAGAAACATAGTGAGAACGAATATCTGAGAACCGCGTTGAAAAAAAGCGAATTCATTTCCGGCACATCGTGTTTTGTCAGACAGTCGATAGACCATTTAGCGTTACTTGTCGTTACCGGCGAAATAGAAGATGCATCGGATATTCTTAAAACTCTTGATCGACTGGAAAAAATGGCTACCGATTTGGCACCGAAACAAGCCTCGAACACCGAATCAAATCCATGGCACGAGTCGAAACCATAGTGGCCACACCCGACGGGAACGTCGCTTTAGAATTCATTGCTCCAAACCGTTAACGAATTCCAGCAAGCTAACGCCAAGATGCGAACGAATTGTTCGTAGCTGGATAATGTCTAACGTCAGCGTTCGAATCTTGTTGACAGTCGATTGGGGTAACCCAGACCGACACACACATCGGGTACTGTCTTAGTGCGTTCGGCGTGTCGGACCGAAGCGGTGTGGCGACGTCGAATATTGCGAGGCCGATTCTGCTACAATGCCAATTCTAACCATTGAATATGATTTCAAAAACTGAAACCAATTCCCAATATTCTGAACTCACCGACGAATTCAGAAAGGATAATGTTCAAACCTTGCTCATGAAGGAATTATGGAAAACATAGAAAGCACCGAAAGTACGGATTCGCTCGACAAAATTTTGTTTCCTTGGCTCAAAAAGAACTGGAAGCAGGTAACGAAGTTTCTCGCTACTTCCTTATCTGCAATAGTTGTTGCCCTTGGTGTTTGCCATTTTTACCTCCAAGAAGTCGTCAAATCTCACGCCACGAGTGAGATCAAGCCATACATGTGCATGGCGAACGGATTCTTGGCTGGAGGATTCACTATTGATTCGAGCAATGTCGAAATACCTTCCGACGCCATCGACGACTTGGATTTCGCTGCTGATGAATTTTTGAAGCGTGGTGAAACCCAATTGGCAACTACAGCAATTGGGGGGCTTGCAAACATCATCTCGGCGAGTTCATCGCCAATTGAACTTGAAAATTACAATCAAAAAATCAAAGAATACATGAAGGAGGCACCGTATACCCCTGCAATTTGCAAAGGCCTTTCGCTATACGCACTCCGTACTGGTGATTCTAACTCTGCCCATGAGTATGCCGTCAAAGGACTAGCAATGTCCTCCGACTTAGGCGATTCATTTCGAGCTTCTGATTTCAATTGGTCACTTGCAAAAATTGCTGTTGCGCGCAATCAGATTGAACCCGCAGTAATGCGAATTAAAAAGGCAAACGAACTCGATCCGGCCTATTACCAGCAATTCCACGTATTCCAAGAGTTGGATTCGCTAGAGTTAAGCGGAGAAATGGATCGTTTGGAGACGTTTTATCGCGGTTTTCGGACGAGATTTCAGAAAGTAGCTTCGAAACATGGCAACCAAGTAACCACCATTTCCTCGCGTAAGCCAGCATTGAGTGAAGTTCCAAATGCTGAAGAAGCGCTACGTCTTTCACAATTGACTGTACTGGATGGTTATGTTGCCAACGTCACTAATCAAGGCGGGACAGATGTCGTGATTACGCAATTAGAATTGAGTTGCATAGGCTTTGAATCGTTGTATGCAGTGCCGATCAGAAAGTCTATTCCGAGTGGTGGTCAGCCGTTTGCGATTCGATCTCTCAACGTGTTGTCATCCAGCGGCTATCGTTTTGTGCCGAATCGTTTTTCTACAGTGGTACAAAGTCTCATCGCAAAGCAAAACTCCACGGGTGTGAGGGCGTTGTTTTGCAATAAAGAAAGCGAGCTGCTTCAAGGCAAACCAGCGAAAGACATAATTCGCGTACCGGCCACTTGCAAACTTTGTTGTCGCCAAGATGGAGTTTTCAAGCAGTCGATAGCTGAGTTTGATTGTATTGCCGTGCTGGTCCAAGTGCCTACAAACGAGGGAAAGTACATAAACTTGGATTCTTACTTGGAGCCAAGCAGCAACGAATGATAGTTGCTGCCAATCTTTGTGCCTAAATTCCGTCGGTCACATCGCCCGATGATGTTCCGTCAGGGTGTCGGACCGAATCAGACGTGTCGAAGTATCTTGTGCGAGAAGGTAAGATTACAACCTTAAGTCCACTTCCTGCTAATAGTGGCATCGGTGGGACTTGCTTTGCCCGCATCTTCGAATCAACCAACTGAGTCGACCATATCTCGAAATGGCAAAAGGCCTTTTGTCTCACATGAAATGCGAAAACTGTAGCGAAGAAATTCCAGTCCATGTCAGGAACTGCATTGCATGCGAGGCTGATGTTGGCTTCCCCAATGTAAGAGCGGCGAATTCGGTCGAGGAGTCACGAGCACTTGCAGACCGACTATCGATAGCTGTAGAGTCTTCCAGATTGAGAAAATGTAAGACTCAGCTCGATTCATTTGGCAAATCTGTTTTAAAATCCAAAGCTGTAATGTGTCGCAGTTTGGGGCAGGTGCTCCAATTAGTAGAGGAGAAATGTTGTTACTCTTCATACTATCAACAAGTTGGTAGCACTTCGCGAACTCCAGAAAGTAATGAGTGGGACCAAGGTCGAGGTTCGGTCGATAGCACGCTTTTCCCCCACTACTTAGAACACATTCGATTTGCCGCACTAACCAGAAACAACCGCGGTCTTTCAAGTAACTATGGACCAATCGCGATCATTTTTAAAGAGCCAATGATCGTCCACCGTGCATCGGTGTTCGAAGAAAATCCGTTCAACTTTTGCCAAAAACATAGCATCATTGCTGGAACTCCCGCTCCATTCG
The DNA here is from genome assembly GCA_964352885.1 of uncultured Pirellulaceae bacterium. GTDB lineage: Bacteria > Planctomycetota > Planctomycetia > Pirellulales > Pirellulaceae > Mariniblastus. Next base: position 25,239 of record CAYGUE010000082.1, read on the forward strand.
GCTATCGTGCCAATTGGAAGAATCGTCACATCCTTGCAATGGCTAAATTACACAGCAAAATTGAACGAGACACCGATCCTAAGAATTTCTCAAACATCTTGTTAAAAAACACGGCAAACGGCAAAACAAATGATTTTATTGAGGTGCACATTTTTGGAAGTTTCAATCGAAGCGCGATAGAATTGATTGCCTACAGAAAACCCACGAGTAAAGTCGATGCGACTCTTTATCGCCGCTTAAAGAAAGCTTCGCGAAAACACGCTATTGAACTCGAAGAGTTTTGATATGAATGCAGTAATATCTGGACAGCTTGGAATTGCGTTTCTTTTGAATGGAAACGATGTCAGATCCGTTTCAATTGACGATGTTTCGAACATTCAGGAATCGTCGTGGGCAGACTTCGCTTGGGTGATCAATGATGCTCCTGACAAGCGCCGGCTTTCTAATGTGAACGATAACGTCGTCATCCAACAACTTACTGAAGCGTGGGGATTTGACCGTTGCCTGCAATTGGTGTTCGTGCTTCTCGACCAAGACGAGAAGCGTTCAATCAAAGAAGCTGCCGCGGAATTGGCGGATAAGTTTTTAGACCAACCCCATATTTATGAGAGAGTACTCAGTCGATTCTTTTCATCGCAAATGCCTGAGCCAGAATTTTTCGCACCCGGTTGGTTATATGCAGAAGAACATCCCAATATTGGTGAACTCCTAAGACAGATCGAAATGTCGGGGCGCGCTATTCAAGAATTAACGAACGGATGGGACGAAATTCCTGTCAGTCTTTTCGGCTCATCTCATGACAAGTTGCAACGAAAAGAATTGCTGATAGAGCACGACGGGTTTCTTTTGTTGGCGAATGCATTAGATGATCGCAAAGCGTTCGATCGAGAACGCCTCAAATGCGAATTTCTATTGACCGACTTTTCAAACTCTCGGGAAGTCTTAAAGGTTTGGCTGAATGATCTGACTCCCGAAAGGAATACGCATAAAGAGGAAATGAAACAGGGAGATAAGTCTTTAGAGGAAGTCAGATCTCAGAGACAGCGGCAGACAGATCGCCAAAGACATCGCGCCGAGTCGGAAAACGTTGTGTCAAATCATGAAATCTCCAAAATGGTTACTGAGAAGAAGCAACCCATATTTGATTTAATTGACGCCGGTGACAACGAGAAAGCAATTACTCTTGCAAAGAAACTACTGAAGTTTCAGATAAAAAATGGAGGGCCTTCTTTCGCTTCCAAGTCGCTGTGCGACTTTGCCCAACGTGCAAAAACAAACCATCTTTTGAATCTTCAAAACAGTTTTTGCCAACTTGCAGTCAGTGTTCTTCCAGATGATGGGTGGTCACATGGACAACTGGCAGATTCGTTTTTCTGTTTATCGCGTTTAAGTGAAGCGATGGCTAAATTCGAAAAGTGCTTAGAATTAGATGAAGGTGCATTTGGAGCAACAGGAATTGCACGAATCCACAAACGCAAAGGTGATTTGCAAACGTCGCTTGAGCTTTTTGAAAAAGCCAAATCTGATTATCCAGACGATCCTTCCCCGAAATTGGGAAGAGCAGAAGTTCTTAGGGAGCTTCGTCGTTGGGACGAGTGCTTAGACGAGTATGAGGAGTGCACAGTAGTTTTTCCGGATGAACTGATTGGGTTCTGTGGGCTCGCAGCCGTGCTAACGGAACTTGGCAGATTTGACGAAGCGCGTATTGTCTATAGAAACGTCATCAATCAATTAGGCGACGATTCCGTTGCCTTATGTGGCTACGCAGACACTTTTACAAAAGAAGAAAGGTATGAGGAAGCGCTTGAAGCATATGACAAAGCGATAGTTAAGTTCCCTCACGAACCGCTTCCGATCGCCGGACGAGCAAACGTTCTTCGTTTTGACAAACAATTTAAACTTGCGAAAGAGGCATTTGAACTTGCGCGCGAGCGTTTTGACAATGAAGCGATGTTCTTAACAGGACTTGCGGAAGTTTATCGGGCGAATGGAGAATTCATTGAGGCAGAGAAACTCTTTGACGAAGCAATCGAAAAGCATCCGTTTGAAGCTTGGGGGTGGATTGGAAAGGCAAGTTCCCTTAAATCGCAACGTCAATATGAAGAGGCGTTGAAAGAGTTTGACAAAGCATTGTCGCAATTCCCCTATAGCTTTTTCGCTCTTTCTGGACGTGCCGATGTTCTGAAATGCCTTGGAATGTTTGACCAAGCAGTGGAAGCTTATGAACGTTTAGGAAGACTAACGAAGGATAAATGGAGCGTTGCTCCCGCAATGGCTGCGATTCGGGGGGCTCAAAAACAATACGAAGTTGCACTGGATCTGCTCGGTGAGATGCCGGTCAAGGCACCAAGCACTAGAGACGATTGGGTAGCTAATCATGTTTACGGTATGATTTTGTTGCGTAAAGGTGATATGGATGGGGCCGGGCGGGTTTTTCAGTCCGGCGTAGATAGCTGCACTTGGAGTAAAGAAAGGCGATACTTTGTCAGCGGGCTTGCGATCGTTCAAATTCGCAGAGGAAATTTGAGTGGTGCTGAATCCTTGATCCGAAAACCGGAAAGCGCCTTTGAGTATATTTTGTCTTTTCAAGTTAGTTCGGCATTAGGGCTTCGTGAACGTTCTCAGGAGGCTCGTGATCAACTTGAACTGAACTGCCCGCCGGTACTAGTTGGTCTAAGAGACGGCCTTTTCCAAACCGACGAAGACAAACTTTCAGATGAGTTGTTTGATAGGCTTTGCATAGGCGGCTTGCTTAGACTGGCTGCCTAACCTTAAAAATTTGCACCCAATCATTGTGTTAAGCATCGAGGTTGCCTCTTGATCTAGTTTGCCATTTCTGCCTTACAAACCACAGATCTGAAACCGCTTCGGTCACATCACTCAGGTCGAATTGGCAGCTTTCTCCGGCGGGGATACGTTCGAGTGATTCCGTGACAAGGCCCGAGCCTTTCTACGAGAGCATTTGAGCATCGAAGCTGTCAGTAAGCTTCACACGAACGACCCGCTTACACGCGGCGACCTCGACGATCTGGAACGCATTTTCAACGATCACCAGATCGGAAACGAAGAATTCATCACGCAAGCCAAACAGGAATCAGAGGGCTTCGGGATTTTTGTACGTTCGTTGGTGGGGCTAGATCGCGAAGTCGCCAAGACGCTATTCGGCGGATTCCTTCAGGGGAGGGAATACAACGCCAATCAAATCGAGTTCATCAATCTGATCATTAACCAGTTGGTCGATCACGGCATCGTCGACGTTTCGTTGTTGTACGAATCACCGTTTACCGACATCTCACCGCAAGGACCCGATGCACTTTTCACTACCGATCAAATCGACAAGATTATGACGTTGCTGGAACAGATACGATCAACGGCATTGGCGGCGTAGTTGTGGCGAAAACTGTTGGTTTGAATGCAAAAGTCGCCATTGGTCGAATTATCTTCGGCTAACTTGTGGCGGCTGATTTCGATACACCTGCTCAACAAGTGTTTGCCGTTCACCGCATTCAGCAAGTTCAATCACATCTTCATATTCAAGCGTACCGGCTTCACTTGGCCGATGTTGCTCAAACTGCATGATTAGTTCACGCGGTAGAAGCGAAATGATGAATTTCAAATACAGCGCCGGTTCTTCTTTTCGAACGCGTTCCAAGATTTCATCGCCATTCGTTGCGAAGTCGCTTGCAATCTTTCTTAGTACGCTGTCGGTTAGTCGGTTGCGACTACCCTTGGGGCGACCTTTTGGATTTCCGCTCTGGCCTTTTTTGAACGGTCTGCCTCTCACTGGTGCTTGAGAAGCCGTTTCAAGCTGCTGTTCCGCTGTAGAAACAGCATCCGTTGCTGGAAATTGCATTGGATCAAAGGGGAAGATTGAAACTGTCGGTTCTGTCGGCTGTCGGTCTGTCGTCGTGTTCATCTCAAATTTTACCCCGTAGAATTTCCAGAATCTGTAGAAGCGGGGTCTATAGAGTGTGAATATAAAATACCCCCCCACCCCCGGTCTACTTGATTGCATCTTTCGCGACGCATCTGACATCGTCAACCGATCAATCGAGTAGGGTGAATCACGGTAGCGAACCGTGATTCATCCCTCTCACAGCAC
>CAYGUE010000083.1:0-2381 GCA_964352885.1 uncultured Pirellulaceae bacterium
AGAGAAAGCCACGAACGTAAGTGTGGCTTTCTTCTCGATTCAAAACCTGTTGGCCATGTTTCCCGGGTGGTCGGTCAGCTTTGTCAGTCACGCGGTGTTGTTGATTCTCCTGACCGTGATTGCGACGTCTCCTTTACGGGACGAGGCGGCGTTGCGACTGGATGGGATCATGGTCGATGCCACTGCCGATCCGGTTGTTGAAGAAATGTTCAACGCTGTCGAACAGATCGACATCAACCTTTTGAAGGTCGACGTTGCAGCACTAAACTCCGAAGCTTCCACTGAAACGGCGGAGATCTTTCGAGACGATGGTTTTGATGTTTCTCTAATGGAAGGCATGTCCGACGGCATCGGAATGGAAGCGATGGCCCAGTCGGGACTGACTCCGATCGCCACCGCCGACGCAGGTGGTGCGCAGGGCAATACGGAAGGAAGCTCAACCCAATTTTTTGGCACCCAGGCTGCCGGAAGCCGATTCATCTTCATCATCGATGCAAGCGACTCGATGAACGAGGGCTTCCGTTGGCACCAAGCGTTAAACGAACTGCAGAAGTCAATCAGCCAACTGGACGACAGCCATAAAGTGCTCGTCTTGCTGTACAACTTCCAGACGTTTCCGATGTTTGACACGCCTGCGGAACAGCTAAAACTTCTTCCAGTTTCCGACGAATTCAAGTCGGCGTTGAACCAATGGCTTGACAGTCAAGTTCCGATTGGCGGAACGCGTCCGGCACATGCGTTAAGCTATAGTCTTTCGCTAAAGCCCGACGCGATCTTTCTGCTGTCGGACGGCATGTTGGCGGACAATTCAATTCAGGTGTTGGCTCGGGACAATGCTGCTCGCAACCCTCAGCTGGGCGACTTCAGCAAGATTCCGGTTCACACGGTGTCGCTTGGACCGAACGAAGCCGGTGCGGAGTTGATGAAGTTCATCGCGAACAACAACGACGGCGAATTCTCTTGGGTTCGCTAGAGCGTTAGACCCAGAGCCCTCACACTCCGTCGATGCATCCGCTAAACTGAAGTGACACCACCCACCTCTTCGCCCCCGAAGTTTTATGGCATCCGGAAATGTCCGCTATCTGGTCTTTGACGTCGAAAGTGTCACCGACGGCGATCTGATTTCCAAGATTCGTTACCCCGAACAAAATCTTTCGGGACCCGAAGCGATCAAACTCTACGCCTCTGAACGAATGGCAAAGTTCGGCAGTGAGTTCATTCCGTACACATATCACATTCCGATATCCATCGCTGTCGTCAAGATCGATGAGCAGTTCAACTTGATGGATATCGTTACGCTTGATGAACCGGAATATCGGCCGCATGTGATTACCAAGCACTTCTGGGAAGGATGGAAGGCTTACAAACAGCCGAGTCTTGTCAGCTTTAATGGACGCTCGTTTGATCTACCGCTGCTGGAATTGGCCGCGTATCGGTACGGCATTCCGATTCCCGAATGGTTCAACATCTACGGCAAAACATGGGAACAGCCGAGAGCTCGCTACAACCAAACCTCACACTTGGACTTGCAGGATATCCTCACCAACTTCGGGGCGACTCGGCTTAGTGGTGGTCTGAACCTGTGTGCGAACCTCGTCGGCAGCCCGGGCAAGATGGGCATCGCCGGCCACATGGTGCAACAGCTCTTCGACGATGGAGAAATCGGCCAGATCAACGACTATTGCCGCTGCGACGTGCTGGACACGTATTTTGTTCTGCTACGGACCGCCGTCATGATGGGGAGTATCACCTTGCACGAGGAGCGCGCGAAAGTTGACGCGACTCGCGTCTGGCTGGAAGAGAATTCAGGCCAGCACCCCGTGTATGCCGAATATCTCGCCGGGTCGAACAACTGGAACAATCCGTGGCAAGAAGCGACCGAAGGAAACTAGCTTTCCTCACGGAAGATGTTTTCAATTTCCGTTTCAGTGACGGATCGAGGTCTCGGCGGTGCAGGTTGCGTTTGATCCAATTCTGAAAATGCATTGTCGATGCTGTCTCGCATCTCCGAGCCGTCCGAGTTTTCGTCCAAGCGAGCGAGGTCAACGGGACGAATGACGGCTCGTCTCTTTAGAGGAATCGCTTCTTGGCTATGGACACTTTGGCCGTCCAGCTGAATTGTCTCGGATGCATCATATGTTGCCGCGGGATCGGGAATCGACGCGCTTTTTCTTAGTTCGTCCGCCAAGGCATAGATTTCGTCGTCAATCATTTGGGACGTCTTATCAGATTCCACCTCGGTGTCTGAATCCTCTTGAGATGAAAGTAGCGTGGATGCATCGGTACGTGGCTGCGGCATATTCGCAAAAATCGCAGCAAGCGTTTTGGAGGCTGGCTTTGGTATCGGCGGCAGCGCCGTCGCCGGTTGCTGTGGCTGTGTT
>CAYGUE010000083.1:2391-29307 GCA_964352885.1 uncultured Pirellulaceae bacterium
GCGTGTGGCGTATTGGATATTACAGAAGCCATAGCTGTTTCAAGATTGGAGGTCGAAACATTTGCCATGCCGAACTCAGTTTTGCCAGCGACGACAGCTTCCGTCGAAAGAACGGGGGCTTTTGCTAGAGGAATTGATGATTGCGGCGATGCTGTCGGCACCACTGCAACTTCAGGGACTGTTGAAACAGGAGCCTGAACCACAGGAGCCTGAACCTCAGGAGTCGGCGTTTCAACATTCGGAATCTCAACGATCGGCAGAGGAACTTGCGGAGTTGGCTCCGCCGCCTCGACGGCGACGACAGGTGCGGGTGCAGGATCAGCATGCGGCTCACTCGATAGCTCTAGCTCTAGCTCTACGGTTTCCTTTGGCTCACGCTTGGGCAGGTAGTCACCAAGGCGATCTCCGGCCTCTTCACCCGGAAGTTCCTGCGTTGATGGTTGGGTGTAGCCAATTGCAGAAAGTGGTTCATTCGGATCGACATATGGAGGCGCGACAATCATCACGAGACCAAGCCCAATGATCAGACCGGCGATTCCACCGGCGAGTGACAAAGTTCGCTTGCCCAGTCCATCAGCGCGGGTTCCGACCCATGGTTCACCGAGTCGAGTCAACAATTGAATCGAGCTACTGGCGACCCTGCGTGACTTCACCTGAGCCAAACGGGCACTGGCGTCGCTGAAGTTCTCCGTTTGTTTTTCCATCTCTCTCCTGAGCGCGGCATAAGGAACGCGTTTTGAACTTATTTCTTTTAGCAGCTCAGCATTCTCAGCCATCATCTCATCCAGAAGCTCAATACGATCTTCAAGGACGGTAATTTGACCATCAAGACCACGGATCGTCTCTGGGATTAGCTCCTTAATCTGGCGCTTCATCGAAGCAACTGTATCGCGTTTATCCAGCACATCGGGGTGTTTTAATTGTTTCGGTCCTTCAGCTTCTGAAAGCTGGCCTTTGGCTTTGGCCAAGCCGCTCACCAGTTCTGCGAGCGATGGCTGGCTAGCCAGCAACTCCCGCGATATCGGCAGGTTCAGCGAAGAACTCTTGCGGGCGTCTATCAGCCAGGTTTTAAATGAACGCAGTGAAGATATTTCGCTGTTCGCGTTTCGCCGGTTCAGTCTTATTCCGTTCAGCTTGTTGTCGAAAGCCGAAGGTTGACCGCCTGCCACAGCATTCATACTTTGCACGAGCGAGATATCGGTCCCAAAGGACGCGTCCATCGCTTTGATTTTTTCTTCCAGTTCTCCCCGGGTAAGCTGGGCGCTCTCGCAGGTTGCCGTCAGCTCAGACTCCATACTTTCAAATCGGCTGGCTCGAATCTCCGCCAGCTTGCCGTCTATCTCTGCCGTCAGGATGGAAAGAAACTTGACTGCACGTTCCGGGCTGGAAGATTTGGCCGCCAACACGATCACTTCACTCTTGCCGAACTCACCTCCGTTCGCGCTTTCGAAAGATACCGCGCCGCGGTAGTTTTCAATCAAATCCCTCGATGGCCATCCGGAGGTTGTTCCGCCGCCAAGTCCCAAAAAGCTGCTTTGAGCGGGGCCTAGTTTTTCCAAAGTCGCACGAATAACTTCTGGACGACGAGCTGTCTCGAGAACGGTTTCCTGCGCAGACTTCATTGCCTCTTCAGTAAGAAAATGTCCGAGCTTGAACGTTTGACCCAGAAGGTCATCTCGAATGATCATCGTCTGGCGTGAAGTCCACGTCTCGCCCTGAATGAAAAATGCATAGACGGTCGCCAGCACCACTCCTGCAATCGCGGGAAGCAGCCATAGCTTTCTGAATTCCACCAAAGAGTGGATGATGTGTCCGAGTCGGTTTTTCGAATCCATGAAAATGTAGCTCGTCGGCAATCTACGGCATCAAAGTAGCGCTGCTCAAAATCGGTCGGTATCGCAAGAGCGCACCGCAAAACAATTCCTGTCTCTATTGATTCGAACCTTGGAGTCGGAAAGTTGCACTGATCCGATGAAATCAAAGATTTTTGGACTCAGTCTGCTAGCAAAGAAATTCAACAACCCGAGAGTGGGCCTTTTTCGCTAGCATTCTGCTTGGAAAACCGCGGGCTCGCACTACTTTTTGGCGACCAATTCGCTCAACGATTCGTAGTCATAGACGCATCCGCCCCAGATCCCGCCGCTTAACATTTGTAGCATTGACCACAACTTCGTATCGTCCGGCAAGTCATCAACCGGAGCCAACGCTGGATTCGTCGCGCGACGTGCTAGTTCGCTCTGACCCCAAGCTGCATCGTGTACCGATTCGCCAGTGCCGATCAAATCAATACTGCCTTCAACATTCTGCAGATCAACATCGATCCTGACAATGTCACCATCGATCAGTTTGCCAATCGGTCCACCGCAAAGAGCTTCAGGGCCGATATGACCGATGCACGCGCCGGTCGAGACACCTGAAAATCTTGCGTCTGTCAAAAGTGGACACTGTTTGCCCCACGGAAGGTGCTTAAGAGCCGACGTCAGCTGATAGGTTTCCTCCATCCCGGTTCCCATCGGCCCGCAACCGGCTAACACGATGACTTCGCCTGGTTTGACGGGTGATTCGGTTTGACCCTTGATCGCCGCGATGGCATTTCGCTCAGATGCAAACACGCGAGCCGGTCCCGTGAATTTGAATACACGGTTTTCATCCAACAGAGATGGATCAATCGTGGTCGCTTTGACAACCGAACCGTCGGGAGCAAGGTTTCCCGTCGGAAAAACCATGGTTCCCATCAGCCCCTTGGCTTTGGCGGCTTCGACTGAAAAGATTACCGTATCCGGATCTACTTTATCCATTTCATAAAGCCGGTCACGCAATCGTTTTCGACGATCGCAAGACTTCCACTGGTCCAAAACGACATCCAACGGCAACCCGACGGCAGTCATCGCACTTCCGTCGAGCAAACCGAGCTCTCTCAAATGCCAACATACTTCGGGAACGCCTCCGGCCAGGAAAAAGCGAACGGTCGGATGATCCATCGGGCCATTGGGTAGAACGCTAACGAGTCGTGGCGTCTTTCGGTTAACTTCTTTCCAGTCTTCGACCGTCGGCCGATAAAGCTTTGCAGCATGAGCGATCGCTGGAATGTGCAGCAGCAGGTTCGTGCTTCCACCGCAAGCCGCATGCACCACCATCGCGTTTCGAATTGAAGCATCAGTAACGATGTCGCGACTTCGCAAGCCACTTCGATTTTGCGAGATCAATGCATCCACGCTTCGACGAGCGGCATCGAGCCAGATTTCCTGCCCCGATGGTGCGAGCGCCGAATGCGGCACCGAGAGTCCAAGGGCTTCGCCGACAACTTGCGAGGTCGCAGCTGTTCCAAAAAATTGACAGCCTCCACCGGGAGTCGCACAGGCTCGACAACCGAGTTCCGCGGCTTCCTGAAGCGAAATCAAACCGTGTGAGTAACGTGCGCCAATCGTCTGGATCTTTCCCGCATCTTCGCCACGCGTCGGCGGCAACGTGACGCCTCCCGGAACCAGCACGACTGGCAAGTCCTTCATCGCCGCAAGCGCCATCATCATCGCCGGATGACCTTTATCACAGGTTGCGACGCCAACAACTCCCTTGCGAGTCGGCAACGAACGAATGAGTCTTCGAAAGACAATCGCCGCATCGTTTCGCCAGGCCAACGAATCGTACATGCCGCTGGTTCCTTGCGAACGACCATCGCAAGGATCGCTACAGTAACCTGCAAACGGCAACCCAGACTTGTCGCGGATCTGCTCTGCGGCAGCTTTAACGAGCAGACCCAACTCCCAGTGACCGGTGTGATATCCGAGAGCAATCGGTGAACCATCTTCGGCTCGCATACCACCCATCGTCGAAAGGATCAGATACTCGTCACGGTTAAGTTGTGCGGGCTGCCATCCCATCGCGGCATCCTGCGTCCAGCCGAACAGGTCTCCGCTGGGACGATTACGAAGCATGTCATCGGTCAGCGGCAGCGAACCAACAGGCCCGTCCGCCGTTGTTTGGATATCGTAGATTTCTGGTTGGTCGTTCGCAAAGAGTTTCATTTTGTAGCCAGTGAACATGAAGCGGGATCACAGAATGATAACCTGATTGTTGTTGCGACTTCCATGCGGGAAAAAAAGCTTCCCTGTCAAGGAGTTTGTTGACTGGCGCTGACTGTCGAACGGGTCTCATTCGACGTAACATGGTGACCACCACAATTGCTCTGATGGAGTCCACCACCATGCCACTTTTCACGTTTCTGGTTGCCGCACAAACATCAGAAAAAGGCCTTTCGCTTACTTACCTGCTGATACTGATGGTTCTGGCAGTTTTCGTTCTGCTTTTCTTTATTCTGCAGCTCCGCATGCAGGCGTTTCTCGCGTTGATCCTTGCCAGCCTATTTGTTGCCGTCGGTTCATCGAGAGAACTGACGGGCGTCGAGAATGCGTTGGAACTGGCCAACATCGGCGGTGAGATTCAGTCAGGAATGGGCTCGAGCCTTGGTTTCATCGCAACCATCATTGGACTCGGTGCCATCTTTGGTTCGTTGCTTGAGCATTCCGGTGGAGCGCAAAGCTTGGCGAAATCACTGCTAAAAATATTCGGTGAGAAGCGCGCATCTTGGGCCATGGTCGTCACGGGCTTCATCATTTCGATTCCCGTATTCCTCGATGTGGCGTTGGTGATTATCGCGCCGATTCTGTACGCGTTGTCCCGAAAGACCGGAAAGTCTGTTTTGGCGTTCGGTTTGCCGTTGTTGGCTGGATTGATGGTGACGCATGCTTTTGTTCCGCCAACGCCCGGTCCGGTCTGGGTGGCCTACGAACTAGGAGTCGGACTTGGCTGGGTGATTCTTTTTGGCTGCATCGTCGGGCTACCAACCGCGATCATTGGCGGGATCATCGTTCCAAAGCGAATGGCAGAGAAACTCTACATCGCGCCGCCAGAAGAGTTCGAAGAGTCAACAGAAGAAGACGATTCAAAGCTACCAAGCCTGACTTCGGTTCTCGTGCTGATTGGTCTTCCGATCGTGATGATTCTTGTCGGCACGATTGTGAAAGAGTACGTGGCAGCCGACATCGAACGCACGGCAATCGTTGAATCGCTCGACGCTGACGATCAGCAGAATCCAAAAGCAAGAAAGAAAGCCTATGAGAAAGCCGTCGGCGAAAAGATCTCCGAATCCAGCATCGGCGCGAGAGTCTTGCTGTTTCTTGGTCACCCAATTATCGCTCTGTTGATGGCGACGGTCGGTGCGTTGGTCTATCTGGGCTATGGCAGAGGCTATGACAAATCCGTGTTGATGGACGTGACAACAAAGTCTCTCGGCCCAGCCGGGATCATCATTCTGATTACGGGCGCCGGAGGCGTGTTCAAAGGAATCATGGGCGCCAGCGGTGTCAGTGAAGCGCTCAGTGTCGCCTGCGAGAACTGGGGGATACACGTTTTGGTTTTGGCGTACCTGTTTGCCGTGTTCGTTCGCGTCGCACAAGGCTCGGCAACGGTTGCCATGGTGACAGCAGGTGGATTGATGGCGGGCATGGCAGAAAACCTCTCGCAACCACAGCTGGCACTGGTGGTTGTAGCGATCGCCGCTGGCGCTTCCGCGGTCTCGCATGTCAACGATAGTGGTTTCTGGATGGTCAGCCGCTACATGCTGATGACTGAAAAGCAGACCTTTCAAACGTGGACAGTTATCTCAACGGTCGTCTCGGTCGTCGGCTTTCTGCTTGCTCTCGGGCTCTGGTACTTACTACCAAGTCTTGGGCTGTAGAATGACCCGCGGCGGGTCAAGTTCGGATCGTCACGACTGTAAACGTTATGACCGGCATCGCTTGCAAAACCGCAACTATGAAGAGACGGTAACTTCCACTTTCTGGGGGCAATTGATTCTTGCGCACATGTAGAAACCTATGTTTTCTCACAAAAACACGCGTCCTCTACACGCGACACTCTACGAATTGATTTCCTGTCTGACTTTAGATCGTCCGTTCCCATGCAAACATTTCTGATCACCCAATCAACTTGGTATCTCATCGCTAAAGAGCCTGAAGCGGGCATTCCTCCCCGCATCGCAATCACGCCTCCATTTCGTGTTGGGCGTCGCGAAGGATTCGATCTTTGCCTGAATTGCCGCAACGTTTCCGGATTGCACGCCGAGTTTATCGAAGAGAACGGACAACTTTGGGTTGACGATCTCAACAGCACCAACGGCACCTTCGTCAATGAAAATCGGATCAGAACGAAAACATTTTTGCAAGATGGCGACACCGTTCAGTTTGGCCAATCATTGTTTTCTGTCGTGAGCGTTGGAGCAAATGATTCAACAGTCACGAACATGTTCAACAATGGCGAGCCAGCAGAAATCCCTGAGTCAACCGAAGACCGGTTTCAAAGATTGTTAGAGAACGGCGTCGTTCCTTTCTTTCAGCCCATTTACAACATCGCTGGCGATTCAAAGCAAAGAATCGGATTCGAAGTGCTCGGTCGCAGTCGCCTTTTCGGACTAAAAACTCCTGACCAAATGTTTTCCGCCGCGACAGACCTCGAAATGGAATCCGAACTGAGCCGCGTGTTGCGTTTGCGCGGAATCGAAGCTGCTGAGTCTGAGTTGCCGTCGGATATGATGCTGTTCGTGAACACGCACCCGGCAGAAATGGAGGGCAATGAGATTTATGAATCATTGAAGGAAATTCGTAACAAGTTTCCATCACGCCCAATCATGGTTGAACTCCCTGAGCAAATTCTCTATTCGCCCGAATCCTATTCGGAGGTATGCCGCGGCGTGAAAGATCTCGATGTTCAATTAGTCCTCCACGATTTCGGAGCCGGTCAAATTCGGCTGGCAGAACTCAGTGAACTCGGTCCAGACGTTGTGAAATTCGATTGTGCTCTCATCCATGGCATCGACATGGCTGGCGAAAAGCGGCAGCAGCTCGTTTCAGCGATGGTCAAGATGGTCACTGAGTTGGGCATTGCGCCGATGGCCGAATATGTCGAAACTGAGGGCGAACATGAAACGTTGAAGCAGCTCGGTTTCCAAATGGTTCAAGGTTTTCACTACGGCCACCCGGCCGCAATCGAATCGCTGGAAAGCGAGAAACCTGATGCTCGGATCGATCCGATCCATTCGGTGAACCGCGCAGCTGAGATGCGACCGTTGGAGCAATTGAAATCGATTGCCGAGGCAGCCGAATTGGTTGAAGCCGAAACAACTGAGGCAGATGTCATCGACTTTTCATTGGACGACTTTGAATCACTCGAATCAAAGGATGCGGAGTGCCTGAAGAAGGCGATCTCAGGATTCTTTGGCACAACCGAAACCGAGGATTCGAAAAAGCAGCTCGCTCATGAAATCAACGATGCCCAGTGGCTGTTGGAACAGGATGACGACTGCTTTACGGTTCAGTTGATGTTTTCGAGCAGCATCGAAGAAGCAGAGAAATTCGTCTCCGAAAGAGATCAGCCGGGCGAGTACGCGATCTATCGAAAGATCGGATCGAACCGGGAGTGGTCGGTGGTTGTGTGCGGCATCCACGATGACCGAGAGCAAGCCAAAACTGCGACAGCCGTGTTCGAAGGCACCGGCCATTCTTCTTGGGTACGCAGCTTGGAGAGCGTAAAAAATGAAATTCGATCATTGGCAGAACTTCAAAACTAGAGCTGTTCGAAGCTGGAAAACTTGCTGGCTAATCGAGAAATGAATTTTTGTGTATGATGCGTGGCGAAAAAGCCACTCATCTGCGCAGAATCCCAATGCATCTTTACCGAACTGCTGATTCCCCGATCGTTCATGCTGACGGTCAATGGTACCTCGTCGACGGAAACTGGAACGAGTTATTCGAGGACGAAAATCTTCCGGCAACACTACGCGCCCATGTCGAAAAATCCACCCCTGATTCATCGCTCGCAGATCTGCAAGGCAGCGCGCTTGCACCGATCACGGATCAGGAAATCTGGGCTGCTGGCGTAACCTACTTCCGCAGTAAAACGGCACGCATGGATGAGTCAAAAGACGCCGGTGGGGGAGACTTCTATGATCGAGTCTACGACGCAGATCGACCTGAGATCTTCTTCAAATCGACAGCGATTCGGTCCGTAGGTCATGGCGAACCAATGCACTTACGTGACGATTCCAAGTGGATTGTTCCTGAGCCTGAACTGACGCTGGTCGTTTCACCTAGCGGAAAGATCATCGGGTACACCGTTGGCAATGACTTGAGTTGCAGGGACATCGAGGGCGAAAACCCCTTGTATTTGCCACAAGCTAAGACGTTCAAGGCCTGTGCTTCGATCGGTCCGGCTATCTACGTGAGCGAATCCCCGCTCGATCGCGAAACCGAAATTTGCTTGAGCATAAAACGCGGCGGCGAAGAAATCGTCTCGGACAAGACGACGTTATCGCAAATGAAACGGTCGCTCGAGGAACTGGTTGACTATCTGTTTTCCAACAACTGTCACCCTCATGGTTGCTTCCTGATGACGGGCACTGGAATCGTTCCAGCCGACGACTTTTGTCTGCAATCTGGCGATGAAGTTAGCATTACGATCGAGCCGATCGGCACGTTGATGAATCGGATGGCGTAAAGCTTGGCACAGCCAATGCAAACCGGAAGCGTGAGAGCTCAAAGGATTGAACGTCATTCCGTTCATTAGATGCTGCCTGACGAGTTAAAAACGAGGGCACGACTTTACGCTCCGGGCTCGGTTTAAGCTATTCTGCAATCACCAACTGCACCTCACCCGCAACTGCTGGCAGTGAACCGAACTCAACTTCCAGCGTATTGTTCTGCAGCAAAGACGCCGTCACAGAAAACGAAAGCGAATCGCCACCTTCCGCAAAATCGTGAATGGCGACTTCATCGCTGTCTCGATTGACCGCAACGCGAGTCGCTCCTTCAAATCCGGACAGCTCAAGTATCACGTTTTGCGATTCGACCAATCCCGTTGGCCTATGGAAGCTGCGCCGGAGCAAAAAAACATCTGCCGCAATTTTTGGCTGCGACTCAAAGATGCCCGGCTCAATTTTACCGGGAATCTGAACCCGAGCCTTTACTTGCTGCGTACCGTTTTGCATCCACAGCAACCAGCAGGGGCCGCGCAGGCGAATCGTGTGCGTCGATCGGATATTTTCGGCGTCGTTCTTCATTCCAGGCAAGCGTTAAACCTTATTAAATTTATCTCCCTGAGACCCGGTTTTCCCGAATCGAAAGGGCCAAACGTGGGGTAGCTCATGGCATACTGTAGGTCCGACCGGTCCGGTCGATGGTTTATTGATTTTGAAAACGTTCTGAAACTGAGTCTTCAAATGTTACGACGATGCAAGCCACCTGGAAATGCTCCTCTAAAATTTGGTTTGACAGCCTGCTTGATCTTGCTGTTGGGCTGGTCTGCGGAGTTCGGTATCGCTCAGGAAACTGCAGAAGATAAAAATGCGCGAAACCTCCACGATATCGCCGCCAACGCCCAAAACGAAAAAGAATTCGAGTTTGCCGGAAAGAAATGGCAAGAACTGCTCGACACTTATCCGGACTCCAAAGTCGCGCGAAAAGCATCATTCAACCTGGGAAGATGCTGTTACTCAATGCGAGACTACGCCAGCGCGATTCTTGCGTTTAGAAAAGCGTTGCCGTTTATTCGCGAAGATGACCCGTCTGCTGTCCCTGAACTACTGCTGGGGCTTGGCTATAGCCGCATTCAGGAAGGTCGACGGCTCAGCGAATCAAATCCGGAAGAATCTTCAAGTGAATTCACAACCGCGGCCAACGACTTAAACACCATCCTGCTCAACCACAAAGATTCTGCCAATGCGAATGCCGCGGCGTACCATCGTGGCCAAGCACTCGAAGCACTTGGGCAACTGGAGGAAGCGAAAGAGGCTTTCGAGCAATCGTTGGAATTCGAAAACGAAAGTTTGCGAATCGAAGCCATGTATGCACTCGGGAAGATCTCTCTGAAAGAAGGCGAATTCGAAGACGCAGGACGCTGGTACGATCGCATCCGCACCGTCGTGGGAACCGACGGCCACCGAATGCTCAACGACACCAATCTCAGCTATGGCGACGCACTGATCAACATTGGCTTGCAGCGACTAAAACAAAATAATGTCGAAGGGGCCAACAAGAAATTCCAAGAAGCAAAGGCACTGTTGGCGGAAGTTGCAAAAGACGAAACGTTTGATCTTCGGGACAATGCGATCTTTCTGAATGCTACCTGTTCGATGTATCTCGATGATGACGCGAAAGCGGCCGAAACTTTCGAGGTGGTTGCCAACCTAGAAGGCTCGCCTTTGAGCGACAAAGCATTGGTGCTCGCTGGCAGCTCTTGGCTCAAGGCAGGCAACGAAGCTCGCGGTGCTGAACTTCTTGGACAGGCGATGGACTCGAAGTCTTCTTTCGCGGTCGACGCGGTGCACGAGATGGCGCTGTGGTTGATTGGTGCTGATCGCAGCAAAGAGGCTTTTGAATTGACCGACAAGTGGGCTCCGCTTTTGGACAACCACCCTTTGACCGTTGATGTCATGCTCGACCGGGCCAATGCGAGCACCAACGTTCCAGAGCTTGCCGATCGATCAGCTGCACTCTACGCTCAAATTGCATCCAAACACCCAAGCCATCCACTTGCACCGAAAAGCCTCTACTGGTCCGCGTTCAGCGACTACCTAGCCAAGGACTACGACGCAGCGATCACCAAAGCAGAAGACTTCGAGCGCACTTACGCAGGCGACAACTTTATGCCCGACATGCGTGAAGTGCGTGGAGATTCGTTGCTGATGAAAGGAAAACACAGTGACGCGGAAGTCGTGTTTCAAAACTTGGCAACCGACTTTCAGGGTGACCTGAAAAACCTTTCCCGCTGGATCACGCGTGCGGGATTTGCATCTTTCCTTCAAGGTAACTTTGACGAAACGATTCAATGGCTAGAGGGAAAAGACGCATCGATCACAGAACCTCGTTACAAAGCAGAGGCTTTGCACTGGATCGGTTCGAGCCATCTACAAAAAGAACAGTTCGCCGAAGCCATCCAGAAACTTCAGCAATCGTTGGACATCGATCGCACATGGGAGCGAACTACTGAAGTGATGCTGGCGTTGTGCAATGCACAGCTGAAACAGTCACGGTTTGACGAAGCTGAAAAAACAGCCACCACGATGTTGGAATCTTTCCCTGAAGATCCGGAGGCCCACGTCAGCCGAGCAATCTACACGGTCGGTGAAGAATCGATGGAAGTGAAAGAATTCGATCGGGCGATTCGGAATTTCGATTTACTGTCCAACCGATTCGCCAAAAGTGAATTGGCACCCTACGCTATCTACCGCGCTGCCTTCGCTGCCATGGAAAGCAAAGACTTTACAGACGCCGCAAAGCGGTTCGCAGACTTTCTGGAAAAATTTCCGAGGCACGAAAGCGCACCGCAGGCGACGCTCGGTCGAACGAATGCACTTCGCATGTCCGGCAACACAGAGGAATCAATCGAAGTATTGAAAAGCCTGGTCGAAGACGCCACGGACGAATCGACCAGACAGAAAGCAACGTACGAACTTGGATTAGCTTACGCTGACACCAAGGATTGGGCCAACGCCGTTGATACGCTGAGCTCAATGGCGGGATCACTCGAATCCGACAGCCCAATCGCGGACAAGGTTTGGTACGAACTCGCGTGGGCACAGCGCGAAAACGGAGACGCAGATGGCTCGCTGAAGTCTTTCGCCAGCTTGATCGAGAATCACCCCCAAAGTTCAACGGCACCCGAGGCTCACTTTTTGTTGGGCTCAAAATCCTACGCAGACAAAGAGTACGACGCGGCAATTGAGCACTACACCAAAGCCGACATCGAAACGTCACGCGATGAGATTCGCGAAAAGGCTCGCTACAAACTTGGCTGGTGTCATTTCCGCAAAGCTGACTTCGCCGCCGCGAGCGAACAATTTAAAAAGCTGGCCGACGGATTTCCAAAAGGAAAACTGTTTGCTGACGGTCGTTACATGATTGCACAGTGCGCCTATCGAGCGAACAACTTCGAAGAAGCCTTCGAGGCGTACACCGTCGCCAAACCAGCCATCGAAGAATACGGACTCATTGACGAACGCGTCAAAAAACTGACTCAACCGACGTTGCTCAATGGGGCGCGTAGCGGCAACAAAACCAAAAATTTCGAAGGGGCCGCAGAAATGGCGATGGCACTCTCGGTGATGCCAGACATTGATGCGAACGTCAAACAGGAAGCGTTGTTGGAACTTGGGATGGCACAGAATTCACTGGACGACGTCGATGCCGCCAGGAAGTCCCTTACCGCTGCTTCTGAGAGCGACGGAGAAGCGGGTGCTCATGCGAAAGCCCTACTCGGCGATATCCTTTTCAAAGAGGCCGTTGACGCTGCCAAAAATAATGAGGCCGATCTCTCGAAGCAGAAATTCGATGAAGCGATCGACACGTACAATGAAGTCTACTTCGGCTACGACGGAAGTCTGGCATCAGCAGACGTCAAACAGTGGCAAGCTTATGCGGCTTACGAAGCAGCACGGTGTTATATGTTGCAGATTAACGACGCAGCAGCAGTAGACAAGGTAATCCTGATTGGAAAGGCAATCGACAAATACCAATACCTGATTACCCGTTTTCCATCAAACGACCTTGTGGCTGAATCTGAAAAGCAACTCAAGAAACTGACCGCGCTTAAGAAAAAGATCAGCCAGTAGATCGTGGAATCCCCAAACTGCTGCTCGCCTGGAATCTGACGAGAAACCTATGCCAAAACAAATACAAACGAATCAACCATCTCGCTGGCTGATCTTTTTGCTCGCAGCGATGCCGGTTTGCTTTTGCACCAGCGACATTGCGGCGGCTCCGGTTCAGGACGACGTTGCCAGCGTTGAGGCGGATGCCAAGATGCCCATCGAACGCGCGGATCCTGTGGAAACCGTGAAGCCAAAAGGCATCAGCCTTCTTAGGCTACTGACACGCGGCGGTTGGTTCATGGTTCCGCTGTTACTGCTTTCGATTGTGGTAGCAACCATCAGCGTCGAGCGATTTCTGGCGTTGCGACGTGAGAAAGTTTTTCCTCCTGAACTTGTGAAGCAGCTTTCGATGTTGACCCAATCCGAAGGCGGACTCGATCCGAGGCGAGCTTACCAGACGTGTCAACGATATCCATCGTCGGCCTCATATATCTTTCGTTCGCTGTTGGTGAAAGTTGGTCGCTCCCAGGCCGAGATGGAGTCGTCCGTTACCGAATCCGCACAGCGAGAAGCGACACGACTCGCTCAAGCGAGTTCATGGTTGACGCTTGCCGCTGCGATCGCGCCGCTGATCGGACTGCTTGGAACGGTTTGGGGCATCACTCAGGCGTTCTACGACACCACGCAATTGGTCGTCGGGCAGAATCGAGCCGAAGCATTGGCTCAGGGCATCTACACGGCACTGGTCACGACGATGACGGGGCTTTTGATCGCGATTCCGGCAGCCATTCTTTCGCACCACTTTGAGAATCGAATCGTTCAACTAATGAACGAGATCGAAGAGCTCTGCTTCAACATGCTGCCCCAGTTCGAGCGCTACGAAGGCAAGCTGCGATTCACGACGGGCGTTCCTGCCGAAGAAGACGCGATCGTTGATCCAAATTCAACCAACGGCGATGGCGATGGCTCGGATCTGCCTGCGATACCATTGCCTTCCCCGCGGAGATCCCGATGAGCGTCAGAATCAGACGAACTTCGGCGATCAATTCGCTTAGCATCACGCCGCTGATCGATGTGGTGTTCTTGCTGCTAATTTTCTTTTTGGTCTCATCCCGTTTCTCAGAAGAGGAACGTGAGCTGGATTTGAATTTGCCAAGCGTCACCGAAGCCTTGCCTTCATCGATGCAGCCAGACGAACTGGTCATCAACATCGATCGCGAAGGCCGTTTTTTCATCGACGGTGCCTTTCGACAGATTGAACAAGTTGAGCAAATTCTTCGCCGAGCCCAAACGAATAATCCGTTGACGCAAACCGTCGTGATTCGCGGCGACAAGGAAACCAATTGGGAGCAGGTCGCAACCGCCATCGGCCTGTGTAAGAAAGTTGGCATCAACGAGTTCACCGCAACGATCGACGACTCATAAACCGGAATTATTCACGACGACGGGCGTCCAGTAGGCGATTTTGGAGGATTCAACGACAGTAGTGACCTATTTGCGAATTAATAAATTCATCTAGCAGGTGAACTGTCAAAACAGCAATTTTTGAACACTTCCTCTGCAATGAACAAGCGTCTCCCGTTTGACGCCCACGCCTCATGAATAATCCGGGATAAACAAGGTGGCATCGGCGTCCAGCCGGTGTTTGCATGCAATTCACAGGCCAGAGGCCTATGCGACCGTTGAACTCACTTGCGCAGAGCGAAAGGAGAAAATGAATCATGGCCAAACAACGTAGCATCAAACGAATCAGCCCAGGACGCGTCGACACTTTCGACGATCAGCTCTGGCCAGTTGTCGTTGCGCTAGGTGTGCTTTCAGCCATGGGCGTTGGGGCAATTCTGACTTTGCTGACTGGACCGTGGATGTGGCTTAGTCTGCTGGTCTTGCCAGCACTGACAGCTGGATCCCTGTTTCTTCTTTCGCAGCTGGATGACTCAAAACTGCGACGGACATTGCAATTTTCATTGATCGTTTCGCTTGCCGGCCATCTGCTGATCCTGATCGTTACGTCGCTGGTTCTGATTTTCAACAGCGGTGTCGAAAAAGAGGTGCGGCAGGTCGCCAAACGAACGGCAAGAACGATCCAATTCACCAATCAAAACAGCTCCGTTTCGATTCCTGTCACAAAGCCTGACAACACGCCTGAGCCGGATGTCGAAATTGAACGCAACAAATCACAAGTCACCGCAACCGAACAGCCGATCCCAGTCCAAAAAACCACACCAACGGTCTCTCCGCAGACGACTCGCCGAGAAGTGACTCAACGGTCGGTGCCGCGATTTGATGAAGCTCTTTCGCAGCTACGTCGCAATCAAATGTCGCGTCAACCAAAAAGTAGCACTGCAAACAACTCCCCCAGTCCCAACGAGAAAAAGATTGTCGTATCGAAACCCTCTCAGGCAGCCAAACCAAAAACGAAGACCGAAAGCCAATCCGTCACGGCGGTCGCAGAGGCCGACTCCATTGAAAGGTCTGCTTCCATCTCTGCTGATCGAAAAGTCGTAAAAGATATTCAACCTCGAAAGATGCCCAAAACGGAGGTCACCAAACTAGAGCCACAGAAAAAGTCGTCGCGGAAGGCCGAGCGATCAGAAGTTCGCCCACGACTGACCCAACGAAAAACTCTCCGTACTGACACCGCCGCCCGACCATCGACGTCGAAAGCCCGTGTCGAACGGGCTGAAACCGAAATGAGAAAGCAGACAGCCAAGAGCACGCCACGTCCGGCTACGAAGTCCAAAGCGTCAGAAAATGCGGCGGACATGAAACCTGCTGAAGCATCCGGCCAGTTAACTCGTCGTCCGCGCCGTAGTGAAGTCGCATCGTCCAGTAAGATTCCGTCGCCGTTGTCTCGCAAGAAAACTTCGCAACCAAAGAAAACGGAGATCCGTCGCCGCGACACGCCGACTCGGCCGACGGTCACAAATCCACTTTCCAGCACTCGGTCGACTCGACTGGCAACCAACGATGCACCGACTATTCGTTCGATCGAGCCCGTGAATCGGCCATCGCCGAACCCGAAATCAACTGCGACAGCCGAATCCATTGAACCCAGAACGCTTTCGATCACCAAAGGCCAAACAGGAACCGCGGGTGCTGTCGCACAACAAAACCTGCAGACTGGCGACGGGGGATTACCAAGCCCCGCCGTCAAACCCTCCGATGCGATGTTGAACCGCAGAGAACATAGTCCAGCATCGAACGTCCAGATGCTGACCAACTCGCAGTCAGCAAGCGTGCGGCGATCGACCGCCGAAGCACCTCGACCTACGAGCGCTTTCAAAGCTGAAACTTCCGCCATCGCAAAGATCGCGGGGTCGAAGTCACCCTCTCTCGAATCGGCGGAATCGTCTGCCGCCGAAATCACGTCCGCTTCAAGCCGCTCTCAAGCAAAAGTCGCAATCGAAAAAGGAGCCGCACCGGTAAACCTTGGGCCAACGAAAGTTGTTGCCGAAGCCCAACGTCGGCGACTCTCGGGTGGTGGCTCGCCAGACGTCGCGAGTTTGAATCCATCGCAAACGAGGCGCTCATCCTCAGCGTCTGATACGCAGCCAACGCTCGCCGATGCGGAACTTGCGTCCACTGCCGCACCGCGTGAAACAGCAGCCAAACCTGAAACTTCTGACAGCGAAGAACCAACGGAACTGGCTGAACTTGAACGCCGTAGTGAAGGACCAGATTCACAAATGCTGGACCAAGCGGCAGCACCCAAACTTGACCCGACGGCTGACCAAGGCAATGGACCTTCGCCGCAACTCGCCGCGAATCGGCGGGAACTCGAAAGTGATAACGAGCAATCACAGTTGGAACAATTCTTGAAGCAACTTGCTGCCGCCGATGGCGAGGATGACGACGAAGAAGAAGCGGAACGCCTGCGGAGGCTGATGGGCGACGCAAACGTTCGAGTGGCACGTGCCCCCAACACCGACAAGGAAAACGATCCCGTTGCTGGTTCCGCAGGCGATGCTTCCCCCAATGACGGCAGCGAATCTTCGGAAGCAGAAATTGCGTCGCGATCTGAACCAGGCGGTGCTTTTTCAACAGCCGATCTGATCGGCCAATCCGCGACACGTATGGCAATGCAAGCCGCGACTTCGTTGCCTCTCATCGACGGTGCTCTTTCAAGACGAAGTCAACCAACGGAGTCAAACAACTCGACTCGCAAGCTCGCCAAGACTTCTGATGCTTCCGATCGAGCGCCGACTGATATAGCTCCCAACGTTTCCACAGAAGCAACTCTGGCCAATGCGGCAACTGGATCGAAAACCGGATCAACCGTTACCGAAGAAATGGCCGGCGACGACCTAGCAGACGTCCGAGTCTCAAGAACGGAAGCTGCCAGATCCGATTCCGGATTCGCACTGGACGTTGCCGCGATTGAAGGTCCTGCCGGATTGGCGAACACCCCGAGCGTCACTGCCGGAGTCAACATGCGGCCTGCGGCCGAGGAAAGCAAACAGCTTCAACCAGAACTGGACAACCGTTTTCGCAACGACGATTTCGGTGGTGCTCCTGCGATGAACCCAACGGCGACGATCGCGAAGGAGGCCTTCCGACAACGATCGCCAGGAATGGCGGAAAGCCAGGCGGAACCGAAAACCGAAGCAGCAATTCACCTTGGCCTCGAATTTCTGGTGAAGCACCAACAGGCCGACGGCAGTTGGTCGCTAACCCGATTCGATACCGAACATCGCTTGCATAAACGGCAACTCGACAGCGATATGGCCGCCACGGGGCTTGCCGTTCTGGCGTTTCAAGGCGCTGGATATAACCATCTCGAGTTCAAATACAAGAGGCAAGTCAACCAAGCCATTCGGTGGCTGATCAAAAATCAGCACGAAGATGGGTTGCTCTACCTGGAGTCCGATAAAAACTCAAACAGTGCATGTCGGCTATACAGTCACGGCATCGCAGCACTGGCGCTAACGGAAGCCTACGGCATGACGCAAGATCCGTCACTCAAGGAACCGGCCCAGAAAGCGCTCGACTATATCGCTGGGTCACAGCATCCGACCAAAGGTGGTTGGCGCTACTATGCAGAAATGAAGAATCGATCATCGGACACTTCGGTTTCTGGCTGGATGGTGATGGCGCTGCAAAGCGGAAGACTCTCGGGCCTGGATGTTAACGACAAAACCTTTCAATCGATCGCTCAATGGTTGGCTGTCGCGGCAGATCCGGCCAATGAGTCGCTCTATCGATACAACCCTTATGCGGTCAACTCTCAGGGAGTGTCACGGATTCAGGGACGCAATGCCACGCCCAGCATGACGGCTGTCGGTCTGCTGATGCGAATTTACACTGGATGGGAACAGGATGATCCGCGATTGGTCGCAGGAGCGAGATACCTGGTGCAACAACAGTTGCCGGGCGAGACGTTGAAGCAACGCGACACGTACTATTGGTACTATGCGACGCAGGTCCTGAAACACGTTGACGGACCAGAGTGGAAAGCGTGGAACAAAGCCCTGCGCCCGATGCTGATACGGACTCAGGAGAAAACGGGTGACAATGCAGGTAGTTGGGATCCATACGCCCCAGTACCAGATCGCTGGGCACCGTTCGGGGGACGTCTTTACGTGACAACCATGAATTTATTGTCCCTTGAGGTTCGACATCGCCTGTTGCCGCTTTATCAAAAAACAAACGAAGCTTCTGACGAAGAATCAAACCCGATTATCATCAAAGATGCGCCTTTCGAGTAAATGCCTGCACCCGCTTGCATGCATGGCATCAGAGGCGACAATTCAGATTAAGACAATTGAATATCGAACCAGATTCCTCCATGTCCCGAAACATCTCTGCCAGCCGCTTTTGCTTGGGAACTCACCCATCGATGAAACTCCAACGCGCGGCGGCTGCGAATCCGTCCGGTGTCGGGAACAGTTATTCGACCGATCGATTCGGCAACTGGTTCAGCGAAATGCGGACGGCATTCGGAAGTGAGCGGCTTTCGGTTGATACCGCGGCGCTCTATCAATTCGTGGAACTCTTCTCTGCGTGGTGCAGTCGGGTAGACTTCGACCCTCGCTCAATCGACATCTGGACAAAGGTCGGACGCTATCCTGCGTTTCAGTCTCCTGATGATCTCAACGCGGAGCCTTCAGCAATTCGCTCTGGCGATGCTGGAGGTATATTCGATGGCACGACGGATATCTTTTCTCTTTACGATGCCAATGCAACTCGCGCCTTGATCATGGCTCAGGCTGCGGCCTTCAACGTGATCGAATTTGCTGGCGTTGCGATACATGATCCAGCGGATCATTTGATGCGTGACAGTGGATTCATCGACGTGCAGGACGGCGTTGCCTTCTATGAAGAGGAACGCTTCGACGCCGAATATGACTTTGAGAGTACCCCACAATGGGATCTCATCGAAAGCGGCACGATCGCTCCGCTAAAGTTGCACCAGGCGACGGGCCAAATCAAAAATGTCGGGCTGGCGACAAAGCATGCTCGAACCATGGTCGAGTTCGTCACTCGCTTCCCCGGCAAGTTCGACTACATCATGCATACGCTTTGCAATCCATCAGCGACGACGAGCTTTTGTGATTTGATCGATCTTGCCAAACGGGAAACCGCTGCAAGACGACCACTGAAACTGGACATGGGTGGCATCCTCAACGGCGGACTCTATGCGAAGAATGATCCGCTCGATGGAGAGTTGGCAAAACCTCGCGTGCAGCGGGTCGTGGCGAACTATCAGAACGCCTCTGATGCTCAGATCCAACAGGCGATCGACATTCAAACAGTCATCGACAAGCACTCGGTAACCCGCCGCGTGCTGGCGGCCGAGTTCGCCGCTCAGGCACTCGTGACCTATCCAGAGATTTGCGACCGCTGCGTGCTGACATCCACAACGCCTTCGCGAACTGTAGGTTTGATGGAAGAAATGCAAAATCAAACCGTATCGAAAGATTGTTGGAAGCAGTTGATCGGTGATGGCCTGTTTGACCAGCGCTGTGCAGAGTTTCTACTGTAAAACTCTATGACTGGCGTTCGCGGTGACGGGCTTTGGCCGAATCGACGCTTAAACGTCTCTTGATTTGCCATTATGTAAATCGGACATTCTCCCGTGTCGTGCATTCTCTCGCATTACTCGTTCGACTAAGTTTAATGGTGTTCAACAGCCTGCCACTTTCTCTTTGGCGTGTTCTCATGAAGTCTGAAAATCTGATTTGGGCAGGATTTTTTCTGCTGATGCACTCCCTTTTCATTGCTCTCGGAGTGGTGGTCGCTTTCATTGTTCCGTCATCAGGCGATGCTTCTGCACACTTTGCAATCGATCTGTCCGAAGTTCACAACGGGCCACTCTCAAATGAAGAATATCGGTCGTGGCTTAAGTTTCTGGATTTACCCCACGAAGAACTGATAATAAGCAGAGACAACGTTGCC
Organism: uncultured Pirellulaceae bacterium; assembly: GCA_964352885.1. Lineage (GTDB taxonomy): Bacteria > Planctomycetota > Planctomycetia > Pirellulales > Pirellulaceae > Mariniblastus. The sequence goes on from CAYGUE010000083.1 coordinate 22,430, forward strand.
GAGCTTCTTCAGAGCGACACAGCTTTGGCAAATTTGGATTTCTTCGATGGTGTTTCGGCCAGCGCGCGGGTTGAGTTTCTCGTTTCGAAGTTGTCAGCGAACCAAAACGAGGAAACCACCTGTGGCGTCACGGTGAAAGTGGCCGGCGCCAACTTTGAAGATACATTGGAACTGATGTCCGGCCTAAGCCGCGTTCACCAAAAGAAATTGGAGGCAATCGCAGAGAGCTATACGGCCCCCATCGAACCAAACTTGATGTATCTCGATTGTGAGGAGTCGAATCCATACGGAACGGACAAAGTTTGTACTCCCGAGGCGGGTGCGTTGCTGGCGTCCATCCTGTTGGTAGCAGTCTGGTCCATTTGCACACCAATGGGCCAGCGTACCTCACCGGTTTCTCTTTCAATCTGGCAACTGCTTGTCGTGACACTTGCCGTTGCAATCGCCAGTGCTTCGATCGCACTGGTAACTGATTCATGGGCTAACGTCGAATGGGAAAGTCAAGCCAACGTTCACCTGAGACGATCTCCTGTTCGACATCTCCCTGCCTCTGACATAACTCGCGAATTGGCGAATGAGTTGTGTAGTCGAATCAAAACGCCAGACCCTTTCTCAGAGGACTTGATCGAGGGTTGCATAGACATTTTGATAATTAAAAATGGGATAATGGATTGGCACGCATTCAAGCACATACAAGAAAACATCGATACTGACGACATCTCGAATGGCCCTCCTGCCGAGGAATTGCTTCGCGACTACATTCTGAGCCGGCTTGTTATCCAACAGGATCCAGAAGCACCTGGAATTTACACGCTACGATTTAGGTGCGGACAACGACAGGATGCGAGAAGCATCATTTCATGTCTGGTCGATGAATACATTCGTTTTTTTGAAGCCGAAAATGAAACGAGCAATGGCAGGATCGCCAATGGAAGTCAGTTGCCAAGGCACATGTTGTATCTGGACAAACTATCTTTGCCCTCAAAGCCAGTCAAAGTACGTGGCGCACTCCAACCTCAAATTGCGCTCCAAGGCGCTATCAAAGGAGCCATGTGCGCTTTGATATTGTTGTCATTCATGCGCGTTATAAACGGCAATCCGCCTGTCTAATGGTTCGACCATCGCCTTGCCGCTGCTTGACGGGGATTTTGGTCAAACACTCGGCTCCAACGTTTACCGGATTGTTGGACTCTTGGAGAGCGCGGCTGCAATGTTCTTGATGCCGATGCTGATTGCGGGTGTTGGTTGGCGAAGTGCATTTTACATTTTGGGTGGAATCGGCATCGTGTTCGCTGGCATCTGGATGCTGATCTTCCGTAACGATCCAACTGAACATCCAAACATATCGGAAGAAGAAAAAGAATACATCCTGGCCAATCGCCAACAGGATTCCGGTGAATCGGTTGGCCAAATCCCGTTCTCAAAGATCATCCGGTCCAAGGGCGTTTGGCTGACGATGGCACAGTACTTCTGCAGCAACTTCACGTTCTTTTTTGCTTTGACCTGGCTGTTCCCTTACGTAAAAGAAACGTATGAACTGAATCCCAATACTGCTGGCCTGCTATGTGCTTTGCCGTTGATCGGCGGAGCAATGGGCAATTGGTTTTCGGGTTACCTGGTTGATTCTCTTTTCGTCAGGCATGGAGTTGTTTGGTCGCGACGGGTCCCGGCCATCATGGGTTTTGCATTGGCCGCGATCGGTCTCTATTGCAGCATGCAAATGACCGACGCGACCAGCACGATTTTGTTTTTCACATTGGCTGTCTTTGGAGCTGACATGACACTCAGCCCATCATGGTCATATTGTGTGGACATCGGAGGCAAGAGTGCCGGCGCAGTTTCAGGAACAATGAACATGGCCGGCAACCTAGGTGCGTTCGCAACAGCGCTGGCGTTCCCAACACTCAAGGCGCAGTTTGGTGGCCCGGAAGCGTTTTTCGTTTTCGCTGCGATCTTGAACGTTGTCGCAATTGTGATTTGGTTTCAGATGCGTCCAGATCAGCCGATCGGAAACGACAGTTAGGATACTCAAGGGATTGTATGGGCGACTATAAAATTTGAGTTTGCCGAACAGGTTCGATCAAACTCAATCAGACACGCGTGCACTTCGTATCGCGAGTTTAACGGCCGCAGCAAGACTTGAGGCATCCGCGATTCCTTGCCAAGCAATATCAAACGCAGTGCCATGATCAACGCTGGTGCGGATCATCGGCAAGCCGAGTGTCACGTTCACACCAGTATCGAAGTTCAAAGCTTTAAATGGAATCAAAGCCTGATCGTGATACATACAGATGTAGCAATCCGTGGACTCGCGACGAGAAGGCAAGAATCCAGTGTCCGGTGGAAGCGGTCCATCGATGTGGATCCCGCGTTCTTTCGCCGCTTCGATGGCAGGCGCAATGATGTTTTCTTCCTCGTGGTTTCCGAACAGCCCGTTTTCTCCTGCGTGCGGATTCAGCCCCAAACAGATCAGCCGGGCAGGGCGGTTTTCAATCCGCTCAATCGCAGACGCTGCCAAGTCGATGACTTCGGTGATGCGTTCTACGGACAGGGCATTGGGAACTTTTTCGTAGCCGATATGCGTCGTCACCATCGCGACGCTGAACGCTGGCGAATACATCATCATGCAGAATCGATCCGTCTCGCAACGCTCAGCAAACAGTTCCGTGTGACCCGGGTGTTTGATACCCGCCGCGTTCCAGGCTTCCTTGTTGATCGGGTTGGTGACGACGGCAGCCACAGAACCGCTAAGTGCAGCATCAATCGCGTGGTTGATGTAGTCGAACGAGGCTTGGCCACACGTGGCGGAAACCTTTCCTGGAACCAGCGTCGAATCGAAAGGAATATCGATGACTGCAGGCATGGCGTTTGAGAGAGCACCTCCAACGGCCACAATTTCGTAGTCCGGCAATTTGACATCAAGCTTGCCTGCGGCGTTTCGAAGAACGTCGATGGACCCAAACACAACGGGCACGCAAAATTGAGCGACGTCGGATTCGGCAAGCAAGCGTATGCAAAGCTCAGGGCCAACTCCCGCTGGGTCACCCATGGTAATTGCGATTTTGGGAAGCTCGGACATGTCAGAACATTTTGGACGAGGTTCGTTTGTAATTGTTCGTCAGAAACTCACACCGACCAAATCGCCTTTTAGGAACAGTCACGAAATATTTTTCCGACTTCAATCGTAGGATGGGCACTCTTGCCCGTCTTCTTGAACTCGGGCAAGAGTTGCCCAAGCGACGAAATAGGGATGTTAAATCAGGACAGTTTCGTAGCCTGCGTGATTCGGGCTGGCGGCTTCTAACCACTGCTTTTTTAGCGCGGTTTCTTTTTCGACAACTTTTTGGAAGTTGCCTTTTTGGCTACCTTCTTTGCCGGTTTCTTGGTCACTTTTTTCGCAGCCGGCTTGGCAGCGGGTTTCTTTGGAGAGGCCTTCTTCTTGACGGCTGCTTTGGCTGGCGTTTTCTTCGGCGGCGCCGTCTTGGCTGATTTGGCTACTTTTTTAGTTGGTTGCGACGCTTCCTTCTCCTCAGTTTTCTGAGGTTTTTCAAGCATCTTAGCTCCGCGTTTCGGGAATCGATCCTTCGCATCGGAAGCGACCTTCAGAATGATGTTGCGAACGTTGGAGCTGAATGGCGATGACGAAAACGCGACAGCCAGTTGGTGTACCAGTACGCTGAACTCAACACCTTTCGCCTTGGGGATGGTTCGTTCCAGACCGGAAAGCTTTCGTTCACGAAGTTCTTTGTCTGAGATAGCGCCAATCGCGTACATCAGATTCATGAAGCTCTGATCGATCGGAATCGAGTGTCCACCAAACCCGTTTTGTGCGGTGTATGAAATCGTGAATGCGGAAACGCCAGTGAACGTCTCCATGGATTGAATTGCCTTGCTAAGGTTTTCTTTTTTCAAGAACTCCAGATCAAATTGATAATACTTTTCAAAAACTCCATGCAGCGACTTCTTGACCCGAGCCGCCGCTTCGCTTGGCTTGCTGGTCGACTTCATCAACTCCGCCAGTTCTCGGCGAGTCGTTACACGAACTTCATTCCAGTCGTAAAAGTTTTCCTGAAGCTTTGCGAATGCCTCGTCAGCTGCTTCGAAAGTCGAATCTTCGAGGACAGCACCGTAGATCATGTGCTCCAAGACAGTTCGGTTCGATAGCGTCGCAATGAGCGAGTATTCTTTTTTGACAACTTTGTGAAGTTTAGTCAGCAGGTCAGCGCGATTTTTTGCAGACATGGATAGGAGTATTCTTGGGTTTGGGTCTTTGATTGATTGAGCTTTACACGGCGATGCGAAACTCCACTTACTCGTCCTGGTTTTCCACCACGGTTTCTGTTTCTTCTGCGACAACCTCTTCGCTATTGTCGTTGTCGTCGTTGTCGTCGTCTTGCTGAGCACGTTCCTTTGGCAGGACTTCTTCGAGAATCCGCGTCACCATCATGGCGTGCTGCATTCCTTTGTCCAAGCAAAACTCGATTTTGGGGGTGTAGCGAGTGTCGATTCTTTTCCCGACTTTCGCTTGCAAAAACCCAGCTGAGTTTTGCAAGCCTATCAGGCAAAGATTCTGTTTCGTTTCATCGCCCATAACTGAAACGTGGACTTTCGCCATCCGCATATCGCCGGAAACCTCAACGAAGGTAACCGTCACGTCGCTGACGCGAGGATCTTTTAGATCCGTCAGAATCGCCATGCTGACGACCTCACGGATCGCCTGGGCTGCTTTTAGGACTCGCCGATTACTCATGGTATTCTCGCATCTAGGGCTGGACGTTGCCTGATATCCGATCGATTGATCGCTGATCAAGTGCAACACTACAGCGTCCGGGCGACCTCTTCGATACGATAGGCTTCCAGCGTGTCACCTTCCTTGATGTCGTTAAATCCATCCAGCTTGATGCCGCACTCCATACCGCGTTGGACTTCTTTCGAATCGTCCTTTTCACGTTTGAGTGAGTCGATCGAGTAGTCACCAATGATGGTGCTATCGCGAATGACACGCATACGGCAATCCCGCTGAATTGTGCCACGCATGACGCGGCAACCCGCGATTGTACCTGTCTTGCTGATCGAAAACGTTCGAAGCACCATCGCCATACCTTGCTCGACGATTTGCTCTTCTGGTTTAAGTCGCCCTTCGAGCGTCGCTTTCAGGTCATCGGTAATCTTGTAGATCACCTCATAGCGACGAATTTGAGCGCCGACCTCTTCAGCAAGCGAACGTGCATTTTCGTCAGGGACAACGTTGAAGGCACAGATCACAGCTTCGGATGCCTGGGCAAGTCGCACGTCGGCGACGGTCACGCCGCCAACAAGGGCCTGCACCATTTTGATCCGAACTTCGGGATGGTCGATCTTGCCGAGCTCTTTCTTAATGGCTTCGATAGATCCTTTGGTGTCGGCACGGAGAATCAAATTCAACGTGACGATTTCAGCATCTGAAGATCGTAGCGTTCCGGTTTCCAGACGGCGAGCCATCTCTTCAAGGGAAACCATCACCGAACCAGCGACGCTCTGCTCATGCTCGGAAAACTCACGCTTCGCAGCGATCTCACGAGCTTTCCCGATATCATCGACGACGTAGAGCTTTTCACCGGCTCCGGGAGCCGTGTTGAAACCGGTCAGGTTGACGGGTGTCGAAGGACCAACCGCATCAAGCTTTCGACTTGGCTTCAACGTGTCATGCATCGCCTTGACACGACCGTAGGAAGTGCCACAGACGACGATATCGCCAACGTTGAGCGTTCCGCCCTGAACGAGAACTTTACAGACGATACCACGGTCAGATTGCTGCTCAGATTCGAGACAGGTTCCGTATGCCGGACGATTTGGGTTGGCTTTGTACTCGTAAAGCTCTGCGGTTACCAGAATCGTTTCGAGCAAGCTGTCCAAACCTTCTTTGGTGATCGCACTGGTTTTGACAACTTCTGTCTCACCACCCCATTCACTTGGCAACAACTCATTCGCTGCCAAATCCTGCATCGCTTTGTCTGGCGTGATTCCAGGTAAGTCACACTTATTGAGTGCGACAACGATTGGAACTCCAGCGGCTTTGGCATGGTTGATCGCCTCTGCCGTTTGCGGCATCACACCGTCGTCAGCCGCAACAACCAAAACGGCAATGTCGGTGACATTGGCACCGCGGGCACGCATCTCAGTGAAGGCTTCGTGACCCGGAGTGTCAACAAACGCGATCTTCTGACCGTCTTTTTCAATTTGATAGGCACGAATGTGTTGCGTGATACCGCCAGCTTCGCCGGACACGACATCGATGCCAATGAGTGCATCAAGCAGCGAAGTCTTACCGTGATCCACGTGACCAAGGAAAGTAATGATCGGAGGACGCGGTTGAAGATCGCCTTCTGCATCTTCGATCTCAAACTCGCTCAACACTTCCTCTTCGAGAGAAACTGCAGCTCGAATTTCAACGTCGACGCCGAAGTGCTCCACCAACACCTCCGCCATCTCGTCAGAGATCCCGGAGTTGATGTTCGGATTGGATTCATCGCCCATCTGCTTGATCGTCAGAAGCGTTTTAATGGCCGGGACACCCGTGGCTTCCGAGAACTCGCGGACCGAACATGGCAACTGTAAAACAACGCGGTCCTTACGAGGAGCTGCGGTGTTCTTACCTGATTTCTTACGCGAGCCTGGACGATGGTAGTTGGAACGCATCCGCGACGGACGCGAGCCCACGCGACGGTTACCCAATGGCGAATCGCCGAACCGCGAAGTTCGTTTCGTTTTCGCTTCTTCTGTCGCTACATCGGCACGACCCTTCTTGTCTTTACTACGCTTCGCCTTGGTGAAGTCTTCCAAAGGCGCGGTGCCACCAGCCTGAATGGTCCGGCGAGCATCTTGCGGCAGGGCAATAT
>CAYGUE010000084.1:0-29171 GCA_964352885.1 uncultured Pirellulaceae bacterium
TCCGAAATCGAGTAATTTGGAGGGGGGAACGTCACCCAACTTCCAGCGGAACCACCCAAACAGCAGGCCAATCACCATCAGGCCCACCGTCAATATCCAGAAATTACCGAAGAGATTTCCAAAGAAATTATTCTTTGGCCACCATTCTAAACGGGCGGAAAAGACAATCACCCACACTACCGAAACAAACAGGTAGGCCGCAGAAAAAGCCCGCCGGAGATTTTCGCGCAAGTTTTTCATCGCTCGCGATTTGTTAAGTCTTGGGATTGGTAGTGGCTTGGAAAATGAAACTCAGAAGCGGATGGATCGCCCAGTTGGATTTCATGCAGAATGCGAGTGACTTCAGACATGGAAAGGGTGATAACCGACAACAGGGCGCTTGACAATGATACAACGCTTCAGAAAACGCTCGTTTGCCTGGGGATCAAAAATGCGTCGATCAGGCTCTGCTGGTATGGACTGATCAAGGGCGGTCATTCGGGCGCTGAGCCAGGTCGGCTATCCGAAATACGGTCGTTTTTCGAGATTCGCATGAACCTCGATCTTGTGACGAGTCAGGTGGCAAACAGTTCGTCCAACGTACCTCACCGGGCCGATGCGAACGACATTGATATTAGAACCCGCATGGCCCGTGGTTCCGTATTTCTGAGTTCAGGTTTCACTCGGAATCGGCCTGGTAGGCGCCTGCTGAATACGTAAGTTCATAGCTATGTGAATAGATCTCAATCAGGTTTCCAAAAGGGTCTTCGCAATAAACCATCCGGTAAGGCTTTTCACCGGGATAGTACTCACGAACGGGCATTCTTTGTTTGCCTCCATTCTCAACGATTCTCTTTGCCAGCCCCTCAACGTCCGGGTCTTGGACGGCGAAATGGAATACTCCTGTTTTCCAGTATTCAAAATTATTCTTTGGCTTTTCGGCATTCTCAAACTCGAACATCTCGATGCCGACTCGATCACCCGTGGCCAAGTGAGCAATTCGGAATCGGCCCCAGCCATCCCCAAAGACGTCATTGCACATCACGCCAATCGCAGAATCGTCTGACACGACATCTGTGGCAGGCATGATCACGTACCATCCCAGTGTTTTCGTATAGAATTCAACGGCTTGGTCCAAGTCGGTCACGGAAATGCCGATGTGAGAAAAGCTTCGTGGATAGGTCATGTCGGTGCTTTCGATTAGGAATTGTGTCGTAGCTTTTTTGTCGATTCGGAAACGTTCTTAAAGTAGATGTCGATGCCTTGTGGACTGGCTGCGGCAAGTTGTTTGGCAGGCGTCAATGCAACCGTCCGGTTTTTCGAGTGAAGGATTTTTCAGTCGATCAAGTGGATGACGCGTTTGCCAAATGCCTCACCCCGCAGGAGGCCAACAAATGCCGAAGGTGCCTGTTCCAAACCGTCAATCATTTCCTCGCGGTATTTGATCTTGCCGCCTTTCACCCAAGCCGTCATTTGACTGGAAAATTCTGGATAGAGGTGGCCGAAGTCATCAAAGACGATGAAGCCGCGTACGGTTATCCGACGCGTCAGCATCTGACCCAGCAGGTAGCCCATCCTGTCCGGACCCTCGGGCAAGGACGTTGCGTTGTACTGTGAAATCAAGCCGCATAGTGGAATCCGCGACGCTGGGTTCAACAGCGGCAGAACCGCGTCGAAGACGGCACCGCCAACGTTCTCAAAATAGATGTCAATGCCGACAGGCACCGCAGCCTTCAGCGCATCGGCAAAACCTTCCGCCTTGTAGTCGGTGCAAGCGTCGAACCCCAGAGTTTCAACCACGTGTCGGCACTTCTCCGCCCCACCGGCGATACCGACAACGCGGCAGCCCAAAATTTTGCCGATCTGCCCGACCGTTGCGCCCACTGGCCCGCTCGCCCCTGCAACGGCCAGCGTTTCACCAGACTTCGGCTGACCGATTTGCGTCAATCCTGCCCAAGCCGTCAGGCCCGGCATCCCAAGAACACCCAGTGCCCATGACGGATTCTCAGGGTTCTGGCCCATGTTGATAACGCCCTTGCCATCGGACAACGCATAATCCTGCCAGCCGCCGGAAGCGACGACCCAGTCCCCTTCAGAAAACCCGTCCACGTCCGAAGTCACAACTTGCGAAACGGTTCCCCCAACCATCACGTCGCCAAGTTCGACCGGGGCGGCGTAGGATGGCTTGTCGCTCATCCGGCCTCGCATGTAAGGGTCCAGCGACAGGTATTCGTTGCGCAGCAACATCTGGCCTTTGGCGGCTTTCGGGATATCAACCTCTTCCAGTCGAAGTGTGTTTTCGTCAGGTTCTCCCTTGGGCCGCTCGGCGAGCGCGAACTGGCGGTTGACTTTAGTAGATTGTGTCATTCTATGGTGTCCTATTTTGAAGGGGCAATTGCCAAGTAAATTCGACGCCGTTAGCTCACTGCTCTATTTGAACCAGTTCTTCCGGTTGAAACTCCACAACATCAAAAGCGTCAAGGTGACCATCGCGAGCAATACGCCCGCGTATCCAAATCGCCAGCTGTATTCGGGCATGTTGCGGAAGTTCATCCCGTAAATGCCTGTGATGAGCGTCAGCGGTAGGAAGATCGTCGAGATTATTGTCAGAATTCGCAACTGGGAGTTGGTGCGTGATTGCTCGCGAATCTGTAGCTCTTGCTGCGCGGTCGCGAGTCGTGTTTCTTGACGGCCCAGCGTTCGATTTGCGTGCTCCAAGTCGGTGATTGTGTCGCGAAGATAGTCCCGCAAACCATCATTGGAGAACGCTTCGGATTCGATGGTTTGCAGCGTCCGCATCACGTACAGCTGATCTTCAAACGTCGCAGTGAGTCCCGACATATGGCGTTTTAGTTTCGACGCAGCTACAGCAAAATTGTGCGGATCACCATCCAACAGTTCCTCAACCCGTTCAAGTTCTTCACGAGTCTTTATCGTGAACACCATGTCCTCGTCGATGACGAAGTCGAGCATTTGATACAGCACCGCCGACATGGTGCTATCGTGGAATCTCAATCCATCGGTGTATTGCTCAATCAAGTTATCGAGAACTGTCAGTTCGTTATCGCTGATGGTCAACAGGCGATTCTGCTGACAAACGAACATTACAAATGTTCGGTGTGCCGCGTCCCATGTCTCGCTGACCGGCAGAGTCAGCAGTAGCCAATCACCGTACACCGCAATCCGTGTTGTCAGGATGTCTTCGGTACATGCTTTGATAGCGCCTGGCGGCACACTTTGATCTCGAAGCAGCGTCTCAAGTGATTCTGAGTCAAAATCGACGATGTGTGACCAAATGGCTTCGTCGGACCCTCCAGCGGAACGCTCTTTGGCATCACGGTATTCCAAGCGTCGTTCGGCGGTCAAGCGTAGGTGTGTTTGCTTCAAGGACTCAATTCTCTCATGGTGCGAATGCCGAATATCACAAGTATGTTCATGTCTCGGAACAAAAGCGACAGGCCTCTGCCCATTCCGAAGAATTCGAAACACTTGGCGTTCATCAGCTAGTTTGTTGAAATCCCGGACGACGTAGTCTTTACGGTTGAATATTCGATTCGGGCGGCCCAGATGGCGGTTTACGAGCTGCTTGAAATCGAAAGTGAAATTCCGCCAATAACCAGATTGGACAAAACCCTTCAAGTGAAATTGGAAACGCTTGCTAAAGCACCCCATTAACCCGCATTATTCACCAAGCTCGAAAACGTCTTCGGAATGCAAGTCCGTGCGATTGCTTGGGGACTTGAGCTGTTTGTTGCTCCCTTTTTGGCTTTCTAGGCGCAACGAACACCTCCCCAAAGTCGTAATGTGGCGATGGGTGCCGCTACCCGGCGAATGCGTTTGCCGACGTTCGTCGAGAGATAAGATCAGCTTGTTGATGATAACAACGGCCATTCAGTCACTGTTGATGGGCAGGGCCGCTGAGCTTATTGCAAACAACGTCGATTGCTCGATCATTGGCCGTGAAGCCGCCAGGTTTATGACGCCGATTTTGTTCAACGAATGAGAAACAAAGTGGGTATGATGCGAGAATTGAATACCGAAAAGCCGATGGATTTTTGGTCGGCGGTGTCGCTTGGTATGGGCGCCATGATCGGAGCAGGCATCTTTGCCTTGCTCGGGGAAGCGGGCGCGATTGCTGGAATCGCAACGTACATCTCTTTCATTGTCGGTGGGGCATCGCGCTACTGAGCGGTTACTCGATGGGAAAGTTGGGCGCACGGTATCCTTCAGCGGGCGGGATCGTTGAGTACTTGACTCAATGCTACGGCACCGGCATCTTCACCGGTTCGATGAGCATCATTCTGTATCTCGCTGCAGTTGTTTCGTTGTCATTGATCGCCAAGACGTTTGGCAGTTATGCGGCGACATTCATGCCAACAGGTGCCGAAAGTGTTTGGAACCACGTTTTTTCCATTGGGGTCGTCGTTGCCTTCGTTTTGATTAACTTGCGTGGCGCACGCGATGTGGCGTTCTGGGAAAAGCTGACCGTTGCGTGCAAATTCACCGTGCTAGTGCTGCTGTCGATTGTCGGTGTTTGGTATGCAAACCCCGATCTACTCGCTGCATCAACGTACCCGCCAACGAAGAGCATATTATTTTCGCTTGCGATCACGTTCTTCGCCTACGAAGGATTTCGTGTTGTGACGAACACGGCGGAAGACATGCCGGACCCACAGCGAACTTTACCCAAAGCGATCATGACATCGATCGTCTTGGTAATGCTGCTTTACATTGCGGTTTCGTTGGCAGTATTTGGGAACATGCCAGCCGATGCGGTGACGAAGGCGAAGGACGACGCGCTCGCAGAATCCGCGCGCCCCAATTTTTTGGCAAATCGGCTTCACGATCGTCGCGATCACGGCGCTCATCTCAACGGCGTCCTCGATCAACGCAAATCTGTATGCCGTAACGAATGTGACTTACCAGCTTGCCAAGAATGGCGAGTTGCCCGAGGTGTTTGGGAGGCCAATCGCTCATTCGCGTGAGGGCTTTGTGATTAGCGGCATGCTGGTCATCTTGCTGAGTCTGCTGTTTGACCTGTCTCAGATCGCTGCGATTGGTTCTATCTCAGTCTTGTTGGTCCACGGGATTACGCATGTGGGGCACCTGCGAAAGCTCGACGAGACTGGCGCTTCATTTGCACTCGTGTTGGTTGCGGCCACCGTCAGTATCGGAGCGATGTTGTTAGCGCTCGTTTATGTTTCCCAAACCTCGAACACGGTACTGCCTACGCTAGCAGTTTTCGTTGGGCTTGCCTTCGTTATCGAAGTTGCATTGCAACAATTGCTTGGCCGAACGGTGAAGCCTCGCTTGTCGACGGCAAATAACGAGTCTTGAATTCTAACAAAACACAAATGGAGAGATTGCTTCTGTCATCTACAGAAACTCATCACGAACCCAATCGCAAATACTACGATCGCATCAGCCATCTTTATGACGCGATCGCAGATTCAGGTGAACACAAGGCCCGTGAGACAGGCAAGGCCGCGTTAAAGCTCTGCGATGCAGAATCAGTCCTGGAAATCGGATTCGGCACGGGCAATTCGTTGGTAACTTTCGCAAAGCAAATCGGAAAACGCGGCAAAGTCACTGGCATCGATGTTTCATCGGGCATGAAGGAGGTTGCTGGAAAGAAGGTCGCCGACGCCGGTTTGGACGATCGCGTGGATTTGGTGCTTGGCGACGCTTGATTACTTCCGATGAAAGATGATTCGTTCGACGCCGTCTTTACGAGTTTTACGCTGGAATTGTTTCCCCTTGAAGACATCCCAAAAGTGCTTTCCGAAGCGAAGCCGGTCCTGAAGCCGGGCGGTCGAATTGTGATCGTGAGCATGTCTCTGGTCAAGGAAGGCGAGCATCCAGGCATGCTAGAAAATTCCCATTTGGCCAAAAGGGCATCGGTTGAATCACCTTTCGTATCGCCGGTTATGATCTCGGATAAACGCATCGGGCAGGATTGAGTTCGTAACGGCCTAGACTAGTGGTAAAGCACCGCGCCTATCCCGCCGAACTCGTTCAGTTGGTTTGCCGCTTCTCCGTAGACAAACTCGATCGCTGCGCCGCTGAGTGTGGCGTTGACGATCACGCTGTCAAAATCTTCCCCACTCGTTGGATAGGGCAGCACCAACGTGCGGACTTGGTGATTCTCTAACGCTTTGTCCACACCTTGCTTTTCGACCACGCCACTGCCGCCGCGGTTGTGTCGCGCAATCAGATCGTGAACGACCGTCATGTCGTGCTCGCCCTCAAAGCGATCCGCGACGTCTTTGACATGCTTGGCGACTTCCACGTCTGGTGCCTTGAAGTCAATCACTTCGACCGATACCAGTTTGCTTTTGGCGGCTTGATGCAATCCGCGTTGGACGGCGTGAGCCTGCTTCTGGTTGCCGGCAAGGATCAAACGATCGACTTCGGGATCATCAACAAAGTACTTATCCAAAGCGTCTGTAACATCTTTCACAAAGCGTCGTTCATACTCTTCGGTTCGGCTTTCGTGCTTGTGTGTGTGCCCCGATCGACCATAGCGACCCATCAAATCCAAATCTGATTCGTGCCGAACCTCCTCGGTGGTTCTGGTCAAAAAGACTTCGAGGGTTCGCACGTCGGAACCGGAAAGAAGCACGACCAGATACTTTTTATATTGATCCAGATTGAACAACATGTGCTTGAGTTGCGGCAAACCGTAATACAGTTTGGTGGGACTCGGCAGAGGCAGGTCAATCGAAAAGTGACTTTCGTGGTCGGTGAACAACACGACCGACCGACCGGTAGACTTGCGGTCTTTCAGTTGTTCCATCGCCCACTCCTCGGTGCCGGACCACATGTTCTGAGTGTCGCGGCGTTTGAGTTGCTGCTGATCCAGTTGCTCCTTCAGTCGCTTGGCTTCGTTTTTCAATTCGATCTGCCAGCCGGGTTGGTCCTTGCGGTTGTCGGCGTCAGTTGGATCGGTGTTGACATAAGCGGTCAGGATGGGCGTTTCTTCAAAGCCCTCGGTGCTGACGAACTCGCGGAATCTTTGCAAGATTTCGTTGACGCTAGATTTCATGGATATTCCCGTAAAGTGTTCGGCTCGTTAAGAACCTATTAATTGATGTAATCATTGTTGGACCATAACAATAGAAACCGACTGGCAAGGCGGTGGCATTTCAAAAGAAAACGATCTTTTGTGGCGGCAGGTTATTTCGTGTTCGCAGGACTAGGAAACAAACGCTTCCTTCAGCTTCTCTTCTTGCTCGTGCGACAAATTCGTTGAAATGACTTCAAATTTCGGAGCGGACTCGAAGGCTTCGATTACGCGGTCGGTCGTTACTTGTCCGACCAGCAAAAACAACGCAGAAGAACCCTCCGTTACCTTATTACGCACGTTTTCAATGAACTCGTTGCCGATACCATAATCTGAAAACGATGCGCTGATTGCCCCCATGGCTGCACCCCACGCAGCGCCCAAGAATGGAACAAAGAAAATCCAACCAACCAGCATGCCCCAAAACGCTCCGTACCAAGCTCCACCGCACGAATCCATACCATGCACGGTCTTTGGCTTTTTCTTGCCTTCCGGCCAGGTTACTGTCGCGACATCCTGGATTTCGAGCAGATGTTGCTTCTGCAAATCGACAGCGATGGCGAGCCCTTTGTCAGCACCCTCGGGCGAATCAAACTTCAAAACAACAATCGTCGATGCCATGGTCACACTTTCTTTAAGTAGAGAGAGATTGTTAAACTTTGGTCTGAGTGGCTCACATCTGTTTTTAGCAGCCATATGCGGGTGTTCACAGTAGACGCGACGAGTGCATTCACCATGATCGAGCAATCGACGTTGTTTGCAATAAGCTCAGCGGCCTCGCCAATCAACAGTTACTCCGACAACAGGTGATACTCCCGCAAAAGTTCGCCGACTTGCGTTTTGTCGAGCTTGTGCAACAGCAACTTGCGGATAAAGGCCGGACCAGGAATATCCAGTTCCGCCCCATCGCGCAGGAGTCCTGTCGCGGCGAGCAAGGTGCGGATGTCGTAGGTTGAATTGAACACTTCTGGCACGCCGCGTTCGACGTTCACGAGTGTGTAGACCGCTTCCATTGGCGTGCGCACCGAATACTCCGTGGTAAAGATGCAGTCACGCTCCTTGGATTCCGCGAATTGACCGATGAAGGCGAAGTTCACCGCGCCTTCAGGCACGACATCGGGGCGGTCTCCGGCCTGGCGGGGCATGAAAAAAGCAGTGATATAGGGCATCATCACTGGCACAGTACGGGCCCCGGTTGCGGCCAACTCAGGGATGTCCTCGACCGGAACGCCCATATGATAGAGCCATTCCTGCGTGATCTCCTCGCCGGTGCACTCCTGCATCGACTTCTTCACATAATCGCCGGGCCGGTCCACGAAGAGGGAGTAGACCCAGACCACGATCTGATCCTTGGGCTGCTTTTTGAAATGCGGTTGGCGGTTGACCGTCCAGCTCATCAACCAGTTTGAATCCTTCGCCGTGACGATGCCGCCGGTGACGACCTTGCCGCTGAACGGATCCCGTTTGGCAATTTTTTCGATGAATTTCGGGATGCGCGAGTCAAGCGTGGTGACGGTGGCAGATTCCCATTTGGTTTCGGGAATATGCCCGCCAAAGACGTCGGGCCGCCCAAAGGCCGGGTCCTTCGCCGCAATGCGCCGCCAAAGATCCCAAGCCGGGGCCGGACCGTCGTCCAGCTTAGCGGGGGTCTTGTGGTCGCCATCATCCGAGTTTTCGGTCAAAGAGCCAATGGTCATAAAGACCAAGTCGTTGGTCCCCAGATTGACGCCACCTTGGACGCCGTCTTCCAACCAATGGATGCGGGTTGCCTGCTTCCGCTCTTCGGTAATGTCAAAATCGACATCGGTGACCTCGATCCCAAAGCGAAAGTTGACACCGTGGTCTTGAAGCCATTTAACCAAGGGAAGTGCCAGAGATTCAAACTGGTTGTACTTGGTAAATTTCAGAGTGCTAAAATCTGTGAGCCCTTGGATTTGGTGGATGAAGCGGTGCAGGTAGAGCTTCATCTCTAGAGCCGAGTGCCATTCCTCAAACGCGAACATCGTGCGCCAGTAGAGCCAGAAATTGCTTTTGAAGAACTCATCGCTGAACACTTCGTTGATCCGTTTGTTTTCCATTTGTTCGCGAGTGGCAAAGAAAAGGTGGACCAACTCCTTCTGAGCTTTATCGTTAAGCGTGAGGAGCCCGTCAGTTTCGGTTTTCTCTCCGCGATTTTGCGTCGCGCGTTGAAGCGAAAAGTTTGGGTCGTCCTTATTAAGCCAGTAGAATTCGTCAAGTACGCTCGCACCTTCGATTTCGAGCGAGGGAATGGAGCGGAACAAATCCCATAGGCATTCGAAATGTTCCTCCATTTCCCGCCCGCCGCGAATCACAAAGCCCTTCTCAGGTATGTCCAAACCGTCCAGCGCTCCGCCGGGTATCGCAAGACGTTCCAAGATGGTGATTTTGCTGCCGTCCATCTGCCCGTCGCGAATCAGAAAAGCCGCCCCCGCCATAGAAGCAAGACCTGAGCCGACAAACCATGCCGTCTTGTTCTCGATCCCCTCGGGTTTGCGGGGGCGTGCGAAGGCTTCGTAATTGCTGCTGCTGTGATACATATGAATATTTTTTTAATTTATTAATTGTTTATGTCTTTTGAGCTTAGCGAAATCGTAGCAGTTCGTTGATGCACTTCCAAAATCTTCAGGAACCCCATGAAATTCTTTATTCCATCGATTCACTGCAAGATAGCCTTGGCCGCCGCGAAGTTCGTCCATGGGTCGTGCTGACCGAAGTACATCGGAGGAGGTTCGATCGAGGAGTCGACCAGCTCATTGATCGCCAAGATCGCCCCGCGGACACTGTATTCGGTGGTGAAGACGATCCCATCGGGGATCTCCACAAACTGCCCCAGCAACGCGAAATTCTGTGAACCTTCGGGAACCACAGGCGGCCGATCACCGTCCGCACGGGGCAAGAACTGAGAGATGCCATAGGGTAAGCGACAAGGCATGCAATACGAAGTGTCGAGGAGTTCTGCTTTCTCGTCCTCGTCAAGGTCGCCCCAGAGATGACCAAGTAGCTCCTCCAATATCTCGCGCCCTGTACACTCATACATTGGCTTTTGCACAAATTGTCCTTTGTGATGATCGCCGAGCGCCGATACCCAGATCACGCAAGTGTCAGCGGCTTGGCCAGGAAAAAAGGGCTGCCGATAGGTGTGAAGATGCATGATCCAAGGTGATTGTGTCAGGGGCAAGGGGCTTTGCCGCCCCATCTGCCGCTCGACGAGCCATTGAAACTTTCGCTCAAAAAGGTTGCCGCGGAAAGTCACTGTGAAATGCATCATTTTAGAGAGCGAGATATCTCGCATGTAGCGCTCGGGGCGCCCCAAGTCAGGTTGCTTAGCCGCCATCTTCTCCCAGAGCAAATAGGCTCCGCCCGGCTTATTCTCGGACGACATCGAGACGGGCTGGTCGTGCGAACCGAAGGAGTGGTTAGATACGATCGAGCCGATGGTTAAAAACGCCCTATCATGAGGTCGAACCTCGACCGGCTCCATGGCCTCACCAGCCGCGCTCTCCAAGTGCAGGCGCTCAATCCAGCGCTGCTCGCCGCTAACGTTGAAGTCCACATCCGTGATGCGGCAATCATAGTGAATCTGCACTCCTTTCTCCTTCAGGAGGCGCATCGCCGGCAAGACGAAGGAATGGTAATTCGTGTAGCGGGTACGCTCGAGCGAGGTCATCTTCTCCATGTCGGACAACCGGTGGAAGAAGAGCCGCATATAGCGCCGCATCTCGACCGCCGAGTGCCAGGGCTGAAATGCGAAAAGGGCGCGCCACATGTACCAGTAGTTACTGCGGAAAAAGGCCTCGCCGAAATAGTCGGTAATTTTGGCATCAGCGGGAATCGCAGACTCGGGTGACGCCATCAAGCGCGCCATGTGAACGCTCTCCATGGGGCTTAAGCCGAGGTCGTGACCGCTGTCCTTTTCGCCATCCGCATGCAGCAGACGGACTATGGTGTCGACGTCGCATTCTTCACGGTTGCGCTCATGATCATCCAAGCAAGAGCCTTGTTCGTCATAGGGGATCAGCGACCAAAGCTCTTTGGTGCAGCAGTAGACCTTGTCTTCGTACATCCGGCTGCCACGCATGAAATAAACAGGCTTGCCGTCGACCATTTTCGTCGAGGCATCCATCGAGCCGCCGACCAGGTCTCTTTCTGGGTTTTGTTCGAAGATATGGATCTTCGTTGGATCGAAACCGGCTTTCTGTACCAGATAGACCGCGGCCGAGATGGAGCCTAAGCCCAGGCCGTTGAGATAGACCTTGGCATCCTTCTTGTTGTCATGCATGATTCTGATCCTTTTCGGTTTCAGTTTATTTTGTTCTTTAGGGGGCAATAACCCCGCAGTCGTGGATTCGGGTTCCGCCCGCCCACCTTCACAGCCAGACAGTTTTAGGCCTAGGTCTACTGCACAGGGAGGAAGGTGTTCATTGGTGTGTGAGAGCGGGTTCATTAGCGTGAGTCAGACTGTTTGTAGTTGATTGCTATTCTTTAAAAAATGGTGGGATTTACCTTTTCGGCGTGCCCTCGATCGGTGAGTTGGTGGCGTAGCAATCATAGAGTGTCCGCGCAACCTAAGCGACCGCACGGTCGCGGTCGGCCAACGGCGTGTCGCTGGACCCCGTGAAGATCACGATGGCAAAACGGCGCCCGTCCGGAAGCGTGACATAGCCGACGTCATTCGCGACCCCGCTGCCGAGTCCTGTCTTGTGGGCCACGGGCGTGTGACGCGGCAGAAGCCCTTTGATCCGGCCAGCGCCCGTTCGCGTGCGCGACATGCTCGCGAGGAGGAAGTCGCGAGAATCCTCGCTGAACACACTTGCGCTGTCGATTTGCATGAGAAGGTCAAACAGCGAGAGGGGGGTGGACTGATCGCGCGGGTCCGCCTCGTCGTCGTTTAGAACGAGGTCGTTGTATCCATTGATAATAACGCCGCGTCGCGCCTAAGGATAACGCAGGAACGTCAGCTTGCTACGAATCGAGAATTCCGCCAGGGGAGCACAAAGGAAAGCATGAAACTCTTTTGGATGTACTGAAAACGGCCAAGCCAGAGAACCCGGCTGGCGAGAAGTTAGAATATGGATCGACAACGCCTCCGACGGGTTTTTGCATGCCACGCGGCCAGAACCGTGCGGTAGCGTAGCTGCAGAGGCGTAGTTCACCGACTGCAGTTGGGCGAAAGTCTAAGCCGCGTCGGGTTGTCCAACCTCAGCGAGTTGGACCGAAGGAGGAATTCACTTCGGTCACTGAAACCTCTGCGGATTGAAAGATCTGGATCAGATCAGTTTTGTAGATCGCAATCTGTGCAATCAGTTCCGATAGGGCGATGAGTGATGTCACCAAAATCCTGACGGCCATTGAACGGAGAGAGCAGAACGCAGCGGCAAACTGTTGCCGAGGCGATGCGGCGGGTGGTGTTTCACTTCTTCTGCTCCGTAGCGTCGAATGAAATACTCAACCGTGTGGGTGGTCAGCACGCCGCTTGGCATTGCATATCGCAGGCCATTACCGGTTCGGTGTATGAGTTCTAACAATTCGCATTCCCGTGCCGGGATAACGGCCGATCAAAATGTCCCAGGATACACGAGCGCTACGAATCGCTGCACCGGAATTTGCAAAATGGCCTCCGCGTAGAATTCGCGTGTCGGAATCCTTAATTTCCGGATCGTCTAGGAGGCTTTTGAACTCATGATCAAGAATTCCCGTTCCGACGTTTTTGTGGACTATTTTTTCGACACACCATTCCACGACATTTCCATACATGTCAAATATTCCCCAATTATTTGGTTTTAGGCGGGCTACGGGACAGGTTCCTTTACCCCGCGCCTGGTCACCGGCCCAAGCGTACTTATCCAACAGCTCGTCCGTTTGACCAAAGTGGCGAGTTGTTATTGTTCCCGATCGGCACGCAAATTCCCATTCGATTTCCGTCGGAAGCCGGTAGCCTGTTCGGATCAGATAATCGGGAGGCAACTTCATCCCCTCTTGGATTTCGGGAATTGGTGGGAAACACATTTGGTTTTTATCAATGCCCTCGACTTCGCTCATCCAACGACAGTATTTTGCGGCGTCGTAAAAGTTGATCCTCCCTTGCGGCGACTCAGGAACGGAATTTAGTCTTTGATCCGTGTACTCGATTCCAGGGTTGGCTCTCAGAAATCTCTGAAATTGCGTTCGGGTAACTTCTTTTGTTGCAATCGAATAACTGTTTTCGATCCGTTCGAGGCGTAGGTTTTCATTTTCTTCGAATCGACCCTGTTCGGTATCGGGTGACCCCATCTTAAAGCTCGTTGCGCCGGGCAAGACGATCATCGTGTGTTGATTCGCCTTAGTAACGTACCATTGCCGATCATTTTCGATTTGGCTGGTCGCAAGTCTACCGTCGATTGCAGAAATTTCGTCTTGATAGCCCCATCGCGACAAGACCCATTCTGCAGCACCATGCACTCCTGGATTACGATGATCTGAATACAGTTTCAGCAATTGCCCTGACAAAATTTGTCGCTCGATCAGTTCGTTTTCTTCGTACTCCCCTAACGACAAGATCAGACCCTGGACGGTGGATTCGTCCATCTCCCGCGGCAATCGTGCAATCAGCAATTCTGGCGATGAATTCATCAGACTCAAACGGTGGATTATCAAGCTTCTCAATCTCGGATCGGAACTCGTCTGAAGGAGAGGCCAAACCGGATCGGGAGAATTCATTTGTATCAGCATGACTGCCGCATTTGCCTGGCGGTCGGCGAGGGCTTCCTTTTCATCTTCGGCTGCATCAACACCAGGTGTTTTGCCGATCTCTGCGATACCGAGCTCGATGGCGCGCGCCCGAAACTCATCGAGGCGATTGAAAATCTGCGAAAAATATCTTTGATCGGCGTCGACCAACAGATCAAACAATCGATCAGCATCGTTGTTCAAAAAACTGACTAACGTATCGGTAGCAAATGACCGTTCGGTTTCGCCTCTGGCATCATCGCGGTAGATAACCGACAGGGGAGAAATTATTTGCGCCTTCAACGGGAGTAGGGTATTTTGCCAACGCAAGAATTCAGAGGGCAACGCGGCCACCAGCTGGTCGGCGACAAAATCGGTGAGCTGATCATTTTGCCATTGTTGACTGTCCGCATCGTAGCTTGCCAAAGCACAAGCTGCCGCAAAACTTGGCGTTGAATCGTCGTTGTGATCATTGGCAATCGACCACAGTTCTTCAATCAACGATTCCTTGTGGATTCCCAGCGCGTCACGCACCACCATGAATTCATCAGGTGTACCGTTGAGCATGCGGTCCACCAAGTATTCAATCTTGCTTTCGTCGACCGGAAGTAGTGCCAGGGCGAGACGCAATTTCTGATTCGCGGTGACATCTTGGGTATCAAATTTTCGATTCAGCAGCGGGTCTGCCCAACGTCGATATCCTTCTATCTCACCAACAATCTCAAGCGTATTCGAGATCTCGGCATTCATTAATGAGTCGACTTGCCCTTTGGCATGTGTGGCATTCTGCACATGCAAAAAAACGAAACCTGCGATGACCATGACGCTGACAAGGGCCGCAACCGCCAGCAAAGGCTTTCGGTTTCGATTCGAAAATTTCCTGAGTCGATACGTCAGGTTGGGGGGGCCAGCAAGTACTGGTTCACATCGGAGAAAACGCTGTACGTCCAATGCAAACGCACTTGCAGTTTCGTAACGTCTGGCACGATCCTTCTCCAACGACTTCATGACAATCCAGTCGATGTCTTCATTCAATGAGTTTCCAAGTCGATGGATCGACGTTCGGCGGTTTTGACTGGCTGTTGTTGCGGAATCACCCAGCGTACTGATACGAGAACTCGGTTTGGGGGGTGTTTCCTCGCGAATGATTCTTCGCATCTCGTCAAAGGCTGCTTGTCGAAATCGCTCTTTTGGGAATGGAGTGCTGCCGGTCAGCAACTCATACAGAAGAACACCCAGCGAATAGATGTCGCTGCGCGTATCAATATCCAAAGCGGTCAGCTCGGCCTGCTCTGGACTCATATACGTAGGCGTACCGATGACTTGATTGAATTGCGTGCGTAAGGTCAGATCCGTCAATGGTTTGCTCGTAGCTTTGGCAACGCCAAAGTCAATGACTTTGACGACCGGCCTGTCGTCAATGGAGGCCACAAGAACATTTGCTGGCTTGATATCTCGATGAATAATGGCCTTTTGATGGGCATGTTGCACCGCATTGCAAAGATCAACAAACAGCTCGAGACGTTGTGAATTCGGCAGTTTTTTTGCGTCGCAGTATTCTGTGATCGGTTTGCCTCGGACCAATTCCATTACGAAATAGGGGTGACCAGATTCCGTTGCACCGGCGTCCAGCACCTTGGCAATGTTAGGATGCTCCATCATCGCCAAGGTTTGACGCTCCTGCTCGAAACGGGCAAGGACTTCCTTTGTATCCATACCTGGTTTGATAACTTTTAAGGCAACGCGTCGTTTGATCGGCCGGTCTTGCTCAGCAACATAGACCATGCCCATGCCGCCTTCACCAATTTGATCAAGAATTTTATACCGACCAATGTTCGTTCCAATCAGGTCCGGCACACGAGCGTCTGGCACAAGAAATTCGCCAGTTGCGTTGAGAAAGTTACTCATATCTGCATTGGCGTATAAAAGCTCCTCCACTTGACGCCGTAGTGCATCGTCTTGGCCGCACATCTTGTCCAGATAGGCACGGCGTTCTTTAGGCGACTCCTTTTCCAAGGCACCTAGGAAAATTGTTTCAAGGTCGGGTGAGTTTTCTGACATAGGAAAATCCAAAAACTGATTCAGCTGAGTTGAGTAGGGCCGGCTCCCTGCACAAATAAATCCTGGCTACCAAAATGTAATTATTCCTGACCGTCTTGTTTTTCCAGTCGTTCCGCTTCTGCAATATCGGTGGCGGCTTTTTCCGGCTCCTCCATGAAAACGAATACTTTGGCTCGCAGTCGGCGTACCAATCATCGTCGCGAATCGAGTGACATACGTTTTTTCAGTGAGTCGTTGATTAACGGCCTTGACCACACCAAAGTCGATCACCTTGGGCATCGGATCACCATGATGCAACGTAACTAGCACGTTGGATGGTTTAATGTCACGATGGATGATTCCTTTTTGGTGCGCGCTCTGAACGGATCGACAAACATCAATGAACAAAGGCAATCGTTGCTCGGTTGATAGCTGGCTCCTTTCACAAAATTCCGTGATCGGAATGCCTTGAACCAGTTCCAACACAAAGTACGGACGACCCGTATCGGTCGCACCAGCGTCCAAGGCGTGGGCAATTTTCGGATGATCCATCATCGCCAGTGCTTGTCGCTCAGCTTCAAAACGGGCCACGACCTCCTTGGTGTCCATACCCAACTTGATGATTTTCAGTGCTACACGGCGTTGAACAGGTTCATCCTGCTGGGCCATGTAGACAACGCCCATACCGCCTTCGCCGATGACCTGCAGCAACTTGTAGCGCCCGATTTTCGTGCCGATGGCCTCAGGAACCAGCTGATTCGAACTATCTTCGCGAGACTCATCAAGGAACTTGCCCATATCGGCATTGGCGGCCAAAAGCTCCTGAACCTGGCGTCGCAATTCGTCATTGTCACACACCTTGTCCAGATAAATGCGGCGTTCTTCAGACGATCTTATTGCCAAGGCCGCTAGGAATATCGATTCAAGTTTTGGTGTTTTTTCTGACATCGCGGGCCCAAGAAAAGGAATGCCACCAATCAATCCGATTTTTTTGCTCAAAACGTCTCATCTATTTTGAAGAAAAAAAACTTTGTTTTGTGATACTTTGCCGCACAAAAAATCGGATTAACGACAACCGTGATTCACAACCAATTTAGGGAAAACCTGGCAAATACGAAAACCAACCATCCTGCTGGGCAATGAAACCCAACGACTCAATACTGACGCATTCATCCATTACCACGCGTATCTAGCCGCTCGGTGAACCAGATGCGGCTTCAGTTCAGAATTGCATGCCTACGGTTCGCCATGCGGGTTGTCTTTCTCAGCCTTTCGGATTTCATTAAGCGGTCGAGGAACTCGCGCCGCGCTAGATGGCCGCAACGATCGGTTATCTGGACAAGGACTTACCGGTGTTTGACGTTGTCTTCAAAGGAGACAGCTCATTCGAAGTAAGTCGTATTGAAGCTTAAAAAACAATCGAAAGGCGGCCGTGGCGCCACCCCGTTCGCCATCGAACCCATGGTTAGCTGAAACGTTTGAAAGTGTTTTAGATTCCATCCGGTAACCTAAATGTCACCAGGGCAAGGGCGGCGGGGCCGGACTGCCTAGCATCAAAGCACCGAGCTGATGATGGGGATTTCAATCCTTCGCATCTTAGAAATGACCGCATTTTGGGTCGTTGTCAAACTTTAACGCGCCGCTTTTCACGACCAATTTTGTGCCGCGTATTCTAAAAATGGCCCCTGACATCCCTGACACCTTTTCCGTTCTTGCGAGTGCATGTGATTGTTAGCTGGCATTTGCAATCCAGCGATCAGCCCGTCGCAAAGATGGCTACTCCACAAGCTCCAAGTCACCCGGCTTCCAGGTTTTGTCGAACCATCGTTCCAGTGGGCATTGAGTCGTAGTAGAACAAGGTAGCTTTTGCCGGGGATGGTTTGAATCCAATTGCCCTCGTGACCGTCTGGTGCTTCCGGACCGAACCAGATGGTGTAGGAACCGTCGTCATTGGGTTTGACCGACCGCGCATTGCTATCGGGACCGGCTGACTTTTGATCGGTCTCCAGCATGGAGCGATGCTGGCCCGAATACACCATGAAGGACCAAAAATTATTGACTGGAATCGGCGTGGGTAGCGTCACCTTGTACGTTTTGCCACCATCGAGGTACTCGCCTCTCGCGTCTTTGGGAGTAGCAGCATAGGCCGAACCGTTTCCTACTTTCGGCGTGGCCATGGCAGGTGTAATGCCGGTAGCCGCATAGTGAAACATAATACGATCATCGAGAACCAGCTCACCATGGTTCATGAAGTCATGGCCGCCGAAAAAAGGGGTGTACCACTGACGATCCGGGTAGAAGAAGACCGCTTTATTGCGAGGACTAAAAGTTATAGCTCGTGCAGATGAATTGCCGATTGCCGCTGCATCCTTCAGGATTTTCTTCATGCATGCATCCGGCGCAAGGGGTTGTCCTTTCTTGATGCCGATAGAAGCAAAGAGCCCAACAAGCTCTGGATTAAATGCATCCGCAGGCTCATATTGAATCACTGCGTTAAGCTCTTCATAGAAGCGTTCGTTGTTCGCATGAATCGTATTGAACTGCTTGCCGGAAAGGTCGTATACTTTTTGCTTTGGTGGCTTGTCGGCTTGCGCGAGAGGATAGCAACGAAAGCCGTCTTTTAGTTCTTTGGTAGACGCCTTCAAGTCTCCGTCTTTCACGAAAACGCGCATGAGTAACCAGTGGCGGTAGGTCGTGGATTTTGCGACGAAGTAGCCTTCGGGGATATCCCCCTCGTAGCCCGGCCCGATAAACAGATATTTACCACCCTTGCCCTGATCGGGGCCAGCCAGCCCAATGTCACTAACGTAACGCATAAATGCATCGTCAAGGATACCCAGGACAGGACCAGGTATCTCTACTACAACTGGTCCATCTTTTAAGTCAATCTCTGCCAAGGCATACGGAGTCGTTGATTGGGCAGTCAACAATAGGCCGCGGGCATCTAATAAGCTTTCGGTAATCCGCAGGTCGCCTGGCTCCAGTCCCGCCTGTTTCATCCCCTCTAGGAATGCATAGATTGAGGCGGCCGGCATGCCAATGAGAAACGCCTCAACTCCGCGTGATAGATCGAGAAAATCATTGGTTTTTTGAACCGTGGATTCGCTGGGCATCCCATCGAAAAATTCGAGGTCCCGAGAAGATCGGTCTGCACCTTGTCTGGAGTAAGCAGGAATCCCCGGACATCGGCAGCGTATTTTGGCTTTTGCGGCTCTTGCGCCCATGCACAAGAGGCAAATATCAGGACTGAAGTTGCAAACACAATGGGACACGTTTTCTTGGTGCTTTTCATGCGTTCTCTTTTTGATTGGATCTGCGTTACTTTCGGGAACAGCCATGTCCCTCCCGTCATGGTTCCGGTTTGGCGGCAGCGTTTTGTTTTTTCGCCGCCACTAGACCGGTTGATTGTCAACTCCCTGCAAAACATTAAAGGTCGGGCACCGCCTACCGGGAGCGCACCTTCGACTTCGGGTTAAGCGATCATTCAAACTCGCGGCGGGTAGGCGGTTGTCCAGCACCGTCTTGCCCAGCACGGTCTTGTTCGGCATCTCAGGTTAATTGCCATTCGATGGCTTGATTTCCGGGAAGGTCCAGGCACCGTCAAGAATCTCTTTGCGCGGCTGATACATGCGGATCGCGTAGTTCCAACCCTCCGTGATGGGCAGGTAGTTAGTGCTCTCCGGATCTCCACCGAAATGGATGGTGATCGAGCCATCTTCGTTCGGCTTGGCCGAGGAGTTGTTGAAGCTGTTCCGACCCAGCTCGTTTTTCTCGAGATACCCGTCGGCGTTGTAGACCGTGATGGACCAGAACGCGTCCACAGGTACGTCCTTGACCGTCACCGAATGCGGCGTCTTGCCATCGTTCTTTTCGACGCTGGCCATGATGTAGAGAGCGGCGGTGCGCGGCAGCCCTCCCCAGCCAGCAGCAGCACCAACCAAATAATCCACCGGTCGGACCTCATCCTTGCGACCAAACGCGTAGGAGCTGTCGAACCCGAGGGTGGCGAGATCGTTGAGCGATTTACGTGCCACCGCGAGTTGATCCGTGTCCCAGTTCGGGGCCTCAAACGGGCCGTCGCCGCCGCCGCTCATGCTGATCTTGTCCTGGGCCGCGTGAGCCTTGGCCAGATCATCGGGGTCGCTGGCATTGTAGAACGTGCGGATGGCGACGAGGCCGAAGCGCGTGCCCACCTGTTTCTCGGTCAGCTCGTAGGTTCCCGGTTTCGACTCTACGAACATGTAATGATCCTGGTTCAGCACATGCATCGACATGTAGCGTGCACCTATCTCCGGCAGCGTGATCTTCACAGGTTTGGCCAGGTCCAGCACCGTCGCAGAGTAGAGCGTGTCCTGGTTCATACGGATCACGGGCTGGTTGTCCGCCGTCGTGGGCTCGCGGAGGTGCGTGAACTTGCCGAAGTCAACGCCCGTCATTTTCATGTTCTCACGGATCATGTGATCCGATTCGGCCCGCACGAAGTTGGACACGTTGACCGCTTCCTTACTCTCGTCGGCGAGAACCGTTGAACCAAGGATTGTCGCCGCAAAGACGGCGATGCTTGAGGTGATAATTGTTCTCATGATTCGATCTATTTATGAGGATTGATTTCGTGTCGGTAGTTCACTTAATTTTCTTCGCCTTGGGCGGCGACCAGCGGCCTTCGAGGAAGTCTTTTTCCGGCCCGTAGAGCCGCATGACCATGTAGAAGGGCCCGTCGGGCGCGGGAAGCCAGTTGGATTTCAAGCCCTCGCTGGGAGATTCCTTCCCGATGTGCAGCACCAGGGAGCCGTCTTCCTCCAGCTTGAATTGGTCGATCATCTCCGAACTCAAGAGGTAGCGGTCGAGCGGGTTTTCGATGAAGAGCTGGGTCTTCCCGTCATACATGGTCAAGGACCAGAAGGCCTTGACCGGTGGAAGCGCCCCCTTCGGGAAGGTGACGGTGTAACTATGCACGGAGGCGTCCAGGGCCTCGCCGTCGGAATCAGTGAGATACATGGGATAACTCGCTTCCTCCGCAGAATTGCCGTAGAGTCCCAAGTGCGCGGCCACGGAGCGTAGCATGTCGGGTTTGGCCAGCCCGTAATTCGCTTCGGCGCTTTCGTTCAGGAATTCCCGCGTGCCGAAACTTTTCCCGCTGCCGAGAGGGTCGCTCGAATGCTTGGCAATGAAGGTCTCCATCTCGGCAAACCCTTCTTTCAGCCCGGCTTTCAACGCCTCCACGGTTTCGGCGGGCAGCGCATCCAGTCGGAAGGTCTTGCCGGGGCCGATGCCGAGGCGTGCGAGATCCTGCCAAAGCTTATCTTCACCCGATCCGGGTTTCTCGAGCAGGTCCATCATAAAATCCAAGTAGGCGAAGAAGCGCTCATCGAACTGCGCGCCCTCGTCCCATTCCGGGAAGTCGGGCAGGGCCGGGACCGCCGCGGCATTATTGCCCAGGAAAGCACTCAGAGGCTCAAGCTTGTATTGCCCCTGGATGGCCTGGACCTTATCCAGATCGTCCGGACCAAACAGCTGCGTCCGGGTGATATTGAAGACAAAGTCGGTTTCGGATCGGATGACGTCAGTGATGCCCTCCGGCTTCTCTCCGTCCCACCCCGGTCCGGCAATCAGGTAGCGGCCCGCCTCATTGCCCGTCGTGAGATTGCCGACATACGCGAAGTTGTAAGTGTAGAGGTCGATCAGTTGGAAACTGTAGTATCGTTCCGCCTCCATCTCGGGCACGGACAGGACGAGCGGTTCCGCCCGCAGGTCCATCCAGAACATGCAGTAGGGCGTGTCCGCGTTGGGTGTGACCACCGCCTTGTCTTCCGGGGTGAACAGCCTTGCTTCGCAGGAGACTTTGTTGAAAGGACCCTTGTATTCCGGGTTGTCCTTGTCAACGGCGTAGTTACACATGGTCTTGTAATTCATGACCATGGGGAAACCGTAGAGGTAGGCTTCCTTCGCGATGTTCTGGGCTTGCTCAGGCGTGAGGTCGCTCTGGGCAGCAGCCGGATCGGACGGTTTTTCACAGCCGCTCAGTAAAAGAGCCGCCGGGAGGAGAAGGGTGGAGAGTAGGTGGTATTTCATGGTTCTATTAGTCAATAAGGAGTATTGGAATGGAAGGTGATTATTTCACCAACTCAAAATCACCCGGTTTCCAGGTTTTGTCGAACCATGGTTCCAGTGGGCCATAGAGTCGTAGCAGGACAAGGTAGCTTTTGCCGGGAATGGTTTGAATCCAATTGCCCTCGTGACCTTCGGGTGCTTCAGGACCGAACCAAACTGTATACGAACCGTCTTTGTTGGGTTTGATGGACGGACTGTTGCTGTCGAGACCGGCTGACTTTTGATCGGTCTCCAGCATGGAGCGATGCTGACCGGAATACACCATGAATGACCAAAAGTTGTTCACTGGAATCGGCGTGGGTAGCGTTACCTTGTACGTTTTTCCGCCATCGAGGTATTGGCCTTCAGCGTCTTTGGGAGTAGCCGCATAGGCCGATCCTGTTCCCACTTTCGGCGTGGCCATGGCAGGTGTAATTCCGGTCGCCCCGTAGTGAAACATGATGCGATCATCGAGAACCAGCTCACCGTTGTTCATGAAGTCATGGCCGCCGACAAAAGGGGTGTACCACTGTCGATCCGGGTAGAAATAGACCGCTTTGTTGCGCGGACTAAAAGTGATTCCTCGTGCCGTGGCGTTGCCAATTGCTGCTGCATCCTTCAGGATTTTTTTCATGCGTGCATCTGGTGCGAATGGTTTTCCTTTCTTAATGCCGATCGAGGCAAAGAGCCCAACAAGCTCTGGATTAAATGCATCCGCAGGCTCATATTGAATCACTGCGTTAAGCTCTTCATAGAAGCGTTCGTTGTTCGCATGAATCGTATTGAACTGCTTGCCGGAAAGGTCGTATACTTTTTGCTTTGGTGGCTTGTCGGCTTGCGCGAGAGGATAGCAACGAAAGCCGTCTTTTAGTTCTTTGGTAGACGCCTTCAAGTCTCCGTCTTTCACGAAAACGCGCATGAGTAACCAGTGGCGGTAGGTCGTGGATTTTGCGACGAAGTAGCCTTCGGGGATATCCCCCTCGTAGCCCGGCCCGATAAACAGATATTTACCACCCTTGCCCTGATCGGGGCCAGCCAGCCCAATGTCACTAACGTAACGCATAAATGCATCGTCAAGGATACCCAGGACAGGACCAGGTATCTCTACTACAACTGGTCCATCTTTTAAGTCAATCTCTGCCAAGGCATACGGAGTCGTTGATTGGGCAGTCAATAATAGGCCGCGGGCATCAAGCAAGTCTTCGGTAATCCCCAGGTCGCCTGGTTCTAAGCCCGCTTGTTTGAGTCCTTCAAGGAAGGCATATGTGGAGGTTGCCGGCATTCCGTTGAGAAACACTTCCACTCCTCGTGATAGGTCGAGAAAGTCATAGGTTTTCTGAGCCGTGGATTCACTGGGCATACCATCGAAAAATTCGAGGGTACCGAGAAACTCGGTTTCCACCTTGTCCGGGGTAAGCAGGAATTCCGGTACTTCAGCAGAGTATTTCGGCTGTTGCGCCTCTTGTGCCCATGCACAAGAGGCAAGTATCAGGACCGAAGCTGTAAACACAACGGAAATTTTATTTTTGGTGCTATTCATGCGTTCTCTATTTTTGGTTGTTTCTGCGTTACTTTCGGGAACTCTGGAACAGACATGCCTCTCCCGTCATTCTTGATCCGGATCATTTGACAAGCTTGGGGTCTCCGGGCCGCCAAGTTTTATCGAAATAGCTCTCCAATGGTCCGTAAAGTCGGAGATAGACAAAGAAGCCCACGTCAGGCTTTGTCTGAATCCAATTTTCTTTAGCGACGCCGTCCGGGCATTTCGGTCCGAAATAGGTATCGACTGACCCGTCCGCGTTCGGAACCGTTCCGTGCACCGTGCCGACCGTGGCACGCCCCTGATCATTTTGGATGAGGGAGCGAGAGTGGTTGTCATAGACCGTGAGCGACCAGAAATTCGCCGCGGGGATATCCTTCGGCAGATGAATACTAAAAGTGTGATCTCCGGTAAGCCACAGGCCACTGTCATCCTGATAGACGCCAACATATTGCGACCCCTCTCCAGGGGCCGCAACGGTCATGGATTTTGAGGTTCCAATCGCTTCAAACCCGTATCGAGTGCGCTGGTCAATTAAGAGGTAGTCCGGTGAGTGAAAGGTGGGATCCTCGGAGATGAAAATCTTCTTCCACGGACTTCCGTCGTAGGGATGCAAATCTTTCTCTGGGACGCGTGGATGCCAGGACACGACTTCCGCCATGGCACGTCCCTTCTTGGCCGCCGCCGTCAGAATTTCCCGCATCCGCTTGTCCGGATTGAATTCACGACCATGCGCAATTCCAAGGGTCTCTAACATGCCCAGCATGGCCATATCTTGAGGGCGTGGAGGATTGGCGTTGACGTAACGCGAAAGCGATTCGAAAAAATCGAATCCTTCGTGCATGAGGAAATCAGCCTTCTTGCCTGTCATGGATACAAAGGTCATTTCAGGCGGATTTTCAGCCTCGGCCAAACGGTACTGCTTGAAGGTTCGGACCAGCTTCTGGAGTCGCGGCAAGTCATCTTTCGACTTCGGAATTGCCCGCAGGTAGAAAATCACCGTATTCGTATCCGATTTGACCACGTGATAAGCAATCGCAGGCATTGGGCCGTCGTAACCCGGAGGAAGAATGAGAAAGCGGCCACCCCGGTTCTGTTCAGGAGAAAAAGGTCCGCCGATATCCACCAGCGGCTGTTGCCAGATGTTATTCATTGTGCCGAGCAGACCTGCAGGGACATCGATCACCATGGGCCCCTTCGAGAGGTCCAGTACGCCGGACATGTATATCGTGTCCTGGTTGGCGGTCAGGAGCAGTTGTTGGGGCTCAGCCGAATTGTCAGCCACGATGACGGCATGATCGCCGGCCCCTAGCTCGTAATGAGCCTCGGCCATGGCACCGTAAGAAGCCATCGGCAACGACCACAGATAGACCTCCACGCCTCGCTGTAGATCGAGTTCGTCGTAATACTTTTGCGCGGTTTCTTTCGTCGGGTATCCACCGATATATTCAACTGGCCCGACGCTAGACTCTTTTAATTGGGCTTGTGAAACCGATGAAAATAACGGAATGCTGAGGACGGCGCATAATGCCAAACTCAGGAGTTTTTTAGTTTCTATAGATACTCTCATTATATTTTTTTCCTGTTTTGACGACAGTGTTTTTCTTTATGTTTAGGCTAACGGTAAGATGAGCGGTGAGCTTTGCTGGGTCCACCTGCATGCGCTTGTTAGCTGGACTCTCAGAGATAGCTCGCTCGAACCAGTCTGAAGATCAATGCTGTTGTCGACCGACGCGTCGATCACCCGTGATTCAGCAGGATCGGAGGAATCACGACCGGAGTTGCTGGAAGCCTCACCGCAACGTGCGTGCCAAACGTCGGAATGGGAGTTTCAAACGCCGCATTGGAGAACCCCGCGAGAGTTGATCGCAAGAGCGCGCCAATTCGCACGCTTTGATTTTCCAAGCCGTCATTTATTTCAGTAGAGTTAAATGAGCGGTTATCGTGGATCTTTCAAAGGATGACGTAGTAGCGCCTTACCTCAATCATTTTAGCGCAGAGTATTTTGCCAAGCTCCATGGTGTACGTGACGCGGGAAGTCTGCATGAGTTCAAGGAACTTCATTCCTGCGATAGCCTGATAACCGACCGGGGTTGCAATTACGATATTGATGGCTGTCGTCTGTAATCGGCGCGTTCAACAGACGTTGGTTAGATGGGGACAGAAATGGCCAAAACAGCCCAATCCGCGATCCAGTGTCCCAACAGCCTAATTCCGACGTTTTTTGACCACGGTTTGAGCTATCCACTAAACGTATGAGTTTTTGCTTCGGCGGTCATCAATGGGTGCGGCGTGTTGAATAAGTTTAAGTTGGAGAAGTTGAATCGGGTTCGTTCTATTGCTTTTCGAAATTGATTTCGGGCGCACCGAAGCCAAAGTAAAAACAAAAAGACGAGGCGCTTTAGGTTTTGAACCGTGGCGGTTAGATAGGCTTGAATCTGTACTTTTACGCGACCGCGATACCTGGCTCGTGCCAGCCCGTGATTGTCTTTCGCTTCGGCGAACAGTCCTTCGATCTTCCACATTCGTTCTGACATCCTCTGTTTGAATGTTGGATCATTCATTTGTGTTGTGACCTCTTCGAACAATTCCTGATCGACGCTTCTGCGAATGAACCGTTTGTCGGATCCCTTGGGTCGTGCGGCTGTACAGGCTGCCGATTGTTCGCAGGCCCGGCAATCAGATACCGAACTGGAGTATCGTTTGTGTTTCTGGTCGATTGTACCGAGGGTAAGAATCTTGCCAGCCGGACAACGAATTTGATCCGGTTCTTTCTCGTAGACGAACCCGCCTTGCATATGCTTGCTGTGACCGACCTTGCCGCTCCACAGCGGAACGTAGGTTGTCATTCCGTTTTCACGGAGCGCGCGAATAATCGCCGCCGAACCGTAGCCTCGATCGGCAATCGCTTCGGTGAAATGGATGTTGTACTTTTCAGCAATTCGCTCGAGTTGAGCTAAGTACGGTTGGTTGTCATGCCGCGCACCGGTTGTCACTTCCGTATCGAGAATCACACGGCTATCAGCGTCGATACTTGTGTGAACCTTGTATTTTAGCTGCCGAGGGGTTCCTCTCTTTTGGGCCAATGTCGCGTCTGAATCAGTGCAACTGCAGTGCGTTTGATTGGTGACACGACGTCGCTGCGCGGGGCCGATCATTCCACGATCCTGACGTTGTGCTTCGGCTTCTGTCTTGGCTTCCTTGGGGTCGTTGTTGACCAGCGAATTTAACGATGCGTCCGCGGCGATCAATGTTGCATCGGTCATGACTCGACACTGTTCACCTACGAGGCCTTTCTGCTTGCACAGAACGACAATCTGACTGAAAACCTTTTCGAAGATCTCTTCTCCAAACCGATCGCGGATTCGGCTCAGTGACGAATGATCGGGAACTGTATCCTCCAGCGACAAGTGGCAGAACCAACGGTAGGCCAGGTTGTACCGAACTTCCTCGCAAAGCCGCCGATCCGAGCTAATCCCGTAGATGTAGGAAACCAACAGCATCCTGAAATAGACTTCCGGTGCTATCGACGGGCGGCCTTGACCCTTGGAATAACATTCAGCCGTCAACTCAACAACGAATGAAAGCTCCAAGACCCGATCCACTTTACGAAGGTAGTGGTCTGCGGCAACAAACGATTCCAGATCGATCGTCTTCCGTGACCCAGGCTCAAAAGCATGCCGTCCTTGCATGGCTTAACTCGTGAAAAGCACGTTTCAATTCAACAGTATGCCAATTTCTAACCCGCGGCCCCGTAAATTACCAAGTCCACTTTTTCAACACGCCCGGTGGTTTGATGCGCGGCTCAGAAAAGGTACCAGTTTTTGAATGTGGAGCCCACAAGTAGCAGTGGCAAGACGAATTTGAGTCCGGGGAGTACTCAACACTCGAGGAACTGGCGTCGGCAAACAAGATTGACGTGAGGGTCAAACCACGGAGGCGACGCCTCCCGATGAATCGTGAACCCGACGACAAACTTCTATCCAGCGCGTGTTGCTGGAATGGTGGTCCCCTTTCTGGCTGCCATCTCCTTCATTTCAGGTCGACACGCACTTCGTGTATCGTGCCGGTGAAGGCGAAGGGCGGCTTGTAGGTATTGGAAACAGGCGAACCGGTGTCCAAGCCGACGCCGAAGGTGTCGATGCCGAAGCGACCGGGGACGGTTTTCTCGATCCGCGCTTCGCCGACCTTCTTGTCGTTGATGAAAAGCATGCCGGTGCCGCCACTGCCGAGTTCGCCGCTGTCGTAGGCGAAGTCGAAGCGGACGGTGGACTTGCCGGCGGGCACCGGTTCGCTGGAGGTGATGACGGTCCGGGTTTCGTCGAACCAATTGAAGTGATAGACGAGCTTGCCGTCCTGCACATAGAGAGAGTAGCCGCCGCTGCTCCCGCCGATGGCGACGAGCACGCCTTCACCGCCTTTTTCCGAAAGGGTGATATCAGCCTCGATCGTGTGCGAACGGTTCTTGGTGTTGGCGGCGGCCGTTTCGGCGAGGCGCACGGCACCGGGGTAGTAGGCGAACTTGGTGCGTTTTGGATCGCTACCACCGGGCGAGGGCTTTGCCTCGTAGATACGACCGGTACCGCGATCGTCGAGCGGATAAACATGGTTCTTCTTGGCTTCCTCGTCGAAGAGCGCTTTCATTTCCGCCAGCTTCTCCGGCATTTTTGCGGCGAGGTCGTTGGCTTCGCTGAAGTCTTCGTCAAGGTTATAGAGTTCCCACTTGTCCTGGTCCCAATTCCCCGGCGCGTAGTCCTGACGCCATGGGAATGTGTGTTGGGCGCAAGCAATCCAACCATTGTCATAGATGGCGCGGTTGCTGAAAACCTCGAAGTATTGTCGCTGGCGCACGGGCTTGGCGTCCGGGCTGTCGAAAGTGGAGAGGAACGAGACGCCATCCAGCGGCTTCTGCTCCACGCCATCCACAGTCTTGGGAGCGGGCAGATGCGCGGCTTCGAGAATCGTAGGCACCACGTCGATGAGATGGGTGAATTGAGTGCGGATGCCGCCCTTGTCCTTGATGCGTGCAGGCCAAGTTACAATCATGGGGTTCCGCGTGCCGCCGAGGTGGGACGCAACTTGTTTGACCCACTGGAACGGCGCGTTGCCCGACCAAGCCC
This sequence comes from uncultured Pirellulaceae bacterium, assembly GCA_964352885.1. GTDB lineage: Bacteria > Planctomycetota > Planctomycetia > Pirellulales > Pirellulaceae > Mariniblastus. The sequence continues at coordinate 28,559 of CAYGUE010000084.1, forward strand.
AACCGACCGGATAGTGCGGCTCACTGTCAGGACCACCGATGGAATCGAGGTGTTTCAGGTTGTCCTCGAGCGGAGTGGGGAAACCGTTGAGGGCCTTGACTTCATTGAGCGTACCATCGGGTCCGCCTTCGGAACTTGCACCGTTGTCGCCGACGATGTAGATGATCATCGTGTTGTCGGCGTCGGGCAGTTCGTTCACGGCGTCGATCAGGCGTCCGCACTCGTGGTCGGTGAAAGCAAGGTAGCCCGCGAAATTTTCAAACAGGCGCAGATACAGTCTCTTCTGATCGGCGGAGAGTGCGTCCCAAGCGGGCACCCATTCCGGGCGCGGCGTGAGCTTTGTATCCGGTGGGATGATGCCCGCCTTGAGCTGCCGGGCATAGGTCTCCTCGCGGACTTTTTCCCAACCCTGATCGAACTGCCCCTTGAACTTGTGGCTCCACTCCTTCGGTGCGTGATGAGGGGCATGGGCCGCGCCGGGGGCGAAGTACAGGAAGAAAGGCTTCTGCGGTGCGACCGACTTCGAATACTGGATGTAGTTGATCGCTCGGTCGGTCATGTCGGTCATCAAGTGATAACCTTCCTCCGGCGAGGTCTTCGGTTCGACCGCGCG
>CAYGUE010000085.1:0-28993 GCA_964352885.1 uncultured Pirellulaceae bacterium
TCGTTGAATCGTTCAAAATCGCCTACTGGACGCCCGTCGTCGTGAATAATTCCGGCTCAATTGACAAGTAGCCTATGTCGCCAGACCTCGGGCACCCGAAATGTGGCCAATCAGGCTTCTGTTGTTTTTGCTTGGGTGGACAATCGAGTAGCTGTCGCCGTGTGTCCTCAGGGGTGTGTCGCTTTTTGTCCCTGCGCCAGATCGCGTAGTTGCTCCACTGAGACCCTCATTGATTCGGTGTCGATTTCATGGACATCGATGGGATCACCAACCTCCTGCAGCATCGTAATCGTCAAGCGTCCTCCCAGATGCTGGCGGAACTCTTCCAGTCCCGCGAGCAAGACATCGAAGTCGTTCATGGTTGAGTCCCAAAGGGGTAACTCAAAATCTTTCAGGCATTGGACGACACGATGCATGTCCTTTTCCGGGAACCCGAAAACGCGGGCTGAGTAAATGCAGTCGAGAGCCACGCCGATGCCAACGGCCTCGCCGTGTCGCAAACGATAGCCGCTCATTTGTTCCATCTTGTGCGCTGACCAGTGTCCAAAATCGAGCGGCCGCGCTTCAAGCGCCTCGAACGGGTCGCCTCCCTGAGTGATGTGCTTAAGGTGCCAGATGCATGATTTCTTGATCGCTTTGAAAGCCACATCCATTTCGCGGTTGGCGATTCGTTTTGCATTGTCGCAGAGCACTTCGAAGTCGTCCGCCGATTTCAAAAGTGAAACTTTAATCGCTTCGCTGAACCCACAACGAAAATCGCGATTGGGGAGTGTTGTCAGAAGTGCCGCGTCGTTGATGACCGCCCACGGAACGGCAAACGTACCGATCCAGTTTTTCTTTTTGAAAAAGTTGATTGCGTTTTTGACGCCGACACCGGAATCGCCCTGAGCCAGCGTCGTCGTCGGAATGCGAATCACGCGAATGCCACGATGCGCGATTGCCGCGGCGTAGCATGCTGCGTCGAGAACCGCTCCACCGCCGATGACGACGATGTAGCTGCGGCGATCAAGGTTCCGTTCATTAATTAGTGAAAGCAACTGTTCCACATAATGGGTCGAGTTCTTGACGGTCTCTCCGCCGGGCATCACAAACGAGGGCCCAGGGTGTTCCGCAGATCCGCCATCGAGCATCAGGAGGTCCTGATTGTTTTCGAGTTTCGAAGTCAGTTCAGCGACGCGTCCGGAATGTTCCGCGAGATGGTCATCAACCACCAGCATGATCCGCGGTTTGATGTCCGCAGGAGACTCCAGCAGATCCAACAGGACCTGCGTGTCATCTTCTGCAAGATTCTCCGTAAAGCGAACACGATGGCGAAACGGAACTTCAAAGTCGATGTCAAAGGTTGTGTGCATCCCTATAGTTTAACTCAAACATCAGAAGCACAAGGCGCCATCAAAGCCAGCCTTTTCTTCGGTAGCCTTCGACGGTCTGCGCCAAACGAGTTTCGAAAGTTTCAAATTTTACGCTGGTTTCCTTTAGCAATTTTGCCGCACTGCAGGTCCAGGACCCGGCGGTCACTTCGCGAGCCTTGTCCCAATTGACGAATGGCTTCCACGGCGTCACCGCGGAAATAACTTCATTGGCAGCCGCCAGCAGTTTGACCGCCATGTGGGGAATTGGGATGGTTACAGGCTGTCGCTCGATCGCTTTGCCAATCGACTCGGCGAAACGAGTGCCCGTTAGATCTTCCGAGTATGCCGAAAAGTAAACGCCACTTGAAACGTCAGACTTCTGAAGCCGCTGACCTGATGATTCGATCGCCAACGCCGACCGAACGAGATCGTCGGCGTGGATTAGAGAGTATTGTTTCTCGTTACGGCCGGGACGGGTGTAGAGTCGAAACTTCTTGATGGCTGAAAACAGATCCAGTGTCACCGTATCTTCTTCACCAAAAACAATCGGCGGACGAAGCACCGAAATCGAAAGTTTATCCGAAAGCTCTCGCAATTCAGATTCGGCATCCAGTTTGCTCAAGCCGTATTTCGAGACCGGCTGGCAAGGGTCGCTTTCGACAAGGGGTTGATTCAGCTTGCTCGGGCCAGCAGCGGCAAGTGAAGAAACGAAAACGAGCGTCGGAGGGTTGGGCTGGCGCAAGCATGCCAGAGCAATGTTTCGTGTACCGTCGCGATTCGTTTTCTGCATGTCGCCGCGAGTCCCATTGCGTGCTTTGCCGGCGACGTGAAAGACGGTTTTGCAGTTTCCAACTGCTTGAGCTAAGGAATCAACATCAGTAAGATCGGCCTTCACGATTTCGCATCCGAAGTCGCGAATGGAGTCCACTGAGGACGTTTCGCGAGCCATGCATCGCACGCTGCGTCCTAATTGAGTAAACTGTTGTAGAAAATGTTTGCCAATAAAACCGGTGCTGCCGGTTAGGAAAACTTCGTGGTTGGCCATCGTGCAACTTCCTCCAATTTTTGGATCACGCTTCGGGAGGACTCCCATTTCGGTCCACTTTTACTTTTTTTATCGGGCTTTTTGACACGCAAAATAAAAGGCAGCTTAGGATGTCCGCAAAATTGAATCCTCTGATCGTGATTCCCGCCAGAAGGCAGTCCACTCGCTTGCCAGAAAAGATGCTTCTTTCAGAGACTGGCAAATCGTTGATTCAACATACGGTCGAGGCAGCAGCTACGAATTCTAAAACGGACAAAATCATTGTCGCGACCGATGACCCGCAGATTTTTGCCACGGTAGAGAGTTTTGGTGGATGTGCCGAAATGACATCGGTGGATCACATCAGCGGTACCGATCGCGTTGCCGAGGTTGCTGCGGATCATCCGGAGTATGACGTTGTCGTAAATTTACAGGGTGACGAGCCAGAGATACCGGGTGCTGCCATTGATTTGGCGATTTCAATCCTTGAGCAGAATCCCGAGGCCCTGGTTGCGACGCTTGCCACGCCAATTCGGTCGCGTGAATTGCTTGACGATCCGGCTTGTGTGAAAGTCGTGATGGACGATCACGGTCGAGCGATGTACTTCAGTCGCAGTCCCATTCCGCATGCGAGACAGTGGAGCGATGGCTTGCTTGCGGAGCCGGGCAATTTTCTTCAGCACGTGGGGCTCTATGCTTACAGGCGAGACTTCCTGCTCAAGTTTCCCGATTTGCCGTCGTGTGCGGCGGAGAAGCTGGAGTCGTTGGAGCAACTCAGGGTGCTGTCTGCCGGTTATCCCGTTTTTATTGGCTTGATCGACCAACCGGTTATCGGAATCGACACGCGAGAGGACTACGATCTGTTTGTCAGGAAATACAATAACGGCTAGAATCGGGTTTTGGATGGGCGTCGCTTTGAGTCCGCTTGCAGGTATCGGGTTTTGCCGAGATTGCTAGGACTGAATGTCGCAAACCCACCCATGGAGCGTTGTTGTGTTTTTCGAAGAATCAGTGAAATTTAAGCCTTTGGGCGGATCAGTCAGGCAATGACCAAACATATTTTTGTTACCGGCGGCGTCGTTAGTTCTCTTGGCAAAGGGCTCACGAGTGCTTCGATTGGCATGTTGCTGGAACGCAGCGGACTAAGCGTTCGCATGCAGAAACTGGATCCCTACATTAACGTCGACCCGGGCACGATGAGCCCATACCAGCACGGCGAAGTCTACGTGCTGGATGACGGTAGCGAGACCGATCTGGATCTCGGTCACTACGAAAGATTCACGAACAGTCCGCTAACGCGACAATCAAACTATACGACCGGTCAGATCTACCTGAGCGTGATCGAAAAGGAACGTCGTGGTGAGTTCCTTGGTAAAACTGTTCAGGTGATTCCGCACATCACGAATGAGATCAAGCAGTGCATATTTGATCTTGGAAGATCCGGCGAAGATGGTGAAAGAATAGATGTCGTCATCACAGAGATCGGCGGTACTGTTGGTGATATCGAAAGCCAACCATTCCTAGAAGCGATCCGACAGTTCTCGTTGGATCACGGCAAAGAGAATTGCCTTTACATTCACCTGACTCTGGTGCCGTACTTGAAGGCGGCTGGAGAACTGAAAACAAAGCCGACTCAGCATTCTGTTGGACTGCTTCGTCAGATCGGTATTCAGCCCGATCTTTTGATCTGCCGTTCCGAACGGGAACTTCCGTCCGAAGAGAAGGATAAGATTGCTCTGTTCTGCAACCTCCCCAAAGAGTCTGTCATTGAAGAACAGGACAAAGACTTTTCGATCTACGAAGTTCCACTGAGTCTCGTGGAGCATGGTTTGCACGCGCAGATCGTCAGCAAGTTGGGTTTGAATGCGAAAACGCCTGACATTGATGACTGGCGTGATATTCTTCATCGGTTACGCAATCCGAAAACGGAGATCAGCATTGCAGTGGTCGGAAAGTATGCCGAACACAAGGACGCCTACAAGTCGATCTATGAAGCGATCGATCACGCTGGAATCGAACACAGTGCTCAAATCCGAATTGGCCGAATTCAGTCAGAGGAAATTGAACGCGAAGGCCCCGAGCGATTGTTGGCGGGCTACCACGGCATTCTTGTGCCGGGCGGCTTTGGCGAACGTGGCGTTGAGGGTAAAGTCGAAGCGATTCGTTGGGCTCGAGAGCGCAAGATTCCATTCCTCGGAATTTGTCTGGGCATGCAGTGTGCTGTGATTGAATTCGCTCGCAATGTTGCCGGGCTGGAGAACGCCAACTCTAGCGAGTTCGACAAGGACTCAAAGCATCCCGTGATCTGTTTGCTCGACGAACAGAGAAACGTGACCGAGATGGGCGGCACGATGCGTTTGGGGCGGCAGGAGTCAGCGGTTCGGCCTGACACGATTTCGCACGCCTGTTACGGAACCGATACGATTCACGAGCGGCACCGACATCGTTACGAATTCAACAATCAGTATCGTCAGCAATTGGAAGCCAACGGTTTGGTGATTGCCGCAACCAGTAAGGAAGACGCACTCGTCGAAGTTGTGGAAGTGAAGGACCATCCTTGGTTTGTTGCTGTCCAGTATCACCCTGAATTCAAGTCCAAGCCAACGTGTTCCCATCCTCTTTTTGCTGGTTTTGTAAAAGCAGCCACCGAGAAGAAGTCAAATCAAGGCGCCGCGAAAACGACTCGCCCTAACGCCGTTCAACCCAAAGAATCTGCAGAGAGCTAGAGCATGTCCGAATCGGAAGAACCAAAGATTATTGTCGACGAAGACTGGAAGTCTCAAGTAGAGAAGGAGAAGGAAGAGCTCCGGACGCAGGAGATGGAACCGCCCGCCGGCGATCCACACTCAATACCGGAAGCATCGTTTCATGTCTTGTTGGCCACGTTGGCAACTCAGGCGATGGCGATGTTGGGTTTGCTACCGGATATGGACGGAAGTGGGGCAGCGCAAATTAACTTGCCGATGGCGCGGCACCTAGTTGATATGATCGCGGTTTTAGACGAGAAAACCAAAGGAAATCTGACAACAGAGGAGGCGACGGCGTTGACCGAAAACCTACATCAACTCCGGATGGCGTTTGTAGCGGTTAGTCAGGCCCAAGGGACTGCGGCGACTCAAGAAGAGACACCTTCTCCTAGTTCGATCGAGCTGCCGTAGAGTATAGTATGCGTTCGGGTACGATTTCGAGTTTCGTTGCGGGCGTGTGGATGGGGATCTTCAGCACCAACAATCTCCATTTTTTTGATTGAACGCAATTTGCACTAATGAGCTCCAGCAAGAAATCCAAGTCTTCACGCAAGCCAAAACGCCTTGAAAAGCCGGATGACTTGCGCCCAGTTATCGTTCCAGATACCACTGGTGGCAGCACGAACATGTTGGCAATGGTGCTGGGAATGGTCACGACGATCGTTTTGATTTTTGCCTTCACAAGCGACCCAGTTGTTAATGAGGATTACAGCAACGATCAGTTGAAACGGAAAGCGGCTCGCGATGTAGCGGCACGTGCCGATACGCTGGAAGAGCTGATGATCGAGCTTTCGAAACTCAAGGCCAGTCGCCCAACAAGTACCCTTGATTCGGTCAATATTTGTCGGTCGAGAATCGACGTCGCCGAAGAAGTCATCGAAAGAGGTCCGGCGGACGAAGCGATGCGAGAGGTGGCGGTTAGCGAACACATGCTGGCCAGAGTTAAGCTGTACGGCTTGGACTTCACAAGCAATCTAGGCTTGGAAAACAGCGGTGCTGAACTGGAGGCGGCCTACACGCCCTATTTGGATGATACCAATGCCCAGGTCTACAGCAATGCCCGCATCGCGATGCTGACGCACCGGTCGTTTGAAAAACTCAAGTCTGGAAGCGAGGATGTAAATGAGCTGGTTGAGTTGTTCGCCGATACGATAAAGCGCTTTCCGGAGGATGAGTATGTCGCCTCCATGATTGAGGCGCACACGCTGGTGCTGCTTAATGAGGACCCGCGATACATGCAAGCATTGTTTTCAAAGTTGCGAGAGCGAAATCCCGTTGGCTCTTTGAAGCCGACCTTGGAAAGGAAAATGCAGAATATCGCCGATCGATTATTGCTCGATTTTGAAAACTTTGATCGAAAGTTTACTGACCGATGGGCGAACGGGAAGGCAGGTCGAAGAGAGCTAACGAAGACGGCATCGAGACTTTTGGGTCAGCCACAGATCGGATTTCTACTCGTTCGTCAAGCCGCAACGTTGGCGCAGTGGTTTGAGCGAAACGGCTTTCCCGAAGAAGCAAAACTTGTTTTTCAGGATATCGTAGCGTCCATTGCCAAAGGAAACATTATTGAAGACTATCGCGAGTCAGCAAATCGGGTCGCAGTGTCTGGACTAACTCGAATCGAACTGCAGGATCAGACAATCGAATATCGCGGTGTGGATTCCGCGGGGACGCAATTGATCGACGATGACTTGAAGCAGAAAGTCGTTATCGTCGTGTATTGGTCGGGGAAATCTTCCAAGTCTTTAAAATACTTGGATGCACTCAATGCGAATGCTGGAAACCTAAAGAACAAGGCAGTTTGTATTCTGGCCGTGTGCGTCGATCCCGAATTGCCCAAAAATGCAAATGTCATGTCGGAAAAGGTGTCGCTGATTCGAATCGTCGAACCACATTTTGAGTCCGGGAAAAACTCACTGATAACTGCGTGTCCTCCGGGAGCACTGCCACATGTCATGCTGGTGGACTTTGGTGGCAAAGTGCACGACATCAACGCGGATCCAGGCCAGATCAAAAACAAAGCTTTGACCCTCTTAATGAATCGCAGTCGGTAGGTCCGCCGTTATATGGCGTGGAAGGAGTTGCCTTCAAGCTCCATTCTTTTAAGCCACTCCGAAGCTTCGTCGCCCAAAATCTTATTCAGGGTTCCGATTCCCATTTGATCCGCCCAAAACAGAATCCCGCCAAGATGGGAAGGGAATGAGAGGCCATGGATGATGCACAGGTCGATGTCGCGCGGATCACTCACGATCTCCTCTTCCAGAATGAGTGATGCCTCAAGAGCGACTTTTGACAGGATACGAATCGCGATGGATTCACTGTCGCGTTCAGCCTTCGATTCGGTGGTTCGATAGCCGTTGAGCAACTCGTCGATGGATAAGTCGAATTCCCCGTCGCCTTCGGGCGTGGCGTAGCGATAGAAGCCCATTCCAACTTTGCGTCCAAGTAGATTCTTCTTGACCATTCGCGGCAGGATCGGAGAAAGCGAAACGCATTTGAGCCCATTTTCCCACATGCTTCGCCCTGCGTACATGCACGTGTCGGCACCGATCACGTCGATGATCTCGAAAGGACCGCCAAGGAATCCGAAGTCGCGCATTGCAGAATCGATGGACTCGATCGAGTGCCCTTCACTGTACAGTTGAAGCGCCTGATTCAGCATCGTAGCCAGCAAGCGGTTGACCACGAATCCAGGGCAGTCATTGATCGCGACTGGCATCATGCGTAACTGCCGAACAAACGCAACCGAGTTCGCAACCGTTTGTTCGTCGGTGTCAGGGCCGCAGATGACTTCTACTAACGACATTAACTTTGGGTGGCAAAAGTGAATGCCACAAAACGAATTGCGATGTTCAATGTGTGGTGACATCGATCCGATTTCAATCGCCGACGTATTGCTGGCCACCCATCGCGGCGCATTTTCAACAGCTTCGATCTTCTGCAGCACCGATTTTTTGACATTCATTGTTTCCACAACCGATTCGATAACGAGGTCCACGCCGGAAAGGTCATCGTAGTCGTCGATCACTTTGACTGTTGGGCCTGTTGGGCCTGTTGTGCTTTCGTTGATTCGCTGGGCCGCCAGTCTCGCAGCGCCCGGATTCGCATCAAGCAAACGAACTTCCATTCCTGATGCGGCGCATTTGGTGGCGATCGAAGCCCCCATCAATCCGGCACCGACGATGCCCAGCGACTTGACCGGTTGCACTTCCAATGAAGTATCCACCAGTCCAGGATTCTTGTGGTTGTGACGCACCAAAAAGTAATGATGCAGCAATCCTCGATTCGCTGGGCTTCCGTAGACTTGAGCCATCGCAAGTGACTCCGAAGCTTCCGCTGCCGCGGCGTCCAGTACTGCTGTTCGCACGGTGTGTTCTAGCACGACTGTCGGCGCGAACAGGAAGATCTCGCGATTCGCAATGATTTCTTTTGCGGTTTCCGCGACGATGGCATCGGTGTCTCCGCAGTTTTGAACGGGACCCTTTAAAGATTCACGTCGCTCGCGCCAGGATTCCTCTTTGGCTGATAACAACAGCTGAATAGCTTCTGCTTCGAGGGTTGCTTCTGCTGCGGCGGGATCGTTGCAACACACGACACTGTCGACCATTCCCATTTCGAGGGCAGCGTTTGCGAGGATTAGGTCACCCGAAGTGACCAGTCTAACGGCGTCGGCCAGGTTTGTCAGACGAGGAAGTCGGCTGGTGCCAGCCCAACCTGGTACGAGGCCAAGCTTTACTTCCGGGAGTCCAAGTTTTGTCGCTCGATGATCGGTTGCGATTCGATAGTCGCACCACATCGCGATCTCCAGGCCTCCACCGACAGCGGCTCCATGGATCGCGGCAACGGTCGGAAAGTTGGCCGAGCTGAATTTTCTCATCACCGCCCTGCCCTGTTCGCAGAACGTAATGATTTGCTCGTCGCTGAAGTCAGCTGTTTTCTGAATGCGTTTAAGGTCGGCACCCGCAACGAAGATCTTTGGCTTGGCGGATATCAAAACCGCGCCGACAAGATCATCACGTGCCGAAAGCTCATCGATCGCCGCCTCAAGTTCATCAAACATTTGATCATCAAGAACATTGCCTGGTCTGCCGGGCGTATCCATGCAGATGACGGCGATGTTTGCCTGTGGGTAACGAAGCTGGACGATTTTAGTGGAAGACATGACCGAAGAATGTTAGATCCAAACAACCTCTCTGTGTGAGGGTCGGCGAAGCCACGCAGTTGAGCTTTCCTGGCGGCACGCAATCATAACCGGTTTTAGGCCGCAGGTAAGCGTTGGGGTTCGGCGTTTTGGGTTTCGACACCCCGGGGCTATTGGATAAACCCCGTTGGGGTTCGAGTGTCCAGCAGTACAACGCCCAGTTCGAGCGCGAGCGGATATTTGAGAGAACCACGCTTCAGTGGTGACACCTGCTGGCTTCGTCGCGCCGCGTTACAAGTTCGTAATGGCTTTTAAAACAAGACTTAAAACTTGTGACCCGCCTGCGGTCCATCTTGAGTCAGCGTCAGAATTTCCGGGCCATCCTCGGTCATCAGAATCGTATGCTCAAACTGAGCCGACAAACCGCCATCAAGCGTCTTGACCGTCCAGCCATCATGCGGGTCGAGCTGGCTTCTTTCGGTACCCGTATTGATCATTGGTTCGATCGTGAAGCACATCCCTGGATAAAGCCGATCCTGCCTCGATTGTCGCGTAGGCACGTGAGGAATGTTGGGTCGTTGATGAAATCTTGCTCCGATCCCGTGGCCGACGTACTTCTCGACGACGCCGAATTCAGGTTGCCGCTGATCTACGAGCTCAACGATCGCTTGTCCGATCACGGAAACGGCACAGCCAGGCGTCAACGCATCGATACCTGCATGCAGCGCATCAAACGCACACTGAGTCACATCGCGAGCCATATCCAATACTTGATTCGGTTCGCCAATGATGAATGTTTCAGATTGATCACCGTGCCATCCGTCCACGATCGTCGTCAAGTCGACGTTGACGATGTCGCCAGGCTTGAGTTCATATCGATCTGGAATGCCGTGGCAGATCACATCATTGAGGCTGATGCAGCTGCTCTTTGGATACGGACCATGTTCGCCGGGATAGCCCAAACACGCGGGTGTATGCCCATGGTCGAGCGTGTAGTCGTGGACCAGTTGGTCTATTCGACCTGTTTCGACGCCCGCACAAACATGTGGCCGGACGAAGTCGATCAGCTGGGCATTGAAGCGGCACGCCAATCGCATTTGCTCGCGATCTACCTCGGTTAGTCTGATTTTTGGCCGACGGCGAATCATGAATTTGATCGATTCAAAATAGGTTGGGAAGGAAGGTTGGCGGCAGTGTTGGGCGGCTAATAATGTCATCTCAACTTAACACAAAGATTGTGATTCTCCAGCTAGGAATTTTCGCCAGACGGCAAAGTTCAGCTTTCGAAAGCAAATCTGCCACGATGATCAGGACGAATCACTGAACTATTGTGAGATTACGCAGTCCTTTTGGTTCGTGGGCACTCTGATAAACTATCAATCCAACAAGACTCTGTCTGACAAATCCAAATACAAGCCCGAAGCGCCAACGAGTGATTTAAATTGCCGGAATATTCACTCGCCGGCGCTTTGGGCTTGTATTCCAAAATGAACGAATTCAGAGCCCAGTTCGACTCAGATCCAAATTCTTACGTTTACGACCAGGACAACTTACGTGCCCAAGTACGAACCCTCGGAAATTGAACCTCGCTGGCAACGCTATTGGGATGAAAACAAAACGTTTAAGACTCCTGATACGATCAGTGAAAAGAAACTTTATGCGTTGGACATGTTTCCGTATCCCAGCGGCAACGGGCTTCATGTGGGACACCCGGAAGGCTACACCGCGACGGACATCGTTGCCCGGCATGCGCGGATGAACGGCGTGACGGTACTCCATCCGATGGGGTTCGATGCATTTGGTTTGCCCGCCGAAGAGTATGCGATCAAAACGAATACTCCGCCGCGCGTTTCGACTGAAAAAAACATCCAGACGTTCACCCGTCAATTGAAGCAGCTCGGTTTCAGCTACGACTGGGATCGCCAGCTTTCGACGACTGATGTTCCTTATGTGAAATGGACTCAGTGGATCTTTCTTGTGTTGTTCGATACCTGGTTCGATCCGAATTCAGAAAAAGGACGGCCCATTTCTGAGCTTCCGATTCCCGATGACGTCAAAGCAGAGGGCGAAGAAGCTGTTGCTGAATACCGCGACGATTTCCGTTTGGCTTACCAGTCCAATGCGCTCGTGAATTGGTGTCCGGGTTTAGGGACGGTTTTGGCAAACGAAGAGGTTAAGGATGGCCTGAGCGATCGAGGTAATTATCCGGTCGAGCGTCGCCCCATGCGACAGTGGATGTTGCGCATTACGTCTTACGCGGATCGCTTGGAGAAAGATCTCGAACCGCTTGACTGGTCCGAAGGCATCAAGAAATTACAGCGAGACTGGATCGGTCGCAGCACCGGGGCTGAAGTCGACTTCTTCATCGGTGACGCAGCTAGCGAAGCGGGGTGGAAAGCAGCACGCAGCAAATCAGGTTTCCCGCGCAAGCCTAGCGACGACGTCTTGCGAGTTTATACGACTCGGCCCGACACGCTTTTTGGCGCGACGTACATGGTCATCGCGCCCGAGCATCCGGCAGTCGAAGTTTTGACGACCGACGACCAGAAAAAGGATGTTAATGCGTACTGTGGTGCGGCTTCAGCAAAGAGCGATCGTGATCGGCAGGACGACAAGCTTACGAAAACTGGCGTCTTCACCGGAAGCTACGCCGTCAACCCGGTCAACGGGAAACAGGTTCCTGTCTGGATCGCTGACTACGTTTTGATCAGCTACGGAACCGGAGCCATTATGGCTGTTCCGGCCCACGATACTCGTGATCATGAGTTCGCGACCAAGTACGGAATCGAAATCGTGCCCGTCGTGCAACCGCCAGAGTCATCCGACATTGATGCTGCCGAGGTTGCTGCCGGGAAGGTCTGTTTCGCGGGCCACGGTACGGCGATCAACAGCGCTGAATTCGATGGGAAATCGACCGCAGATGTGAAGTCCGAGATCACCTCACAGCTTGATTCTGGTGGGCTCGGCAATGCCGCAGTGAACTACAAGCTTCGTGACTGGTTGTTCTCACGTCAGCGTTTCTGGGGCGAGCCGTTTCCGATCCTGCACTACATCGACGAAGACGGCAACAAGACCGGTCGCATTCGCGCGGTTCCAGAAAATCAATTGCCGGTTGAGCTTCCTGAGCTCGAAGATTTCAAGCCGCACGGCCGTCCCGAGCCGCCGCTTGAGAAAGCAGACGATGACTGGTTGTTCCCGGTGGTCGATGGCGTAAAGTACCGCCGCGAAACCAACACGATGCCTCAGTGGGCAGGTTCGTGCTGGTACTTCTTGCGTTTCATTGATCCGCACAACGACAGCTGCTTCGTTGATCCTGAATTGGAGAAGGCGTGGATGCCCGTCGATCTGTACATCGGTGGAGCCGAGCACGCGGTGTTGCACTTGTTGTATTCGCGTTTCTGGCACAAAGTGCTTTTCGATCGCGGCCACGTCAGTACCAACGAACCGTTTCAGCGTTTGGTCAACCAGGGAATGATCCTTGGCGACAATGAGTTCACTGGCTATCGCGATGCTGATGAGAAATGGGTTTCAGCTGAGGTTGTTACGGAAGATGAGAATCATCAGCCCGTTTTGAAGTCGGATACCTCGGTTTTGCTCAAATCGGTTTCGCTGGAGCCGGAATTGGTCGACAAGCAAGGTGATTCCTTTGTGATCGCGTCGCAGCCATCGATTCGAATCAACAGCCGCGCGTACAAGATGTCAAAGAGTCGCGGTAACGTGATTAATCCGGACGTCGTCATTGCGGATTACGGTGCGGACGCGTTGCGATTGTACGAAATGTTTATGGGGCCACTCGAGCAGTCGAAGCCATGGAGCATGTCTGGCGTGAGTGGCGTGCGAGGGTTTCTCGATCGCGTTTGGCGATTGGTGGTCGATGAACGTGCAGACGCAATTCAGCTTCATAAGGCGGTCGGCGATCACGAACCCACCGAAGAGCAGACGCGTGTCTTGCACAAAACGATCATGGCCGTTTCGAACGACATCGAAAAACTCAGCTTCAACACGGCGATCTCCCGGATGATGGAATTTGTTAACTTCTTCACCGGACAAGAGGCTCGACCGAAATCAATCATGGAGCAGTTTGTGTTGTTGCTTTCGCCAATGGCGCCGCACCTTTGCGAAGAACTCTGGACGATCTTGGGGCACACCGAGTCGTTGTCTTACGAGTCGTGGCCGCAGTACGACGAGTCGTTGACGATCGAGTCGACGGTCGAGATCGTTGTCCAGATTATGGGCAAGCCTCGATCCCGAATTACGGTCGAGCGTGGGTTGTCAAAAGATGCTCTCGAAGCGGTTGCGATGGCGGACGAGCGAATTCAGAAATTGATCGAGGGGTTGACGGTTCGGAAAGTGATCGTCGTTCCGGATCGATTGGTCAACATCGTTGCGAACTAAATTGGTACCGTGGTCTCCACGGTCGCTAAATCCATGGTGGAGACCGATGAGTCCACCGAGCTACAAAGAAAAAGTTCACGGTGGAGACCACCGTGCTACTCCATTCCGCTGAACGAATCGTCAAACGTCTTGCGATCCTCGGGATGCCACAGTGGCAATCCGCACAGGGCTCGCTCTGCGAGGGCGTCAACTTTCTCCCGCGTCCCCGGAAGCGCTACCGTTGAGTTGAATCGTCTTTTGACTTTCTTGGAGAAGTTGGGTTCGAAATTCCAATTACCTTCGCGAATCGCTTTGAGCACTGACTGAGTCACGTCACTCTCCCTACAAGATATCAGATAGGTTTGAAGCCGCCTTGCCCAAACTGTGCATCCGTGTTGAGTACCCATCGTGAGGGTGTTTGACGCGTATGTCAAACTTTTTCTCGGCAGGAACTTGAACGCTAAGAGAAACTTATGCGATCAAGCTCGCGAACCGGCCCGGCAGGATGCAGTTCCTGCGAGCCAAAGTTTGTTCCCCAGGGTCTTCATTCGGCGGGAACCCCATGCTTTTGCGGTCTGTTGATTTAATCATAACCCGACGCGTGAGTTTTGAAGTTGCACTACTACAAGCCCGCAGCGCGAAGCGCCAGCGAGTGAATCATTGCATGGATTTTCGACTCACTCGCTTGCGCTTCGGGCTTGTATTGAACGCTTCGCGTTTTTGGGTTTTCAATGGTTATTTCCAGATAGAATCCGAATTTTCAGGCAAAGTTTGCAACTTCAAAACGCGTGAGCGAGGGATAACACGAACGATTTGAAGCCTCGCTTACGCAACGGGTTATGATCAGCGCTTCATAAATTGAAACTTGATTAATTCAACAGGCTGTTTGGCGACATGATCCGTTGGAAAGGCCTACGTGTCGATCGCTTCGCGGATCTTTGTGGCCAGTTGATTCTCAAGTGCGCCACGAAAAGGCAATGCCGCAAATGGCAGGATGCCCTTAACGGAAACTAGTTGGGTTTCGGTCACCATTTGGCCCGCGATACGGAAACCCATCGCCGAGAATGAGAACTCGAGATTGCCACTCTCATCCCAGTCCTCCTTCATGTCCGAAAGCTCGACCGGAGAATCTTTCCGTGCAGCGTCCATGAAGGTTTTGAGTTTGCTGATTGCTTCGCTGCGATCGATTTCGTGCGGCACGTTGACATTGAACTTGGGCATAGAAGTAATCGAGCGTTGAGAGATAAATGTCCCGGGAGGTCGAGGTCCCCCTGAGACATGGCAGATAAGTTTGGCAGTTGTGTGCGGCGGATTCGTTTCAGCGGGAGCCTCAAACTCCCGATGCGGTCATCGTTTCACCAACCTTATTCCTGGAACTGGGACTTCAGTTTTTCGCCAAAAAGCTTCTTCAGCTTTTTGACCTTCCCGGGAATCACTGCACGGCAATAACCATTGTTCGGATTTTTGTTGAAGTAGTTGACGTGATAATCTTCCGCGACATACATGATGGTAGCTTTGGTGATCTCGGTCACGATCGGATTCTTGAAAATTTTCTCTTCATCCAGTTTCTTCTTGATCGATTCCACGGACTCTTTTTGTTTGTCGTCATGATAGAAGACAGCGCTTCGATACTGAGGGCCATGATCGGCGCCCTGCCGGTTGAGCGTTGTGGGGTCATGTGTCTTGAAGAAGACGTACAGCAGTTCGTCGAACGAGATTTTCTCAGGATCGAACTGGATTTGGATAACTTCGGCGTGACCGGTCTTCTTGCCGCAAACCTGCTCGTAGGTTGGGTTGATGACGTGGCCTCCCATGTACCCCGGCAGGACATTCTCTACGCCTTCAAGCTGCAAAAAGACTGCCTCTGTACACCAAAAACATCCGCCTGCAAACGTTGCGGTTTTCAGCGCCATCTCTTTGCCCTCTTTCCCAGTTGCCTGTTCGGTCGATTGTTGAGCGTTGGTTTTCGCATCCTTCGCTTGGTCCTGTTTGGTTTGCAGTCCCAAAGCGGTTGAATCGCTACAGCCCAAAGAGATCAGTAATCCCAAAACGGCGATCGTCGAAAAAATCTTCATGTTTAAATCTCCCGGCGGAAATTAGTGAAAGCAAGTCAGCCATGGTCAGAGAGGGTAACCGAATTGCGAAAGGGCTGAAAACTGGAAATCCCAAACATCGACTCGCAAATCAGCCCCCTCCTTAATAAGGGAACGTCCCAATCCATCGAATGTTCTGAATTATTGACATGAATTGAAGGGAAAACTATAGTGACACCGGCTGCATCTTCTCTCTCGCGACGCATTTGCCTTCCAAAATGCGAATTCAGGTAGCAGGACGGAACTCGGGATAAATATGAATTTCAGATCGCAAAAAGCCATCATTGGCTCGTTGTTTGTGGCGGTATGCTTTAGTTGCTTCGCCCCTGCCGCTTGTCTGGCACAAAAGAAATATCAAGATCCCTACGCCGACGAGGTCGTCAGGATCGCGGATAAAGCCGCGGAGTACCTAAATACCGTCAACAAAGGAAAGATTGGCGACAAAACGGTCTGTGCTCTGGCCTTGTTGGAATACCACAAGCGTTACGACGGCGTCGTGCCGACGGACAACCCAATGATCAAGCGAGTGGTCACCGAGGTTGCGGAAATGGTCGATGCTCGGTCCGCCGAAGTTTTGGATGCAAGAGAGACTTACTTTCCTTCGCTCGCGCTGATCTTGTTGGCCGAATATGACGTGAAGAAATATAAGAAACAGATTGTCACGATTCTGGATGCCTTGGTTGCACGGCAAATGGAAGTTGGTGCATTCACGTACAAAGATGACCAGGACACAGATACTTCGCAGTCCCAGTTTGGTGCGCTCGCGTTTTTTGTTGCTCGCCAGCATCGAATTCCGCTCGATCCCAAGCATGTCAGGAAGTTGCTGCAGTTCTACGTCGACTATCAGGCGCAAAGCGGCACTTGGAGTTACCAAGCGAAGATGGGAGAAGGGGACATCCCTGGAACTAATTCCATCCATTCGGCTTCATTGAGTTCTGTCTATTTGCTGGCGGATCTTTTGCGACTTTCACCCCGAGTCAAAAACATGTCATCATCGAGTGTTGATACATCGCTGGGACTGCCTAAAAACGTAACCGTGTACGTTGCTGCTTTCGATGACGAAGATGTCGAAATTGAAGAAGCTTGGGGGGACGGTGTTGGTCCAGTTGTCAGCTTTAATAAAGGCAAGTTGCAGAGTTGCAAAAGGGCTGGCGCCGCTTGGTATTCAAATCGATTTGAATTCCCAATCCCTCAATGGAACTCCTATTTTATGTACGCTCTCGAGCGATACGCCTACTTCAAAGAGCAGGCGGATGGAAGTGTCGGAGGCGCACTGAGCAGTTGGTATGACGACGGTGTTGATTATCTTGCTGAGTACCAGAACGACGCGGGCGGCTTTGAGGGTCACCGGCGCGTCGCCGTCATGCAGGTTAGCACGAACACGGCACTGTCAATGTTGTTCCTTGTGAGAGCCAGCGAAATTATCTCGTTGCCGCCCGTCGATAGCGAATTGGGCGGAGGCGAGGGGTTTGATGAAGGAATGTTGACTCAAAGCAAAACAGGGGTGATTGCCTCATCCGAAGCGGAAAAAAGCTTGTCAGACCTGATCGATGCCCTTTCCGATGGCAATCTCGAAGACCAGCAGCTGGCGCAGATCACGGCAGCGATGAAGCGGGCGGTTCGCGAATTTAAAGCTTCCGGTGATAAATCGCGGGGCGAAGTCACCTCGTTTTTAAAAACGATGATCAGCGATAAGAATTACTTTCGTCGCCTCGTGGCGATCAAGTTTCTCTCGGGTGAACAGGACATGGATAATGTCCCGGCGTTGCTCTACGCGATGGGAGATCCGGATCCGGCGATTGCGATTCAAGCTCACAACGGTCTTCGATTGATCAGTCGAAAGTTCGACACGTTGGTGTTTGAAGACAGAGGTAACAAAGACGACAATCTGCTCGAGCTTCAACGGTTGAAGCAGCAATGGACCCGATGGTTTCTCGAAATTCGCCCTGACGCCGAGCTTTTGGAATAAAGATAAATTATTATGAGTTCGATTTACAAACCTCTCGACAAAGTTCAGTCAAAGACCAGCGCGTATGATCGCATGAGTGCGTGGCTGACGGCGTTGATTCTGCTAGTTGGTTTCGTTGTCGCGACGCTGTTCCTGATTTGGCTGACATCGGTTTTCAAGTTTGAGCGCAATGTTGCGCCTCCTTTTATACCAGCGACCCAAGGCGAAGATGGAAACGACATGCCGGAAGGCTTCGAAGACGACGAACTTGATCCGGGTGTCGAAGACTTCGCCGAAGTTGAAACGCCTCAGTTGGCCGAAGCTTTGGAGGCCGTTTCGAACGCGGTATCCACCATTCGCGCCAACTCGGAACACGTCAGCGGCGACGCGGCTCAGATGGGGAAAGGCGGCGGCTACGGTAGCCGCGAAGGTGGTCCGTCTGGCTCCGGCGATGGGATTCCAGACTACAAGCGATGGAAGATCGTATACGAGGTCGACAATCAGGCCACCTATAAGGACCAGTTGGACTACTTTGGAATCCAAATCGGCGTGGTTGAGTCGGTTGGCGAGGTTGTTTGGCGAGTGAGCGACGTTTCGAAAGGTGTTAGTGTTGCGAAATCGAGTCGTGAGCAGGAAGCCAAGTCGCTTCGGTTTTCACATGCCAAGCTGCGCATGAAAAAATGGGATCAGCAGATTGCACAGCAGGCTGGCGTTGATACCAACGGTGCGCTGATGGTTCAGTTTTATTCGCAGGATACCCGTCTTACGATCGCCAAGGCCGAAGACGACTACTTGAAACGTGCTGGTCGCGAGTTGAAAGATGTGCGACGAACCAACATTAAGGTCGAGGCCAATGGTGGCGGATTCGAGTTCAGGATCGTTGACTGTGTTTATAAATAGGGCTCTTCGTGGTTTTAGTAGCAGTTCACCCCGGCAGGGGTTTTAGCCATTAGCCGGTGGTTGAGCGCAGCGACACCACCGGCTAATGGCTGCCACTCGTTCGGAGTATCAGGGTGTACGAGGCTTGCATCGAAATCGGCGTCATCGCGAGTCGCAAAAGCGATATCTGGAGAGTGGGATCGCTGTCTTCGAAAGCAACGGTTGCGCCTTCGAGTCGAGCCAAAGAGGAAGATTCCGTCTGGTTCGCGCACTCGAAGCCGGCGTTGAAGCGGTGGGATCAAAAAATAGCCGTTGATTCAGGCGTGGTCGTCGATGGAATGCTATTCGTTCAGTTCTATCCCGAGCGACTCACGTCGCAGATTGCCGAACTTGAGGCCGCACGATTGAAGGAGTTGGGGCGAGAAGTCAGGGAAGTCCGTGAAACGGCCGTAAGGATTTACAGTTTTGATGATGGCTTTTCGATTTCCGTTTCCGGATTTGAGTTTCGTTAATTAAACTTGTTCTAGCGCCCGTCTCTTTCACTCTTCCACACGAAGATGGGTAGCATTCGCGCACTGCAGTATCGGTCGCGAGTTCCGAGGGCACGCAATTTCAATGAAAATGCGAGACATGCCTTCTCAATTTTTTGATCTGGTTCATAATGCGACCCGCCGGAATGGACAGTTCCGCGGGGTGTTTGACTGTCAGAGTGCTGCCCCGAAATGCAAGGTTCACGTCTCAAAATACGTGAGCTGTCACAATTAGTTTGGCTTATTTACAAGCATAGGTTGGGGGCTTGATGGATTCTGTTTTTTCGATTCTGGGAAATTGCATCTACGCATGCATTTTCTTTTTGGCTCTCTGGGGCGCATTTTGCATCGTAATGGTTATTAGCCGTGTGCGGCAAAAACAATTCAACAGCGAAGAGCAGCAGTCTGCATTCTTGGAAGCGATCGAAGAACCGCTTGCTCGTGGAGACTACGATGCCGCCAATGAGCTTTGTGACGGAGATCGCCGTGCGACCTGTCAGCTGTCCCAGATGGCCATCGCCAACAGGAAGCTTGGTTACTCTCGAGTGAAACAGTTGCTGGTCGATCGCTTTCAGCGAGACGTGCTACAGGACCTTGAATATCGACTCAGTTGGGTCTACACCGTTATTAAAGCGGCTCCAATGATTGGGCTGTTGGGTACCGTGCTCGGTATGATGGCTGCTTTCGCAAAGCTGGCTGTCGGTGGAGCTTCGGTTGACGTGAGCAAGTTGGCTCTCGACATTCAGTTCGCCCTGATTACAACCGCACTTGGTTTGGCGATCGCCATTCCATTGGTTCTAGCTACGGCTTACATCAACGTCCAAATCAAAAAGATGGAAGACTTGGTTGGCTATGGACTCAATCAGTTCCTTGAGATCTTCAAGGAAGCTAACATCCGGTACCCCAACAAATAGTCAGGGGCTCTCGTGAAAGACGAATCCGGACTAAAGCTGCCAAAGCGTAAGCGGAATCCAGACGACGGTGAACTCGACATCACGCCGATGATCGATATTACTTTCTTGCTGTTGGCGTTCTTTGTCGTCGCGTCCAAGATGGACCCGCAGGCTGCGATCGATTTGCCGAAAGCCAGCTATGGAGTTGCGATTCCAGAAAAGGCGGCGGTGACGTTGCTGGTCACACTGGAGGAAGGCACCAATAACTTTAAAATATTTAAAGGCAAGAACGAGAAAAATCCGGTTCTAGCGACTGAGCCCGATGAAATCGAAGAAGAGATAGCTCAATTCGTTCAGGATCAGCTGGGAGCCAACCCGGAGAAGACATCGATCCTGATCAAAGCGTCGGGCGACGTGACAACGGGCACGGTGGAGATGGTGCGCCGCGGCGTGGCCGGATCCGAAATGGCCGCTGAAAGACAAGTCTACGTGGGTGTAGAGGAGGAGCAGTAATGAGTGCCGATTCTGACGATCCAGATGTCGAAGACGACGAAGTCGTTCTCGAATACAAAGCCGATGGTGCCAAAAACCATGAAACCGGCGATTATATAGATATGGGCTGGAAGGGCTTTGAGGATCACGAAGAAGACCACGACGAGGACTACGAAGAGCCGCCCGCGATCGGCAAGAAAGAGAAGATTCCGGAAGACGAACTTGATATGACGCCGATGGTGGATGTCACGTTCCTGCTGTTGATCTTCTTTATGGTGACGGCCAGTTTCTCGCTGCAGAAATCGATCGAGCAACCTCCGCCGGAAACGGATGAACCATCGACAGATGTTATCGAAGAGGATCAAGACCCTGACTACGTCACGGTCCTGATCGATCAGAACAACACTTTCTACGTGACATCACGATCGGACGAAGAAGTTGAATGCCCGAGCGAACGCGAAATGTGGACGCGAGTTAAAGAAGCCAAAAATATGTCAAACGTCGATCGCATGATTATCCGTGCTCATGTTGACTCGATGCACAAAAAAGTTATTTCGGCGTGGGACGCAGGGGTCGTCGCCGGAATCGAGAAAATTTCCATCGAAACGACGGAAGAGGAACTCTGAATGACGCCAAAGGAACTTCTGCAGAGACTCGAGAGTCTGGGTTCGATCGAATCCAAGGCGCTGCGAAAAATTCGCATTCAAATTGAGGACCCAGAACGCGCGGTCAAGACCAGTGCGGTTCTCAGCTATCTCGTGCGCAAGGGCCAGCTCTCCGAAGAGCAGGCTCGACAAATCATGAAAGGCGAGGCACCAGTTGTTTCTCGCAAGAACACCGATGAGCTGATGCTCGGCGTGATCGACGATGAGCAGCCAACTGAGTCAGCAGTGGTGAAAAAGAAGCCGAAACGCTCCAATCGCGACGCGCGAACTCGTGAGGATGTTAAGGCGGCTGTTCCTGTGGCATCGCCGATCGCGGAAGTTCAGGTTGGAGTCCCTGCAGCTGGTTTCGACTATGGAGAGGGTGGCGTCGGCGAATTCGACGATCAAGCATCCGGAGAGCATAGGGCAAAGCCATCATTCAGTGGTAAGCTCGACAAGCGTGACCAATGGAACAGCCGTTGGCCCTATATCGGGTTTGGTGTTCTCGGTTTCCTTCTGATGGTCGGAATGTTCCTCTGGTTCACCGTCAGCAATATGACACCGGAGGCGATGTACAACAATGCTCGCGACCACTTCGGCACTGGTTCGTTCAAGGCGGCGATCAAAGCCTACGACGAATACATCGAAGCCTATCCAAGCCACAAGTTCATCAAGGAAGCAAAGGCGCGGCGAGTTCAGTGCTTGTTGCGAGATTCCTACGAGTCCAATCTTTGGGAAGAGACGCTCAACCGCGCCACGATCAAGCTACCTGAATATGCAGAAGACGAAGACGTCTCGATGGACATCATTCGTGATGACCTTGGCGTGATGTTGCCGCGATCGCTGGCTGAGTTGACTTCCAATATGTTGAAGGACACCGAGTTGGCTTCGATGGAGGCCAATCTCACAAAGGCAAGTGCATTCAGGAAAGACCTTGTCGATGACGTGTTCTATGTGCCTTCCTCATCGCGGAAGGCGCCAACGAACAAAAAGAACATTGATCTGATGGAGAATAATATCCGCACGATCGAAGGCTATATTAAGAAAGAAAAAGACTACTCGACTGCGTTGATATCGATTAACGATCTTGGCTCGCAGGGCAAAACAGAAGAAGCATTCAAGACGTTTCAGGATTTGACACGACAGTACGGTGACCTTGGTGCTCGTGCCGAATTGCGAGAGTTGATGGTGAAGACGAGTGAGCTTGAGTCCAAATTGATCAAGCCTACAGAGGTGAAATTCCAACCGACGAGAGATTTCGCTGCTTCGGCAATCGAGCAAACTTATGTCATGGGTGCCGTTGTCGGCACGCCTGACGAAGGCTTGCAAGGAGACGTCATTCCAACGCTTGTCGATGGTTCGGTGCTCGGTTTTAATGCGGGTACGGGAGAGATTTCGTGGCGACAATTTGTTGGGCTGGGCGCATCGATTCAGCCGCAATTGATGGGCGAAGAGCATGTGCTCGTTTCTGATGTCGGTCGCAGTGAGCTGCTGAAGTTGAAGACTGTGACCGGACAGGTTGTCTGGCGAGCTCCCATCGGAGAAACATTCTTCACGCCGGCGATGACCGTTGACAAGCTTGTGGTTACGACCGCTTCAGGGAAATTGCTGCGTCTTGATCCTACAACGGGTCAGTTGATCGGGTCGGCACAACTTCCACAGAGTGCCAATGTTCAGTGCTTTATTAGTGAGCAAGATCCGCTGATCTATCAGGCTGGTTCGAAGTCCAATCTGTACGTGATCGGTACCGAAGACATGCTTTGCAAAGAAGTCTTCTATCTTGGCCACTACAGCGGCAGTATTTCTGTTCCGCCTTATGTATACAACGGCCATTTGATCGTTCTGGTCAACGGTGGCGACTATTGCGACATGTTTGTTTTGCGACCCAAAGACCACGGCTTGCAGTTAGGGCCGGATCCGATTCAAGTCATTCGACGAGTCACGTCCGGGCCGGTGACTCGTCACCTACAGAGATATGGTCGCTGGTTGTTGGCCGTGAGCGACAATGGCCAAATGGTGATCCTTGAATTCAATCAGGGTGACGACAAGACGCCGATCTCAAAGTTCGCCAGCGAAAACTTCGAGAGTCAGGAAGGACAGCCGTCTTTCATCGAAACTGATGGCAGTAGCCTTTGGGTTTGCGGAACGGGTGCGGCTTTCTATAAAGTGAAACGCAACCTTGGCAAGTTCGACCTGAAAGTGCTCAAGCATGGTACTGACTCATTCGTTGCTCCCTGTGTGAAATTGGATGACAAGCTGTTCCACGTTCGCAAGCGAATTGGTTCAGGAATGGTGTCGGCTTCTCTCGTCGATGCCAATACGCTTGAGCAAATATGGCGAAATGACTTTGGCGGCGAAGTCGCTGGTCCGGTCATCTCGGTTGGCGGAAAGCAGTTTGCTGTTTCCAGCCAGGGCGACCTGTTCGATATGTCGCAGGCTGCCGGTACTGGATTTGTCAAGCAGGCAGCGAAGGCAAGCACCGTCATCGAGAACCTGAAATTCACTGGCACGTCCAACCTTTCAGGCGATTCATGGATCAGCGTTGGTGGTGAAGGTTCACACGAATTTGCGATGATCGATATCGCCAGCGGATCATTGCAGCTTAACAATTTTTCAGCTCCTTCTGATAACCCGGCTTGCATGCCGATTGCCGTCGATGGCCAGCTGATTGTTGCTAATACCAACGGGCAGGTTGCGGCCGTCGATCCGACGACAGGCGGAATGAGCGGCGAAGCGTTTTTGCCGCCAGTTGCGCCTGGCAAGAAAGTTGACTGGGTTCGACCCGTTCAAATGAATGAGGGCATGGTCGCGATTGCCACCCGGGTTGGTGAAAACAGTGGAGCCACAACCAGCACGCTTTATGTACTCCAGATCGACAAAGGGCGTTCGATTCGCAGTGTCGGTTCGATTGAATCAAAAGGCAACTTTGTTGGGCAACTCGCCTCAGCTGGCGGTGCGGTATTCGCTGCCGATCGCGTTGACGGAGCAGATTCGCTGGTCAAAGTCGATGCTGCTGCACTGGAGCTTGCCCGCGTGCCGGTCAACGGGCAGGTTGTTGATGGTCCTTGGGCTGTCGATGGCGGAATTATGGCACTGCTCGATAGCGACCAACTGGTTCTGTTTGATGAAGCGTTGAATCAGAAGTGGGTTAAGAATGTTGCGAATGATCGATTTGCCTGTCCGCCTCAAGTTATCTCGGGGCAGTTGGCGCTGATTCTGCAAAGCGGCAAAGTTCTCTTTGTCGATCGTGCTTCTGGCAAGGATGCAAATCAGATCAACATCGGTCAGCCGATTGTTCACGCACCGACATTTGCTGATGGCAAGGTTTTCTTTTCCGGGATGGACGGAACAGTTCATGTGCTTTCAACCGGTTCCTAGGTTGAGTCACTTACGGTTTGGGATTGAATGATTTCACAATACAAAATTAATTCGGCTGTTTTCTGGTGTCGCGTGGCGGCACTGGTGGTTTGCCTTTGCGTTGCACTGCTGTCTGCGACAGACCAATCTGTTGGTCAAGTCATCAAAGATGGTGAGTGGCCTTCGCCATTGATGGATGAAGAGCCTTTCGATCTCATTTACCTTGATGAAAAGAGTGACAGTGCGGTTATCAAGATCATTCCGCTGGATGATCCGAAACTTCCTTTTCCAGCCGAGGGCACATTGAAGTTTGAGTTTCGAGAAGACTCGGAATTCTTGTTGCAGGTTCCATTCAGAAATATTGAATCTTACGTTCCGTTCAATGAGCTGTTGCTCGAAGAAGCGGAGGATTTTATCGCTGACAGAAATTACGCTGCCGCGTTGAGGAATTTGCTATTTGTTTATGACAGCAGCGGTGCTCTCGATCCGAATGTTCGCAAGCGATTGCAGAGCTGCCTGTTTAAGGATGCTGCTGCGAATTTCGAAGACGGCAACTACGAACTTTCACTTTCCATTTTCGAGGACCTCTACGAAAAAGATCCAACGTTTCAAGTTGACGGGATCTCGAGGACTCTGAAGCAGATCATCGACGAATGCTATGACGGTTTGTTGCAGCGACGATTTGACACTGGCGACGCTGAATATATCAAGTCAGCGCTCATTGCGATCGAACGACAGTACGGAGACGATTCCAAGGAATTCGTGGCAGCTTGGCGGAAGCGATTTAGCGATCAAGCAACGCAGGTCCTGAAGGATGCGGTCAAGGCCGCGCAAGATGGCGACGGTCGTCAAGCACATTATCTTTCCCGACTGGCCGAACGAATCACGCCGGGCATGCAAGAGACGCGTGATATTCAAGTTCAGATCACAAAGCAGTATCCACTGATCGTTGTCGCAGTGAATCAGCCGGCTGGAGATGCGAATCCGAATCGCCTCGACCATTGGGGTTCGCGAAGAGTCGGTAGGCTGACTCAACGGACGATGATTGAACTGACGGGGCTCAGTGATGAAGGCGGCCGATATCAGTTTCTTAATGGAAGCTTTGAGCGTACTGATGACTTAGGTATGGAGTACGCATTCATTTTTGACGATCAGCTTGATCCGATGCTGCCGAAGGCCACGCCGAATCAGATCGCATCCAAGCTGTTGGATCACGCGGACGATTCCTCGCCAAATTACCTGCCTGCCTGGGCCAAAATATTTGGTTCTGTTTCAATCGATGGCGGTTCGGCTCGCGTCGACGTTCAATTGCGACGGCCATTTGTACGACCAGCCGCTGTTTTGCGTTTTCAATATGCCGATCGCCTTGTAGATGGACAACCAATACAGGATGGTATCTACGCGATGACTTCCAAAAAAGGCAGCGAAGCCACTTTTGAATTCAATGAACGTTACGAACGTGAGGCAGACAAGCAGTACCCTGTTGTGATTGAAGAATACTATCGAGCATCTTCGGATGCAGTTGATGCACTGATTCGAGGTCAGGTTGATATTGTTGATCGCCCTGCCCTTGGCGACATTCCCAAACTTCGCAAAGCCAAGGGCATCGAAGTCCGTGCCTATGCGATTCCAACGGTTCACTTTCTCGTGCCAAAAATTCGCGGCGAATATGAAGGCTCGATACAGCTGATTCGTAGTCTTTCCACGGGAGTCGATCGGGAAGGAATTGTCAACGACGTCTTCGGCGGCGCCGATATCGATGGCTGTGAGCCGCTAAGTGGGCCGTTTCCGATTGGCAGCGACGAATTCGATCAGGTTTCGTACGGCTATGACATGAAAGTCAAATCGCTTCCGTATCAGCAGAGACTATCAATGGTTTTGAGCTTCCTGGCGCAAACTTCCAAGACTAAAAAGTTTCCTCAAGGGCGATCGGCACCTCCAACGATTGTCTTGGCCCATCCTGCGGGATCGCTGGCGACGGCAGCCTGCTACAAGATCAAGCAAAGCTGGGAGGAGTCAGGGATTGTGACCACGTTGCGACCTTTGAGCGAAGAAATTTCATTCCCCGAAGATGACAATTGGGACGTTCTCTATGTCGAAGCTGCCATCGAAGAGCCGCTCACTGACGCGACTCGAATCATGGGGGCGCATGGAATCGCAAAGCTGGTTTCTTCGCCGGTTGAGCAGTCTCTGCAGTCGCTTGGCTACAGCGATTCATGGCAGGGAGCCAGCCGCACGTTGCGTCGAATTCACCGACAGGTTTCGAATGACCTTTCTGTGATTCCGATGTATCAAATCAAAGAACATTTTGCGTTTCGCAAAAACGTCTACGGCCTCGGACGCGACCTGATTCATCTTTATCAGAATATCCGTCGTTGGAAGATCGAAGGTTTCGCATCGGAACAGAAGGCGGATTCAAAATGATCAACTTACGAGTCATGGCTGTACCGTTCTTCGCGCTCGCATTTTTGTGTAGCAGCGTTTTTGCAATCCAGGAAGCGCCCGCGACTGATCAAGCCGAGACAACTCCTGCACCGCCTGCGTGGCGTGGTGAATTTCGCTCGATCAAAATCGCCGCAGAGCCGGCAGCCAGTAAACGCGCGTGGGAGACTCGGCCTTACCAAGTTGCTGCATGGGTTTGCATGGATGGTTCGCCAGCACTGAACAATGGCGAAGCTGAAATCTGTGAGCGAATCTCGACGGAATGCCAATTGGTTGACCCGAGCGGTTGGGTTGTCAAAGTTGGTACTCCCCCGAGCCAGTGGCGCTGGAAAATGTTGAAGTCCCAGATCGACGAAGATGCGGTTGTGGACATCCTGGCCGACCCGGAGCTTGAGTTTTATGACAAGCTGATGGTGATTCGAGTCACGGCCAACGCAGGCAACCTGAATGTTAGCGTTCGGGAGATCGATGCCAGAACGCATCAGGTCGGTCCCTTAGTGAAAGCGCAAACCCGGCTGATGTCGTCCGTCGGTCCTTTAGCGTCAAGGCTTGTCAGCCGAGCCTTCATGCCAGTTGCTCGCATTGACGAAGTCACCGCAAAAAATGAAGCGGAGTTGCGAACGCGAGGAATCGAAGCGTGTGTTCGAACTGAAATCGGCGAGGATCTTTTGCCGGAAGTCGTTACCAACACCAGTTCGCCCTGTTTCGTTCGCGATACAGACCGGCTGTTGCCCGTCGTTATTCGCACTGACCGCAGTGGAAATCTGGTGAAGTTGGAAGCGGTTCCCTTCACATTCATCGCGATTAAAAATATCGAAGGCACCGTAATTAACGGATCTGTTTTCTCGTCGGTTCGTGCTCCGCTTGCCGGCCGCAAAAGCAAGCGTGCTGAGAAACTGGGGCTCGTGATTCGCCCGGGCGACGGGTCGACTGTTTTGCGATTGGTTTCGCGTGGTGACGGAGATCCTGTTCCGCTCGAAGGATACGACATTGCGACCGTCGAACCAGACGATATTACGAAAGAGCTTGAATATCACGGCAAAACTGATTGGCGCGGCGAAATTCGAATTCCTGCCAGCGACGGCATGCGAATGCTGCTAGTCCGACGCGGTGGGCGACGGCTGAAGAAGATTCCTGTCATTCCCGGCTTCCGTGATGAGCTCGAAACGACGATCACTTCCGATGAAATTCGTCTGTTGGCTGATGGTGTGGTGACCGGCCTCGAGAACGAAATTCTTTCCTTGGCTGTGTTGCGACAGATTTATCAAAAGGAAATTGAAAAGTCCATCAAGGACGGCAAGAAAGATCAGGCGCGTCAGATTCTGCAAACGTATACAGAGCTTGAGAACCCACAGGATCTACGATCCCGAATGGCTGACGAAGAGATTCGACTGAAAGCTCGAACGCCAGTTCAGCGAGAAAAGATGGTGATCCAGAAAATGTTTACTCCGTTAAAGAAAATCGCCAGTTCGGACTTTATCAAGAACGCGGAAGCAGAGATTCGTAAGTGGATCGATTCGGGGAAAGTTCCAGATCCGCCGCCGGAAGACGCTGCTCAGTAATTGCGACGTATCCGAAAGGCCTCTCATGCCACGTAAATTATCGTTCAGTCTTGGCGGAAACCAGATTGACTTTGAAATGCACAAAGTCGATCGATCGAAGCTCTACGGTTTCAAAGAACTGCTGGTGCTGGACGAAGATGGCGACCCGTGCGAACTTAACACCCTCGCTGAAGACGGCAAGACTCTGATTGGCAAAGGCGGAACCGGGATCGGTTATGTGGATGCTGATGGGAACTGGATCGAAAAGTCCAATCTGAAGGCTGTCGATCTGGAAGGCAATCAAATTGAACCAGTACCATCGTCTTTTTCGATTCCTGTTGAATTGGGCGATAAAGCCGACGCCGAAGATTTGTTGAACCATAACATCCGGCTGATCTATCGGCTCGAAAGCGGAGCACTGGACGAGAAGCTGTCTGTAGAACTTGCCGCGGGAGCGATCTTCAAATTTCCCTACAGTTTTCGCGGCGGTCTCGAAGCAGATGCGGGCTTCCTGATGCACAACGACTCGGGTGAGA
>CAYGUE010000086.1:0-28873 GCA_964352885.1 uncultured Pirellulaceae bacterium
GAGCTGGAGTCTTTCTCACGTTTTGCTTCGAATTTTGCCGGTCCAACGCTAAGGATCAGCCCGACAATTGGGGAAAATACAGCTAGGATAGAAATCAATGCGGCGATCGAAGCGATGCGGTAGTCGTGCTTGTCGTCAATCAGGTGAATCAATCGATAAGTATTCTGAATCGCGATTTTTCGAATCGCGAGCCCTGCGAGATATCGAACCAATACACGGCAAAGCTCTTGCCGGCGTTGACTTTCCATTGCTCGCCGATTTAAAATCGCCGCAAGCGATCCGGGGATTCAAACCCAGTGCCGGACGTGGCATAAAGCAGACGTTTATTTTGAGCTTGGCTTGGGACCTTATTTTCTCAGCCAAGCTCATTTTTTTTGATGATTTCTGCGAGAACTCAATCAGCAAGCCGGATAAATGAAAACAAAAAAAATAAATTTTTGCGTCGTGAAGATCGTCTTGCTGCTCCAAATTTTTCTTCTCGGAGGCTGTTCCGCGACGGCTCAGGATGCTGAAGAAAAGCCAGCCACTGAAACAGATTCAGCAACTGAAGCGAGTTCGCAAGCTCATTCCCACACCAACGCGTTGGCGAAAGAGAGCAGCCCGTACCTGTTGATGCATGCTCACAATCCCGTGAACTGGTACCCGTGGAGTGAAGAATCTCTCCAGAAAGCCAAAGACGAAGGCAAGGTAATTTTTCTGTCAGTTGGCTATTCCAGTTGCCACTGGTGTCATGTGATGGAACGCGAATCGTTTCTCGACGAAGAGATCGCAAAGTATCTGAACGAAAACTTTATCTGCATCAAAGTAGATCGTGAGGAACGGCCAGACGTCGATCAGATCTACATGGAAAGCCTGAACGTCTACAACCAGCTCACCAAGAATGGACAAGGCGGCGGCTGGCCACTATCGATGTTTCTGAATTCCGAAGGCAAGCCTTTTTTTGGCGGCACCTACTTTCCAGCGCGAGACGGCGATCGTGGCGCGCGAGTTGGGTTTCTTTCGATCGTGAAACGAATCAAGGGAAGCTGGGATGAGAATCGGGAGGGTGTTAACAAAACGGCAGATCAACTAACAGAGATCACTCGCTCGCAGCTCGAAGGTCGTCCGCCACTTCAAGAAAAAGAGATCAAAGGTTCGTGGACCAAGCGCGCAATCAAGCAGCTTGAACGTTCTTTCGATCCAGAACACGGTGGTTTTGGTTTTGTTGCCGCCTCACCGAACCGCCCAAAGTTTCCTGAGCCATCAAACCTGCTGCTGTTGCAGGAATGGATTCGTCAGCAACCCGATGGCGATGCCAAGGAGAAGGTTGAAAAGATGCTGGCAACGACGTTGAATAAGATGGCGCTCGGTGGAATGTACGATCACCTTGGCGGTGGTTTTCATCGCTACAGCGTCGATCGTTACTGGGCAATTCCGCACTTTGAGAAAATGCTCTACGACAACGGTCAGCTGGCATCGGTCTACGCGGATGCTTACGAGCAGGATCCGATGCCGCAATACAAACGAACGGTTGAAGGGATGCTCGAGTTTGTCGAACGAGAAATGACAGCTCCAGAAGGTGGATTCTATTCGGCGCTCGACGCAGAATCAGAGGGCGTTGAGGGGAAGTTTTATCGCTGGGAGAAGGAAGAAGTCCAAGAGATCCTTGGCGATGATGATTTCAAGCTGTTTGCGGAAACTTATCGACTCAATGAGGCACCCAATTTCGAAAACGAGTACTACGCCCCGCAACTAAAGTCCGTTTTGGATGCTGAGACCTACAACAAGCTCGATTCTTCACGAAAAAAGTTATTCGACGCTCGTGCGAAGCGACCTCGCCCTTTGTTAGACAACAAGATTCTCACCGGCTGGAACGGAATGATGATTCGCGGTTTCGCAGATGCAGGTCGAGTCTTCAAAAATGATGGCTACATCGAGGTTGCGTCAAAAGCAGCCGATTTCGCATTGGAAAAGCTAACCGACAAAGATGGGCGCCTCTATCGGACTCACACCGATGGCGAATCAAAACTTAACGCCTATCTCGAAGACTACGCGTGTTTGATCGAAGGTTTGCTTGCGATTCATCGGGCGAATGGCGACAAAAAATGGATTGAATTGGCGACAAAACTCCAGAAAAAGCAGGACGAGCTTTTCTGGGACGAAACGAACGGCGGGTACTTTTACACGTCGAAAGATCACGAAACGTTGATCATTCGCACGAAGCGGGCCGCAGACGGTGCCCAGCCTTCGGGTTCAAGCGTCTCTGCCAACAACTTGGTCTACCTCGCTGAGGTAACTGGCGAAGAGTCGTTCAGGGAACGGGCGCAAAAGACAGTGCTTTCGGCTTCAGGTTTGCTAAACGAGTACCCAACGATCGCGCCTCGCATGTTGGTGCCAGCGCTCAAGCTGAAGAAATAGCGGCGAATCGGGCTGTCGGATAATAAGAAATTCACCCTTATGTGGTAAATAAGTCAAACAGGGGTGTCGAAACAACCCTTGAAGGATCTCCGTTAAAAAGTCTGCCTTGATTCTAGGCACGATTGTTGGATCAGCCGGGACATTTTGACTTGATTGAATCACAGTCAGGATCTTTTCACCGCAAAGTGAAGTTTGCGGAGAAATCGAAGTCATTCCAGTTGCCAACTCTTTTGGCAATTGCTGCATCTCAAATATGACTGCACTTTCGGCTGGGTTTGATTCATCCACTGAACCGGGAGAAAAGGGAATGAAACACGCTTAGAAAAATACAGACCGTATTGGCATGGCAGATGCTTTAACGAAGAGGTGTGGAAGCACCTCTTCAGTACGACAAGAAAGTTGAATGCCATGTCCAGTATTACGATTCATCCGGGTCGTCAGTATCGTCGCCGATACTTCGTAGCCAAGTTCAAGCTAGGCCGCAAAGTCGGATTGCTCGCGCTGTGCTTTTTAACAATCGCCATCATTTCCGCGATCGATATCTGGTTCGCGGTTACGAATTCACAGATCATTCATGTCGAGAAGAATCCGGTATGCATGGCGTTGATTGCGATGGACCCGCGGGGATTCTCGTTCTTCATGCTTGGCAAAGCTTCTGGAACCGCGATGGTTCTGTTCATGTTGACATTGCTGCATCGCTGTCAATATCGACATGCAAACACGGTGACGTTTGCCATCGCTGTGTTCCAGATCGGACTGCTGACATTCCTGACACTGTCCGATCCGTTGACTTGCAACCTGCCGAACTTTGGTTTGTTGTTCGGTGAAACGCCCGAGTCAATTTGGTTGATTAGTGACCATTAGCGTACGATGCTGAGCTTGGAGTCCTTTGAGAGAATTCCAAACACGTCTTTGGCATCTTTCTCGCTAAGTCCGATACAGCCGCGGTGTCCGTGAGGCGTTCCAGCTGGAACGGAGTGGATGCAGAGACTGTTGGAAAGCCCAATCCAGAAGGGACCGTAACCGTTTCCGGGGCTGCCGGCTGGATATTCTTTACCGGTTGCATCTCGCCAAGTGAATCCGTTTGGTGATTTGACCATAACGTCGAAGTTGCCCGCGTCAGGCTTTCCGGAAATACCAACGGCAACCGGGAAACGACCAGCGTAGAGATTTTTGACAAATAGAGTCATCATCTTCGCTTCCAGATCAACTTCTGCATGAAAAGGGCCGTTGATGATTTTTAGTTCCATGCCTTGAGAAACTTGATTGCTCCCATTGAACTGGGCACGGTTGATGTTGTAGATCACTTCCGCTGGAACTTTTAGTTGGCTCGCAATTGATTCGAGCGTTTCCCCTGACTTGACAGTGTAAGGTCGACTAACGAAGTGGTGTCCTGTTGAGTAAATGACCTTTCCGGCCAGTGCATCCAGCCAGCCCTGTAGCTTTTGTTGTTGCGGGCCGGTCAGACCTTTCTTTCCATAATGCTTCGAAAGCACACCAAGAGCTTTACGGAATTCGTCTGCCGCAACCAAGCGATCAACTTCGGCCCAGACACCTGCAATCGAAGTCGGTGCCGACAGATCAGGAGACTGACTTCTGAACCCTGGAGATCCGTCGGCGTTACTGACATTACCCTTGTCGTCGTCTTTTGTGATGGCGGTCGCGAGTGAGTTATAAGAACTGTCGGCGCCCGCGGGTTGAGTCGTCGTAAATGATGGGTCGGCTTGAAACGAGTTATTCGGAGTCTTGAAATCGTTGGTCTTCAGCGCATCGATCAGGCCGTCGTCACGAGTCGTCGGTGCGGTACTTACGGGCTGTCGTGTCGCGATTTCCGGAAGCAGCAAAGGGCTACTCGGCGAACTCGAAAACGCAGGAAGCTCTAGCGGTGTTTGATCCTTCGGCTTGGCCCCAAGCGAAGCTGAGCTGTTCGTGAATTGAGTTTGCGGCGGTTGCAGGTTTGGAGTTTGCAGCGTGGGCAACTGAGGAAAAGTGCTCGATTGCTTAAGCGACGGCATGCTTCCGGAATTCATCGCCTGATTGGCATTCGTTGAGATTTGAATCGGAGCCTGATTGCTCTGCGAATCGAATGATGACATCGACCCGCTCAGCGAAGTCGACAGGCTCGAATCAATCTCAATCGGATCGATCAAGTCGCTTTCGGGGACTGTGTTGTTATTGGTCGAAACACAGTAGAGTCCAAAAGAGATGGCCAGCAGTGTGACTGCGAATGCGGTACTTTTGAGCGATTGCACGTCGATTCTCCTTGAGGTTGGCCGCCATTACTGG
Source organism: uncultured Pirellulaceae bacterium (assembly GCA_964352885.1). Lineage (GTDB taxonomy): Bacteria > Planctomycetota > Planctomycetia > Pirellulales > Pirellulaceae > Mariniblastus. Next base: position 4,684 of record CAYGUE010000086.1, read on the forward strand.
CTTGGTGATAAGCGCGGCGGTCCGATCCATCGGTAAAAATTCCGCGGGAGCGTATCAAGATCGACTTCTCAATCCCAGATCAGCTATTCGACGCACTGATAGCATTCTGGTAGAAGCTGGAGACGCCAGAGAAACTGCGGCGCAATCTACAAGCCCGAGGAGCAAGCGAGTTAAACAAATGCAAAGGCATTGACTCGCTTGTGGTTCGGGCCAGTATCTTTAAACGTGAACTAGAACTTCAATTCCAGCCAGATGAGCACTTAGCTCGGCATCATGTCGGTCAAACGTCCCGGCGATCCCATCGCGTTGTAGCCGCCATCGACGTGCATGACTTCGCCTGAAATGCCACCAGCCAAGTTAGAAAGCAGGAAAGCGCCAGAATCACCGACTTCCGCCAGCGTGATGTTGCGACCCATCGGTGCGACGTGCTCGTACATTTTCATCATCTTGCCGACACCGGCTCCCACGCCAGAAATCGTTTTGACGGGTCCGGCACTGAGAGCGTTGACTCGAACGCCTTGCGGTCCAAGATCGTAAGCCATGTATCGCATTGATGCTTCCAGAGCTGCTTTGCAAACTCCCATCACGTTGTAACCGGGAACAATTTTCTCGCCACCGAAGTAGCTCATGCACAAAACAGAAGCTCCGTCGTTCATGATCGACTTGGCAGCGTTGCAAACAGCGATCAAGGAATAGGCACTGATGTCCATCGCCATCTTGAAACCCTCGCGACTGGTCTCGATCGTGTCACGACTAAGGTCAGCGGGCAGTGCGAACGCCATCGAGTGCAACAAAAAGTCAATCTTGCCAAACTTGTCGGCAGTTGTCTTCATGATGGTTTCGATTTGCTCATCGCTCTGAACATCCAGCGGCTCAAGGAATGCTGGTTGATAGTCATCACCCAGTTTCTTTAGGGCTTTCTCAACACGTCCCTTGTTACGCTGTTTTTCGTCGTCTGCACGATCGGGCAAGTGAGAAAAACCGCACTCGCCACCTTCGGCGATGATCCGATTGGCAATCGCCCAAGCTATCGAGCGGTCGTTTGCGACGCCCAGAACCAAACCTTTTTTGCCTTCAAAGAAGCCCATCAAAATATCCTGAAATTGGTGATCATTGTTTTATGATTTGCATCGATTCTTGGCTGTAGCTTCCAGCCGCATCGTTGCATTACTCAGTGGCTGAGGCCTCAACCGCAGTATTCTGCATCGAAAGTAACGACGGCTTCCAGCCGTAGATTTAATCTCATCAACGGCTGGAAGCCGTCGTTACGGCCAATGCAAACGATTGCGGCTGGAAGCCACAACCACGACTGTGCTACTATAACCGTTTCCGAAAAACCAACAATTGCACGGCCCGATCACTTCGCATGACCCAGTCAGCCAACACTCAGCGACTCGACCCCGGTACAGGACATTCTGGCGGTGAAACCGCGAAACTTCTGGCGGACTTGATCTATCTTTCCGCGGCTCATGATTCTTCCGCTAGTTTTTTACGCGCAGCCAGCGGAGAACTGAATTCTTTTGCCAACGCCAAACAGACCGTCGTCGTTCAGGGCGTCAAAGGCCAATGGCGGATACTGGCGGCCAGCGATGAGAAACTGAAACAGGAAACTTTGCCAATCGAATTGTTGGCGGAAGTGCTGGACAGCGAACGATGCCAAAGCCTTAGCAAAAACGAAGGGGGGTGGATTGCGGCGCCTCTGAATCGACCGATGGATTCAGGCCAGCTGCTGGTTCAGCAAACGGACTTGGCTGACGAAACTGCATTCGATGTTTTGGCCGCTGCGCTGGGTGTCGGGCTGAGCGCGTATCGGGTTCGGTCTGGATCGAGTAAACGCGTGCGCCAACTCGAAGCGCTGTTGGAGATGACAGCTGGCTGGAATCAGTCGCGCGAAATCGATTCGTTGCTGAATGAGATCGCAGAAGCTTCAACGCGATTGGTCGGTGCCGAACGGGCCACGATCTTCCTTCCCAACTCAAACAACACAGAGTTGATCGGAAAGCCAGCCCTTGGCGTAGAAGATGGCACGTTGCGAATACCAATCGGTGCTGGAGTCGTTGGCCAAGTGATGTCGACAGGCGAACCGGCGAGGGTCGATGAAGACATCACTAGCGAGCAAAGGCAAATCGATCGATCGGTTGACCAGCAACTCGGCTTTCAAACGCGAACATTGCTTTGCGTTCCAATGAAGAACGCCGAAGGAAAAACGATCGGCGCTTTTGAATTGATCAACCGCAACGAAGGTAATTTCAACGATCGGGACGAGACGGCTCTGGAAGAACTTGCGGCTCACGCAACGATCGCGATCGATACGACGCAACATGTTGAGCACTTGGAAACGGTTCGTCGCACGGTTGCCACGGAAGCAGCTGACGGTGTCAACTTGATCGGTAAAGCTGAAAGCATTTCAAAACTAAAGTCGACGGTCGAACGGGTCGCCGATACGGATCTGGCGATTCTGATCACCGGCGAAAACGGAACGGGAAAAGAGGTCGTCGCTCAAATGATTCACTATCACAGCGGTCGACGGGACGAAGTGTTGGTGGCAGTCAACTGCGCAGCGATCAGCGAAACATTACTCGAGAGCGAATTGTTCGGTCACGAAAAGGGTGCCTTCACCGATGCTCATCAGGCACGTGAAGGCAAGTTTGAACTTGCCAATGGAGGCACGCTTTTCCTCGACGAGATCGGCGACATGAGCCTCGGCGGCCAAGCGAAACTGCTTCGCGTCCTCGAAGAAAAAGTGGTCGTACGCGTCGGCGGCAGTGTTCCAATCCCAACTTCGGCCCGAGTTGTTGCGGCGACGAATCAGGATCTCGCGAAGCTGGTTGGCGAAAAGAAGTTCCGCGAAGATCTTTTCTTCCGTTTGAACGTGGTGATGATCGAGATTCCTCCGCTACGCGATCGTGGTGACGATGTGCTGCTGTTGGCCGAACATTTCCTGTCGAACTTTTGCGCGAAAGCTCGCCGGGAAACCCCCAAGATCTCCGCGCCGGCACGGAATCGTCTGCTCAGCCATCCTTGGCCCGGGAACGTTCGCGAGCTGCGAAACATGATGGAGCGACTGGCGTATCTTTCCGATGGAGACCAGGTTCGCCCGGATGATCTTGCGTTTGTGAATGCTCCGCAATTGCAGAATGCGGATTCGGGCATCGCGATGGATATGCCGCTGACCGATGCGACGCGAGAGTTTCAGGTCGACTACATCCAACGGCACATCGATCGCTGCGGCGGTAACATGACCGAGGCTGCCGAGCGAATGGGGCTGCATCGGAGCAATCTTTATCGGAAGATGAAGCAGCTTGGTATGAGCGACGATTGAATCCGATGCCAGCGCTAGACGTTAAACAAATGTCCAACGCGACATTTCCGCAAAAGACCCCCATCTCCAGCAGGTTTCCTATAGATTGCCTGCTCCGTATACTTTCGAAACAATCAACTACCTGTCGAAAATCAAAGCAATCATGGCCCTTCCTTCTCCTTTGTCGAATCTGATCTCTTCCTGCGAAAAACTTTGCGTCAAGGAATGCTGTGGCATCGAAGCGTTTGATTTTTCTCCCGTTCATATCGCGTCGTGGTTGCATGCGTCGAGAGGCGAACCGGCAGAGTCAACCATTGACCAGATAAGCGAACAACTGGACGACCTCCGTATTCGATACGGAAGCGGATCTTCCACCGAAGGGTACGAGTCTGACGAAAACGAAATGAATCAGGTCTTTTCTCCTGAGCAAGTCGATCAATTGGTGAATCAGGTTTCAACGAATTTGAAACACGCGATCGAACTGAATCAGCAGAGCAATGCGGTTGAGTGGAAACCGGAAGGCGCTCCATCGTCGACATCGCACCAACCAGAGCTTGGTAACGAATTCGTGCGTGCACTTTCGTGGCGGTACGCGACGAAAAAGTTTGACGCCGAACGACATGTTCGCCCAGAGGATATAGAAACGATTCTCAACGCGACGAATCTTTCAGCATCGTCATACGGGCTCCAACCGTACCAGTACCTGTTGATTCAGGACAAGGCGTTGCAGGAGAAGTTGGTACCTGTTTCTTATGGCCAACCGCAAGTCCATGACGCTTCCGCTGTGTTGGTGTTCGCGATCCGCACCAACATTGACGAAGACTATATTCGTCAGAGTGCCAAGGAAACGGAAGCGTTACGCGGGCTTGAGGCGGGGCAGCTCGATGGCTACGCCAAGCAGATGATTGGTTCGATCATGAGCATGGATGATGATCAGCGCGAACTGTGGGCGACCAAGCAAACTTACATTTCAATGGGTACCGCATTGGCAGCCTGTGCGATGCTCGGCATTGATGCGTGTCCAATGGAAGGGATTCAGCCGGAAAAGTACGATGAGATTCTTGGCCTTGAAGAGAAGAATCTGCATGCCGTTCTTGCGTTGCCGATCGGCTATCGCGCCAGTGACGATATCAATGGCAGCTACGCGAAGGTACGAAAATCGCTGGACGAGATGGTGGTACGGCTGGGGTGATTTTTGCCCACCCCAGTCGAAGATTCGTGTCCATTCGTGCTATTCGTGGGCAAAATCTTGCATCAGTTGCCCAAGCGATTCGTTCGCTTCCCGTCGTGGCGAATGATTGGGGTTAAGACGGTTCAGCAGCAGCCCAAATCCCCAGTTCGTTACCGCTGGGGTCGGTGAAATGAAATCGTCTTCCACCGGGGAAGTCGAAGGCTGGCACGGAGATGGTTCCTCCGGCTTCAATGACAGCTTTTTCGCTTGTCACGAGGTCGTCGGAAAACAGAATCACAAGCGCACCTTGATTAGACGGTTTGCGAGTATTTGAATCGGCATCGAAACCTCCTTCGACTCCAGCGCCTTGGATGGCAACGTAGGTGTCGCCCCAATCCTGAAACGTCCAACCGAAAGCGTTGCCGTAAAATGCCTTCATGGCGGCAAGGTCCGTTGCAGGAAATTCGATGTAGTTGAAATGGTGGTGAGTGGTCATTTTTTCTCTCGGTTCGCTGAATCGTTTAATGTCTAGCCGCAGGCGTCGGCGATTGGAAATTCGAAACACTGACGCCTCCGGCTCCACGATAAACGATGCTTAACTATTGTGATGCGGAGCTCGAATCGTAAAATTGCGGCGCGACAAAAGGAGCCAATCCATATGCCACGGCCATTTCAAATTTGGCCTGACGCATCACCAAACCAGCGGTCAGCGCTCCCGACGCCCCGCCCTTCTTCGCTGTACCGGTAACTTTTAACACGTCATCCATCACCGGGCCTAGTTCTTCACCCGCCAAAATTCTGTCGGCCAGCATTTTTGGCAAAGGGATCTTCGCAGTACAGGAGACGCTCTCTCGCCCGTCGCGGTGAACGATCACGACCCAGCCCAACAGCATCAGGCCAGCGGCTTCGCGGTTGACGCCACCTTCGAGACCGACGCCGAAATCAGAATCGGTTGCTTCGCGAGCCAGTTTTGCTCGATTTCGTGCTCCGGCTAGGCATTCTTCATCGCTCATAGGCATCGCAGAAACGCCCGCATCAACTTCGACGCCGACGACCGCCGCTTTACGCCACTGGCAAATAAAGGCGCCACGAACGGCATTGATTTTCACGGGGTTGAGCGATCCGACGGCGACCGAGGGCGATTCTGACATGGCGAAAGCTTACGAAAATTGAACAAATGCTCTGTCCATCATAGCAATTTTGCCAGCGTCGTTATGACGCAGAGAATTCAACGGTTCTCAGCTTCTCGTACACGCCAAAACCAACAATGCCAATTTAAGAGTCATTATGAAACGCCAATTGCCAATTCTTGCCGTCATCATTCTTCTTTTGACGACTCAGTCAGGAAAAGCTCAACTTGAACTCAATGCAGACGACTGGACACAGTGGAGAGGCAAAAATCGAGATGGCGTCGCGGATGTCAAATGGCCAGACACGCTTTCGACTGAGAAGCTGATCGAAGAAAGAACCATCGCGCTTCAGCCAAGCTACAGCGGGCCGATCGTTGTTGGTGGTCGCGTGTTCGTGACGGAGACGCAAGACAAGAAGAACGAAGTCGTCAAAGCGATTCGACTCTCCGACGGTAAAGAACTCTGGTCGACGACTTGGGAAGGAGCCATGAAAGTTCCATTCTTCGCTTCGGCAAACGGAAGCTGGATTCGTTCGACGCCGGCTTGGGACAACGGATGCCTATTCGTTGGTGGAATCAAAGATGTCATGGTTTGCCTTGATGGCGAAAGCGGTGCTGTAATTTGGAAGCGAGATTTCCCGGGGGATTCAGGTACAAGTGTCCCATCGTTTGGTTTCGCTTCGTCGCCGCTTGTCGATGGGGACTATGTCTATGTTCAAGGCGGTGGTTGTTTTCAAAAGCTGGACAAAAAGACAGGCGTGACGGTTTGGAAGTCACTGGATGATGGCGGTGGAATGAACGGCAGTGCATTCTCTTCTCCCCGGATAGCAACCCTGGCCGGCAAGCGACAAGCCGTCGTGCTTACGCGAACGACACTCAACGGTGTTGACCTCGATAACGGTGCGAAGCTCTGGTCACGGGAAATTCCAGCTTTTCGTGGCATGAACATTGTGACGCCAACAATCGTTGGAGACGGAATTTTTCTTTCTACCTATCGCAATACGTCACAGTTCTTCGAAATCACGAAGTCAGGTGATTCGTTTGCCATCACTGAAAAATGGAAGTCACCTCAGAAAGCTTACATGTCTACGCCTGTTGCTGTTGATGGCTATGCTTATCTGCGACTCGAGAACAATCGATTCTGTTGTATGGATCTGAAGACTGGCGAAACCAAATGGCGAACGAAGCCTTACGGGAAGTACGCCAGCCTGATTGCTGCCGGCGACAAGATCATGGCGCTTGATGAGCGTGGAGATTTGATTCTGTTTAAAGCGAATCCGGAGAAGTTCGAAGTTATCGATTCTCGCAAAGTCGCAGACGACAGTTGGGCTCATCTGGCGGTAACGAAGGATCGCATTTTCATTCGCGACTTGAATGCGTTGAAGGTGCTTAAGTGGGTGAAGTCGACGGATGTTTCTGCGAAGTAGTTTGTGAATTTGAACTACGGATAGTCACAGATGAACACGGATTTCGAAATTGTAAATCCGCGGTTTCTAGTTCTTGCCCAACGTCCAGCTTTTCATTTCTTTGTCGTTTCGCACGATGATGCTCTGGTCTGCGAACGCGGGGTGGGACCAGCAGACGCCTCCGCGCTGGCGTAACTGTCCACGCGTTGGTTCGATGATTTTGTGTCGGGAAATTTCTTCGAATCTTACCGGCGTCAGTTTACCCAAGATGATTTCGCCGCGTTCGTTAAACATCCAGATCGTATCGCCGCTTGAGCCGTTTCTGACAAAGTGAATCGTGCTCCAGCGTGCTTTTGGCACGGCCTCGAGATTTTCCCAGACTCGCTCTCCGGTTTTGGCTTCAAGGCATCGCAGTTGACCATAGCTGTCGACGCCGTAGATGTGATCGTCCAACCAAATCGGTGTGCTGATGATCGACTGAAGCGATTTGGTTACTTTCTCGTTGGGGCCGACGGCCGCCCATACTTCGGCGACGCTTTTCCCGTCGTCGTTGACTTTCAACATCAGCGATCCGTCATAGAAAGAAGTCACAAAGATGTGACCGTCCTTGATCAGCGGTGTCGCGACGCCAATCGGCATGTTGCGAGGCTTGAATACGAATCTCCAACGAACGTCGCCCGTTTCAGGGTCCAGTGCGGCAACGGAATCGCCCGTCCAACAAACGATGGACCTCATCATGTTGTATTCCATCAGAACTGGTGCCGAATATTGAGCCCGGTCTTCGAGTGCGCGCCACGTTTCCTTTCCGGATTCGCGATCGATAGCGACAATGCAGGCGCCTTCGCTTCCGCCGACGTGAAACACAACGTTAGTTCCGACGATCAAAGGACTCCCTGAGATGCCCCAGATCGGCATCCGCTTGTTTGCGACGATACCGTATTGCTCGTTGAAATCGACCTGCCAGATCACTTTTCCGTTGGTGGCATCCAAGCAGAAAGCGTGTCCCATCGAACCGATCGAATAAGCCTTGCCGTCTTCGATTGAGACGGAAGCCCGTGGTCCTGCTGGATAGCCGATTCCTTGGTAGACGGCGTCATAAGTATGCGTCCAAATATTCTCTCCCGTCGCCTGATCGAAACAGTGCACTCGTTCGATTTGGTTGGGTTCGGCAACGCGGTCCATGACGTAGACTTTGCCTTCTTCAACGGTCGGCCCCGAGTAGCCGCCAGCAATCTCAACCGTCCAGTTGAGCTTTGGGCCATCTTTTGAGGGAGTGATCGGTTTCGCGATGATTCCATCACGCTCGATACCGCGCCACTGAGGCCAATCTTGACAATGAGCGTTACTGGACAGAGAAACGACAGCAACGATTGCCCACAGGCAGCTGGCATACATGGGTCACCGAATACGGGTTGGAGAAAGGCCACATGTTAACAAAGTCATCGGGTACGGTACATTTCCTTTGATAAATCTTCGGTGACTTATGCGGCGTCAACGACTTCCGTTCTAACGAGCCGGGAAACGGATGGCGCGATATCGGCAATGTTACCAAATTCACGCGCCGTGTTTCCGGACACAAGCGAATCGACAATCAGGAACTCACCGCTATTGAGAATCCCTCCACCAATAGCCTCGGCAGAATTCGCTTTGATCTCAGTCGACCTTACCACAGCATCCGCATGATCACCTAGGTAGATCGCGCCACCGCTCATTGCCGCTTTGTTGTTTTCTATCGCTGAGTTCCGAATATCCAACCGCCCATCGGCAACGAAGACAGCGCCGCCACGGAAGGTCAAAGATTCGCTGGAATCAGGAACTGGACCAGCCATATTGTTCGAAAGGATCGAGCTGTTGAATAGTAAAGCACTTGCCCGTCCGGCAGCACCATCGATTGCAATGGCTCCGCCTTGTTGGCGAGCAATATTACCTTCGAACGTTCCGCGTCCGAAAATAGCTCTTGCGTCACCGGTGATCCAAACGGCGCCCCCAGAACCCGAATTACTTTGGCCTTCTCTCGTTCGAGCAACGTTCGCATCGGCTTCATTTTCGCCACCAAAGGTGACGTTGTGAGCACGTAATTCTCCGCCGGAGATTGCGAGCGCACCACCAGATTCAGATTGATTGGCGACGAAAACGACGTTATGGAGCTTCGTATTTCCTTCGCTGTAAACGGCACCGCCTTCCAGCAACGAACGATCCGAATTGAGCATGAGACTTCGATTCGAGCGGAATATGGAATTTGATGCAGTCATCGATCCGAGCGAGAAGATGGCACCACCGTCGCCGGCAAGATTTTCGCTGAAACTTGTGCCCGTAACCTTGAATTCGCCTGCGTTGAAGATGGCTCCACCAACACCCTTTGGCTCATTTTGCTGACGATTACCTTTGGCCTCGTTGAAAGTGAACAGCGATGAATTGACAAAGAGCTTTCCGTGATTGGCGACGGCTCCGCCACTTCCACCGACCCGGTTTGCCGTGGAGTCACTTCCGGACTCGCGCTCGCCTCCGAAGCTTGAACGAATCAGGTCTGCTGAACTTGCGGTGTCGATTACAATTGCTCCACCATTGTGATCGGCGACATTGCCACGGAAGGTCGCAGATTTTGTTCGCAGATGACTTTCATTGGCAACGGAAATTGCGCCGCCAAAGTTCGCCGAATTCGTGGCGAAAAAACTGTCGCGAATCTGAGCATTCGATTGATTCAATGCTATGGCTCCGCCGCGATCGACTGATGAGTCAGACTGGTTCGTCTGATTCGCCGTAAATAAGCTTCGGTCAAGCAAAAGTTGCGAACCGATGGCATCGATCGCGCCCCCGCGTGGTTCTACGGTAGGCATGCCGGTGAGTGAAAGTCGATTGATTTCGTTGTTGTTGAAACGAAGTTGCACCCCAAGGCTCGCAGACACGCCAAGGTCGCTGTCCTTCAGAAAGATCGCGCCGCCCGTCCCAGAGGCAATATTGGCATCGAAGTAGGTATCGTACGTCTCTGCATGGAACACAAGGGAGGAATCTTCAGCCGCGATCGCACCACCAACCGCGTTTGCAGCTCTCTCAAAACGCGGCAACCTGCCAGCGTCATTTTTGGCAAACTTTGGATTCATGATCTGCACATCAGAAGCCAACACATGAATTGCGCCCCCAGCTTCGACAGCGATGTTTGCCGTGAACTTCGCATCAGCAATGTGGGCGTTGGTTTCAAATAGACGAATGGCTCCTCCGACAACAGCCTTGTTGTCGGAGAACGTTGACTCTTTGCTGGCGAATAACATCGAGTTGCTTTGAAAGATCGCTCCGCCAAAATGTGCCTGGTTGCCGTGAAAGCGATTGGGCGCGGAGTCTGGAAGGCTTCCGTTGATATAAATCTCAGCTCCAAGAACAAGTTCACCCGTCGAATAGACCGCCCCTCCCTTTGTGCGAAGGTTCGGTTCGTTGATTGGTCGAGCAACGTTTTCAGAGAAATCAGAATTGGTAATCGCCACCTTGCCGCCGAGGTTGGCGATCGCTCCTCCGACGTGAGATACAGTCGTGTCCCTGAATTCAGAATTCGTGATCCTTGCTTCAGCGGTGCGGTTGAGCGAAATGGCACCCCCAACGCGAGCTGATGTACTGGTTCCATCAAAAATCGAATTGTTCACCAGGACGAATCCGTTTGCCGCATTGATGGCACCGCCGTTGTTCTCCGCTTCGTTGTTTCCGAAAACGGAATCGTTCACCAGCACGGAACCGGATACAAGTTGAATCGCTCCACCGTTGCCGACCGCCGACCCATCGTCAGAAGAGATTGCTTCGTTGTCGCCAATGTTTGAAGATGATACGACGAGTCGACCGCCGTTCAGATAGATTGCTCCGCCAGGTCCAGCAGACGATTCGTTGTTGTACAACGAGGACGCATTGAGTTTTACAATGCTATTTTCGATGTATAGTGAACCGCCGACATCCTCTTTCCCGTTAACAAGTTCAAGGAAATTCAGATTGACGTTCTGCAACGTATTGATTCGAAAATGCCGTCCTCGTCGAGCAGCGTCAATTTTGACCGATCCTTCGATTGTCAAACCGGACTCGATAGCGACTTCCCCACGAATCAGTGAGATCCTTTCATTTTCGAGGCTGGGGTCAAAGACGATTCGGTCGATACCGTTTCCCGCTGGAGCATCGAGGTAAGGCTGATCCGTATTGGCGGCGATGATCGCTTCTCGAAGGCCAATTTCTCCATCTGGTTCAAGGACCGGATTGTCGAGTCCGGTTGTTACGATAATTTGTGCCAGCAGATTTCGCGGTTCCAAAGCGCAATAGTTAGTGAACGCGCTATTCCATAAACGATTTCTGCGGTTGAGATTCAAAACTGACACCAAAGTTAAGGACGCATGTACTCCAGTTTTATCGACACTTGGATGCGCCGTAGTCATCAACCACCGATATTCGTTTGAAGATCGAGCGCGTCAAAAAGCAATCTGGTTGGATTATGCGGAACGCGAGGGCGCGGAAGAATTCCGACGAGATAGAGGGAGGCCTTAGAGCAACTGCTCGGCCAGCAGAATCGCAACGCAGCTCGGAGCGTGAGTGATCTCACCAGCCGAAACCATCTTGGCCGCATCAGCCAGTGGCAAGACAACGTGCTCGATTTGTTCGGTGCCCTCAGGGTTGGTGTCGACTTCCGAGAGCTCGGTTGCCAGATAGAGTCGCGTTGGCGAAGTCATGATCGTGGTGAAAGGATCGACGGTCGTTAGGAATTTCCAAGAGTCAGCTTCCAGACCAAGTTCTTCTTGTAACTCGCGTTGGGCAGTCAGATCAGCGTCTTCACCCGGTTCAACTCCACCGCTGACGCATTCGATTGAGTCGCAAGCCACAGCGTAGTGAAACTCTTTCGTCAGATGGACGTTGCGATCAGCATCAATGGCGATGACGCAAACGCCCGGCTTGATATGCACGACCACGTGTTGGCCATCGTTGCCATCGGGCCGGATGACTTGATCAAGAGAAAGTTGTACGAACGGATCAGAGTAGATCTGCTCGGTGCTTTTGATGGTCCAAGGGCCGTGCGGAGTAGACATAAGATGTGGAACGGTGGGCTTCACCGTTTGTATAGTTCGTGGATCTGTTTGCTACGGTCGAGACCACCGTGCCACGTTGCATCTTATCCCATTTGGTCGAACAAGCGATCGACAGCTTTCATCAGTTGACGCCACTGACGAAATATCTCTTCGGTATCAAGCAGCCCGGCTTCGTCATGGCCAATGCCACGTTCGCTGATGCTGATCGTTTCATCGAATTCGGCAAGCCCATCCAGCATCGCTTCGTAGGGAACGGCCTGAGGTACATCGTCGATTGGATCCTCGTCGACGTCTTCTTCTTCGAACCACATGTCGAGCAACCGCTGCTCTTCAAAGTCACAGATCTTTTCGTCAATCACACGATGCATCGCCCAGAGAGCAGCGCCCTCTGCGTCATTCGCACAGACAACGAATGAAACATTTTTTGATTGGATGTAATACTTTGCCATCAACGGATCTCCTTAAAGCACAAACTCGTTTCGTACTTTTATCTTCGCGGGATGTCGGACACGGCTGGTCCGTCCCTATGAAAAATCTGCTATCAATCCGTGGCAGCAGGGTCAGCTCAAAGGTAGCATTTTTGGTCCACCGTGTTGGGGATCGCTCAATAGGCGCCCTGTTTTTCGGAGATTTAGCGGGATGATTGTTCTGTCTGTTCTGACGAGGTTGAGGTTTCGGCTCTCGTAGGTCATGCTCGCAGTGCACGGGTTCGTCAGGGACAGTCAAACCTGTGAGTCAGAAAAGTTGTTGCTGAATCTCAACCGAATGCGGCCAGGAATCAATTGGTTTCAGTTCCTGAATCGATTTCGCCAACGCGTTGTGAAAACGCATCGCCAGGAGAGGTGCGAACGCATCGTCTGGCGTGTGCGAGAAAACGTAAGGCTCCAAGCCGTCCCGGATCCAAGTCGCGACCTTGGGAATCCACTCGTCAATCCAAGGATCGACTAGCGCAACGTTGTTTCTTCCGACCAGTCGCAGCATTGGACGGGAACCCGTTACGAAATCACGGATCGGAGAACGCGGTTTGCGACCCTGTGATTTGATTTCGGCTTCGTCGGTTGGCGGCGCAGAGTAGAGCGGTCTCGAATCGAAAATGACTCGATCGATTCCCAAATGTTCCAGCAGTTGATTCAGTTCGTTCTCGAAAGGCGATTCAAACCATGCGGGATGTCTGACTTCGACTGCCAAAGGATACTTTGCCGGTAGTTGCTCAAGATAACGCTGCAGGGGACCAAGCTGTTTCCCGGTAAAGCGCGGACCAAGTTGCAGAAAGCTAGTACCTAGGCGATCGGCGTCAGCCAGAATCTCAAGACCATCTAAAAACAGCTTCGTTTCTGTTTCGGCATGAAGCAACTCCTTCTCATGTGAAATGACTCGCGGGAACTTCAAAGCAAACTTGAATCCATCGACAGCTTGATCAGCCCAACGACGAAACGTGCTCGGCTCAGGAATGCCGTAGAACGTGCTGTTGCCTTCGACCGCACCGAAAACGCTCGTGTACGATTTCAGCCAGCGATCTTTGGGTGCCGATGCGGCGTACAGGGATCCTTTCCAAGCGTCGCAGTTCCAAACCGGACAGCCGCATCGATAGAGCGAATTGTGAGTAGTTTGGTTAGACATGGCTTAGTGGCTTCCGGCCACAGTTGTTTGCGATCGGGTTCAACGAAATGAAGTTGTACTTCGATCGATTCTAGCTGAACGATGTGGATGCAAATGATTGCGGCTGGTAGCCACAACCGCGTTACCGTTGACACTTCTCACAAGCATACATCTTCCTTGCAGCCACTTCCCACTGACGAATCCGATTCCCACATCGCGTGCAACGTGTTTTCTTGTAGACCAATAAGCGCTCACCGCGACCAAGACGACTGAGCGGTTTGTCAACGTCTTCGCGTTGGACCGTAATGATCTTGTTGTACTTTAGTCCGATCTCTAGCAGTTTCACCGTTAGCGTCCAAATGGTGTCGAACGTTTCACGAGATAGTTCATTGCCTTTGATTTCGGGATGAATACCCAACAGAAACAGAATCTCCGCACGATAGATGTTCCCAATGCCAGCGATAATGGATTGATCCAACAACAAGCCACCAATCGTCTTACGAGACTTCGTGATTTTTAGCCAAGCAAGCTCTGGATCGGCATCGCTACGGAGCGGATCAGCACCAATCCGATTTTTCAGTTTTTCAAAGTCATCCTTCGAGAGCAACTCGCAGGTATTTGGCCCATTGAGATCGAAAGCTCTTTCGTAACCGATCATGCGAACGCGGACAGCTCCCCGCGGTTCGGGCGGCGGGTTCTTGTGAAAGCGGAACTTTCCGTAAAGTCCAAGGTGCACATGCATGATCGAGGCTGGCTTGGCTTCTTCGGTCGGTTCCCGCGTACTGGTGCCCCATAAGTAGATCAAGTGCTTTCCAAATGCTTCTGCCGCAATCAGATGACGCCCCGAAAGTTTTTTGGCTTGGCACTCGAAACGACCCTGCGGAGATGCGACAATCATCTTTTGTCTGGCAAACGTTTGGGTGTGGTCGCGAGCGATGCGGTGAACGGTGTGTCCTTCGGGCATGTTGTTTGAATCAGGGGATTGTGATGGGCACTATTTATTGAGTCTTATCCAAACCGCCTCGTCTGTCTCTCCAAAACCAGAATTCCACAATTTGCCCCCTAAATGGATGTTCGGCATGTAAATTCTCTTGCAGAAACCGGTTTCAGAAACGATCGTAATGCAGTCCTACCACCACCATTAGAGATACCGTTCGACGGCTTCGAGGAGCGGTGTCGCTATTACAAGGCAGTTGTCGATGAGCGAAGAAAATCCATATCAAACCGGTGCGTCAACGAGTGGCACAAACGAGTCACCGAATTCGACGGCTCCGGAAGATCGTATTCCGTTCCAGCAGAAAGCCGCCTATGCGATAGGCATGCTGGTCAACAATCTTCAGGCGGCTGCTTTACCAGCGATGATGATTGTTCTGAATCTGGGTTTGGGGCTTTCTCCGATCCTTGTTGGCATCATCGGATTCATCCCAAGGATCTTCGACGCGGTATCCGATCCGCTGATGGGATACATCTCTGATAACACTCGTTCACGATGGGGACGCCGCCGTCCCTACATTCTGATCGGTGCTTTGATCTCTGGTTTGGTCTTCGCAGCGATGTGGCAAGTGCCCACGGGATGGCCGATTAACTATGAACGGGATGCCGACCGCGATGGCGTTGCCGACCGATTGGAGTTGAGAGCGGGGTCGGATCCGAACAATGTGAACGATCCAGTCGTTAATGGCGGTGCGGACACGAACAATGCGACCGGTCCGGTCGATTCGCTCTCTGATGCTCTTGAGCAGACGATGATCACGCTCGGAAGCATCGCTCCGATTACCGAACAGCTGGATGCAGATGGCGACGAAGTACCGGACTTCGATCAATCGCGACAGACGTATTATTTCTGGGCGTTCTTGTTTGCTCTCGTTTTCTTCTTCCTGACTTATACGATGTACGCGACGCCGTTTGTCGCTTTTGGCTACGAGATGACGCCGGACTACCACGAACGGACTCGTTTGCACGCATTC
Organism: uncultured Pirellulaceae bacterium; assembly: GCA_964352885.1. Classification (GTDB taxonomy): domain Bacteria; phylum Planctomycetota; class Planctomycetia; order Pirellulales; family Pirellulaceae; genus Mariniblastus. The sequence goes on from CAYGUE010000086.1 coordinate 20,308, forward strand.
GCCAATGCGGCCGGTCAGCTTGCCTGGCTGGGAGCGCCATGGATCTGGTACTTCATGTCGCGGTACGAAAACAAAGTCGAAGGCGCCAGTCAACTCGGAATGTGGTTCGGTATTGCGATCATGGTGTTGGGAATGGTTCCAGCGATCTTTTGCCGCGAACGAATGGCGGAGTTGAAGCCTGTCGAAACAAAGGCTGGGGCTGCGGGCCTGATAGGTAACTTCACGGATTTCTTCAAGAATCTGGCATCTTCTCTGAAGTGCAAGCCGTTCGTCAAACTTTGTGCTGCGACCTTCCTGGTCTTCAATGGGTTCCAGTTGGGGATTTCGTTTTCGCTTTACATCATGATTTTCTACGTATTCGGAGGTCAGGAAAATCCAGATGGTCTGGCCGGTGGGCTTAATGGTCAGTGGGGTTCGTTAGTCGCGATCTGCACGATGCTTGTGATTCCACTGACAGCGGTCATTTCGGGAAAGCTGGGCAAAAAGAAGACCTTCATGATCACCATCACATTGTCGATCATCGGCTATGCGTTGAAGTGGATCGGATATAACCCGGACTACCCGTCCCTGTTGTTGCTGTCCTGCCCGTTTGTGGCGTTCGGTACCGGTTCGTTATTCACACTGATGGGATCCATGATCTCTGACGTCTGTGACTACGACGAGCTGGAATCGCATCAACGCCGCGAAGGAGTTTTTGCTGCGATTTACTGGTGGATGGTTAAGGTCGGATTGGCCTTGGCTGGTTTGCTTACAGGTTACCTGTTGGTTTGGTCTGGCTTTCTGACGCCTGCTCCGGGAGCGACAGAGCCAGTCGTGCAGTCAGCAGCGACGCTGTTCTCCCTTCGCATCTTCGATGTCGTGATTCCGATTGTAACTTCATTGATTGCGATGGTAATCATGTCGACCTACGAGATCACCGAAGACAAAGCCAAATCGATTCGGGCTGAATTGGAAGCGCGAAGAGGAAAGCTGGGATCATGATTTTGCCCAAACCTAACAACGATAACTCGGAACGAACTAGAACGATGACAAGCATGACGGCAGATCAAACAAACGTGACCGGAGAGTACGTACGCCTCGATGGCGAAGAGTATTTTCAAATCGCTAACACCCACTTGATGGCGGACTTCTTTATGTCGCTCGTCGGTGCCAGCGATCACTGGATGTTCGTTTCCAGCAATGGATCGCTCACCGCTGGTCGCCAGAATCCTGACATGGCGCTGTTTCCATACGCAGCGGACGATCAGATTTCTGCGGCCAGAGCGCTGAGCGGTTCGCTGACGCTGGTGCGAATCACGGGTAGCGACGGAAGCACATCCATTTGGCAACCGTACTCGGTGGATCCAAATCGCGATTTTGACATTCAACGCAACCTCTACAAAACGCCACTGGGCAACAAACTGGTCTTTGAAGAGATCAACAAGACGCTTGGTTTGCTGTTTCGGTATCGCTGGACGTTCAGTGAGAAGTTCGGCTTTGTACGTAGCTGTCATATCGAAAATGTCGGAACAGAAGCCGTTTCGTTCACGTTGCTTGACGGAATTCAAAACGTTGTGCCGTTTGGTGCCGAAAGCGAATTCCTGATGCGATACAGCAACCTCGCGAACGCGTACAAGAAGAATGAACTGGTCAGTTCGTCGAATCTGGGGATCTACTATCTCAGTTCGATTCCATCGGACCGCGCAGAACCGAGCGAAGGATTGAAAGCGACTACCGTTTGGCAAGTCGGCCTCGCCTCGGACGCGACGCTGATCTCGTCCGAGCAGCTGGTGGCGTTTCGTGAAGGCGTAAATGCTACCACCGAAATTGATGTTCGCGGCAAAGCCGGTGCTTATCTGACACAACAATCCTTCGTACTTGAGCCTGATGGTTCACACGACTGGCATGTCGTAGCCGAGCTTGCTCAGGATCACTCTGCGATCGTTGCATTGGATGACTGGATTCAAAAGTCATCTGCATCCGAAATCGAAAATGCAATCGAAAACGATATTTCCGCGAACCAACTGGACTTTCTACGCATCGTGGGTTCTTCCGACGGTATTCAGCTCAGTGCCAATCGCCGTCGTTGCAATCGGCATCTTTCGAACACCGTCTTCAACGTGATGCGTGGTGGTTTGCCGCTTGCTAACTACGATGTGCCGGCGGCTGACTTTCGCAAACACGTCGCAAATTTCAACCAACAAGTCGCTGACAAGCATCGTAGTTTTCTGGACGAGCTTCCGGATACCTTGCACTCCGAGGAGCTTCGCGGACGAATCGCAGAGGAAACCTCCGACGAAGTAGATTCCCATTTGATGCGGTTGGGCATGGAGTACCTTCCGCTTGCGTTTAGCCGTCGACATGGCGACCCGACGCGACCTTGGAATCGTTTCTCAATCGATCTTCGTTCCGAGGACGGCAACTCGAACCTGAACTACCAAGGTAACTGGCGCGACATTTTCCAAAACTGGGAAGCGCTCAGCCTCTCGTTCCCACGTTTTACAACGGCGATGATCTGCCGCTTTGTGAACGCGACAACGGCTGATGGCTACAACGCCTATCGATTGACGAAGGACGGATTCGAATGGGAAGAAGCCGATCCTGATGATCCTTGGACAAACATTGGCTACTGGGGCGATCACCAGATCATCTACCTGTTGAAGTTGCTGGAATGGAATCGCCGTTTCCAGCCGCAGGAGATCGACCAGCTTCTTAATGCGACACTGTTCACGCATGCGAACGTTCCGTATTGTATCAAGAGTATCAGCGAGATTCGAAAGAATCCTCGCGACACGATTGTTTACGATCACGAAGAAGCCAAAAAGATCGAAGCCCGCGTTGAACAAACTGGCGCCGATGGAAAACTGTTGCACGATCAGAACGAACAGATCCATCGAGTCACGCTGGTCGAGAAACTGCTGACGTTGTCGCTGGCGAAACTTTCGAACTTTGTTCCCGATGGCGGTATCTGGCTCAACACGCAGCGACCCGAATGGAACGACGCAAATAATGCACTTGTGGGTAACGGTCTGTCGGTTGTGACGACCTGTTACTTGCATCGCTGGTTCATGTTCCTCAAGGACTGGGTCGAAAGTTCAGAATCCGATTCGTTTGAACTTTCAGAAGAAGTCGCATCGTTCCTTGTGAACATTCGTGCGGTATTGGCGAATTATGAAGGCGATCTGAACAAACCTTACGATGCCAAACGTCGCGAAGAAGTTGTCACGGCACTTTCAACTGCCGGAAGTGATTTCCGAAGCGGCCTTTATGGGTCAGGTTTCAGCGGCGCGAAAACACCGATTTCGAAAGCAGACATTGTCTCGCTGTTTGAAACAGCTCGAAAGCACATCGAAGCAACTGTTCGCAGCAACCGTCGCCAAGATGGACTCTATCATGCGTACAACCTGCTGGATTGGAACGATCGTGGCGTGGAAGTCGAATATCTTTACGAAATGGCAGAAGGTCAAGTTGCAGCGTTAAGTGCCCAGCTGCTTGAACCAACCGAAGTCGTCAGCTTGCTCGAATCATTACGAAATAGTGCTCTATATCGGGAAAATCAGGACAGCTACTTGCTCTATCCTGATCGCCAACTCGCTCGTTTCCTCGACAAAAACTGCATTGGAACAAAGTCGGTTGAATCAAGCCAACTGATGCAGAAGTTGCTGGCTGATGGCAATGAGCAAATTGTCAAACGCGATATCAACGGCGTCGTTCACTTTCGTGGTGACTTCAGAAACTCATCTGACTTGCGAAATGCGCTCGGCAATTTGAACACCGACTATTCGGCGTTCGTTGAGGCCGAATGTGAACAGCTGGTTTCCGTCTTCGACAATGTTTTCGCACATCGCCAATTCACGGGCCGATCCGGAACGTTCTTTGGCTATGAGGGCCTTGGTTCGATCTACTGGCACATGGTTTCAAAATTGGCCCTCGCTGTGACGGAGAACTTCTTCTGGGCGATTGAGAGCGGAAGCCCACCAGAAGTTGTTGCGTCACTGGGCGAGCATTTCCAGGCGATTCGCCACGGAATCGGTGCCGAAAAGCGGCCGTCCGAGTACGGCGCTTTCCCAACAGATCCTTATTCGCACACTCCAGAGAACGCAGGCGTCAAGCAACCTGGCATGACGGGCCAAGTAAAAGAAGACATCCTCTCTCGATTCACCGAAGTCGGAGTTCAAATCAAGGATTCGACTTTGTGTTTCCGGCTCGATCTGTTTGATCGAGATGAATTGATTGACTCATCCTGCGAGTTCACGTACTGCGATGTTGCTGGTGAATTCAAATCGGTATCGATCCCCGCAAAGGGTTTTGGCTTCACGATGTTCCAGGTGCCGATTGTTTATCAGTTGGGCGACAGTGATCTGATTCAGGTGGCGTTTTCAAACGGCAAGATAGTTTCCTTTGACGGAACTTCACTCGACCAAGCAACCAGCCAATTGTTGTTCTCACGGACTGGTGAGGTCGTAAAGATCGCCTGCCAGTTCAAAGTGCTTGCGTAGTGTTTTGGCTACCGACGCACAGATAAACAAAAGGCTGTTTCATCCTCAGAGTCCGAGGTCCTGGTCAACCTGACCGGTTTGCAAATTTGCAATTGGTCGAAAAACGTTCGACTTCATATCGACGATGCAGCGAAGAAGGCGATTTTTACGAATTGGCGCCGCATGAAGCCTTGGCATTTCGTAGAAACCAATTCGTTGAAAAGCTACGAAACATTTCCGAGCACGCTACACGAGAACTTGGGCCGGTAATTTTTGACAAGCGACCTTGTCACGCTCGTATGGTAATGATGATGGTTGATAGGGAGTTTAAAGTCATTGTGATCTATAGGAGACTTGGGGTCACGTTTTATGTGCTGGAAGATAAAGTCTGTGGTTTTGATATCAATCAACCCGTCCCGGATGAAATTGAGATCATTGTCCATGACGACGGAAGTCATACCGAACTGTTCGACAGATTGACTGAGCGATTTGCGTTCTTCGTAGATGAATTGTCGCTATGCTGAAAGACTGAACCCAACGTGATTTAAACCACGGATCAACACGAATACACACGGATTTTCATCTGTGTTCATCCATGTGAATCCGTGGTTTTTTTACGTGTTCACCAGTAGCTGATTCCGCGAACGCGGAATGCGACGGCTGGGAGCTCAGAGAGAGATCACTACGACAGGACTACTTCACCACTTCGCCGTAGAAGAACACTTTGTGCAAGTGCAAAATCCCCGCACTTTTCAAGCTGAATTTGGCGTACTTGATTGGCTCCTCATGCTCCATTTCAAACTGCCAGTCAGGATAGGCATTACGAGCGGTCCAAACTTCTTTCCATTGTTTGCCATCGGCGCTGACCCAGAACGTTAATCCCGCGGCTCGGTCATGAAACTCGGCGTCGTTGCGATTAACGATTTTCACCGTCCGAACAATCGTTGGATCGTTGAAACGAATCACAACCTCCGGCGATAGCGTTTCCATATCGTTGGGTGAATGGAATGCGAAATTCGAACGCCGAACACCTTCGTGGCTGAGCAAATGTTCGGCTTCGACGTTGTGTTGTACAGGAAAGTTTTCTGGAATGCGAATGTGTGTCTGGCGAGAAACTTCCGTTTGTCCATTGTTGCTTTGCAGCTTGTAGTCCAAATTTGGATTCGTCGCGACCCAATCGCCCATCAGGAAAGCCAACAAGTCCACGAACTCACCCGGTGAAATCGTTTCAGTCAAACCCTCGGGCATACTACTGGCCTTCATATCTTTGCGTTCTTCGATCTCGTCCTTGAGGATCTCTTTCTTCTTTCCGTCCGCGATTCCCAGTACAACTTTTTCATCCGTTTCTTCCAGCACGAATCCGTTTGTCACGACGCCGTCTAAATCGGCGACCATAATCGTTTCGTAGCCTTTGGAGATTTCTTCGTTAGGCCAGAGAATGTTACGAATGATGTGATCCTTGTTCATGCGATCGCCCAAGCCGGTCAGATCCGGGCCGAACTTGATGCCGAGGTCACCGTTTTTGTGACAGTTGGCACAGACCCGTTTGTAAACGGCGCTTCCGTTTTTCCGGTTACCCTTTTGAGCCGCCACGACTTGCAAAAGCGCCTGATCAAGGTCTTCCTGTTTGGCGTCAACGTTAGCCAACACTTTCATTGACTTAAAAACCTGAGCTCCGGGACCTTGGGCCATTTGCGTCACCTGAATGTGATCGCGAATGTCTTCAGGTAGCCCATCCACCATGGCTGATCCCTCGTCCGTAAGCAGCACAGGTTCGAACGAACGAATCGCATGCTCCATCGTGTAATCGATCCACTTGTCTGACTTCGCCGCAATCGCAGCCAAAGCGATTTTAGCATTCTCAACCGTTGGACTCAGGCTCGCCGCGCGAATCGATTCAAGCCGCACGCGACCGTTGGTGTCGGCGATGCCCTTGCTGAGCAATCCTTGCGGATTCGAAATGTATTTTATCTCGTTACCAACAACATGTATCGCGGCGGAACGTTGTTTGAAATCTCCTTTAGCCATAATTTTTTCGACCAAAGAATTTTCAACGCCGTGTAGATTTTCCTGAACCCAAAGCCCTTCCAACCATACTTCCGCATCGTCGTTTGAGCTCACCCATTGTTTGACTGCGGTCAACACTTGATCGCGATCGCGGCCAACCAATTCGCGACGAGCGCGATATCGAGTCCTCGGTTCGAAGGCAATCAGCTGTTGTAAAAGCTCTTCGTTCGATTTTCCGTATTGAGTTACCGGTTCGAGCAACGGAGTCTTCTTGTGAACCAGTCGATAGATCCGACCATGTTCATGGTCGCGGTTTGGGTCACGCTGTGAATACTGCATGTGCCCAATCAAAGCATTGCACCAGTCGCCAAACCAGAGTGCTCCATCGGGACCAATCTTTGGATCGACCGGTCGGAAGAACATGTCTGTCGACGAGATCAAATCTGCGACGCGTTTTCCAGTCAGTCCCGTGACGTTTTCGTCGCTGTCGACGACGTCAAACGCCGGGAAGCCGTGCATATTGATCACGCAGGAATAGATCAGCTGGTTGTGGTATTCTTCGGGAAACTGCCGCGTTTCAAGGAACTCATTGCCGCAGGAAGGCCGCATGCCTTCGTTGTTGAAAATCGGATCCATTCCCGATCGCGTTTTCGGCTGACCACCAGACAGCGGGCTGGTCCAGTACTGGTTGGAGTTGGTTCCATCGCCAACAACGCCATGTCCATCTTTGTCAAAAACCAGACACCAGGGATTGTAGGTGCCAGGAACCTTGAAGTATCCGATATCCATTGAATCCAGATCCCAAAAATAGCATCCGGAGGCACCAAGATGCCGTTTCGGTCCCCAGGGAGTTTCTATGGTGGTTGTCATCGCGATGCCTTCGAGCATGTGAAGTCGTCCGCCAGGCGACCATTCCCAAGCTCCCATCGCGTGGTGCGTGTCACTGGTACCGATTCCGTCAAGCAAGTGAGTTACTTTGTCTGCTTTGTCGTCGCCGTCGGTGTCCTGCAGAAACAGAATGCGTGGTTCGTCGACGACCAGCACGCCATCCTTGTGGAACTCAAAACCTGTTGGGCAAATTAACTTGTCATAGAAAGTAGTGCACGTGTCTGCCTTGCCATCGCCATCGGTGTCTTCCAAGATCAACAGGCGATCGCTTGGTCGGCTGGAATTAGGTAGCCATTGCGGATAGTTGATCATGCACGAAACCCACAGCCGCCCTTTGTTGTCAAATGCGATCTGAGTTGGATTGGCAAGCTCGGGAAAGTCTGCCTCGGACGCAAACACTTCGACTTCAAAGCCATCAGGGACATTCATCTGTGCGATCGATTCTTGGGGCGTCGGATACTTGAGCGTTTTCGGTTCGCGGAATTCGCGGAAGTCATCGTCACGTGATCCGAACATGGTTTCGGGAACAAAGTTGTCGCCTGATTTTGAATCGTCTGGCTCGGACGGAACTGGCTTACCCAAAACCAGATCGTTGATGTACTGGTCGCGAATCGAAACCATCGAACGTATTTTGATAAACTCGCCCGGGAACGTTTCCGTGTCCCAAGTTCGTCGCCCGCCGTAAACGTACCAACCATTGAGCATTCGATAGTCTTGAAGATGTAGCCACGCTTTGTCGTTGACGACGGAGCGAACTTTCTCAAACAGATCAGCTTCCGCTGTGACGGGATCACCGAACAAACCAGCATCCAAAATGTTTGCCACAACTTTGTCGCCCGCTTCGTTCAAGTGACAGCCGTTGATCGTAAATTGTGCTCTCGTTTCTGCGGCGAAGAGTTTTTTTGTCGGCGTGAACAGATCGACAAACGGTAGCTTGCGTTCGGCCGCCAGTTCGCGAATGACATTCGTGTATGCAGCAAGGTTTGCGTTTTCGGTTTCGCCGTTGGGTTGAAACTGGTTTGCGGTTGATTCGAAAGCGATTGGCGAAACGAGTGCGAATGTCGGTTGTTTGCCGCCCGCGTCGGTGATTTTCTTACTGATGCTGGCGAGATATTTTTCGTAGTTGGATCGAAAAGCAGCCAGATCCTCTGCTTCAGCACCCGCAAAAGACTCATTGAAGCCGAAGAAACAGATCATCACTTCCGGCGAATAGA
>CAYGUE010000087.1:0-6525 GCA_964352885.1 uncultured Pirellulaceae bacterium
GTCCACTCCAAACGACTAAGAAGCTCTGGAAAAAGTATCGCGACAAAGCGATTGCTGCCGGCGACGAGCCGGATAGCCGTTTTTTCATTGATCGCACAACGCCGGTTCGACAAGTTCAAGACCATCCAGTTTACGCCGGAATGGTTGAGTCCATGGACGATTCGGTTGGAATCGTGATGGCGAAACTTGATGAACTTGGGCTGTCCGAGAACACAATCATTGTTTTCACTTCCGACAATGGCGGCGTTTCGGCAGGCGACGGCAAAGCTACTTCCAATCTTCCGTACCGTGGTGGTAAAGGACGCCAATGGGAAGGTGGAGTTCGCGAACCGTACTACATCATGTGGCCCAGTAAGATCGCTGCGGGTTCGAAGTGCGATACTCCAGTAACCGGTGCCGATTTCTATCCGACGCTGCTGGAGCTGACGGGGCAGAAACTTCGTGATCAACAACATGCCGACGGAGTGAGCATCGTGCCGCTTCTCCAAGGGAAAACCATCGAGGACCGCAATCTCTACTGGCACTATCCTCACTATGGCAATCAAGGCGGCGAACCGAGTTCGATCTTGACTCAAGGTGACTGGAAACTGATTCACTACTACGAAGACGGCCGCAACGAGCTCTACAACCTAGCCACGGACATTGGTGAAGAATCGAACGTGGTGGAATCAAATCCGGAAAAGGCAACAGCACTCAAGGCCGAGCTTGATCAGTGGCTAACAAGTGTTGAAGCTCGCATGCCAATTCCAAACCCGGATTTTTCCGACGGTGCCTACGAGCAGGAACGAGTGAGAATTCGAAACCTCATGGCTCCGCAGCTGGAAAAACAGGCAGCGGAGTTCCTCAAAGAGGACTATGCACCGCGCGGCGGTTGGTGGGAAGACACCGGGAAATAGCGACAAAAAGAGTAACCTCCTCCCCCACGTCCCCGTTAACGATCGTCTGTTTTCTTGAGTTTTACACTCTGCACAACCGTCCACTTAGCGGGAAGAAACGGTCCAGAAACCCAAGAATTCTCGTGAATCGGAACAGAGACAGTGACCTCTACATCCTTCGTCGAGTTGGTGATGTTTGAGGGTTTGATTGTTACGACAGCGTTTTTCAAACCCATGGTTGCAAGGACCTGCTGCGCTTTGCTTTGAATGTCAGCACTGGTTGAATCCAGAACCGTCCCCTTTCGAGCCGACTCATATGCGGCAAGCTGAGTCAAGTCTCGAATGAAAAAAGCCTGAGTCACCGCAATGATCCCGATAAAAAAAACCAAGATGATCGGGAACACAAATGCGAATTCAACAGCAGTTGCACCTGTTCGGTCAAAGTTTGTTTTGTTTGGTCGGCGTCGGTAGACTGGTTTTTTGATTTTCATTTTCAACTGCATTGTTATTCGATTCGGACTTTAGGCGGAATGTTAGCGATCTTTCGGAAGATCTCCTCCAATGAGTCACCGTCCGGAGCATGGAAGTGTTCCCCGTTGCCCTCTTCCGCTGTTCTTACCATGGCACTTTTGTCAGCATGACGACTAAATGTAACAGCGTAGACTTCGATTCCTTCAGCAGCGGCTTCCGCAGACGCCAACCATGGGGCACGGCTTCCGTTATATTGACCGTCTGTCATGACAATGATTGTTTTGAATGCGAAACTTCGACCTTTGTTGACTAGCAGATCTTTTGCTGCGTCGATTCCAGCTGAGATATCCGTACCGCCCGAAACAAGCTTCTGGTCGGCGTAGATGTCGTCGAATTTCTGCGCTGCCCATCTGTAGTCTTTGGTGAGGTCGACTTCGACGTCTGCAGCGTTTCTGGAATATCGCTTTACCCGAAGATCCCAGTTGTTGTCATACCAATTGACTGATCCAGCGGTTGAGAAGCTAACGATCGAGAAGTTCTCTTCCTGCTTTGTTTTCGAAAGTTCATCGGCAAGTCCGTAGACCGCTGGGATCATGGACGACCATCGACTACGAGTTGGGTGCGGCCTATAGTGCCACCAGTATCGGGCGTTGCTGTTTGTGCGATACCTTTGACCGAGGTAATTCTTTGAGTGAAAACCAGACCAGTAGTATTCGTAAATCCAGCTGGCGCTGTCAAGGTCCCAATTCATCGAACCAGATCGGTCAATGACAAGACAAACATCACGCTCCATGATGGCGCTAGTCGATGTATTGACGATCGGTAGTGTCACAGCTGGTCCGATGCCGAAGAGGGGTACTTTGTAATTGGTTGATACGCGAACGGCATTAAATGGCTTCACGTTTTTCTGGAACGTGAGCTTTCCATTTTTCGGTACTGCTGAACCGATCTCAACGTCAATATCCATGTCGCTATGATCCGCGCCTTGGAACGTGTGGCTCCGAACCATTTCGTTGGCGATTTCGTTAACGGTTTCTGAATCCGTATCGCGGGCGACAAGGTCTGCTCCAAATCGTGATGCGAAGTCGCATGAAACCTGACTGGACACTCGGTGACGTTGGATGTTTGCGAGGTTAAGGTTCATAAAGGCGAATACCAACAGGACGCCGAACATGAACAAGTTCAGGATCGCACTGGCGCCATCACGTTGATGGTGAATACTTTTCAACCTGTTCATTTAGTTTGCCTCCCGACGGTAATAGATGTCTTCGCACTCAATCCATTTTCCGTCGCTGGTTGGGAGATAAATCTGAATTGGCAAAGGAAGTTGATTTGAGCTAAGGTCGGCTCTCGGGATGACGCCTATGACGTCATTCGGATTGTTGCAGCCGTCTGCTGAGTCAGCGTGAATGCCCAGATGGCAATTCTTCAGTCCAAGCGCGTCGCACTGTTCGGTGAAGACTCGCTGAGCATCTTGCATGGTCCCTCCGGCTTTGCCCCAAGCGTAAGCTGCTTCGGAACCAGCAATTTTCAGACAAGTTTTAACGTGAACGTAGTGCGATATTTGCGAACTCGCAAACATGATGAATGCGAGGAGAGGAAGTGTTAGCGCAGTTTCCACTGCTTCAACTCCGCGACGGTTTCGATTTCTGTTGCGTGATCGGAGTATCATGATTCTGGAGTTTTGTCCCGAGGATGGATTTGAGTGTTTCAGATTCAAGGGTGGCGGCCATTAGCTGAAACATATGTCAACAATGTCGCACAGGATTGAGTTTGCTTTCGAATCACGCGAGAAAAGTGTTGCAGTTCCAACGAAGAAACGATTGGATTTCCGCAACAGGGCCAACCCTATCGTTTTGCGTTTTCATCTATTGATTGGTTACAACTTTGCTGAAAACATTCATCAATCCATTGGCATTTCCCGTTGACAGCGTAAAAATCAATTTCATGGCCGCCTTGAGAACAAGTTCTCATTCCAATGCATAGAAGCTCGTCAGCATTCCCAACGGAGAGTGACTACCGCTATGTTCCGAGGCAAAAAGCAAACGCGTATTTATGACAGGAACAATGAACCAAGTAACTCGATTTTGGATTTGATGCGGTCGACGGCATTCGTGTTGGTGCTGCCCAGCGACACGCTAGTCCGGTCATAAGTCGTGTTCCTGATTTGTATTCAGAGCCTGTTTTTCTTGATTGGATACGTTTGTATTCGCAGGAATGGGATACCCGAGCAATGTGGTCCTGCAATTGGGGTTTTAGCTCGGCATTGCGGTCCCTTTATTTTCTAGGTGAGACGTCCACGATGTCTCCGGCAAGCGTGTGCCTCGAAACGGATATGAATGTTTCGCTGGCAATGATTTGCCTTTTTTTTGTGAGGGACTCGGTAAAGTAAGATACTTAGTGCAACCATTGGAGTAGTTTTGGCATCTTTTAGGGTATCGTCCAGCAGTGACTGCTGCGACACGGCCAGCCAGTTTGGTCGCTGGCAATTTGATGCTGAAGGCCAACACGTGGCAACTCCGTCCAAGCAGTGCTATTCTGTTAGTAGCTTTCATCTAAAGGCCACCACTCAATAGCGACTTGCCATGATTCTGACGATCACTTTCTTCCTGTTCTTCACTGGTCTGGTTGCCTTTCTTACGTGGCGGCTAACCCGCAACACGGATGTGCACACCGACGAAGGGTATTTTCTTGCCGGGCGTAGCCTGACGGCAGTCTTTATCGCAGGGTCGCTGCTTCTGACGAATCTCTCGACGGAACAGTTGATCGGGCTCAATGCAGGATCGTTTGCTGATGGGCTTTCGCTCATGTGTTGGGAGACAGTCGCTGGAATCTCACTGGTGATCCTGGCGCTGTTCTTCTTGCCTCGGTACCTCAAGTCCGGTATTGCGACGATTCCACAATTCCTGGAGGAGCGTTACGATTCCTCCGTGCGATCGGTGACCGCTGCGATTTTTATCGTTGCGTACATGTTGGTTCTGCTTCCGTTCGTTCTATATTTGGGCGCCACGGGACTTAATGGCATGCTGGGGCTCGAAGAAATGTTCGGGCTAACGGAAATTCAGACCATTTGGGCCGTGATTATCTTTATCGCGATCGTCGGATCAGCCTATGCGATTTGGGGAGGACTTAAAGCAGTCGCCATTTCAGACACGTTCAATGGTGCAGGGCTGCTGATCGGTGGATTGATGATTACGTTTTTCTCTTTGCAGATCGTTGCAGGCGAAGGCGGGTTCGGGGAAGCTTTCACAAAGATTCAGGAACACAATCCTGATGCGTTTCAATCGATGGGACGTGCTGGAGAAGACACTCACTGGCCGACGCTTTTTACCGGCGTATTGATGTTGAATTTCACTTATTGGTGCATGAACCAGCAAATCATTCAACGGACCTTCGGAGCAAAAAATCTCGCGGAGGGACAGAAGGGCGTGTTGCTTGCAGCATTTTTGAAAATCTTTGCCCCGATCATTTTGATCCTGCCCGGAATCACCGCTGCCTACCTGGTGCTTGGCGCTGAGGATCCAGAATTGATTTCCGCGATGACAGGTGACCAAGGAACGATTGACAATAACCGTGCCTACGGAGCGCTCGTCAGCAGAGTTTTGCCCGAATGGTTGCTAGGATTCTTCGCGGCGGTTGTTTTCGGTTCAATCCTGTCAACATTCAACTCTGTTTTGAACTCAAGCGCAACTCTGTTTTCGTTGGACGTTTACAAAAAACACCTGAACCCGAACGCCTCGACAGGAAACGTGGTTCGAGTCGGGCAAGTCTGCAGTTTCGTGGTTGCGGTTTTTGCTGTGATTGCGGCGCCGTACTTCTTTCACGGACGCGATGGCGTTTTCGGGTTCTTCCAAAAGCTGAACGGCGTCTACTTCACACCGCTCTTGGCGATCATGCTTCTGGCGATGTTTAACAAAACCGTCAACGGAAAGTCTGCTCTTATTACGATCGCTGCTGGCTTGTCGCTGATGGTCATCGGAACATTTTTCAGTGGCGCGGTTGAGGCCAGTGGTGGAGTGGAGAAAGTTAACGGATGGGTGATCGACTTCTTTGGATCCGGCTATCACTACATGGGAGCCGTGCTGGTGATCTTGGTATTGCTTCAGCTGGGACTTGGGCAGATGGGCATGAAACGGGAGACTCCTTACGTGCAAACCAACGTCAACGCCGTCGACCTAACGCCGTGGAAGCCTGCTCCCTGGGTGGGCGGTGCTCTCGTTTCGATGGTCGTTGCGATCTACATTTACTTTGCCTAAAATCGACATCCGCTGCTACTCAAGAGGCTGATTTGGAAGTTTCATCTTCAATTCTACGCGTTTTCCGTTACGCAAAACAGTGAGTGAAATTTCGTCTCCCCACCTACGGTTTAGCTGCAGCCAAGAGTGAAACTGCCGCATGTTCATGTTGTTGGATTGACCTTCCAAAGCAACCACGACGTCGTTCATTTTGACACCAGATTCTTTGGCGTGCTTTGCCCAGATGAAGGTGACTCGGATCGCAAGATCGTCCGAGGCAAGGGAAATTTTTTGTCGTTGCTGCTCGTTTGCTGGCTTCCCCCAAAATCCACCTCCAGGCCCAATCATTCCCATCGACGGTCGCCATGAAGGGTCACTGCTACGCTTCCAATCTGCTGGCAACTCAATCATTACCGTTTCCGTTATCTGGCTGCGATTCAACGTCAGTTCCAACTGACCTTCATTGGGAGCGAATTCAAGCACTCGAGAAAAGTCTGCAAATGTCAAAATTCGCTGACCATCAGAAGACTCAATCACGTCACCTTTTTGAATTCCGGCATCCGAGGCAGCTGATTTTTGGTCAACACGGGCGACTCGGTTTTGCTGATCGGGATCAACATGCAATCCAAACAGGCTCGGAGTCGGATAGGTAAACACCATGGACTTCTTAAGTTCGTCTTTCTCATGCAAATACCGCAAACGCGAATTCTTGACATCATGGCAGTGGATGCAGCTTGAGTCCGTTCGTTTGGCCATCATCTTTTTTAGCGTTGGAACGTTGGCCGGTGTCGTGACTTTGCTCGTCTGTGGTTCATATTTGGAAATTGGCTGGACGCTGCCTGATGCATGCAAATCCAAGACCTGCTTCATGACCGTTAGAAGAGATGTTTTTGAAAGGTAGGTTTCTGCTCCACCGTCCTCGCGGCCACCATATCGTGCATAAG
>CAYGUE010000087.1:6535-16465 GCA_964352885.1 uncultured Pirellulaceae bacterium
GTGCATAAGTGCGACCTTCCGCGTTTTGCAAAAAAGCCATCCAAGTGAGGTCGAACTCGAACTGAAACAGCTCAAGATTAACGCCGTTCATCGATTGAATTCGGACGCAAACAAACTTTCCCGCCAGCGCGGCAACATCAGAGTCATCACGGACAACCTGCCCGTCGAAATCAGTGCAATCCGTTCAGCGTTCGCATCGAAAGACAACAAACATCGGTTTGCCGGATTCGGCACTGAGAGCTTTGCCATTCTCATAGTCGTAGACCCACGAGATCTTTCCGTCGACCTTCTGCACGGCTGGCTTGGCGATTTCCTGTGCCGTGGCCGCACTGAGGAAGAAAGAAAGCACTGCCAAAACAGCGAGACATGGTTGTCGCATGACGATATTCATAGGTGGCCTAACGAAAGTCGAGATCATCGTTCACAATCTGATCATGCTAACGCGAGAAAACTTCAAAGGCAAATGCGGTCAGGAAGTGCTAAAATGACTAACTGGGGAATCGTCGGGGCTGGACATATTGCTCGCGTTTTTTGCAACGGGCTGCAGTTCGCCAAAACAGGTTCACTTGCCGCAGTCGCCAGTCGATCGATTGATCGCGCGACGGCTTTGGCGAGTACATTTGGATGCGGCAAGGCATATGGCAGCTATCACGAGCTGTTGGCTGATCAAGCAATCAACGCAGTGTATGTTTCCACTATTCATCCTGTTCATTTGGATTGCGTATTGGCAGCAACGGCCGCAGGCAAACACGTTCTTGTTGAAAAACCTATTGGCCTGTCTGCTGTGGAAGCAGAAACAATGTTCGAATCGGCCCAGCGGCACAACGTGTTTCTCATGGAAGGTTACATGTATCGCTGCCATCCGCAAATGCAAAAAGCTACCGAGCTTATTCGTGACGGAGCGATCGGAGACGTTCATTTCATTCGAAGTCGTTTTGGATACGCTACTCCTTTCGATCCGCAAGCGAGAACCTTTGATCCAGCTCTTGGCGGCGGAGCGATTCTGGATGTCGGCGGTTATCCAATGTCGTTGGCGCGACTTTTTGCAGGCGCAGCGTCTGGCAAATCGTTTCTGGATCCTGTTGAGGTGAATGCAACCGGTGTCATTGGTCCGAGCGGCGTGGATCAGCTCGCAGCCGCAACCTTAAAGTTTGAGAACAATGTCATCGCGGAGATCTCGACGTCGATCACTTGCGAACTTCCTTCGATGACGAAGATCCACGGAAGCGAAGGAACGTTGAAGATCCCCACTCCATGGTTGCCAAATAGCCCCTGTCGGGATGCGGTTGAGCGATTGCCGTTGGATACGCATTTTCCAGCAACTGAGTTCTTTTTGAATGATCAAAAAATTGTCGTTGAATGTGACCGCGACCTGTTCAGCTATGAAGCCGATGAATTCGCTGCGAGCATTGAGTCGCGTTATAGCCATGCAATGAGCCAGGGAGATAGCATTGGCAATATGGCGGCCTTGGATCGCTGGCGGAAGTGCCTCGATGAAAGCTCGAGCCAAACATAGCTTGCAACGATCTGAGCCTATTGATCAGCCGAAGCATCGACCATGATCTCGACCAAAGCTCCTGGAGCTAATTCCATCGCGGCAGGTAGCTTGATGCGTACTGGTCGGCCCCATTCTTCAATTCGTGCAAGGCCACGTTGGCGAGAGGGAATGGACTCAATGGCAGGCCCAACGGATTCGACAATCGTTTCGATCTGTTTCATTGGTGCTGCATGGGAGCGAAGCGTGACTGGCATTCCTGCATAGGGTGCCATGTTTATGTTTTCACGAGCATAGGCAACCACGTGATGACCTTGCGTTGGCACGACAGTGACCAATGCCTGCCCCTTGGTGACTGCATCGCCGGGACGGACATGTGCTTTGGTGATGCGCCCCGCGATGGGTGATCGTGAATCCAATCGGGTTAGGCTCGACGTGATGGCGCCGAGTTCGCTGCGAATTGATTCACATCGTTGGCGAAAAATTCGGGCTGACAGTGAAGGCGCGGTCCCGCTCGATGATGGGCTGGCGTTATCTGTTGCAGCAAAGCCCAATTCCGCGAGGTTTTTCTCGATCGCGAATGCAAGTTCCTGTCGCTGCTCCGTCGCATCTACAGCCAGTCGCCTCATCTGAAGCTTTAATCGGAGCGTTTCCGACTCATTGCCTAATAGCTTTACAAGCCGCTCAAGCTGGGCGAACGTCGACGGTGGAATGTCGACAGTTGGACTTCCTATCTTCGACGATTGTTCGATCTCGTTGCCGATCGCTTTCAGCGTCAGGATGGCATCGTCAAGTCGTTCTGATAGCATGCGATCGTTCAATACGGCAACCAATTGATCCTTGGCAACGTTGGCAAAAGCAACTCGGGATGCGGGGTACCCTGGAACGATTTCGGAAACGAATCCGTCTTCGAGACTGTTGATGGTGTACTCAACGACTTCCACTTCGCCGATCAACGTAACGGCCCCAGATTGAAACTGCCACAAACAAAGGCAGATACCACAAGACACTGCGAAAAACATGACAGGAAGCCAGCTATTAATGGCCAACGTCATTCGGCGCTGAGCAGGTATCGGGATCGCGTTCAGTTTCTTGGTTGCGGGAGAGTTCATTGATGGTAGTGCAAATGGCGTTTTAATAGTGGCTGGCGAGATTTCGAGAATCGAATCTAAACGCGTCACATTTCAGATTCCTGCGAGTTCACAAAAAGCGAAATTTGTTGCACGCTTTCAACGCCAAGCAACTCATTTCGGAATTCTTCACTTCGCGAAGGGTCTCTTAGCAAAACGCGAAACGACGCCGAGGAAGTGGTGTCCCCAAAGCTTTGTTCCGCAAGCCGCTTCCATCGCATGGCGTGTCGCCCCAACACTGATGCGAGGCGGTCTTCAATGTCAGAACCTTCGTAATCCAAAGACAGAAACGCATCGTAACGATGCTGACCGCCAAAATCACTGATGCGAAGATAGACGATAACCAATCCAACCACGAGCAAGCCACAAAGTGATTCAAAAAAGTGCATCGTTCCGATGCCCATGCCTTCAACAATCGTCCACAGGATGAATGTCGTATCACGAGTGTCTTTCAGAACGTTTCGAAACCTGACGACGGCGAAAACTGCCAATAGCCCAAATGCAATTGCCGTGTTGTCTGCCATCAACAACATCATCAGGGCGACAATCACTGGCAGCGTCACCAGAGAAGTTGAAAATGACTTCGAATACGATGGCGAAACATGTGTCCACATGTAAATCCAGCCGATCAATTGGCCGACAACGCAGGACAACAGCAACGATAACAGGATGGACGCTGGAGCAATTCGGGTAAAGGAAGCTCCCGAGTTCAATAATGAATCAAAAATGGCGTCCATCAGGCATGCACTCCGAACCGACTCAAATGCTGCGGACGAAGCACATCAACGCACTCGACATATTTTGGCACTGAGATCGCTTCTAATCCGAATCGTTGCGTAAGTTCCGTCATCCAACGAGCAGGACGATTCACAAACTTCAACTCGAGCACGACGCCTGCAATGCGAGACATCATTTTGCGAGGTGGCATCACGAGCCCCATGCCGGATGAAAATGGGCTGCCGCAAACATCACGGTCAAACGTGACTCGATACTGGTTATTTGATTTGCATTCAAAAGCTTCTCTGAAGTAGTCAACGTAGATGTGACCGACAGCACCAAGCTGATCTCGAAGACGGCAAAAAGTGATCATCGCGTCACGTTGCCGAGCGTTATCATCGATAAGCATCTCGGAGTCGGGCGCCGCACCACTGACGATCCTGCTGGCGGATTCTCGAGAAACGCAAGCGCGTTTCTTCTGGATCACGTTTGTAACGCGTCGCTTGATTTCAAGAAATGCCGGCGAGTCAGATTCGTCGTCGTAGAAACGGACTCGAATCTTGAAGCGATTCTTGACTCCATCATTCGTCTGCTGATAACAAGCCAAGTGTCGAGAATCAAGATAGAGGCTGCGGATATGATAGCCCGGAATTCCGTTCGTAAACGCATCGGGCTTCATTCGCGCGCAGACTTCGCCGCGAATAGCTTTGGCTTGGGATTCGGTAATCAGGTACTTCAGTTCGTATCGGCTCGCTTGGAGTCTAATCATTGCTCAGTCTGCTCCCCACCACTTCGTGAGCACAGTGAAAGGATGACTTTCTTCTTTGTGTCGTCTGAAAGGAAATGCACGGATCCATCGACATGGACTGTGTTGCATCCGCCCCAATGCTGTGAGAAAATCAGTTCATCATTCCAGGAACGTTTCGCGTCTTTTTCGTTTACGCCACCATGAATGTGAGTAATGTTCTTACCGGAGATCCACGCGCCGTTAGGATCGTCGTCTTCTTTCTCAGTGCCTCTGCCAGTGCACTCAGTCACCATCATCGTATTGCTGGTGCCGTCGGTTACCAAAGACATTTTGACGGCAGGCGGCACAAGCATCGTTTCAAATCCATCAAGGCCTTTGGTTCCAATCAGGATTCCCTGCTGGCGTCTATATGGTTGTCCAGTCGCAGGATTGTCTTTCGAAGACGATGGACCGGCGATGCCCATGTAGTCGGTGCAACCTAGTGTCACACCGGTTGACCGATAATCCACGATGACATCATTGCCGTTTCTGGCGGAATCACGCTCAGCGGTGCTAGGGCAGAGAAGTGTCTTAACGACGTAACTGGCGGCTTCTGAATTGTCGATCGAAAGATACGGCTGTCGGAAATCAATGCCGTCGTAAATGTTCCCTTCTTCGATAAACGGAAGGATTCGCGAGATCCAGCTGAAGTCGAGCCTATCAGGACGCCCAACGACGGTGGTCCATTCTTGACCTGGAGGAAACTTCATTCGGCCTGATTCATAGTTTAGAATCGCTAATCCGATTTGGCGAAGATTATTTTGACATTCGGTTCGCCGTGCAGCTGCGCGTACTGCCTGAACGGCCGGTAGCAAAAGACCGACCAGAATTCCAATGATCGCGATTACGACCAGAAGCTCCACCAACGTGAAAGCACTTCGATTTTGAAACCGTTTTCTCATGAAACCACGCTGGCGGGGACTGGTCGATGGAGGGGAATTCCCGTAACGGAATCTTCACATAGTATAGCTCGTATCCAAATTCGAGAAGGCGAAGCCCTTGTAATTGCCGGTAAATGCAGTTTCCGAGTACAGGATCGGCCCTACAGAACCACGCTAACCGACGAAAAATCGCCAATTGAATGAATCCTGTATCTGCGCCAACGTGGTAACCAGCTTCAATCCACGCGAGAACAGCCCCGTCGACTCATTTGCCGCATTACGACAAGAGTTTAAGACCTGTCGTTGCAACTCATTGACGGGGATTCAACCAGCTGAAAACTCGCAGCTCGTTTATTTAATGATCCAACCACTCTCCTAAGTAGTTCACGACATTGTTTTTGGGAGGTCGATTTTTGGGAGGTCGAGGCTCCCGCCGAGACATGTATTGCAATGGATTTTGTTTCGACAGGAGCCTCAGCCTCCCGGTTCAAGGCACAAATTCAATCGTCATAAACTACTAGTGTGCTAATCAAATCATAGGCAAGTGTCTGCTGTCGCGGGCTGCGTCCCTCAGCTTTCGCATAGTATTCTTGTGCCGACACGCGATCGGCATCGGCGCACTGAATCAATACCCGAGTAATGAATGCGATAATCCTCATTCTCTCCAGATTTCCGGCTTCGCCAATCCACATGGGCAGGCTAGGGATTTCTATGCTCAACAATGCCTTTAGAAGTGCTCCGGTCGACCCATTCTTCAATTCGGGAGGTTGAACAAGCCGCTTTTCCAAAACGAAAAAACGCCGAACAAGATCAGAATCTTGTCCGGCGTATTTTTGTTTATCAGAGACTTGCATCAGTTTTTCAACGGACGCAAATCGGCTTAATACATGTCGTCGTGGTCGTGCGAGTGGCCACCCTTTGCCTTCTCAGGCTTGTCTGCGATCAAGGCATCGCTCGTTAGCAACAATGTCGCGACGCTGGCTGCGTTCGACAGAGCCGTCTTGGTCACCTTGGCAGGATCAATGACTCCAGCCTTAACGAGGTCTTCGTACTCGTCGGTCAAAGCGTTGTAGCCAAAGTTGCCTTTGCCATCGACGATCTTTTCGCAGACGACTCCGCCATCTTGACCAGCATTGCTGGCGATCATGCTCAGCGGAGCACGACATGCACGGACGACGATGTTGTAACCAGTCTTCTCATCATCAGACAACTCGCCAGGTTTGACGTTAGCCGAAGCACGAAGAAGAGCCACGCCTCCACCGGGAAGGATGCCGTCTTCGACAGCAGCACGAGTCGCATGCAAAGCATCTTCGACGCGAGCCTTCTTCTCTTTCATTTCGCTTTCAGTTGCTGCACCAACGTTAACTTTGGCGACGCCACCAGCCAACTTCGCCAGACGCTCTTCCAGCTTCTCACGATCGTAGTCGCTTGAACAGTTTTCGATCTCGCGACGAATCTGGTCGATTCGTGCCATGCGATCAGCAGTCTTGCCACCACCTTGGATAATCGTCGTGTTGTCCTTGGAGATGATAACTTTCTTCGCACGTCCAAGATCAGACAGGCCAAGGCTTTCAAGCTTCATTCCGAGAGCTTCGAAGATTGGCTGCCCGCCAGTCAGGATTGCGATGTCTTCCATCATGGCCTTGCGGCGATCTCCGTAGCCAGGAGCCTTGATAGCACAGCAGTTGAAGGAGCCACGCAAGCGGTTGATAACAAGTGTTGCAAGTGCTTCACCGTCAACGTCTTCCGCGATGATGACCAATGGCTTGCCCTGCTGGACAACTTTCTCAAGAAGAGGAACAAGATCCTTGATGTTTGAGATTTTCTTTTCGAAAACGAGGATGTAGGCGTCCTCGAAAACGCACTCCATGCTGGCCGTTTCGTTTACGAAGTAAGGAGAAAGGTAGCCGCGATCGAACTGCATTCCTTCGACCCATTCGACTTCCGTGTTCAGGCTCTTTCCTTCGTCGACGGTGATAACGCCATCTTTGCCGACCTTTTCCATTGCATCAGCGAGCAAAGTTCCGATTTCGGAATCGTTGTTCGATGCGATCGAAGCAACGTTAGCCATCTCGCTTTTGTTCTTGATCTTGATCGACATGCTAGTGAGTTTGGCACAGATGTCGCTGACGGCTTTCTCGATGCCGTTCTTCATTTGGATTGGGTTGACGCCCGCAGTAACAGCTTTGAGGCCTTCGTTGAAGATGGCTTCAGCCAAGACAGTCGCAGTGGTTGTTCCGTCACCGGCAACATCGCTAGTCTTGCTGGCGACTTCGCGAACCATCTGAGCGCCCATGTTTTCATAGACGTCTTCGAGTTCGATTTCCTTGGCAACGCTAACGCCATCCTTGGTGACTGTTGGAGAGCCGAAACTCTTTTGCAGGATGACGTTGCGACCTTTAGGGCCGAGGGTGACTTTGACCGCACGAGCCAGTTTTGAAACGCCCTTGCGAATCGCTTCGCGTGCTTCCTGTTCAAAAGCAATCATTTTAGCCATTGAGATATTCCTTGTTTATCGTTTTGTATTGTGGGGAGTTTGTTTTAGTTGGCAGTGTTCTAGCCAAGAATTGCGAGGACATCGTCTTCTCGCATTAGCAGGAACTCGTTGTCCCCATCTTTGAACTCTTCTGGGCCGTAAGACGTGAACAGCACGTGATCGCCAGGCTTGACTTGCAGCGGAGAGCGTGAGCCGTCTTTGAGCAAGCGACCTTCGCCAACTGCGATGACGGTGCCGCGAGACTGCTTGTCCTTGGCAGACTCTGGCAGAAAAATTCCACCAGCAGTTTGATCATCCGTGAGTACTCGCTCAACGACGATTCGCTCGCCCAGTGGCTGCAAACGTGTTTTTGTTTTTGTCTTGGCTGGTTTCTTTTTGGCAGTCGTGGCCATCGGTCCGTATCCTCCGGAGAATGTCGTTTATGTTTATGGGTTCAGGCGGCTGGATAGGAAATCTACATGCCGTCCCTGCCAGATTTGCCTTTTGGCAAGCTTGAGCTCCAATAAAGCAAGTCCCGGGCCAAACAGGAGGGCTTGAGGAATTTCTTTCTGGGGCGCATTTTTGCCTGAGATTTGTGGTCCTACGTGAGATGGTCTGGTGAAAAGCGAATGACAATCTGTCACAAGATTTAGGCCGCCGTAGAATTGCTGAGCGATGCAGAGCTGGTCATGCTTGGTAAATTTTTGAAGCTTGTCACACCAAGTTGGGTGTCCGGTTGTGGCGGTTTGTTGGTTTTAGGTAGGATTCGAACCCTGATTTCCCTGTAAACAGGGTTGAAGCCACAAAACCGGTTGCTTGATCGGACCTGTCGCTCACAATATCAACAAATAGATTTTTCGCAGGTCGGTTCTTCCAAGGACTGATCAGTGTATTGGCTAGAGATACGGATTTTCGATGGCGATTCAAGCGACATGTGGCAACTGCAGCCAAACCTTCAACGCGCGAGATGAGTTGGCAGGTAAACGGGTTAAGTGCCCGAAATGTAAAGAGCGAATGGTGATTCCAACGGCTTCTGCGGCACCACGCCCGGCCGCAGTTAAGTCTGCCGCTCGGGTTCTTGATCCAATGGAGGCTCTTCTCAAAGAAGCCAATGTTGGCGAGGTTAGCCGTGGTGGCCCCATTTGTCCCGATTGTGGCGCTCCGATCAGTCCAGGCGCCTTGATCTGCGTGGACTGCGGCTTCAATTTGGAAACCGGAAAACGCCTTCGAACAGCAAGTGAAAATGCAGAAGGCGAAGTCGACACCGGCCTTACCGACGCTGAGAAAATCATGCGGAAGGCGGAGGCCGATATCGAGGACACACCAATCAGCGGCGAAGATCAAGACTTCGGTGACGGCGGCGATTCGTTCGTTATTGCCGGCGTCGCTATCGTCATTCTGGCCATTTTGGTCGCGATCGGTCTTGCCGTCATCTTCTCGATGGACGTGATTTCAACCTATTACAACTCTGGCGGCATCAGTTTCATGGCGTCTTGCTGCTTGTGGATTGGAATGACGATCTGGTTGTCATTCGTTGCCTTCCGATCCAAGATTGGACACGGAATCGCCTGCGTTTTGACGCTGGGCTTGTACTGCATCATCTTCGGTTTCATGCAAGGGAAATCCTTGCTGATGCCTACCATCATCATGTTGGTGGCACTTGTGGTTGGACTCGCATCGGGCGCGTTCGTTTATTACAAGGGAATCTATCCACTTGAGACGCAGCTCTATATCGACACAATGGAGATTGTTCGGCTTGCTTTCCTTGGATCGTAGGGGTCTCGAGCCATCTTCATTTCACAGAAGCCAAAATGAAAACCCTTTCCGCTGAAGATTTCTATCGAGATTCTCTTGGCGAGCTGGTCATCGATGTGCGATCGCCAGTTGAGTTTGCGGCCGGACATATTCTTGGTGCAAATAACATTGCTCTGTTCACCGACGAGGAACGTGCCGCTGTTGGGACGCTCTATGTAGAATCTGGTCGCGATGATGCGATCGAACAAGGCCTCGAATTCGTTGGCCCAAAAATGGCGGGCTTTGTCAGGCAAGTGAAAAAGCTGCGAGCCGAACGTGCTCACTCCGACGCGTCGACCTTCGTCCATTGTTGGCGTGGCGGAATGCGTAGCCAATCTTTCGCATGGCTGATGGAGACCGCTGGTTTGGAAGTCACGCTGCTTGAGGGCGGATACAAAGCGTTTCGAAAAAACGCGCATCGAAAAATTGGGCTCCGTTATCAAATGATTGTGCTCAGTGGCTTGACTGGCGCCGGCAAAACAGGATTTCTGCAGATGCTGCATGAAGCCGGTGAACAGGTGGTCGACCTAGAGGGACTTGCCAACCACCGCGGCTCATCCTTTGGAGGGATCGGTCTGGGCTCTCAACCGACAACGGAACAGTTCGAGAACAGGTTGTTTGCTGCGGTTGACGAACTTGATCGTGAGAGA
>CAYGUE010000087.1:16475-28311 GCA_964352885.1 uncultured Pirellulaceae bacterium
GATTTGGGTGGAAGACGAAGGAAGTCGACTGGGGCAAGTTACGGTGCCTTCAAGTTTTATAAAGCAAATCCAATATGCTCCCGCCGTTTTCCTAGACGTTCCGAAAGCAAGGCGGCTAGATAATTTGCTCCGCGAATACGGGGATCTCGATCGCAACGGATTGATTGAGTCGACGCACGGGATTCAGAAAAGGCTGGGTGGGCAGAACGTGATCGACGCCATCGCTGCCATCGAAGCAGGTGACTTACGAAAAGCGGCTGACATCTCGCTAACCTACTACGATCGCTCCTACCTCAAAGCCATGTCCAATTTGCCGCGAGAAACGACCGTCAATCTTTCAACAGACGGGCTCGATGACGACATGGTGGTTACGAAACTGCTGAAAGCAGCTGAAGACGATGTTTTCAATGACGCGATCGTCAGTCCGCTTTGAGTTGTTTAGGACATTCGATTCTGGCGTCTATCGCTTGTCGAATATTATCTGCCTAACAAAAGCCTAAGCTGCCGGTAAGTCTTGGCTGATGTCCAGTCGGTCGAACAGGCAGGCACATAACCTGATTGATTTCCAAGCCAAGGCGACCAGTGCTATCCAAAGGCCTGTGCCGAAGAGCAATGGTCCGGCAACGGCTGACGAACTTGATTTCCCAAATGCCAACGACGCCCAAGCCCAAACCAAAACAAGTGCGAGGCCGAGCGCGAACAGCAACCCTTTGCCAGTGAAAGTCAAAATCGTTCGCAAGAAGACTTCGATCCCTTCTTGGTTTCGGCGATAAGGATGCATCAGAAAGATCGCATTTTCCATGCCGATGATTAGCACGTTCATCGGCATCAGCAACGGCCACGCGAGAAGCATCTTCCACGACAAACCGGCACCGAATACGGCGACCAATAACACGCACAGTTGAAACAAGCTCATCAGTGCGACAGGAACCGAAAGATGCCCGATCGTCAGGTTGACGGCGCGAATGGGAGTCGACTTCCAAACGGCCAGCCTTCTCGCGTCGCGTCGAAAATCCAACATCAGGGCAGGCGGAAGCAGTAAGAACGAATAGAAAATCATGCTTCCAATCACACTCAACGCTGCCGCCATGCCAAGCTCACTCGACATCAATGGCATACAGCTCAGCAACGTGGGAATCGCTAACGCAAAGACTAAGGTTGACCGATAGTGCACCGCGCCCAAGGCCTGATACCAGACAATGGCCTTCATGCCACCAAGTCCTACCGGCGCCTTGGCTGCTGGTGACGATTGATTCTTTTCAACAGCCCGAACATTCAAATTGGATCCCTTTGAGCCAACGCGTTTCAACCAGCGATCACTTTTTTGATCAACGAAATAGATCACAGCAAACGAAACACAGGCGGCAAGCTGCAATAACTGAAGCCTTGCGAAAAATTCGAATCCGTACTCGGTAGCCAGAATTGTGTCGGCGACCGCATTCCACGGGATCATGACCCCACCCATCAGAGGCCCGTTGACGACACCATCCACGACGCCAAGAAACAATTGTGGAATCGAAAGAGGGTTCGACGAATTGATCGCAGCTTCAAATCCAGGCGAGTAGACCGTTTGAAAAAACATAAAGATCAAAAGCGAAAACGACGGCAGCAACATCGCCGTGCGAACATTCATCCAGCATCTTGCCCCAGTCTTGAATGCCGTCCATGCGACTAACTCGAGGAACACGCGAATGAGATCAACCAAAGTCAGCCCCACGAACATTCCCATGTACCCCACGAAAACGCTGGGCAGATCTGGAATCATCACGACCGCGAAACAAGCCGCTTTGGCTGCCGTTGCGCCGAAGTAGCTTACAAATCGATAGGTCAACAACTGCTTCCGTGTGAGCGGCGCCGACAGAAGGTTCTGTTTCTCCGCTGAGGTCCATTCAAACGGCTCAACAGGTTTCCGGCATCCAATCTTAATCAGATGAAAAACGCTGTACAGCAATAGGCTCACCGACAACCACGTTTTCAGCTTTTCCGGATCAGCCGGTTCGCGAAGCATCACCGAGAGCATTGTCTGTCCGAGCCAAACGCAGCCTAGCAGCATCGCAAGGATCGACAGTGCAATCCGCCGTCGCGACCGAAATGCACTTCCGATACGGGTAAACTTCCCACGGATCTGAAACAGCAAGAGCTGAAACAGCGCTGGGTGCAAGTACTTTCTGAGCTGCGATTTATCCAGCATGTCAGTTTCCTGAACTGGCGACGTCTTTCGCCACTGGACTGCGATCGGCTGTCATTTCACTGGTCGGAATCATGTCCATGGTCGCGAAATAGATTTCTTCAAGCGTCTGAATTTCACTTCTGGAATCACCACCAAACTGCCGCTTGAGCTCGTCAATCGGGCCAATGAATTTTCGTTTTCCTTTCTCCAGAATCATGACGTGAGAGCAAATGTCTTCAACCATCGCCAGTAAATGAGAGCTGATAATGATGGCGGTTCCGGATTTCGCTTGTTCGAGGATTGTCTTCTTAAGATTCCGAATCCCTTGAGGATCCAGTCCCGTCATCGGCTCATCCAGCAACAATGCCGATGGCCGTTGCAGCAGTGCACAACTGATTGCGAGTTTTTGCTTCATGCCTCGTGAAAGACCAGAGGCGGGAGCGTGGCGCTTTTCGGTCAGCTCAAATGTATCCAGAAGTTGATTGATGTCCCCGTGGGGCTTGGCGATACCGTAGACGCCAGCTGAAAAAAGCAGATGTTGTTCGACCGTCAGGTCACTGAACAGTTGGGGATCGTCTGGCACATACGCACTGCGTTGCTTGACTTCGATAGGATCCGCCGTCACTTCGAACTCGTCGACGAACAGAGTTCCACCGCTGACCGGGATGATTCCGGCGATTGATTTGAGCGTCGTTGTTTTTCCGGCGCCGTTGCGCCCAACGAGCCCCAAGACTTCGCCAGCCATGACCGAAAAGCTAAGGTCGCTGACGGCAATCGTGCCATCGTATGTTTTGCAAAATGATTCCGCTCGAATCATTGGAATGCCCGTATCGTGGTTGGTTACTGCTTCGGTTCAAGCGAAGCCTTGAATTGTTCGTACGTTGCGACCGGCGTATCCGCTGGTTTTGCACTAGCTTGACCTTCGGTTTCTACCAATGTGAACAGTTGGTTTCTGCCAAGCTCTTTGGATCGATAAAGTGCCCGGTCTGCTCGACGGTAAAGTTCCTTCGAATCGTCTGACTGCCTGATCACTGCAAGTCCCATACTCAGTGTGACGACGGTCGATTGGCCCTTACTGCCAACGCTAAAGTTGTAAAGTTCGATCGTCGACCGAATGCGTTTCCCAACCAATTCCGCGTTGGATTTTGTTAGGCCATCGAGCATCAGGACGAATTCATCTCCGCCCAATCTTCCGACAAAGTCCTCGGGTCGAACACACTCTTTGAGAGCTTTTCCGACGCTTACGAGCACAGCATCGCCAGCTTCGTGACCGAAGGTGTCGTTGGTTCGTTTGAAATGGTCGATGTCGATGAGCATCAGGCCAAATGATTTCTTTTGTGTAAAAAATCTTGAAACCATAAAGTTCAGCGTTTCGTCGACGGCTTTACGGTTTGCAACTTTGCAAAGTGAGTCGGTTCGAGCTTCTTTACGGCTTCGGTCAAGTTCCTGAGCGGTTGCCTCCAGCTGGAATTGCGAAACGACTAGGTCGTTCTCCATCTTCTGGCTGGCGGATACGATTTTTCGAATGTTCTGAATCAGCGAGTCCTGCATGTATTTAAGCTGGCCTGACGATTCGCATTGCTGAATTTCTGTTTCTGCGTTCTGTAGAGCGTTGTTGTGGTCCGAAACGTCATTGTTAAGTTGGTTTGTGCAGTTAACAACGCTCAATAGTGCCTCCATCGTTTTTTCGCGATCTCGCTTTAAACGGCGTGGTTCATTTAGAAGCGCAAATGTTCGCCCCGCAAAGAATCCACAAATCAATCCGACGGCGACAGCTGCAAGCGACCAGACGATTGGAAGGATCCAAGCTTGTAAATCGTTGAAGAGCATTGATTACTCAGAGAAAAGATGTACTTCTTTTCAAGGCCATCGGCCCTGACTTTCGGCGTGTTTTATGGCAAACCCTAGGTTGCAAATTTGGGACATGTGGCGATATTTAGGACCCTCCCTGTTTTCCAACAGATTCATTCATGGTTCGTGTATTCCGCGGATTCGTTTTAACGGTCGTAGCGTTTGCACAACGTTCCAACTCCTTCAACTGAATGCTCATGCGATATCAGAATGTTTGTCTTGAATCGATCGGCTATTTGCTCCCTCACGAGACCTGGACATCAGAAGATGTCGAGGAGAAGCTGCAACAGCTTTATGAGAGGTTGAAACTGCCAGAAGGCCGTCTCGAGCTAATGACGGGGATTTCCGAGCGACGATTTTGGGCTCGAGGCATCACACCGGGCCAATTGAGCGTGGAAAGCTGCAAGCTTGCAATTGAAGCGGCTGAGATTGATCCCTCCCAAATCGGATGCTTGATCCACGGCTCTGTTTGCCGTGACTTCCTCGAGCCTGCAACGGCGTGCTCAGTCCATCATAAGATTGGCCTAGTAGCCGATTGCATGATTTATGACGTATCCAATGCTTGCTTGGGGATCCTCTCGGGGATGATTCAGGCCGCAAACATGATCGAACTTGGCCAGATCAAAGCGGCGATCGTCGTTGGCAGCGAGGGCGGTCGACAGCTAGTCGAAACCACGATTCGAACGCTCAATGAAGACCACACCTTGACGCGAAAGAGCATCAAGAACGCAATTGCAAGCCTAACGATTGGCTCGGCAAGTTGTGCCATGTTGCTAACACATGAATCCATCAGCCGCTCCAAAAATCACATCGTCGGAGCTGCCGTTCAGGCGAACACGGTGCACCATGAGTTGTGTCAAAGCCACGAAGATCAGGTTGGCGACTCAATGGCACCACTTATGGAAACCGATTCCGAGGCACTCATGAAAGCTGGTATCGAGACGGGCGTGGCGACGCTGGCGCCGTTCCTTGACGAAACCGGTTGGCAAGTAAGCGATCTTGATCGAACCGTTTGTCACCAAGTCGGTACAGCACACCGAAAGTTGATGCTTGAATCACTTTCCGTTGATCCGGCGATCGACTACGCCACATTTTCCTGGCTGGGAAACACCGGATCCGCTGCCCTGCCCTCCGCGCTGGCGGTCGCCTGCGAGAAAGGCTTCATCGAGTCTGGACACAAGGTTGGATTGCTGGGAATTGGATCCGGCATCAACTGCACCATGATGGGCGTTCAGTGGAACGAGAGCTTCATTGCGTCACAGACGATGTTTTAATAGGCAGCCAGCATTCCTCACACAACCATGGCTTCCCACGCCTCTACCATCAGCATCGCAGCGCGATCAACCTCTTCGATGGTCGTTGCACGACCCATGCTAAAACGAATCGTGCCTTCCATCAATTCGGGCGAAACACCCATTGCACCAAGCGTTCCCGACTTATGGTCTCCCGTGCTGTGACAGGCCGATCCGAGCGAAGCACAAACTTCCGGGACTCGTTTCAGCATTTCGAAGCCTGAAACACCCGGGAACGCGATGCTGATCGTGTTTGGCAAACGATCGACTTCAAATCCGTGCACAACCGCATTACGAACATGCTGAGAAATCGTTTTCCAAAAACGCTCCCGCATCGATTCGCTGATCCCTACTGACTCATCCATCAGCGAAGCCGCAAGAAACGCGGCTTGGCCAAGCCCAACGATGTACGGCGTATTCTCCGTTCCGGCTCGCAAGCCATTTTCGTGGGCCGCACCATGGAGCAGCGGTTCTATGTCCAGTCCTTCGCGAACAAAAAGTACGCCGATGCCTTTCGGTGCGTAAAACTTGTGACCGGCAATCGTCATTAGATCGACATCAAGTTGGTCGACAAACGTTGGTAACTTTCCAATCGACTGCGATGCATCGGTATGAACGATGATCGATTTCTCATGACAGATCTCGGCGATTTCGCGAATCGGCTGGATCGATCCAATCTCATTGTTAGCATGCATGATGCTGACTAGGCGTGTATCCGGACGAATCGCAGCGGCAACGGTCTGTGGATCGACGACACCCTGATCATTACAGCCAACGACTGTCAGCTCACAGCCGATCTGCTCGACGAATTTTGCCGGCACCGTGGTCGCAGGGTGCTCGATTGCTGTCGTGATCATGTGTCCACCGGGCTGGCCGCCTGCAAACATGACTCCTTTGATCGCCATATTGCTGGCTTCGGTTCCCCCGCCCGTAAAAATGACCTCGTTCCGGTCACAGCCGATCAACGCAGATACTTTCGCCCGTGCGTCTTCGATCGATTCTTTCGCTGCCCGCCCAAGGCTGTGGGAACTCGACGGATTGCCATAGTGCGTCGTTAGGAACGGCATCATGGCTTCGACAACGGAAGGATCAACGGGCGTGGTCGCGTTGTAATCCAGATAAATTTGCTTCACCGATATCTCCAGTTGCGATACGTCAAGTTTGAGTTTAGCGGGGCTTGAGCGGACTTGGAAGCCAAGTCCCATCGAAGCCTTGCGAGCAATCTCAGCCCTTGCGACAATCACAACATGGAAAACACAAAAATCGCAAAAACGCTCGACCAGTTGGCTGACCTTCTCGAATTCACCGGTGCCAACGCGTTCCGTCTCCGCGCGTACCGCAATGGTGCGCGAGTCATCCGTGATCTCCCTGACTCAATTCAGAGTCAGGTTGCGGCTGGCGATGACCTTACGAAACTCGATGGCATTGGAAAAAGTGTCGCACAGAAGTGTACCGAGCTCTGTGAGACCGGCAAGCTTCAGCAAATGGATGAACTGCTCGAGGATGTCCCTCGCACTGTTCTGGATTTGCTCAACGTCCCCAAGATGGGCCCCAAGAAGGCAGCTGCTGTTTTCAATGAGTTGGGAGTCGAAACGCTTGATCAACTAAAGGCAGCTTGCGAAGCCGGCCAGGTTCGGGAGCTCTCAGGTTTTGGCGCGAAAACCGAGCAAGCGATTCTCGACGGTATCGCGATCGCCGTTGACGCCAATAAACGAATCCTGTGGGCCAACGCAGATCGAATCGCATCGAAGATTCGCGAGCATATGCAGCCGTGCGAGGCTGTCGGTCAACTCGAGTTCGCGGGCAGCTATCGGCGCGGCAAAGAAACCGTTGGCGACTTGGACATCCTCGTCACGTCCACAGAAGCTGATGCTGTGATGGATCATTTCGCTGGTTTCACTGACATCACGTCAACGATCGTTCGCGGCGGCACGAAAATGTCCGTGCGACTCGATGACGAGTTTCAGGTTGATTTGCGTGTCGTGCCCAAGGAATCCTTCGGCGCAGCTCTACAATATTTCACCGGCTCCAAAGAGCATAATGTCATTGTTCGCGGGCGTGCGAAAACAAAAGGCCTGAAGGTCAACGAATGGGGAGTCTATAAAACAGACAGCGATGACCAAGAATCGATTGCAGGCGAATCCGAAGCGGATGTTTACGCTTCATTGGGTTTACCTGTGTTCGATCCGGAAACGCGTGAAGCCCGCAAAGAGTTTGAATGGGCGGAAGCAGGTGAACTTCCTGAGTTGATATCGGTGGAGGATATTCGCGGCGATCTGCACATGCACACAACGGCAACGGACGGTAAAAATTCAATTGAAGAGATGGCCGACGCTGCCCGGGCGATTGGGCTCAACTACATCGCCATCACAGATCATTCAAAACGCGTTGCGATGGCGAATGGACTCAATGAAGACCGCTTGCTGCAGCAATGGGCGCGAATCGACGCGATCAACGCCAAAGCGGAAGACTCGTTCGTCATCCTGAAGGGCATCGAGTGTGACATCCTTGAGAACGGCGAAATGGATTTGCCGGACGAAGTACTCGCCCAAGGGGATTGGATCATAGCCAGTGTGCACTACGGCCAGTCGCAACCTCGGCAACAGATTACCGATCGAATCGTCGGTGCCATTCAAAATCCTCACGTCACAATGGTGGCACATCCGACGGGACGATTGTTAAACAGACGTGAACCTTACGATGTCGATATCGAAGCTGTTTTCCAAGCGGCGAACGAAACGGGCACGCTTCTCGAACTCAATGCGAATCCAGTTCGGCTGGACTTGAATGATCGCTATCTTATTGCCGCGAAGTCGCATGGTGTTCCGATCGTCATCAACACCGACGCTCATAAGACCGCTGGACTTTCGGACATGAAATACGGCATCAAGCAAGCTCGCCGCGGATGTTTGACGAAGAATGATGTGGCGAATACGAAGACACTCAAGCAGCTTTTGAAACTAATTGGAAAAGATTCGTGAACAATTGCACGTTCTCTATGCAATGGTCGGGCACGAGAAACAAGTAGCTGAGGAGTCACTTCGATCGGTCAGCTTGCCGAGACAAACACGGGATGGAAATCTTTCAAACAATTCTTCGATTTCCGCATTGATTCTTAACCAAGGTGTTGACCGATATCATCTTGGTGAATCGAATGTGCAATTACGAACATGACCGCTGTCAGACAAAGTAAATCATGGACACAAGTATTTTTAGCGGCTGCATTCCAGCCTTGATGACCCCCTGCAATTCAGACCGTACACCCAACTTTGATGCGTTGGTTAAAAAGGGAATAGAACTATGCAACGCGGGCATGAATGGCGTTGTCTATTGCGGTTCAATGGGAGATTGGCCACTGCTGACAGATCAGCAGCGAATGGATGGCGTGAAGGCACTCTGCGATGCTGGCGTGCCCGTCGTTGTCGGAACAGGAGCTGTGAATACGAAAGTCGCCGCCGAGCATTCGGCTCATGCTCAATCTGTCGGTGCAAAAGGACTGATGGTGATTCCGCGCGTGCTTTCGCGAGGCACAAGCCCGACAGCCCAGCGGCACCATTTTGCGGCGATTCTTAGTGCAGCACCTGATATTCCTGCCGTCATTTACAACAGCCCGTATTACGGATTCGAAACGAAAGCCGACCTGTTTTTCGACCTCCGCGGTGAATTCCCTAACTTGGTCGGTTTCAAAGAATTCGGCGGTGCTGACTCGCTAAGTTACGCAGCTGAACACATCACCGGTGCAGATGACAGGCTGACACTGATGGTTGGCGTCGACACGCAGGTCTTTCACGGATTCGTAAACTGCAACGCAGGCGGAGCAATCACTGGAATCGGCAACGCGATTCCACAAGAAGTTCTGCAGTTCCTGAAGCTAAGCGAAATGGCCGCGGCTGGCGATGTTGAAGCTCGGAGGCTTGCCAAAGAACTGGACGAAGCTCTAACTGTTCTTTCAACCTTCGACGAAGGACCGGATCTCGTTCTGTACTACAAGTACCTTCTGGTTCTCAACGGCGAAAAAGAATACGAATTGCACTTCAACGAATTCGACCAACTGAGCGCAAGTCAAAAGACATTCGTGGAAACGCAATACAACCTGTTCAAAACATGGTGGGCAAACTGGCCGGGCACGAGCTACGGATCGTAAACACCATGCAGCACATCAAGGTTATTGATTCGCATACCGCCGGCGAACCGACTCGGATTATTATTGATGGCGGGCCGGATCTGGGAACCGGTTCGCTTGCCGATCGCTTGGGTGTTTTCCGCGACAAATTCGACGAAATCCGCTCGGCAGTCGTGAACGAACCGCGGGGTTCTGACGTGCTTGTTGGTGGGCTGCTATGCGAACCAGCGGCTGAAGGCTGTGCGGCAGGAATCATTTTTTTCAACAACGCTGGTTTTCTTGGAATGTGCGGCCACGGCACCATCGGCCTGATGGTCACGCTGAAACATATGGGCCGAATCGACAATGGGCTTCATCGAATTGACACTCCCGTCGGTGTCGTCAGTGTGCGAGTTGGTCAAAACGGGGAAGCATCGGTCGAAAACGTCCCGAGCTATCGTCTGCAAAAGGACATTACTGTCGACGTTCCTGACTACGGGCAGGTCACTGGCGATCTTGCATGGGGCGGCAACTGGTTTTTTCTGGTGAAGGATTCGCAGGAAGAACTAACGGTTAGAAACTCGGATCACCTGACAAGGGTGACGCTTCGAATTCGTTCAGCCCTTGAGCAAAACGGTATCACGGGATCCGACGGCGCGTGGATCGATCACGTTGAATTGTTTGGGGATCCGCTGGACTCAGCGAATCACAGTCGAAATTTCGTTTTGTGCCCCGGCGGTGCGTATGACCGTTCTCCGTGCGGAACCGGCACAAGTGCCAAACTAGCTTGCCTAGCGGCCGACGGAAAGCTGGCCGAGGGCGAAATTTGGCGGCAAGAAAGTATCCTTGGCAGTGTGTTTTCAAGCTCTTACGTCGCGGCTGAAACCGAAGGGCATATTGTTCCGTCAATTGTCGGATCGGCGCATGTGTGCGGTGAAGCAACTTTGATTTTGGATCCAAGCGATCCGTTTTGCATGGGGATTCGTTCGTGAATGACGATAACGAGCACGTGGTCGTCATTGGCGGCGGTGTGATTGGAGCGATGTGCGCGTGGAATCTAACGAAGGCCGGCTGTCGCGTTACGATTATTGATCGTGATCGATTCGGCGCCGCATGTTCACACGGCAACTGTGGTTACGTAAGTCCAAGCCATGTTTTGCCTTTGTCTCAACCGGGAGCTATCGGCAAAACGATGAAGGCGATGTTCCAGCGGAATTCGCCGTTCAAGGTGAAGCCTCGACTTTCAAAGAGCTTCCTACGCTGGTTCAGGAATTTTTCCCGTCGCTGCAATCGAACCGACATGCTGTCTGCTGGAGCTGGTCGACATGCGCTCCTTCAATCTTCGAAGCAGCTTTACCAACAGTTGATCGAAGAAGAGGGCATTGATTGCGAGTGGCAGGAAGTCGGCCTGTTGCTTGTTTTTGATACAGAAGAAGAGTTCAACGGCTTCAAAGCCACGGATGATTTGATTCGCAGTGAATTCGGGGTCGGCGCGACGCCCTATGCCAGCGATGACCTACTTGACTTGGAACCGGCGCTGAAAGATGGATTCGGCGGTGGCTGGCACTACGAGGGCGATTGCCATTTGCGTCCCGACAAACTCATGTCGTCTTTGAGGTCGAAGCTGGAATCACTTGGCACGACGTTTATTGAAAACGCCAACGTCGACGAATTCGTTCGCGAAAACGGTAAGGCAAAAGCCATCATGGCGAATGGCGAATTGATTGAGGCGGACAAATTCGTTGTCGCAACCGGAGCGATGACTCCGTTTTTGAACAAGCATCTTGGATGCAACGTTCCGATCGAGCCAGGCAAGGGCTATTCGATCACGATGCCCAAGCCGTCGATCATGCCCAAATTGCCGATCATTTTTGATAGCAGTCATGTGGCCATCACGCCAATGAAAACCGGTTACCGCATCGGTTCGACGATGGAATTCGTCGGGTACGACACGTCAGTCAACCCGAAACGTTTGCAGCTGCTCAGAGACGCCGCCAGCCAATATCTGGTTGAACCTTTTTGTGAGCCAGTTGAAGAAACTTGGTTTGGGTGGCGTCCGATGACATGGGACGGAAAACCGGTGATCGATCGCAGCCCAGCGATGGACAACGTTTGGATCGCGGCGGGACACAACATGCTGGGAATAAGCATGGCAACCGGGACAGGGCGGTTGGTTCGCGAGCTCATGCTGAACGAACAGCCTCACATCGATCCGTCACACTTTTCGTTAGCAAGGTTGCGGTAGCAGGGCGGCGATTGCCGAACTTCTATTTCTTTGGCCGAAAGGCAACGATTTGGTCTTCGTTGGTTTCAATAAACGGTCCGCCGATCAGGTCAACGCAATACGGAACGGCTGCAAACACGGCATCCAGGCATTCCGAGATCGCTTTGGGGCTGCCGGGAAGGTTGATCACCAACGAC
>CAYGUE010000088.1:0-14020 GCA_964352885.1 uncultured Pirellulaceae bacterium
TGGGACAGACTCGACTACTGAACTGCACGAGTCTGGGACAGACTCGACTACTGAAATGCACGAGTCTGGGACAGACTCGACGACAACCCTACTCTTCGCGAATCCAGCCGATGAAGTTGGTCGCTTTGTCCCAGCCGTAATCCATCCAAGCACTTCTTGCATCTGCAAAACCTGGCAGGTGCAACATGCAATGCTCACAGCATTCTTCGACCGGAATCGTGATCGTTTGTGGAACCATCGTGCAAACGCGACGAGGAATGCGGGTTTCAACCTGATACGGGACGCGAACGGGAACGCGGCGAAGTTTCGGGCGTTTGATCTTTCGTTTCACAGTCTGGAAAATCGTCTTCTTGATGACCTTGGGGACTTTAACCCAATAGATCTCTGCACGATTGACTGGAACGTTGCGGAATTTCTTCTTATAGACAGTACGATTGAAGACTTCTTTGACGTCTTCGAAGTAAACCTCAGGCTCCATTTCTGTAACCGTTCGAACGTCGGTCTTGTAAATGGTTCGAGTTCGTGTTTCGGGAACCATTTCGGTGATGGTCTTGGTTTCGACGAAAGGCACACGTTTTTCAACGTCGACGTATTCAATCTTCGTGCGAATCTCCGGCACTTTTTCGATGTAGGTTTCATAACGCGGACGCGGGCTCTGAACCTTGACGATTTCTTCGACGTTTACGTAATCTGTTAATTCGATTTCCTCTTCATAGGGCACAACGACCTTGACGGGTTTTCGAACAACCATGCTCACGATCTTGTCGCGATATTCGATTCGACCGTCGACAACGCGATGAACGGTCTCTTCACCTTCGATATCTGGTCCCTGGAAGGTAAACATTTCAGGAACGTTTGGGTCTCGATTTGCCCAAGGTTGTTCATAGTCGACTTTGACTGGTACCTGGCTCACTTTGTTTTTGAATTCTGAAACGTCAACCATTCGCTCACGCGTCTCTTCGCGAAATTTCTGAATCACAATTTCGCGTCGCTTTGGTACCTGACGAAACTTGCGGACTTTGACCGTTTTCGTGGCGGTGTCAGGCTGCAAGTCAAAAACAGTAAGCGTGACTTCGCGTTCTTCGGTGCGATATCGAGTCACCGGCTCCATCCGATCGCGTAGCTCGTATTGGTATTCCAGCACCGGATACTCATAGGGCACTTTTTGTTTGACGGTCTCATAGACGGTGTAAGGGATCTGCGAAGTAACAACGTTGGGCTGCCAAACAGTTTTGCGTACGGTCCGAGTTTTTGGACAACATGTCGAACAGCCACAACGGTCAGCTTCGATTTCATAAGTCCCAATAGTGCTGACCGTCGTCACCCACTTACCCATGTCACGCTTGATCGCCTGGTATTTAGTGCGCGGGATTTGCTTGGGAGTCGTGCGATCCCCCTTTTTCATCACCTGTTTAGGGACTTTGATCTTGTACTGTCGGGGAATGTTTTCAATGTAGGGAATCTTGACGGTGTATTTCCGCGTCACTTGGCGGGCTGATTGCTGTCGAGTTTTCCACGAGATCGCAACTTCCTCTTCGTAAGGCACGCTTTCAGTGTAATTTT
Organism: uncultured Pirellulaceae bacterium; assembly: GCA_964352885.1. Taxonomy (GTDB): domain Bacteria; phylum Planctomycetota; class Planctomycetia; order Pirellulales; family Pirellulaceae; genus Mariniblastus. The sequence goes on from CAYGUE010000088.1 coordinate 1,564, forward strand.
CGTAGGCCTTCACGATTTCTGGGACGGCAACGGTGTACTGTTGAGGAACTTGCGTCGTCTCTTCGACTTGCTCAATTCTCGGTTCAGTGTAAGGTTTCGAAAGCGTCTTAAAATCCAGTTGGTCAACCGGAACGCCTCGTTGCTTTGGAACAACCGTCGCCTTTAACGTGTTCGACGTCTTTGCGAATTCTTCGTAGACAACGTACGGCTCTTTGACGGTTACCTGCTCCGTTACGTTTTCGTACTTGTATTCAATCCGTTCTCGCGGAATCTTAACCTTGGTTTTTTTGGGCTTGCGTTTCAGCAACGTAAGGGTGTCCTCAACGTAGTCAATAATCAGCCGTTTCTTCTCGCGCTCGACTTCGACCGTGTACTTCTTCTGTCGGATCTCTTGGTCGGTGATGGTTTTGTACTTGGTCTCCGTAACGATCTTTTCTCGTGGCACGTTCACCGTGTATTCCTGCTCTTCAGGATAGCGATACGTTTCCTCTCGCTCGACAGGGACCATTCGCTGACGCGGTTTGCGAACCATGACGGAATAGGGTTCTTCAACGGGGTACTGTTCTTCTTCTTCTCGAAAATCCTGAAACGTGCGAATTCGCGGCTCGGGAACCATCACGGTTTCCTGAATAACGCGCGGCACTTGGTGATCGACTTCCTGTTCGACCGTGTAAGCTTCCTCTTTGATGTCGGTGCGGTAACGCGTTTCGAAGATGGAACTCCAAACCGTGTGGTACTGCGGGACCATGATCGTCTTGGTGATGCACTTGGGTTGGCAGCAGATCACGCAGGTCTTCAATCCGCACTGCGGGCAACCCGTTGCCGCTGGGAGGTCAAGAGATGCAACGGGAACCGCTCCAACGACGGTCGACGGCGCAACGAGCGGTGGAAGAATCTGAGGGCCAGGCATGCTCATCACGGGTGCAAGTTGAGGAAACTCCATTAATCCGGGATCCAATGTGTCGCGACTTGGCAAGGTTCCGTCGGCTTGGCCAGGCGGCAAGTCATAACTCTGACGCTGCACGGTTTGCGTCTCTGCATCTGTTGCATCCGAGAAGAGACCAGAATCTCTGTTTTGGCTTTGGCTTTCCGGGATTTGCCCGAAAGGAGTTTGATTGCCGTAAATGATTGGAGGCTGTGACTGTGGGCGACCGGGGAGTTCTTCGCCAACCCCTGCAGGTCGCTGAACTTTCTCCTGTCCATGCATGCGTTCAAGATGCGTTGATGCGAGCACCGAGAATGCGCACGCCGCCAGCATGATGACTAAAATTCGATTGGAAATCGATTTCATCGCAAGTGCTGGTTACGTTGAGGGTCGAGAAAACGGAGAAAGTGGAAGCGGTTCGTCCGTATTTATCTCACAGAAATACAACCCTCCAAACTAATCGCCGTGAGCCAGTTGAGCAACAAATTTGCGGCAGAATGGTTCCCAATCTGCTCCTTTTCGCGTTATGCCGGTTGTTCGTTATACTCGGGCATTCAAATTCGCGGCGAACAGGCTTAATAAGTGACCGATCCATCCCGGGACTCAGGATTCAATACGACCTGTTGGCACGTCGTGACTTCGTCGCGGGACCAGGATTCTGCTATCCGCCACGAGTCACTCAGCGAGCTTTATCGATCCTACTGGTATCCGCTGTTCGCCTATCTTCGCCGCAAGGGCCATTCGACGGATGCCGCCTCGGACTATGTGCAGGGGTTCTTTCTGGAGCTGATCGACAAGGATTTCCTCAAGACGGTCAGCCCCGACAAAGGCCGATTTCGCTGGTTCATGATGAGTGCGATCGGACGGTATGTCAGTAATCAGACAGCGAAACAGATGGCTCAGAAGCGCGGCGGCGATAAGGCCACGTTCTCCTTGGACCTCGAAAAGGCTGAGCAGAGATATCAGCGTGAGCCCATCGAAGACTGGACTCCAGAGAAGCTTTTCGATCGGCGTTGGGCGCTGGAAGTGCTCGCAAAGGCGCTCGAAGAATTGAGATTGGATCACGAGAGTCGGGGGAAACTCGAGTTATATTCAGAGCTTCAGATAACCCTCGCTGGTGAATCGCTAACAGGCGAAGCATGTGAGGAAATCGGGGCTCGGCTGGAGATGTCACCTGTCGCGGTGAAAGTTGCCGCTCACCGGTTGAAGGAGAAATACCGCCAGGCGTTGGTCGAGGTGGTTTCCCAGACACTGGCCGATCAAGACAGCGTTGACGACGAGTTGGATAACCTTTTCGCAGCATTGGCTGGATAGGCCTTTGATGTTCGGGCACCCGGAAAATCATAACCCGATGCGTAAGTTTTGAAGTTGCACACATCGCATCAAAATTCAGATTCCATCCGGCATTAGCCACGGAAAATGGAAAAATCAAACTGTGCAAGTACAAGCCCGAAGCGCAAGCGAGTGAATCGAAGATCCATGCAATTATTCACTCGCTGGCGCTTCGAGCTTGTATTATTGCAACTTCAAAACATGCGCTTCGGGCTTGTATTAGAGTGCAACTCAAAATGCGTAGGCTGCACCTCGCTCACGCTTCGGATTGTGAATTATGACATTACCTTCCCTCTCGGCGACTTCCCAAAAAACTTCAGGAAATTCCCCGGCGGATGTAACTGGGCGAGCATTTTTCGTATTAACCCAGTAGAAACAACGTTCTGCCGACAATCTGGAAACGAAAAATGCCTCGAACTTGCCCCAAATGCAGCACTGCCGTCATTGATGAGCTTCCCGGCGGCCTATGCCCGTCCTGTTTGCTGGAAATTGCCCGCAAACCTCGAAGTCAGGCAGCTGCAACCGCCAATGCGTCTCGAGTACCTGGTATGGCAGCAGCTCCAACGGTCGCCGAACTGGCGGAGCAGTTTCCTGAGCTGGACATCATCGAGTTGGTCGGGCAAGGCGGAATGGGAGCCGTTTACAAAGCTCGACAGCGAAATCTAGATCGACTCGTTGCTCTGAAGGTGTTCCTCTATCGAGCCAACGATCCCGAGTTCGCAGAACGGTTCAAGCGAGAGGCTCGAGCTCTTGGTCGGCTTAGCCATCCTAACATTGTGGCTGTCCACAATTTCGGCATTCGACAAGGCATGCATTTTTTGATCATGGAGTACGTCGACGGTTTGAACCTGCGACAGGTGACTGAAGAAGAAAGGCTTGAGCCGAACCATGCGATGCAATTGGTGCCCGAGCTTTGCGATGCATTGCAATATGCTCACTCCGAGGGCGTCATTCATCGAGACATCAAACCTGAGAACATTTTGCTCGACACGCGCGGCCGCATCAAAATCGCGGACTTTGGTTTGGCGAAGATTGCCGGAAACGAGGCAGACGCGGGATTGACGCAAACGCAACAAGTCATGGGTACTTGGAACTACATGGCTCCGGAGCAAAAGGAACGTCCATTGGAAGTTGATCATCGTGCGGATATCTATTCGTTGGGCGTCGTGATCTACGAGATGCTTACAGGCGAGTTGCCGTTGGGACGTTTTCAGGTTCCGTCAGCCAAGGCAGTGATCGACGCAAGACTGGACGAAGTCGTAATGCGAGCGCTTGAGAAAGAGCCAGAGCGACGCTACCAGCATGCCAGCGAATTCAAGTCTGGTTTTGCGACGTATGCGAATGTTGCTCCAGCGGTAGCGGTGGCTCCTGCTGCAGCGTTCGGAGTCGCAGCGGCTGTCGCGATGCCAGCGCCTCCGGTGAAAGCCAATGCGATCGATGAACATGCAGGGCAAGGAATGCGATTGCATGCGTGTTTTATGGCTGGACGTGAAAAACGAGGACAGTGGCAGGTCGGCGCTCCGAACATCATGCTTACGATGATGGGTGGCTCAATGCTAGACTTGACAGATGTGAAAGCTCACAACGTCAACATCGTTTCGTTTGTGATGATGGGCGGCGTTGAGATCATTGTGCCTCACGGTGCAATCGTTGATATCGATGGCTTGATAATCATGGGAGCCACGACTGACAACGTAAAACACTCAGACGGTCCCGTTGCGAATCCAATGCGAGTTCGCGTTCGGTCGTTTGGCATGATGGGTGGTTTAGACGTTCGGACTACCAAGAAAAAGGTCGAAACGAATCGGCCCGTGCCACCTAAAAAGCAAGGCGTAAAGAAGTTTCGCCCTGTGGCACACGCCGCCGTTTTTGTGGCTCAGGCGATTGCGATGCTCGTCACGCTGGCAATTCCCATCGTGTTCCTGGTGGGAGCTTTCAATATCGCGCCCGATGAGGATGAAGCGTACATGATCGGTGTTGTTACAGCGATCACGGCTGCGATGTTCTGGGTGTTGACAGGGCATGTGCGAGCGATGGTGCAAATGCCCAAATCTGATGCTTCTGAGGATGACATCGGAGAAATGGAAAGCAGAACCAAGATCGGTTCACTCATTCGCATGGTCGCGACGCTGATTCTTTTCTCTTGTCCGATTCTGTTCGTCGTCAACAAGTTTGAGCACAATGATGGAGATGAGTTGAAGTTTGCCGGAATCGTCTGTGCAATCATCGCTGTGGGATTTTTCTTCCTTGCGGGCAAGGCGGACGAGTTCATGAAAGAGAACTTTGGCCAACGGTAGGGGCAGCAAGAGATCGCCTCTGCTGTGCGCTCGCAAGCGAATCGCAGATCGTCCACGAGGCGTGGGGGAGTGCAATTTCACCCGCGCCCTGTTGATTTAGTCAAATTGGATTCGGCAACGCGAACTTCACGACGGCTGGTTCCTCGCTCAAGCGTCGAGGATGTGACTCAATCAATCATAACCCGCCGCGTGTGAGCAAGGGATGGTCCCTGCCGTACCCGCGCAAGCGAATCTTAAACCGTCCGCTACGGAAAGTTTCCCAATCGCGCATGAGATCACATAGGCAATCCCTCGCTTACGCATTTTGAAGTTGCACTACGACAAGACAAGCCCGAAGCGCAAGAGCGCAAGCGAGTGAATAATTGCATGGATTTTCGACTCACTCGCTTGCGCTTCGGGCTTGTATTGAACGCTTCGCGTTTTTGGATTTTCAATGGTTTTTTTACGATAAAATCTGAATTTTCAGGCAAAGTGTGCAACTTCGAAACTTATGCGTCACGACATCGCAGCATCGCAAAAGGCCAGTTCTGCCGGGTTCTGCACATCGCAGCGGTTACGCAACTTCGCGATAAACCATTCTGATCAGAAAAGGAAAAGCTTCTGAAGAAGGTTAAGGAGTCAGGTTGAGTCTGACGATATGGGGGGCATACTGCAAAAGCATTGAGGCTTTTGTTCAACTACCGCGACACGGATGGTGCACCCCATGTGCCTGAACACTCTTCAGGTGGTCGCAATGCAAAGAACCGCTCCTCACTATCTGTTGCTAACTGAAACAGAAGACAATTTCACTAATGACGGTCGCGAAGGCCGCTGGCGATTCGTTCTTGAATCAATGCATGACAACGCTGAACGCGTTGAAGTGTCGGAACGTGAATCCGAACTTTGCGGGGAGCGGTTGCAATTACTTGCGGTGGTGCGCGGTGTCGAAGCGCTCGAACAACCTTCGAAATTGACGCTGATCACCAGCAGCGCGTACGTCGGCAAACGAATCCGCAAGGGATTTGATAGCTGGATCGAGAATGATTGGCGATGGGAAAGTTTCGGCGTCTTAAAGCCGGTTAAGGACGTGGATCTGTGGAAGCGGGTTTACGCTGCCATGCAAATTCACTCAATTGAGTGCCGGTTGTGGCAATTTGGGAATCAACACCGGACAAATGAGGACAATTCTGCCGAAACCGAAAGCTGGAATCGTATCGACATTTCGCACCCTTCAGTACGGCGACCGTTTGGCCCCGTTGAATTTGCGGATGCTCGTTCTACGAAACGCCAACCGAGTGTGGCAAGCAGATTACCAGCACCAGACTCCGACGAACCAAGATTCGTACCGACGCGAACCGGATGGACTCGAGTCACCGAAGTCGATCCCGATACGGATCGGCAGTTGCAGTTCCCTCAAGCGTTTGGCGAGACAGTTTATTGAAGCCGCAAATAGTTCGTTTGCGTCTTCCTGACGATGGATAACACGGATGAATTCTTTGCAGCCTTTGGACATTTTGGCTTTTGAAAATATAATCAGCGGCAAGCACGAAAATCCAAATACCGTGTTGGGGCCAATCAAAACCGATGGCCCCAGAACACGCGAAAAAATCCGCGAAAACCCGCATCACAAGACGACCATTCGAGCTTACCTTCCGGGCATCGATCACGCTTGGATTAGCACCGAATCTGGCACCGTGACGCTGGATATGAAACCGGTTGGCGATTTGGGACTGTTCGAAGTCGACTGTGAGACGGATCTGTTTCAGGTAAACTCTGGGCGATACAAAATTCAATATTTTGATGGCAAGAATAAGATGAGCATCCACGACCCGCACGCTTTCGAGCCGCTCTTTTCAGATCTTGATTTGCATCTTTTCAATGAGGGGACCCACTTCGAGATATACGAACGTCTTGGGGCTCATCTCCGAGAGATCGATGGCATCCACGGAATTAATTTTGCCGTTTGGGCACCTAATGCTCAAGGCGTTAGCGTTATCGGAGATTTCAACGATTGGGATGGCGGCCGTCACCCGATGAAGAAGCAAGATCCCAGTGGTGTCTGGGAGATTTTCGTTCCCGAAATGGGCACGGGTAAGACTTACAAATTTCGCGTCACCGATTGCAACGGCATTCAGGTTGATAAATCCGACCCATTCGGTTTTTATGCCGAGGTTCCACCACGTACGGCTTCGATTGTCAAAGATTTGAGTGGTTACGAGTGGAAAGACCAGCAATGGATGGAACAGCGCGCCGCGTCCAACCCGATGGACGGACCCGTTTCGGTTTACGAACTTCATCCTGGCAGTTGGCGGACGGTTGATGGTAAGCCAAACGGCTGGATGAACTACCGCGATCTCGCGCACGATTTGGTCGAGTACTGTATCGAACTCGGCTTCACGCATGTTGAACTGATGCCGATCACGGAGCATCCGTATACGGGGAGTTGGGGTTACCAGACGGTTGGCTATTTCGCACCGACCAGCCGATACGGCACGCCTGAAGATTTCATGTACTTCGTCGATTACTTGCACCAAAACGGATTGGGCGTGATCGTCGACTGGGTTCCAGCTCATTTCCCGAAAGATGCGCACGGTTTGGCAAAGTTCGATGGAACGGCACTCTTTGAACATGCCGACCCGCGACAAGGAGAACATCCTGACTGGGATACGCTGATCTTCAACTACAGCCGAACGGAAGTGTCGAACTTTCTGATCGCTAACGCGATGTTTTGGTTGGAGAAGTACCACATTGACGGGCTACGCGTGGATGCCGTCGCTTCGATGCTTTACCTCGATTACAGCCGCAAGGATGGCGAGTGGATTCCGAACCAGTATGGCGGACGAGAAAACCTTGGTGCAATTGAATTCCTGAAACAACTGAATGTGAACGTACATGCTGGATTTCCCGGCGTGATGACGATCGCAGAGGAATCTACGGCTTTCGGCGGCGTTTCACGACCTGTCGAAGAAGGTGGTTTAGGTTTCAGCATCAAATGGAACATGGGCTGGATGAACGATTCATTGCGTTACTTCCACAAAGATCCCATTCATCGAAAATACCATCATGATGAGCTTACGTTCAGCTTGATCTATGCTTTCACCGAAAACTTCATGCTTCCCTTTTCCCATGATGAAGTTGTGCACGGGAAAGGCGCGTTGCTGGATCAAATGCCTGGCGATATCTGGCAGAAGTTCGCCAACTTGCGATTGATGTATTCCTACATGTGGGCACATCCTGGCAAGAAACTAATTTTCATGGGCTGTGAATGGGGCCAATGGAACGAGTGGAATTGCGACACAGGTTTACAGTGGGATTTGCTGCAGTGGGAGAGCCACGAGGGTCTGCAAAAGATGGTCGGTGATTTGAACCGGCTATACAAAGAAGAGCCAGCCCTGCACGAGCTGGACTTTGATGGTGCCGGATTCGAGTGGATCGACTGCATGAGCCGAGACGCGAGCGTGCTTTCGTGGATGCGAAAAGCAAAGGACCCGGATGACTTCATCATCGTCTGCAGCAACTTCACGCCTTACGTCCACTCAGCGTACCGTGTCGGAGTACCGGGACCGGGAACTTACACGTCAATTTTCAATAGCAACAGTCAATACTACGCCGGCACGAACGTTGGAACGAGCGAAGCTGTTGCCGAGGAGATCGAAGCTCAAGGCAAAGAGTGGTCGATCGCAATCGATTTCCCACCGCTGGGGAATGTGATGTACAAACGATCGTAACGGCAGGTAACTTTTCGATTAGTCATGGGCGCCAGAAATCGCAGGCTCAGCCATCGAAAACGGCAACGCATCCAAGACCTTTTTCGGGTGCCTTGCCTCACGCTTGCGTGAGGCATGCATCATTACCGAATCCGTTTTGAATCTGTGTAATCATCCGTATTGCTCAACCTTGGCATCGAATCTCAATGAAGAAACAGTGGCTCACCAATACCGGTCTCCCAAGCCCTCGCACGCGACCCCCAGTAATCAATTCGGCCGTGCAATCAGGCCGCGGCTCACAGGATTCGTATGAACGTAGTTGATCTTTTCGTGGCCATCACGGATCGATATTCGGTCGTATCCGCCTCCTCGCTGCCAACAACGGAACGATCGCCGGGTTTGTCGTAAGTCTTTCGAGTTTTTCGATTCTCGGACATGAGTCTCATCGTCGCCCTTGGAGCATGCTCACGCAATCGTGTAGCATGACCCCCATGCGATCTCATAACGAGCAAAACGATATCTAAAACTGCGCCGGCGTGTTGTCGAATTCGGAGTATCGCTCGGGTGCAAGGTCCGAGAACCGGGTGAAATCGCGTTCCCAAAGCAATTCGACATCGCCGGTCGGGCCGTTACGCTGCTTCTCGATGATGATTACCGCATCGTTCATACTTTCGGCCTCTTCGGGCGTGCCCTTTTTGTAGTAGCTTTCGCGATGCACGAACATTACGACATCGGCATCCTGTTCAATCGCCCCCGACTCACGAAGGTGACTGAGCTTCGGTCGGTGGTCGCCTGAACTTTCGGTTTGACGATTCAGCTGTGAAAGACAGAGAATTGGAACCTTCAATTCACGGGCCAATCCTTTCAAGCGACGAGCCATCTTTGCGACTTGTTCCTGACGAGGATCCGAAGAATTATCGGGTTGCAGCAGCTGCAAATAGTCGATCACGATCAGCGAGAGGCTTCCTTCACGTCGAAGAATCCGCCTGGCGGCACCCGCAATCTCTGAAACGTTTCGCGTCGGTGAGTCATCGATAAAAAATGGAACTGTTGAGAGCTCTCCGGCAACTTTCACAAGTCGCTTTCGATCGTCGGATGCGAGTGTACCGTTTCGCAGCCGGTGGCCGTTGACGCGTGCACAAGAACAAAGCATCCGTTCAATCAATTCAATCGCAGCCATTTCGAGGCTGATAAACAGAACCGGCTTTCGAGACTTGATGACAATATTTTCAGCGATGTTCATCGCAAACGCAGTCTTGCCCATCGAGGGCCGAGCCGCCAAAATCAACAGCTCTGAGGCGTGCAGACCACCCATCATCTTATCGAGATCTTTAAAGTGAGTTTCGACGGTACCTTCCATCGCTTCACCACGCACTTTGGCCTCAAGACGATCCATCGCAGTTTCGAGAACTTCGTTGATCGACGTCAGATTGTTCGATTGTCGACTCTCTCGAATCGAAAACACTTTCTGCTCGGCTTCATTTAGCAACTCGTTAGGGTCGACTTCTGGCATGAATGCGTCGTTGAGCAATTCTGAACATGTCGAAATCAAGTTTCGAGCAGTCGCCTTGTTGCGAACGATCTGGGCATAGTATTTAACGTGAGCGGCATGCGGGACAGAAGTAAAAATTTCGGCGAGCCTTGCAGCTCCGCCAACGACTTCGTCATCCCCGCTGGCGGCGAGTCTCTCTCTAAGCAACAGCAAGTCGATTTTTTCGCCTTTGCCATGCAGATCCATCATGTGGCGAAAAATGATGGCGTGAGCTTCATCGTAAAAGTCATCTTCACGCAAGATCGAAACGATGTCGTCACAAGCGTCCGGAGTCAGCATGAGGCTTCCCAAGACACCAGCTTCGGCGTCGAGATTGAATGGCGGTTGCCGATCAATGGAGTTTGGCTTTTTCTTTTTCTTACGACCGTTTTGGCTGAAAGGTTGCTGATCCGTCATAATTGACTCTGAGTGACCTGTTGTGTTGCGGCTACGTTTCTAAGCGGTCGGACCCGCTGTGGCAATGAGCGATTTAAAAAAGGCGCAGGGGGTCGTTGAAAACGGGTCGGCAACCCGTTCGGGCATCGTTGCTGACGCCTGAGAGACGCGGCAGGCTTCGATTTCCGAACATCTCCAAGTGACATAGGAGCCGCACCGATAAAGATTCCGCTTTTCGTCAAAGGCACCGGTTTTACACGGTAGTCCTCGGTCAGCCTGTCGCTGGTTTCGAAGGTGTCATTTGCTGATGAATCAACCCAGCGACGTAAGCCAGCTCTGTCTCGTCCCGCCCAGTCATCATCGAGAAAGTTTTTGCGTTTCTGCCGTTCACGGTGACACAGTAAAGAGAGTGATTGTTCACTTTGGCCCCTGAATCCGACACGTCTACCTTGAGCAAGTCCGCACGACAAATTGTATAAAAACTGTTGGACAAAAATCCTTCACGCCGAATCTCCAGCTGGTCGTCCGTCGCCGTGATATGAAACTCGCGAGTTGTGATGGTCCGCAGCCCTACAAACAATGCAACGCCAACGATTGTGCTGAGTATTGAAAAGAGCAAGAACATAAAGTCAAACCCGATCACCAACCCAAACCCAATTGTGACCGGCACCGGCAAGAACACGAACAGAAGCACAGCAAAACGCAGGCTCGATCCACCCGGAAAGTCGCGAGCAGGGACGAAAATCGTCGTGCGAGCAGCATCTTTCGAAACAACAATATCAGTCGAATCGGGATTCTCCAGTGGGATTTTTGGGTCAAAGATACCAACTGCCAAACGACTGGTTTTGGGCAGGACGCCTAGCGATTGCGACAGTTGTTGAGCCAACCACTTGATTTCCTGATTATCCAAATGAGCGAACATGCAAACCGCTTTCGCATCAAATGGCTTAACCTGTAAGTTCTTCACGGGGACGTTGTTGACTTCAAAATTGGCGTGCCCCATCTTGATCGAATCAATTTGGCTTGCCTCAAACTCAGTCCACTTGGTGCCAAAAATGGTTTTGCGTTCTATGAATAGCAGGCCTTCCTTAACCCCAATCATTGCGCTCTGTCGCGCCATGTAAATCGATCCAACGAGCATGCCGATTCCAACAGCCCAGAAGACCAAAATAAACGTGACGATGGCCAGCATGTCAGCGACACCGTTTTGACCATTCAAGAACCCGCCAAGCATCACCACGGAAAAAATGACCATGAAGCCATTCCAAATAACGGAGAACGTGAACAAGCCGTTTGTGCCGCTCCTCAGACTCCGTGTTGGGATCTGGTAAACGGTCGATTCACCCTTTTCGATTACCTGCAGCGTGCTGTTTGCAGGCAGTTCGTAATCCGACTGCTCGATTTCTTCTTCGGTCAAATGTTGCACCGTGACCGTTGATCGAGCGCTCGATTGCTCAATCCGAGAATCACGCACGATCAACACAGATTCCGCACGATCTCGATTGATTTCTTTTACGATCGCCGCAGCGACTGAATCAAGTATTTCACGGGAGTACAAGGGCGCGATGACGCGGCCTTTACGTTTTTCGGTCCTGATCAAATAGAATTCGGCAGCATTAGTTCCAAAAAGCGAATCGAAAAGCCTTAACGTTGGCCGACTCGGTTTCTCGTCATCTTCATCGTTTACAATCGTCAACGGAGCAACAAAGAGAGTCTCGACTTTCGAACGCTCGATCCTTGTTTTGAGACCAAACCATCCGAATCGTTCATGGTTCACGACTCGATCACCATCGACGATCACGCTGCACCGTATTCGGTTTCGAACCAGTGCGACGCCAAAGGCCATGACTTTCAATGCAAAGAATAGGCCTCCGAAACCGAAACAGCCAAACGCAATGAACAGAGTGCCGAACATTTCGCCCTGTCTCAGAAGGGCGACGCCCCAGGCAACCGGTGTTGCGATCCAGGCGGCCATGAACAATGTCATAAACGTGGCGAATGCGATTACAATCCAACCCAGCTTGTAGGCTCCGTCAAGTTTTCGGAACGGCAGATGAATGACGATCCCGTCACCCGTTGGTTCGATGTCGAATTCTGAATCTGGCAATGCCCTACCCTGGGCGATGAGGTTGAAAAACGGTCGTCTTTGGATTGGTGGTCGCCTTCAATAATTGGCCTGATTCTTCATACAGCCACTGTTGTGATCGAACACGTTTCTTCTTTTTAACTTCGATCTCAACATAGCTTCCGTCCGGTTTTAGCTCCGTCGCAGATTCGCTATCGTTGAAGT
>CAYGUE010000088.1:14030-28174 GCA_964352885.1 uncultured Pirellulaceae bacterium
GTTCCTACCCATCATATCGGCACTTGAGATGAACATCCTCTCGTCGCCACCTTGATAGAAGTAGAAAATTCGCGAGTGTTCCAGGAAACGATCGACGACGCTCACCACACGAATATTTTCGCTCTGCCCTTTTCGTCCTGGCATCAGACAACAGAGCCCACGCACGTTAAGTAGAACCTTGACTCCGGCTTGAGAAGCATCGTAGAGCGCATCAATCATCTCGCGATCGACCAGCGAATTAATCTTGATGACAATCTGACCCTTGTTGCCTTGACACGCATTCTCGGTTTCGAGTTGAATGAACTCCATCAACGTTTCGCGTAAGTTAATTGGAGCCGCTGCGATTTTCCCCATCGCTTGTGGAACCGAAAGGCCAGTAATCGCATTGAACAGGTGGACGGCGTCGCTGCCGAGCTGTTCGTCACAAGTGAACAAGCTGACATCGCCGTACAACCGAGCCGTCGATTCGTTGTAGTTTCCTGTTCCGAAGTGCATGTACCGCTTGACGCCTGAAGCTTCCTTGCGCACGACCAGACACATTTTGGCATGCGTCTTGAGGCCTTTGACACCATAGATGACATCGATTCCAGCAGCTTCGAGACGCTTGGCCCATTCGATATTTCTGGCTTCATCGAATCGCGCCTTCAATTCAACGATGCAAGTCACGTTCTTACCATTGGCCGCAGCCATCTCAAGAGCCGCTGCAATCTCGCTATCGCGGGCCGTACGATATAGCGTCTGCTTAATCGCCATCACACGATCGTCTTCAGCAGCTGCACGAATGAAATTAACTACGGGATCATAACTTTGGTACGGATGATGTAGCAACCGATCTTGCTTGGCAATCGCCCCGAAGATATCGGAGCCTCGAGCAAATTCAGGGACATCGTGAGGCGGCCAAGGCTCGTCTTTCAAATGCATGAAACCCTTCAAGCCAGAAATCGCGAACAGATCGACGAGGCCAAGTGGCCCCGCAAGCCAATAAGTGTCATCTTGATCCACACTAAGCAGCTGCTGGAGAAATCGGCATGTCACAGCGTTTGCTTGGTCAAAGATCTCCAGTCGAACGCAATCGCTGGTCTTTCGCGCTTCGATGACTTCTTCCATTCCCTGCAGGAGGTCGGCTCGCGCGTCATCGTCATCCAGCACGACGTCTCCATTCCGTGTGATTCGAAATGGCGTCCAATCGAGAACTTCCTGGCCTGCGAAAAGTTCATTCAGAAAAACACCAACGATATCTTCCAACAGCATGAAACTGTACTGCTCGCTGGTTGGAACAGCCCATACTCGCGCCAAATTACGCGGTAGAGGAACGATGACGAAACGGTGATCGAGGACTTTTGTGTCTTCTCCATCCGGATCGTTTTGCGGCACCAATCGCTTCGATTCATCGTTTTTGATTCGCACGCAAAGATGTAGTCGCAAGCCGTTCAAGAACGCGGGTGAAATACGATCTTGAATACCAATCGGAGCGATACTTGTAACGATTTCACTCTCAAAATGGCTCAAAAGGAAATCGCGTTGAATGTCAGAAAGGTCTGCTTCAGTCAGCCGCCGAATGCCACACTCCGCCAATAGTGGCAGTAGTTCATCGAAACATTCGATTTGCCGCTTTTGCATTAAGCGTACTCGCTCGCGAATCATTTCGATCTGCTGTCCAGCATCGAGCCCGGAAATGTCGGCGATTTCCGTCTTTGAACGCAGGACTTTCGTTAGTCCGCCAAAGCGAACCATCATGAATTCATCAAGATTCGAGGCAGTGATTGCCAAGAATTTCACTCGTTCAAGTAACGGAACGGATTCCAAAAACGCACGATTGAGCACACGTTTGTTGAACTCAAGCCAGCTGGCTTCGCGTGGCAGGTAGTGATTCTTTTTCTTTTTCATTCAACCGATGTGCTGGTCAGGATGACGGGTTTGCCAAAAATACTCTCAAAGAGTTCACTCGATCGGCGAAGCTCCATCCTCTCGAGCGTCAGGTCCGATATGTTTTCGGTAACGATCTGAATTTCGTGTGGCAGGATTTTGCATTTGAGCGAACTGATTTTCTGGCTGTGGGAAACGTTCAGTGCAATCGCCAACCGTAGAATCGATGCCATCTTAGCGACCGCCACTCGCAGTTCACGACTCAGTGATGAGTAACCAAGATGCCGAGAGCTAGGAAGGGCGGGGCGTTGGTATCTGGCTACGAGTGCGATAAGATCTTTGTCTTCGCTGCCGACACCAAAGAACTCCGAATTGTTAATGATGTACATCGAATGTTTGTGGCTGGCTTTGCTGCTGATAAACTCGCCAACGGAATGCAGTAAAGCCGAAACCTGCAACAGTCCAAGGAACCTGCCTGACATCTCGTGAAGTGGTTGCAGTTGGTCAAAAAGTTCACAGGCCAGCATCGCAACATGAGCCGAATGGACTTCATTGAAGTGATACTTCTTGCCAAGCTGTGTTGCGGCGCGAACAATCTGTTTTCCAATCGACGGACTCCACATTCTCCCCTTTGCCATTTCCGAGATCATGCCGTCTCGAAGGTTGACATTCGCGACCGTAATTTTTTCCATTTTGTAGGCGCGAGCAAAGGTTGCGACAGTCAACAAGCCTGGCCCAAGATTCTGTGCATCGGGCAAGCTCATGTGGTAACGAGTCACCAGAGTTTCCGGGCTGCTGCTGAGGACCTCCGCGAGAAATTTTTCAAGGGCTTTCAGCTTGATGTCGACTAATTCGTTGCCAAGCGGTTCCTGCTTTATTTCTTGAGCCGCAAAACGAACGTCTCCGCCCATCGCGACCAGGAAGTCTGGCGTTTCAGAAACAGAATCTCTTAGCAGCTCAATCGTGTCACGAATTTGTCGTTCCATCAATTCGCGAGCCTGCAACAACGGCGCATCGTATAGCTCAAGACGCTGTCGCATTCGCAATGCTCCTAGCCGAAAAGCACGAGCAAAAGCAACGTTTCCGTCCGAAAGCCACAACGTTTCTGTCGTGCCTCCGCCGACTTCCATTGCCAACACTTCGCCCTTGAACTGCTTTGAGTCGGCATAAATGTAAGGCTGAATTCCGCGATAAGTGATGCGATGAAGCTCTGCCTCATCGAATGATCCAACCTCGAATCCGGTCGCAACGTAAATACGATCAAGAAAGGCCAGCCGATTGGAAGCTTCATTGACGCCGCTGGTAGCGATGACGCGAATGTTTTCCAAATCCGTGATCTCGTACTCATCCAGCTTTGCACGGTAGATCGAAAGAACGTGAACGCAATTTTCAATCGTGTCCTTGGCGATCACTCCTTCGCTAAATGAATCCTTTCCCAGACTAAGTGCTTGCGAAAATGACTCAAGGTTTCGAATCGTTCCATCGACGCGAATCTCCGCGATCTGCATCCGCAACGAAGACGCACCGATGTCGATCACGGCAACCATTTTGGGTTCCGAATCGCGATCGTCATCAGAGTATTGAAGTTCCCGTTTCATCAGTTCGATTGTTCCACAGCCTGTTTCGCGAGCGCGGCAGCACCCATCACGCCCGCGTCGTCGCCAAGTTCCGCTTCCTTGATTTCACAAACATCCTTGAGCGATCCGAGGATCCGCTTGCGGGCTGCCTTTTCGATTCGCGGCAGCATGACTTTCCCCATGGCTTCGATGAGACCGCCTCCGAAGACGATCACGTCCGGAGCCATCAAGTGAACCATGGTGACGACGGAAAGTGCCAAATGATCGCAAGCGTCGTGAACGATTTGAATGACAGCTTCGTCACCTTTTTCGACACTGTTCTTGAGTGCCCCGCTGCGAATGTCCGAGATATCTGTTCCTGCGTCGGCACGCAAATGAGGCGCCTCGCCGCGAAAGGCTGCCTGTGCGGCAGCTCCCGCCATCGCCAGACGCGAAGCAACAGCTTCAAGCGAACCAGCATTCCCGGCTCCGTCGCGCGGGCCGCCTTGCATGATTGGAATGTGACCGATTTCCATACACGTGCTGTTCGAGCCACGAATGAGTTTGCCTTCGTAGACGCAACCGCCTCCGATTCCTGTGCCGGGAAAAATGCCGGCGACGCATCGCTTGCCCTTCCCTGCGCCAAACATGTACTCTCCGAAAACTCCAGCATCGACGTCGTTGGCAACGGTGACCGGGAACCCGAATTCGTCCTCGATCGACTTGCCGACTGCTGCGTTTTCCCAACCAAGATTTGGAGCGATGCGAATCGTCTTATTTTCGATATCCAGCGGGCCTGGACAGCCGATGCCGAGCCCCTTCACTTGAGTGGATATGATTCCGGCGTCTTCGATCGCTTCCTGAATGACGTTATTGATTCGTTTGAGCCCCGCTTCTTTCCCATCGTGGCCTTTGGTTTTCTTGCGTGCTTTCCCCAACGGTTTGAAGTCGGCGTCGTAGACAACTGCCAACATCTTCGTTCCGCCAAGGTCAAAGCCTATCCAGCAGTCGTTATTGTTGTCGCTCATGCGTATTTGGTCCTGGGTGCGGTTGGTCGAGACCGTATTATCGCTGATTGAGGTGAAGATGGAAAGACGCATGTCAGCGACGCAAGAGTTAGCTTCCGCGATAATTTTGGCCCAATGCGATGCCAGTTTCCTTGTGATATGATTCGGCTTCGAAACATCCCTTAAATGATTCCCGCCCTATGTCAGTCAGCAAAATTCTCCTGCCCGAAGAGTATGTCGAACAGGCCTATCTGTTCAAAGCGCTCATGGAACGGATGTCTGCGGACGAACCGGTGCAGGAATTGCTAGGCTATCTTCGCGAAGAAGTGCTCGCCACGACAAAGCTTCCGATGGCGATCGACTTTTTGCTGGCCGAAGTCAAACAATTTGGAACAATGTCGACGGCGATGAAGCGAATCGCTCATTACTTCACGCCGTTTCAGTCGTTCCTGATCGCGACGGCCGAGGACGATCATGCGAAGCTCGAAATGAGAACGGCACTGCATCTGCTGTACCACGACGCGAAACTGCGAAGCGAGTCTGCAGACTGTGTGACGATGTTCTTTCATCAGTTCGAAACGCTCTGTCGTCATATGCTCGACTATGATTACGGCTTGCAAGCAATCGCGGTGGACCCGATTTACGATGCGTCGTGGCAAAAGTGGATTCTGGATATTCGGCACAAACTTGGAATGGTAGATCTTGCGGATCTTGTTTACATCCACAGCGAGCACTATCTTCAACGGAAACATGCCGACGATGAAGTTCCCGATCCGATATTGTTCGGAGAAAAAGAAGGTCGCATTGCATTAGCGAACCGAACGAAGGAGACGCACTATCTGTTTCTCGCGTTGCAGCGACAGCTCGGCTACCCGCCAGTTCCAATCCGGAAGCAGCACAACCCAATGGATGAAATCATTCCGAAGCTCAAAGGGATGGTGGAGCGATTGGAAATGCGTGTGAAGCTACTTGAGGACGAGCAGCGAAATCAGGGAATTGATTTGACTCGCTTCTATAAGAAAAACGAAAAGCCTGAACCGCTATAGACAATGAGTTCGTGGTTTGGATTAACGCACTGTTGAACTATCGTATCGTCGAATCACTGTTCCCAGTCGCCGTGGAGCGGACCTTCATTGCGTTCTCCTGCAGACGGGCCTCAGCAACCTGCACCCATTGCGATGGCGACTTGCCACGCTCGTATCCCATCTTTGCACGGACGTTTCCGGCCGCATCCAAAAGCAAAACCGTTGGATAGCTGGAAATATTGTAACGCGACTTCAGCATTGCATTTTGTTCTTTGATCGATGGAGATTGCGAACCATTCTTTGGATAGTCAAGCTCCAACAACACGACGTTTTCGCTCGCCCACGCTTTGAATTCAGGAGCTTCAAAGATGTCCTGCTTTAGCTTCACGCACCAGTGACACCAATCGCTGCCCGTGAAGTCGGCCAGAATTAGCTTGTCATTCTTCTCAGCTTCGGCGACTGCGTCTGAATAGGATTCATACCAAACGGGTGAGGCAACCTTGCCCTCGAATGAGGTCTGCTGAATGACGGACGGTGGAGCAATTTTCTCGACATCGCGTTGTGCAGCTGCAAATTGGTCGGAAGGAGACGCCAGAAAATTGCTGAATCTGTTTCGTGAACCGTCCCGAGCACAACCGGTCAAAGCCAAACCTGCCAGCACTGATCCGATAATCAAAGTCGGGATGAATTTGAATTCAGTAGCCTTGTTGCTCATTTTGGTCTTTGCTTTGAAGTCGGGGGCGGCGGATACTAAATGAATTTTCGGCGCTCGATAAGCTCAATTGTCCAGCTGGACGACCGATCTGTAGCCGTTTACCTCTCCCCTATCGGTAAAAACAGGAACGACAACAACTAAGTTTCGCCCCGCTTTCGCAAAGCCCTTATTTTGAACAGTATGTGGCGATTGAAAAATCGCGGGCATCCCGTTAAAGTTCAGATTCGAAATATGTCCCGAGAAGGTAGCCAACCTTGAAATCTTCACTTATCGACGCATCAAAATATGACCTGAACAAGGTGATCATCGATCGCGATGGAATCATGGAAACCAATCCGCATCGTCATGAAATGATGCTGCTGGATGGAATCTGCATGCTCACCGATGAATATGCTGTCGGTTTTGCAGATATCACGGAAGAAGATTTCTGGGTCCGTGGCCATTTCCCCGGCCGACCGTTGATGCCTGGCGTCTTGATGTGCGAAGCCGCAGCACAACTGAGTGCCTACTTTGCGAAAAAGGCTAAGCTGGCCGAGACTGGCACTGTCGGCTTGGGCGGCTTGGACAGTGTCAAATTTCGCGGACCGGTCGTGCCTGGAGATCGCCTTGTGTTGATGCTAAAACGCGGTCGTGTACGCCACAACGTGATGTTTACGGCTGATTTTCAAGGGTATGTCAACGATATGCTGGTCATCGATGGAGTGATCAAGGGTGTCGTGTTGAATGAGCCCGGTTAGTCGCCGTTAAACGACGAAGGCTATCGCTATTTCAAATCAGCTCTGCGAAACCTGACAGTCCGATTGGTTCACGACTCGTGAATGGCTCGCCATACCGAACGCCAATCGTCTTGCCCCAATACGCGGCTTCGTGCTCAAGCTGATCAATGAAGGACGGATTCATGTCCTCACGCCCCTGCACAAACTGACTGTGATAGCATTCGATTGAGCGCCGTTTCGTTTCCCATTGGGCGCTAATGTCCAAAACGAACGCTGGCCGTGCATGCATTTTCAAATGCACACAGTAATAGTTGAAAATGCGTTTCGGATGAAATCGCTCGCCGGGCATATCGGTCTTGGAAAGCTTCGACCAGAATCGCGCCTGCTCCACCAATTGTGTCGCAGCAATGTGATCCGGATGAGCATCCACCCAGTAAGGTGCGAAAATCCAATCTGGATGTGTCTCTCGGAACACAATCGCAAGCTTGCGTCTGGCATCAAGATTCGCTTCCAAGCTTCGGTTCGGCAGACCAAGATTTCGACGCCATGAAACGCCAAGAATTTTGCTGGCAGACTCTGTTTCTGCGTTTCTTATCTCCAGTGAGCCATGCGGAGTAGGTTCGCCCGACGTCAAATCAAGGATTCCGACCTTCAAACCACTCCCAAGCATCTTCAAAATTGCCCCTCCCATACCCAACTCTGCGTCGTCTGGGTGCGGCGCGACGACAATAACGTCCAGTTTTTCACTCATAAACTCAGCTCTTGTTAAATCAGGCAAACTCATTGGCAGGATGGGGCACAGCGGAGGGACTGCGGCTCTGCATAGTCTACGGCGACTTGCGAAAGTCTGCCGCCATTAAGTGTTGTACTTATTGCTCCACTCGCACGGGTCGATGCTACTGGCAGACATATCATGCGCCTGCGAAAGGTCTGGAGGTACTCCTGTGCGGAAGCTTTTTCAACTCACAACTTTGGTAGCCATTGCGATGGTGTTCGGTTACGTATCCGACGCCAGTGCTCAATGGCCCGAGTATACCCAGATTGGCGAGCAGAACTACATTGAGATCGGCGGTCGAGCCTTTAACCGGCCCGGCACGGATCTTCAATTGTCGATTCTTCAAGATGCCACAACTGCGGAAACACTATTCACTGCGAATCAGGCAACGTCGGCTTCATCTGCCGCTGGTGTCGAGATGTCGTACAACTTTGCGACCAAGCACGGTCGGAAAATGGAATTCCGAACGTTCCTCGGAAACTGGGACGCTCGATCAAACATCGACCAGGGCAACATCGAGTCGCCTTTGTTCCCCGGTGAAGTCGCGGACTTCGTTGACTACACGTATACCGCTCGTATCTTCAGCTTTGAACTCAACTCAAAGCGGGCTCTCAGACAAGGTGTGACTTTGTTTGGTGGACCTCGCTACGTTTCGTTCACGGACCAAGTGAGCTACGTCGCTGGCGTCAACGCAGATCCTTTCGGCACGGTTCAACCGTTCTCGACTGAGCGTCGTCAAACTTTGGAAGCGATCAACAACCTGATTGGTCTGCAAGCCGGTTTGCGATACGACAAGCCATTGTCACAGTTCTTTCGGGCCAGTGCGATCATTCGTACGGGTGGCTACTTCAACCCGACCAAAGTTCGTACTTCGAATCAGGCTGGCATCGTTGGAATTCCTCCGTCCGAGTTGCTTCGCACTGAGAACACCAAATCGACGGGTTCGTTCCTTGCAGAAGTTGGTGGTAAGCTCTATCTGGATCTTCATCCAAACTGTTCCCTGTTCGCAGGCTACGAAGGCACATGGATCGACGGCGTCGCACTGGCACCGCCTTCATTCCTGACTCCTGCGAGTGGTGAAGTCGAAACAGCCAACACGTTGTTCATGCACGCCGTAACTTTCGGGATGCGATTCGGCTGGTAACAACCAGCCATTGAAGCGACCAAAGAGGATCCCGCCTCCAGATCGATTTCGATTCTGCCATACGAGATAAAGCCGCATTTCAGCAATGGAATGCGGCTTTTTTCTTTTTCTCGCAAAAATCGCGAGCATTCGCTCACTTGATTGACATGGGATTGTAAGCACCGCTGGAAAAGTGCCTTGATTTCCGCCACTTTTCAATTTGTAGCCGGAAAAACGGGCCTGATTGAGGCTCAATCCTGAGCTATATTGTTAAAATCTCAATCTCAATGGAGTTTACTATGAAATCGCTTCTACGAAATTTTCTCGCTTCGTTTGTCGCAGTCGCTTTGATTGCGTCCGGTTCTGCGTTCGTTGGTGCTCAAGTAACTGACGCGAATAACGAGAATTTCGAAAATGCGGACTCCAAAGAACGCGCAGTTGCGAAATCTAAAACCGACGCTTCTGACAATGCAAAGAAAGTCAAAAGCGGCGGCTATGAGTTCACGATTGACGCCGAAATCTCGTGCTCTCCCGTTCGCAGCCAGGATCGCACCGGAACGTGCTGGTGCTATGCAGGAACTTCTTTCCTTGAATCAGAACTGATGCGGCGCAGCGAAGGCACGCACGATCTTTCCGAAATGTTCGTCGTCAAGAACATCTATCGCGACAAGGCATTGAATTATGTGTTGCGTAAGGGCAATGCTGGCTTCGGCCAGGGAGCGTTGGCTCATGACTACCTCAACTCGATCGAAAAATACGGCGTTGTTCCAGAAGAGGTGTTCTCTGGAAAGACAATCGGCGAAACGGCGCACGACCACGGCGAGATGGAAGCGATGCTGAAGTCGATGTTGGAAGCGGTTGTCAAGCAAAAGAAACTCAGCCCACGTTGGAATCAGGCACTCACGCGTGTGCTGGACGTTTACCTTGGCGAAGCACCAGAACTTTTCCAGTACCGCGATGCCACATGGACACCCCAAGATTTTGCGGCTTCGATTGAATTCGACGCGGACGACTACGTCGCATTCTCTTCCTACTCTCACCATCCGTTTTACGAGCCGTTCGTTTTAGAGATTCCAGACAACTTCTCAAACGGTTCGTTCATGAACGTTCCAGTCGATGACCTCATTGAGATCATCGATTCTGCAATCGACGCCGGTTATGGGATCATGTGGGATGGAGACGTCAGCGAAACAGGATTCTCGGCGAACAAAGGAGTTGCAGTGCTTCCTGCGGACGAGAAAGCCAGGGGGCTCAACGGTCCGGTCCAGCAAATGGACGTCACTCAGGAACTTCGACAGGAACGTTTTCTGTCCTACGCGACGACTGACGATCACTTGATGCACCTGGTTGGACGAGCAACGGATCAACAGGGCAACAAGTATTACTTGATCAAGAATTCGTGGGGCAAAATCGGCCCGCACAAAGGATATCTCTACATGTCAGAGGCTTACGTTCGTTTGCACACGCTGGCGATCACGCTGAATCGCGATTGCGTCGACAGTCGCTACGACCGATAAGCGATCGGTTAATTCCATAACCCGCTTAGGCTGTGACTTTTTGCCGACTGCATCATAACCCGTTGCGTAAGTTTTGAAGTTGCACGCTTTGCATCAAAATTCGGATTTTATCTTAAAAAAACCATTGAAAATCCAAAAACGCGAAGCGTTCAATACAAGCCCGAAGTGCAAGCGAGTGAGTCGAAAATCCATGCAATTATTCACAACCTCTTCGGGCTTGTAGTCGTGCAACTTCAAAACGCGTAAGCGAGGGATATCACAAACGATTTGATCCCTCGCACACGCAACGAGGCAGTGACTTTTGCCGAATGTATCATGACCCGTTGCGTAAGCGAGTAATTGCCGAAGCAATCGCATTGGCGTGCGGGAAACTTTCCGCAGCGGAAGGTTTATGATTCGCTTGCGCGGGTACGGGAGGGACCATCCCTTGCTTACGCGGCGGTTTATCATTAAGTCACAGCCTAGGCGGGCTATGATCAGCGATCATTAATTGAAACTTGACTCAATCAACAGACCGTCACGCAGCGGGCTATGATGCAGTGGTCAAAAAAACCACAGCCTCGGCGAGTTGCCACGAAGACAACGATAAATGCGTCCACTGAATTTAAGCGCCAGAAACAACTGCCACGATCATCGCGATGATCGCCAATCCCCAGAAAATTGTGAACAATCCGCCGCAACCGATTCCTATCCACGCATGCGCGGAACCTTTAATTGCCGGATTCGCTTTTCTCGCTTTGAGACCCATGATGCCAAGCACAAATGCTGCGATGCCAAACGGTAGTCCAATCAACGGCAGACCACTGACAATGCCAAGGTAATACGCAATCAGAGCTTTCGGGTTCTTGTAAGGAATGACACCGCCTGTCGCGTCACCTTCACTAACCTGATCCAACTTTTGCACCGGTTGAATCGGTGACGCATAAACATTTACGGGTTGGGCTGTAGCAACTGGTTTGTTGGCTGGAATCTCGAGTGAAGCTTCGCAGAAAGGACAAACCGCCCAGTCTGGCTGAGTCGGTTGCTGGCATTTGGGGCAGTTCATGGGTGAATTCACTGTGAACCAAAGAAGGTGAAAGTGGAAGAGATTGATAACGTCTCATAGCTCAATATACAAACTGAACGAAATCAAAACCATTTCGTTTTCTCGCCAGCCTGATCTTTCTGGCATGCTCACGCAAGCTTGAGACATGGCACCTGAAGATGCCTTACAACTTACTTGCGCTCGCCCGCGCTTCAAACCCAGTAGCCCGTCAGCATCACCAGCAAAAAGATCACGGCCATGAAACCAAGCACCCAAATGCAAGTCTTCAGAGAGTAGGTAACGATCTCGCGAAGCTGTTCGTGCCGGGTAGCTCCGTAGCACAAACTTACGACGACGATCAACGGTAAGGAATACCAGACTTTAGCAATCGCTGAGAACAAAATGATGGTTGAGAGAAAAATCATAGTCCACCCTTCCCTTTCTTCGTTTTCCGTTTCTCCAGTTCTTCCTTCTGGGCCAGCGTCACAATCGCGGGGCCGCAAAAGGCATCGTAGACTGCAAGGAGATTTAGGAGTCCTGCGACCAATGTATATAGCACGCCCATTTCGAACATATGCTTATAGTCGAAATGCCACATCGCTAACGTGTCGGCTTCGTTCAAGGAAACAGGTCCCGCGGGCGGCGCCATCAGACCGTCTTTTAAAGTCGTCTCTCGCGGAATGTTTCCATCCTTCTTACGGTCGATTTTGTGAAACCGCAATTCCTTGGTCGGATAGTCAGCCGGAAACCGCTCACAAAGCTCAATGAAAGGATCATTTCCGCCGGACGTCTTGATCGATTGAACGACCGCCGGAAGAGCAGGAAGCCCGGCCCCGACCTGGCCAATGTAATAATAGTTCAGCTTGCCGGTGGAATCAGTCGCATAGACGCATCGGCCACGGCCCAGTCCCAAACCAAAAATGAACGTGGACAGAATGCAAACCATGAACAATAGCCCTTTGGCGTAACGTCCCTGATACATATGGCCGGCCCCTGGAAACAACCACGCCAGAAACGCTGCCCAGTATTGGTCTTTCAGGTTTACGTGGACTGGTTCGCCCTGAGGCTGCGTGTAAACTATTTCTGGCATAACTTCTGCTGGAGTTCGGTTTAAGGATTCGAGAGATTTTACCCTGATTGCACGTACTTTGAACAGATCAAACCGCTCGATACACACGGCGAATTCATGGCAGAACGATTCTTTTTAAGCCAACCTGTCGTTGACCAAAAAGCGACGCTGGTTGACGATCAGGCTCACCATCTCGCCCGGGTCATGCGAGCAAAGCCGGGGGATCAAGTCATTCTGTTCGACGGCTGCGGCAACGAATACCTTGCTACGGTCGCCGAAGTTTCGAAAAAGAGCGTTGCCCTTACGATTGAATCCGCAACGACCGTTCCCAATCCCAACCTTCCAGAGATCGTTGTCGCTTGTGCTTTGCCCAAGGGCGATCGCCAGAAATTTCTGATTGAGAAGATGGTAGAACTGGGAGCCAACCGTTTCGTGCCGCTCAAAACAGCGCGTTCGGTCGCCGAAGCGTCTGAAAAAGTTATCGAGCGCATCGAAAAACAGGTAATCGAAGCAAGCAAGCAGTGTCGCCGAAGTTGGCTGATGGAAATTAGTCCTCAGACGAGTATCCAATCATTGCTCGAATCCTGCGAAAGTTTCGAGGGCAGTCGTCTGGTTGCCGATCCGTACGCGAGCAGCCATGATTTGTTAACTCGAGATGAAGCTTGCGTGATTGCGATTGGGCCAGAAGGCGGATTCACGGAAGATGAAAGCCAAATGTTTAACGACAACGACTGGACGCCGGTTTGCTTCAGTCCCAACGTGCTTCGGATCGAAACCGCGGCCGCCGCGGCGGTAGCGATTGCTCGACAATCAAAGTTCAAGAAATCAATTTCCTAGTACAGGGTAAACCATGAGTTGGTCTGACCGCATCGCAGAACTTGAAAAACAGAGTCAACAGATAGAACTTGGCGGTGGTCAGAAGTCGATTGATCGTCAGCACTCCAAAGGTCGCATGACGGCTCGGGAGAGAATTGCGGCGCTGCTTGATGATCCAGACAGCTTTCTCGAAATCGGACGCTGGGCTGCTTGGAACATGTACACCGAGTGGGGCGGTTCTATTTCGGCCAGCGTCGTTTGCGGTGTCGGAAAAATCGAAGGCCGCAGCGTGATGATCATCGCCAACGATGCAACGATCAAAGCCGGTGCCTTTTTCCCAATGACTTGCAAGAAGGTTTTGCGGGCACAACGAATCGCGATGCGTTCGTATTTGCCGTTGCTATATCTTGTAGATTCGGCCGGCGTGTTTTTGCCGTTGCAGGATGAGATCTTTCCGGATGAGGATGACTTCGGTCGAATCTTTCGCAACAACGCCGTTGCGTCCGCGATGGGGATTCCGCAGATTGCCGCGATCATGGGTAACTGTGTCGCCGGAGGCGGCTACTTGCCTGTGCTGTGCGACAAGCTCGTCATGACCGAAGGCAGCGGGCTTTATCTTGCCGGTCCGGCACTTGTAAAAAGCGCCATCGGGCAAGAAGTTACTTCCGAGGATCTCGGTGGCGCGGCGATGCATTCCGAGATCTCGGGCACGATCGCGTCGTAGTCGCCCACGGTGGTGGTCTCGATGATCTTTCCCGTGAACGTCGTGCCGAGCGGGCCCTCGTGCACGAACGTCTCCCCTACACCAAGCAATCCTCTTGCGTGCATCGTGGCCATCTTGGCTGCGGTGCCCGTGCCGCATGGACACCGGTCGAGCGCTCCTGTCCACGTCGATGGTCGAGCCCAGTCGAGCGGTCCCCCCGACACTGTCACGG
>CAYGUE010000089.1:0-4702 GCA_964352885.1 uncultured Pirellulaceae bacterium
GGCTTGTATCAGTGCAACTTCAAAAAGCGTGAGCGGGGGTTTGTAGCTGTCATCGGCAATGCCAATCGAAGACTCTCTTCAGACGCGGTTTTTCAATCGTTTGAGATCCGCGGGAAGCCGATCCCTTGCTCATGCAGCCGGTTATGATTGAGCTTAATTTGAATACTTGTGGTTCATCAATCTTTACCGCTGACAGCCCATTAGCCAATCTTCGTAAAGCGATATTGCGACACAAACCACTCGCCGCCCCCTTCAAAACCAAACAACTCACTGCAAGCCATATGAAACATGCGCCAGCGGTTGAACCATCGCTTCGCCCCCCGAGTGCCATGGGTGGCTTCCAGCACCGGCATGATTTTGCTTCGATTGCGATCCATGTTTGCTAGCCAGGCATCGCAGGTCTTTTGATAGTGCAGCCCGCTCCAGGACCAGTGATCTTCGACCGAAAGATGATCATTGAATCGCCCCAAAAAGTCGGCAGCCGGCATGACTCCACCACTGAAGAAATGACGGCTCATCCAATCCTCTACACTCTGATCGGCAAACACGTACGTCAACTCCTTGTGACAAAACACATGCACAAAAAGCTTCCCGCTTGGCTTTAACCAAGAAGAAATTCGTTTAAGCAACTCCGGATAGTTTCGCATGTGCTCGAACATCTCAACCGAAACAACACGATCAAAGGTCTTGTCAATCTGCAAGTCATTCATGTCGCGAGTGATGACACTGACGCGATCTGAAACGCCGCGTTCTTCCGCCACTGACATGATGTAGTCACGTTGAGAAACCGAATTGGAAACGGCGGTGATCCGAGAGGCCGGATATTTCATAGCCAACCAAAATGTAAGCGAGCCCCAACCGCAACCGAGCTCCAAAATTGCTTGGCCGTCTTCAATTTCAGCATTCTCGCAAGTCTGCTGCAGCGCCGCATCTTCGGCGACATCCAACGAATGGCATCCCTTCGGCCAAAAACAGCTAGAGTACTTCCGCTGCGGACCCAGCATGAATCGATGCAACTCAGCCGGCAAATCGTAATGTTGTACGTTGGATGTCTCGGGAACCAAAGCAATGGGACTGCTTGAAAATTCGCTGGCCAGCTCGACTGCCGCTGCTTCATTTGCAAGCACGCTGCCGCAATCTACATTCAGCAATCGCTGAATCAACAGCTTTCTGATTCCGCGTCTAGTAAAAGCGTCGGGCACCAAGCCGAGTTCGCAGGCAGTAATGAGAATTCTTGTTAGCATGTAGACTCGAGAGGTAATCCTCGGCCAATCGGAAAGATGCCGACGAAAAGGCCATTGTAGCCGATATTTGATTCGACGTTATTGAGAACAGCCCAATATACAAATGTCTGAGAACGGAAACCATACGATCTGGATCGACGCCGACGCTTGCCCGGGTGACATCAAAGAAATCATCTTTCGTGCATCAAAGCGAGTAAGCGTCAAAGTAGTGCTTGTTGCGAACCAGTCGATACGAATCCCGGATTCGAAATTGATTTCGGCGATCACCGTTCGAGACGGGGCCGATATCGCGGACAACACAATTGTCGAAAAAATGACAGCTAACGACATCGTTGTGACCGGTGACGTTCCCCTGGCTGCCAGAGTTGTCGAAAAAGGAGGAATCGCCATTGGGACACGTGGGGAACTATTTGACGATGCCACAGTGCAAAGTCGACTCGCGACACGCAATCTTATGGAACAATTCCGTGCTGCCGGAATGGAAACCGGCGGCCCAAAGCCTTTACACCAAAAAGATGTTCAAACGTTTGCAAATCAACTTGATCGCTTACTGACGAAGCTCGAACGCAAGAGAGACGAATAGAATTTCCGTTAATGCCCGCCTGATCTCGATAAGCATTGATAGGACGGGTGCAACACAAGCGTCCGTCCAGTTGGGTGAAAGGATTGGTTCACTCAAGCGTGCAAAAGAACAGCGTTAAGACTTACTTGCACACCGTTTCCATTCGAGGCGGGCTCGGTGACGCTCCTAGGCTGGTCAATCTGACAAAGGATCAACGACCACTTTCGATGTCGGTGCCACTCGAGCTTTCTCGAATGGTAAACGCTGCATTCGATAGCCCATTCCTCGAAACAGAAAGACATGCACCAGCAGCACCGATGCAATGGTCGCCGCGCCTAGGAAGTAGCCCCCACTGCCAGCGGGGAGCAACCCAATTCGCGCAAAATCTGTCATCCAAAAACAGACTCCTGGAACGGCAATAAACAAAAACAGATTCAATGCCACAACGATTCGAAATGTCGTTGGACTGGAATCCCGAAAAAGCCAAAACACAGGGATGGTAAGCACGCCTCCAACGGCGATGCCAAAGAGACCCGGCAGCACGCTGATCCCTGTCTGATTGTCGATCAGCGGACCGCCGAGGAAGATAACGCCAACGAGCATTGCCAACAAAACGGCCTCGGCAAAACGCTCTCGACGCGAAACCTCGTTAGGCGGCTCAACCACTTCGGCGATTTGCCAACCGCTATAGACACGCATCGCGGTCGGAATGACGGCGACTCCACAAAGTGTTATCACAGCAAACCCAACAGGCATGCTGAGTTCGCGAATGAGTTCGACAGCTGGAAGCCTCGCAAACTGCCAAACTCCAAAGTAAATGATGAGTGCGAGAAGGACATTCGTGATTCCAGCTACTACAAGAAAGGAAACGCAAGCGATCGTCCTCCACCTTAGAGGCTTGGATGACCAAGCAAGTACAAATGGCAACAGAATCAAAAGCGACGCCGAAGACCCTAACAAAATTGACCGTAGGTATCTAAATTCGACCGCGACCGAGAACGGTCCGATGCCAATTACGGGAGGAAAGAGGCGGGGCTCAAAAAGTAAAGGGGCAGCCAGAAACGGTGCGAAAACGAGCCACCTAGAAATTTGCTGAAGTCTCAACTTTCGCCGAGCTCGCAAATCTTCAGACATGGATTCAGGTTCGTTTGCCATCTCGCCATTATGGCGGACTCAAATTCTCTTTACCAGCGATGCCAAGCTGGATGGCCTTCCTTCACCGCCACAAAGACGCCTGACCCAAGTGCGGTCACTTCACCTTCTGCGATCAATTCTGCCTCGGTTCGAGCCCAGCGTTCCGATGACTCGACAACACGAGCTACCAACCTGATCGGATTTTCGATGGGAGTCGGGGCTTTGAATTTGACGGAAAACTCTGAAGTCACCGAACAGGGTGGCTTACTGGCGTTTGAATTCTGCATCAAATGCCAGGCGGCCGTCCAATTCATGTGACAATCCAACAGAGCGCCCGCTATGCCTCCGTTGAGCATGCCTTCAAAAGCCTGATGCCATTCTTTTGGCTGAAACTCTGCGACAACGTCGTCGCCGTCCACAAAACTCTTAAGCTGTAGCCCTTGCTCGTTCGCCGGACCACACCCGAAGCAGATAAGTTTCGGGGCAAACTGGTCCTGAAGACTCAACTTAATTTTTTTGGAAATACTCATCTGGCCAACCGTCTCATACTTATTCGCCCTGACCGTAGGTCGAGCGGAAATTCGCAACTGCGGGAGGCGGAGTACGTACTGGCTGGGACGGGATCGGATTGGTCTGCTGTCGGAACACAGGCGTCGACAGAGGCGATCTTGCAGAACCTACACTGGCGCTGGCAGCTGCATTTTCGGCCTCGACGAGCACTTGAAGGAGCTTGCTGATGCAAAGCTTGTTCATGCTGGTGCGATGATCGTCGGCTTCCTTCTTAAGGGCTTCATGCAGACTCTCCGGAAGGCGGACCGTGATGACACGGGTCGCTTCATCCTTTCCACCACCGCGAACCTTGGCAGTACGCAAACTGCCGACCATGGTCTGGATCTCTCCATAGGCCGGCGATTGCTCGAATTTCAAGAAATCGTCTTGGACAGGGAAAACGCTTCGGGCGGCACCATTAACGCCCAACGTCTCGCGGAAAAACGTTACCCAGTCTGGACGCCGTTGATAAAGGTCCTTTGCAACCTGCAGGATCTTTTGACAGCGTCCATTGAAACCGTCCTGTGTCATGGGCTCATTCATATGAGGTTCCTTCCAAATTTGTTCTTGCAATGAATTGGATGCCAAACAACTGACGTTCTTTGGCTTGTCTCATTCATCTTTCAGGAAGGGCAAGCACTTTTTCTGATGTCGCTATTGTGCCAGCACTTAGAGCAAAACCCTGCCCCTGCAAATAAATAAGGCAGGCGAGCGCGATTTCCGGGCAGGCCAGCAGTGCTTAAGTTTTAAGCAGGCCGGGCAGTGACATTTACAGACTGTCCCGCTTCCAGTTTTATGATGGATTTGTGGAAATAGGCTCAAGACGCGGCGTTTTGAGGCAGGAACTCGACGATTCCTGCCTCACCGCTGAAGGAGCAAAGAGAATTGGCTAGGTCTGTCTAGAGAGACCGAATCGAGCTTTTGCGGCTCGATGACGAGTGTATTCAATTTGAATTGGACTAGCTGGCCAAATCATCGCGGCATTTTTCGAGGAGCTTCCGAGTTGCGACGATTCCTTCTTTGGCATCCCCTTCGCCTTCGAATTCAATTCCAACATAGCCTCGATAGCCGGCGTCATGAACGATTTTCATGATCTTCGGATAGTCCATCGATGCCTCCATGCCATCGGCATCAAATTTATGCGATTTTGCACTGACCGCTTTGGCGAAAGGCATCAGAGCGGCCATGCCGACGTATCGGTCGTAGTAAATCC
>CAYGUE010000089.1:4712-11575 GCA_964352885.1 uncultured Pirellulaceae bacterium
AAAGCGGAAGATACTCAAGTTCAGTTGCCTCCTTTAATGACAAAGGAATGGAAGTATTGTTTATATCCTGTGAAGTCAAGCCAAAGTGCACATATTCCTTCTCTTTGGTAAATCCCTTCTTTTCCATTTCCGGGCCGCTCGATCCAGAAATTGCCGAAATCTGGAAGCGTCCCGCAGTTATCGAGATCGACTTTTCGGATAACCTGAGCTAACCACTGGCCATTGGAAGAAAGGCCGCCGTGGTTCTCAACGAGCACGTTGATATCGTGGTCCGCGGCGAATTCGCTCAACTGACGCAGTCCATCCGCGGCTCGCCCAACCTGCTCTTGATAACTTCCGCCCGAAGCAGCATTTACGCGAATGGAATGGCAACCAAGGTATTTAGCTGCCGTCACCCATTTGTGATGGTTTTCGACTGCCTTATTGCGAGCCGCTTCATCGGGATTGCCTAGCTGCCCTTCGCCGTCGACCATGATTAGCAGCGATTTCACGCCATTGTCATCGCATTGTTTTTTCATCTGGTCCAGATAGTCTGTGTCCTCCGCTTTGTCTTTGAAAAACTGATTCACATACTCAACGGCGTCCATTCCAAGATCCTTGGCCGTTTTGGCAAACTCAAGGTTATCCATCTTTCCACCGCGAAGCTCACGGTTCAGCGACCATTGGGCCAGCGAAATCTTAAATGGAGGCTCATCTTCGGGCTTTACCGGCCCAGCAAACGCACTGGTCACTGGACAAGCGATGGAAAGGGCTGCGGCCGCTGAAGTTGCGGCCAGAAAATCTCGGCGATTAAGGGGATTGGTCATGAAAGTCTCCTGTATTAAAAGTTCTAAGCGTCAACCTATCATATAGTGCGGCCGCCAAATCTGAAAACTCAAGTCGAAAAAGCCTAATGCCAGAATCCGCCCCTTCTTGGAAAAACATCGAATCGGCCCACGAAATCGTGGCTAGGCACAGTCATCGGACGCCGATCTGGACCTGCGAGACCTTGGATCGCATCTCTGGAATGAAGCTTTTCTTCAAATGCGAGAATTTCCAAAAGACCGGCGCCTTCAAATTCCGCGGAGCGATCACCGCAGTCAGCCGGCTGACGGAAGCCGAAAGGAAGTGCGGCGTCGTCACTCATAGCTCTGGCAACCATGCTGCGGCACTCACTCGGGCCGCGGCACTCCATGACATCAGAGCCCATGTCGTCATGCCGGAAAATTCGTCCAAAATCAAAATCGCTGCGGTCAAGGAATACGGAGGCGAAGTCAGACTCTGCAAACCGACTCTCGCCGATCGCGAATCGACGGCTGCATCGATCCGCGACGAAACGGGAGCCACCTTAATCCCGCCGTTTAATCATCCAGACGTGATCGCGGGGCAGGGGACTTGCGCAAAAGAACTTCTCGAAGACGTCGAATCACTCGACGCAATCGTGGTCCCGATCGGCGGCGGCGGATTGATGTCGGGTTCTTGCTTGGCGATCGCCGCCCTTTCGCCATTAACCCGAATCATCGGCGCTGAACCAGCAGGGGCCGATGATGCGTGGCGATCTCTTGCCGCGGGAAGAATGATTCCACAAACCGGTGCCAACACGATTGCTGATGGATTAAGAACCAGCCTCGGAAGTCTCACTTGGCCCATCATTCAAAAGCACGTCGAGCAAATCGCTCTGGTTTCCGATGCCGAGATCGTAGAAGT
Source organism: uncultured Pirellulaceae bacterium (assembly GCA_964352885.1). Classification (GTDB taxonomy): domain Bacteria; phylum Planctomycetota; class Planctomycetia; order Pirellulales; family Pirellulaceae; genus Mariniblastus. The sequence goes on from CAYGUE010000089.1 coordinate 6,399, forward strand.
GATGAAGACGTTTTTCGAGAGATCGAAATTGCTGATCGAGCCAAGTTGCTGTGTCGCGGTCGGGGCAGCGCTGCTGGGCAAAATCGAAAACCTTCCTCAAGGCAGTCGCGTCGGCGTCATCATCACTGGAGGGAATGTTGATCTCGATAATCTTCCGTTCAGTTAGATCGCAGGAGAAAATACATCTATCCCTAAACTTTTCCAGTCGCCGCAATGCTTCCTGCTCCGTTTCCGGGAGGCGTAGAAACAAGGCAGATGCCTCCTCGGCAAGTCTTCGATCTTTTGATTCCGCGATCTTCTATGAGCGACTTTGTCGTCGCCTTTTTCAGCGACTGACTCAGCGCAAGCAGAGGAATACGAGCCCCATGACAGAATGGTTTTCAAGATTCTTGGAAGCGTCGCAAATTCCCCTGTGGATCCAAGTTTGTCTCCGTGATCTGATTGCGTGCGCGTCCGCTTCTTAGCCTGCCGAAGCGGGAGTCCGTGCTCCCAAAGCATACGGGATTTTCGGCAGTTCAGATCAAGCCGAGTTTTCCACAATTTACCAAAGCCGGCTTGCCAGAACCGGTTACAAAACCACACGGCTGAGGTGGCTGGGGCGTCTCGCCTCAGTATGTAATGGACCGAACTGGGGCGAGACGCCCCAGCCACAAGTATTGAAACCGACTCTAGTCCACTCAAGTGACCCAGGTTTCTTTGCCATGCTCTTCCATCGTGCGATTCTTTTGCGGCTCGCGGAGACGAAAGCCGACTAGCCACCCAACTGAATGAACATATTGCTGTTGTCCGGCAACATGTCGATCGACGCGTTCGAATCCAGAAGCTTATCAACCTCCATCACCTCCAGCACAGTATCCAAAATCTCTGGATCCTGTTTGGCAATCTCATTCAACGCTTCTCCAACAATCTGAGGACGTGACGCTGAGGCTTCGGCCATTTTTTGCGATACGCGGAACGCCGTTTCAGATTTAATTAAACCAACTCGGTTTTCTCCGTCCTGTTTCATCGCGCTGGTTACTTGAACCAATCGCTTCACTACCTTTTCCGTAATGTTATCGACCATTCCACGATCAGTGAACGCGACCTTTCGGATGTAAACGGAACCAAGCGAATAGCCCCACTTTTCTGACAATGGCGAAACGGTTGCCCGCACCGAGCGGCTTAGCGAGTGACGATCCTCCAGCATTTTCTCCATCTCTAGATTGCTCAACGTTGAGATCGTCGAACTGGTGACGTTTGCCTGAAGAGAGCCTTCCGGATTGGCATTCGTGAACAGGTACGAAATCGGATTCGATACACGCATCTCGTACCAAATCCCGACGCCCATCGGAGTCCCCTCTTCGGAGTTCACCATTTGATTGCGCATATAGTGCTGACGCAGTGCAGTATTCACGACATACTTTTTTCCAAAAAACGGTATCAACATTGCTTTCGGTCCAAACTTCATCAACGGAATCTGTAAACCAGGCACATCAATCGTGCCGATCACTTTCCCAAAAAGTGTAAAGACCTGAGACTCGCATTCTTTGACGCAAGCATACAGCCCAAATAGGCGGGCGATGCCCAGGAAGATTGGAATGAACAAAAGCCCAAAGACAAATCCGACGATCAAATACGGCATCCAGCCAACCAAGTTTTCGATGAGTTCATCCATTTCAGACCCCTTCCTTTCCGTTTGACGCAATCGTTTGAACAACGCGTTTTGCCTTACCAAACAACGGAATTCGTAAGTTACGCAGATACGCTTTTAGGCAGTCGGAACCACCTTCTTTTTTAATCTGCGACAGCGTCGTCGCAAGTTCTCGCAAAGGAGCAACTTCTGCTTGTGCATTGTTCGTCGCGATTTCAACTGCGCGGGCGCTCATCGTAATTTGCTGTTCCGAATCGGCTCGAGCTGTACTCAGATCGCCAGCGACTTGATTGCGAGTGCTATTGATGGCCGAGAGTGCTCGGTCAACTTCTGCCGGCGGGTCAATTTCCGTAATCAGCGCGGCGTCGAGTTCAATCCCGTAACGACCAGTCGTTGAGCGACACTGCTCTTCCATGTATTGATTCAGCAAAGGCAAGTTCTTGCGGAGGTCGTTGATTGAAACGCCTTCGGACAACTCGACCGAGGTATCGGTGACTTCAGCATCCCCATCCTTATCAGGCTCAACCAACAAATCTTGACCGCGAGGATCCACAAAGTTTGCAACACGCTCTCGCAATACTGAAACGAAATAGCCCATCACATGTTCCAGTGGACTAGTGACACCGAAAAGATATGGATAGAGATTGCTTTCGCTGATTCGATAACGCAGCTGCCCGTTAATGCCGGTCGTCAAGTTATCCTTGGTTACCGCTTCGATGGTCGTTTGCGATTTCGACGGGTCCCACGAGAGATCAACTGCTTGCGTCGCAACGCTGACTTTATGCACTGACTGCCAAGGCATTTTAAAATACGGTCCTCCAGGCCCAACAACACGAACCTGCGGAAACTCGTATCGCTCTTCTTCCTCGCTGGTCATCTCGGTAGGCTTCTTCAGCGTTTTCTCTCTAAGCCTTTGTGCCTTTCCAAAACTGGTAACGACGGCTTTCTGATTGGGACTGACGGTATAAAATCCGCCTAATCCCGCCCGAAAAACGCTGTAAGTCAGCAGGCCCAGTACCAACCCGACAAGAAACATCATTGTTGACCTCGATCAAAAACGGTTAGAACACGTCACCCGAATTGCGACAGTGATGAGTTTAACGCATTCTTTGGCGAGATGCAGTAACAGCGTTATGGCTATTACCGTTGTTGGAGGAGTTTCAAGAATATGTAGATGAGGCAGTCCCTGACTCGCGATAACGCCATTCACGGTCTCGGAGAGACCGAGCTATCTGCATTCGGTTTTGTAACCGGTTCTAGTCTTCTTTCAAGGTCAGCGGATGATCTGACATCGGATCGCCAACCGAAATTGCGATAGAACCATCGAGAATCTTCTCCACCAACTGCCCGACCAGTCCGGCACGCCAGCCAGTCGCCAGCTTTGGAGGTGAATCAAGCTCCAACACGCCCATTCGCCAAGCCGCCAGATTGCGGACTTCGTCTGTCGTTCCGACAATCGATGACGCAATGTTTTGCTCGCGACAAATTACTTTGAGAGCGATGTTGATGAACTGCCCGAGCAGCCCGAGATTGGTTGTCTTGTTCCGAGGAAGTCGATTTGGATATTCATCCTTCGACATGCTCAATGCTCGTTCAATCGCCTCCGAGATCGGCACAATTGCACTTTTGGTGACACGATTTTCGAAACCGCGAATTGCCTTCAGTCGATCAACATCCGAAGATCCACGCTTGGCAAGCTCAGCAACGAGGTCATCCGCAAGAACTCTTCGAGGCGAACGATTTCGTTTTTTCGCTTCGGCATCTCGCCACAACCACAACTCGCGAACGACTGCCAGCGACTTGCGATTCATGCTCGCGATTCCAGAAACACGATGCCACTGGGGTTCATCAATTGTTTTCTCAAGGTCAGACTGCCACGAATTCATTTCGCCAACGATCCACGAACTGCGGTCCATTTTCTCGAGTCTGGATTTGATTATTTCGTACAGCGGAATCAAATGCAAAACATCTTGCAGGGCGTAAGAGATTTGCCGTTCCGTCAAAGGCCGTTTCGCCCAATCGGTTCGCGTTTCCCCTTTGTCTACTGATTCGCCGACCACTTTTCCGACGAGATTTCCATACGAAGCCGGGTAGTCCAACCCGATCAATCCCGCGGCAAGCTGGACGTCAAAGAAATTCCTCGGACGTTTCCCGATCGCACGGTAACAAAATAGAAACTCTTCCCGAGCGGCGTGCACGATCGTCACATGATCACCGTCGCAAAGTGCTTCCCAGAAAACATCGACATTGCGGACTTCCATCGTGTCGACGATGATATATTCGGTATCGGTCGCAACTTGCAGCAAACAAAGTTCTGGCTGATAACGGTTCTCAGACACAAACTCGGTGTCGAATCCGATATACTTTGCCGTCTTCAGACGCTGACAAAACGAGGCAAGGGATTCCTTGTCGGTGATAAATTCAAAATCGGGAAGGTCGGACATCCGTGCAGTGCGATAAATCGTGGGCGGTGAGAAGAGCTTAGCGAAACAATGGGCCAATGGATACCGCAACCATGGATCAACCGCATCCCAACGCGAAAAAAACTGGCCTTTTGGTCAGCGTTCGTAATGTCAACGAAGCCGTGATCGCTCATTCAACGGGTTGCCTTTCGATTATCGACCTGAAAGAACCGGATAACGGATCACTCGGCTGCGTTTCAGCGGAAACTGCCGAAGCGATTTGTGATGCATTGCCCATTCAAGCAACAAAGAGCATTGCTTTGGGAGAAGTTTCCGATTGTCCTCTTTGGCCGGAATGCGATCCGCAGCGACGCCGCGACCTTCTTTCAAGATTTCGATATGCCAAAATCGGGCTCGCCGGATTGGCGGAGGTTCCGGACTGGATCGATAAATGGCGTCAAGCTTTTGATCGAGTTCCAGCATCGGTTCAAAGAGTCGCCGTCGCCTACGCAGATTCCGAACGTGCCAAGTCACCAACGGTTATATCCGTCATCGAATCAGCCCGATTGGTGGAAGCCACAGTACTTCTCCTCGATACGTTTCAAAAGGACCGGGGTGGATTGTCTGACATCATTCCGCCGCCCGATCTATTGAAGATCACCAAGCAAGCTTCCCAAGCTGGATTGACCGTTGTTCTCGCCGGTTCTCTATCTGCAAGAGACCTTCCGATGATTGATTCGCTCGCTGCAGATATTGTTGCCGTTCGAGGAGCCGTTTGTCGCAGCAATCGAAGTTCATTGATCGATTCAGCGAAAATCCGGTCATTTGCGCAGCTCCTCGCTACAAAACACTCGCAATCGCATCGCACAACGCCTGCCGATTCGAATCGTTGATCCCGGCCACATTGATTCGGCCGCTGCCAATAATGTAGACCGCATGCTCCTTCATCAGTGTCTCGGCATACTGGCCCCTCAAGCCCGAGTAACTAAACATGCCACGCTGGTCGTTGATAAAGCCAAAGTCGCGTTGAGGTGCTACTTGCTGCATCGTTTCAACAAATGCAGTTCGCAGCTGCTTAATTCGAGTTCTCATTTCATCGAGTTCAGTCTCCCATGATTGTCGCAACGTCGTGTCCGAAAGAACGG
>CAYGUE010000089.1:11585-27946 GCA_964352885.1 uncultured Pirellulaceae bacterium
CAATTGCGGCACCATGCGTCGGCGGATTTGAATACATTCGACGGATGATCGTTTTCACTTGGCTTTGCATGGCGGCCGATGCATCATCAGCCGTCGAAACGATGGTCAAACCTCCCACACGCTCTCCATAAAGCCCAAAGTTCTTTGAGAACGAATTGCAAATAATGGCTTCCTGCTTCCCGTCCCCTAAAAATTCACGGATAGCGGCGGCATCTTCGTCAAGCCCATCGCCGAATCCTTGGTACGCAAAATCAAATACAGGCAACAGCCCCTTTTCAGAAACCAACTTCAACAACTCCGTCCATTGATCGGTCGTCGGATCGACACCGGTTGGATTGTGACATGCACCGTGTAAAAGAATCGCCTGTCCGGACTTCGTTTCATCCGCAATCGATTTCATCATCGCTTCGAAATCAAGAGCAACTCCAGCGTCATTTAAGTACGCATGCTGAAAAATTTTGATTCCAGCGTCGCCGAAGATCTTTGGATGATTCGCCCAAGTCGGATCGCTCATCCAAATTGTGTCGATGCCAAGTGCTGTTTTCAACAACTCACCCGCGACCCGAAGCGCTCCAGTCCCCCCGGGCGTTTGCGTTGACTGCCACTTCACCGAATCGGCAGCCGATCCTAGCAAGAGTTTCCCGACATGCTGGTTGTACGCAGGCATGCCATCAATCGGCAGATAAACTTTGCTTGCCTTTGCTTCCATCAAAATTTCTTCTGCGTCGGCAACTGCACTCATTAAGGGCGTATTTCCAACTTCATCCTTGTAAACGCCAACCGTCAGGTTGATCTTGTTCTCTCGGGGATCCTTACGAAACTTTTCAACGATTCCAAAAATAGCGTCGGGCGGATCAAGCTTGGCAGACTCAAACATCGGATACTTTCGGCAATTCAAACTGGTGGTATTTAGACAGTAAGGGTACTTTCAAATCGTCGAACACTCAAGCCAAGTTGAACCTCCTGAGCTAAAGTCAAATTCAAAACAACAGCATCAAATCGGGGAGCAGTGGTTGGCACTGTCTTTACTAAAAAAAGAACCGCCGCCCTTTCAAGGACGGCGGTGGCCGGGACAGGGTTCAATCAACCCGGCCATCGGAGATCCCGTTCAGTTCCCAATCTGAAATACATTGCGGGGAATTCCTCTGACACCCGTGTTGCGATAGAGAACGTTCGACAACCGTGTCGAATCAATCACGACCACATCCACCGGATGCATTTCATGCTGGTACCAGAATCGATCCGCGTCGCGAATATCCGCGAACTGCTGCGAAAGAATTCTTCGCAATGTAGGTCCGACACTCGCACCGGGAAAGTGATCTTCGCTCAGCATGCCAACCCAAGGATCGACAATATCGACATCGCCATACGCCTTCTCCAACGCTAACTTTCGCTGTGGATCCGAAGTCACATCCTCGAAAGATGAAACCGGCGGCAACCCGAATCGCATTCGAACGATATTGTAGTCCGGCATGCCATGATCCCGTCCACGCTGAATGTTCAGCGATGCAAGATCGAACCCACCTGAGCCGGGTGGTCCGAATAAAAAGTTTCTGATCTCATCATGAATTTGGGGATCAATCTCTTGCGCTTGCTGAGTGATCAAACCGCGGACGTACGGATCAACGCCCAACGCTTTGACCTCGCTAGGATTGAAAAAAGCATCTCGCAGGGGGATATTCCCTTCGCTAACTTCATCGTAGTTCTCGTCCAAACGCAAAAGTTCCGTTGGCAACATCGTGTGCCCGAATCGGTATGCAGCAGTCGAGAAAACGTTAGAGATATTTGGGAAAACGTGTGGCTTGTAACCCTCGTACGGTCGCAGAGCCCCATCTCCTAGCAACGCCGGCAGAAACTCATTGTAAGTAATCGCCTGCATAATGCCGATCACGCGTTTGCGAGCTCTTACGAAAATCTGTTCGTCGGACATGCTCGGGTAGAGTGAAGCGTATCGTCTCGCGATTCGATTATGTTCACGAACAAAGATTGTGTGCATGCAGAGCAAGCCAGACTGTTCGTTGGCACGAATGTCTCCTGCTATAAAGAATCCTTCAGCGTCGATCGGCAACAAATCCCCTTCGCTCGTTCTCATCAAGCCACCGGTAAGGGTTCGCAGACCGATGCTGGTTTCAACGTCTGAACCGTAGACGTTTGAACCATCGATCCAAGAAGTAATCGCATTGATTTGCTCTCGTGGAACATTGCCATTGTTTACCCGATACTCTGAGCGAAAAAGGAAGATCATCTCTGTTCCCGTCGAAAGCGGATCAAAGAAGATGTCTCCTGATGGGACAAGGACTGGGAAAACTTCTGGTGGATCATGCGTCTCGGTCAGCGTCAAATCGTGATCGACAAACTGTCCCCATTGCCAAACCATCGATGTAAGTCCGCGATCATTCGCCATATCTTCAGACTGATCACAGACGAGATTACTGATCAGCCTAGCACTCGGTCGATTGACTCCCGATGGTTCCGAATTTCCATCGGCATACGCGGAAGGAACCCGCCTACGGAGGTTGCCTCCAGCCATCCCCCAAGTTTCGTTGTGCAGATTATTGAACGATCCGTTAATCGTCCGAAAGCGTTGAATCACGATTGGGATTCGGTTTTCAAGTTCTCGTTTCCGAGGTGGATGGAATTCATGTTTCGGGCCGCGGTAGTCCTCGTTTTTTTCGCGTCGACGACCCTCGCTTTGGCCGAAACACCATTCGCCTGTTGGCATCAATGTGATCAAGATCACACCGATCATTGTTGCTGTTCCAAATTTCATGGTCACTCCAATTCAATTTCCGAATTCGATCAATCGGTTGGAAGTGAACACCAATTGATCACGCTTGTTCCCCCTGCAAAACGCACCATCATTCAAAACTTCTACAACTTTTCTGAAAAACACGAAACCTGCAGTGGACGATATTGTTGCCAACGCAATTACATACATATGGCATGGAACTCAGAGGAGACATTCGTGAATGACTTGACATCAAAAGCGCAATTGAAAACGGCACAACAGGAACTTGTTGCGGAATTTTCAAAGCATCGAGAGACACTTTGGTCTGCCATTTACTTTCGCCTCGATCATCGCCTCTGCGGACGTATCGATCCGGATGACATTTTGCAGGAAGCGTACGTCGACGCGCTCAATCGTTTACCCCAGTTTGTCACTCAGCGAGAGTCATGGTCGATGCTGATTTGGATTCGCGTCATTTTGAAACAAACGCTAATCAACGTCCACCGTCGGCACTTTTCTGCGCAGAAAAGGGATGCCTCGCGAGAGGTTTCTGCTGACAACCGTGACGGCTCAGAACCTGCGCGTCCGATGGCTGAAAGGTGTGCGGGCAGAATGTCGACGCCTAGCCAAGTCGCCATTGGAAAAGAATCCGTTTCGGAATTGGAAACCGCGTTGGAGCGAATGAAGCCAAGTGATCGTCAGATCTTGACGCTGCGACATTTCGAAGATCTGTCGAACAAGGAATCCGCCTGTCAACTGGGCATCTCGGAGAAGGCCGCCAGCATTCGCTACATCCGGGCGATCGAACGCTTGAAGAAAGTCATGGAGTCGCGGACGTCGCCATTGCCGATCCCGAGCCAAAATTAGGCTGCTGTAGGCCGTTCAATACAAGCCCGAAGCGCTAGCGAGTGCATGAGTGAATATCCCGCATGCTGATTCACTCGCTGGCGCTTCGAGGTTGTATTTGAAGCTGGAAAACTACCCGGCCGGATGCACGTAAGGGTCTCGCCAATCGCGTTTCAGCTTCGCATTCGCCGCGTCGCTGTTAGTGACTTGATGCGACACCGCATCCCATTGGAGCGTCTTGCCAACCTCCATCGCAACGTTCGCCAGAATGCATGACGCACTCGAAATGTGACCTTGCTCAATGTCCGCAACAGGTTTGCTGCGATCTTCGACGGACTTCATAAAGTCCGTCATGTGCCCGCGGATTGCTGATGCAACATGCAGTTCAAGCGACCACTTTTCCATGTCGGTCTTGTCCGTTGGAAACTTGTCGACTTCGACGACTGCAGAGCCAGTCAACTCTTCGCCACCGCCACGCGGCTCGAACACGTACTTGTTGACGCTCAGTTTCAGGGTTCCCTTGTCTCCATAGATAATTGCCGACCAAGGGAATTCTTTGTTTGGCGATTGGCCCCAACTTCGATGGGTCCAAACCACATTTAAATCGTCATAGTGGAAAGTTGCCGTTTGGGTGTCGGTGATGTTCGCGCGAGCCTCGGTGTCGACCAATATCCCACCGGCGCTGCTGATCCGTGAAGGCCAGCCGAGGTCCAGCATCCAACGTGTCAGGTCCAACATATGGACGCACATATCACCGACGATGCCATTACCATATTCCATGAACGCACGCCAGCCACGCGGGTGGACGATATCGTTGTAACCACGCATTGGAGCCGGACCTGTGTACATGTCCCAATTCAAATAGTTGGGGGCAGGTTTGTCTGGAGCTTGCTCGATCGTCTTGCGATTTCGCATGTGGTAGTAACAGCAGACTTCAACGTGCGCTACATCACCAAGCAGCCCCGCGTCGACCACTTTCTGTTTGGCTTCAATTAAATGCGGAGTACTTCGGCGCTGGGTGCCAATTTGCACGACACGATCATGTTTTCGCGCCGCGTCGAGCATTGCTTTACTTTCCAACACGTCACATCCGGTTGGCTTTTGACAATAGACGTCGGCACCGGTCTCAACCGCGGCAATCATCGGCAATGAGTGCCAGTGATCCGGCGTGCCAATGACGACGATATCATGCTGGTGTTCATTCAGTTGTTGACGATAGTCTTCGTAGACTTTCGGGACGTTCTTTGACTTTTGCCGTGATCCCAACAATTCAGCAGCGACGCCGGCCATCTTTGAATCAACGTCGCATACCGAAACGACTTCAACGTCCGCAACATTCAAAAGTTGTAGCGTATCGCATTTGCCGTACCAGCCAGAGCCGATCAACCCTACTTTTGGAGTCGCATTTATCCCACCTGCGTAGGCATACGGAGCGAGAGAAACCAGGGCGGAGCTAGCGGCAGTATGTTTGAGAAAAGTTCTTCGTTTCACGGAACGGCCTCATTGGGTTGAACGGTTCATTGCGGGACACTTGGTTAAGCCCGTCTTTTTCAAGTTTCGATTCTAGCACATCATCTTCCGATACTTGCGCCCATGGCCTGCATTGAAACCGGCGGGTATTATTTAGGGTACGCAGAAACACGTTATGGAAGTTCGCTTTCGATTTCAATTTATCACCCCCTATCAGGAAAATTTGTGAAAAGCATCATTCATTTTGGTTTGGCAACGCTGGTCGTGCTGTCCGTAGTCACGCTACAAACAGCCACGGCCCAATTGCCCGAAAAGGTTACCGAGATCGAAGGAATCACTGAGTACCGATTGGACAACGGCGTCCAGTTGTTGCTGTTCCCCGACGATTCGAAACCTCAGTTCACGGTCAACATGACGTTGATGGTTGGTTCACGCCACGAAGGCTACGGCGAAACAGGCATGGCTCACTTGCTGGAGCACATGCTGTTTCGTGGAACGGAAAAATATCCCGACACGCCGAAATGGCTGAAGGAAAAAGGCGTTCTGAATATGAACGGCACGACTTGGGTCGACAGAACGAACTACTACGAGACACTGCCTGCTTCGGATGAGAACCTTGAGTTCGCACTCGACATGGAATCGGATCGCTTGCTCAACAGCACGATCCTTGCAGAGCACCTTGCGGCGGAGATGACGATTGTCCGCAACGAGTTTGAGCGTGGCGAAAACGATCCTCAACGAATTCTGATGCAACGCATCGCTGCAAACGCGTTTGAATGGCACAACTACGGAAAGTCGACTATCGGCAACCGCACAGATATTGAGCGTGTTCCGATCAACAACCTGCGCGACTTTTATCGCAAGTTTTACCAACCCGACAATCTGATGTTGGTCATCGCGGGAAAATTCAACGAAGAGAAGGCACTTGAACTGGTTCAGAAGTATTTCGGTTCGCTGAAAGTCCCGGATCGTAAACTTCCAAAAACTTATACGGAAGAGCCGATTCAGGATGGCGAGCGTTTGGTTGTACTAAAGCGTAACGGTGATGTTCAAATGGCGGGTGTTGCCTACCACGTTCCTGCGGCTGCAAGTGATGACTATGCGGCAGTCCAAGTTCTGGTCAACATTCTTGGCGATGAGCCTTCAGGTCCGCTTTACAAAAAGCTGGTCAAGACAGAGCTCGCATCGAGTGCCGGAACGATGGCGTTCAAGACGCACGATCCCGGGCTGTTCTATGTGTTTGCTGAAGTTTCGATGGACGATGATCTTGAAAAAGCAAAGACTGTGATGCTGGACACGATTCAGACTTTCGCTGATGAAGTTAATGAAGAAGACGTTCAGCGTGCCGTCCGCGACATCATGAAGAGCCGCGAGCGAACGTTCGCAAATTCGGAAAGATTTGCGATCAACCTGAGCGAATGGCGTTCTTACGGTGACTGGCGAATGTACTTCCTGCACCGTGACCGTTTGGAAAAAGTTACTCTCGCAGACGTGCAAACTGCAGCGAGGCGATACCTGAAGACGGACAACCGTACGGTCGGATTGTTCATTCCAACCAAGGATCCCGATCGCACCGAGATTCCTGAACGAGTTGACATTGCGAAAAAGCTCGAAGGCTACAAGGGCCGCAAGGCGATGGCCAAGGGCGAAGCTTTTGATCCGACGCCAGCCAACATTGATGCTCGAACTGAAGTTGTCAAGATCGCCGACGGAGTTCAGGTGGCAATGCTGCCGAAAACCGTTCGCGGTGGGCGTGTCTTCATGTCCGGAGTACTTCACTTTGGAACGGCTGAGACGCTCAAAGGACACGTGACCCACAACCGGGTTCTCGCGAGGGTCATGGGCCGAGGCACGAAACAGCTTTCGTTCCAGGAATATCAGGACAAGCTGGACGAAATCGAGACAACGATGAGAATCGGAGGCGACGTTGGCTCTTTGACATTCTCAATCGAAACGAAAGAAGCTCGCGTCGGCGAAGCGTTGGACCTGCTCAAGCAAGTCCTTCAGGAACCAGCGTTCGATGCTGAGGAACTTGAGGTCTTGCGAAACGAAGGACTTACGGCACTTGAAAGTTCGCTTTCTGATCCGATGGCTTTGGGCGGGAATGCACTTCAACGTGTGATGTCGCCCTACCCTTCGGATGACGTTCGCTATAATAAGACGATTGAAGAATCAATCGAAGCAATGAAAAGCGTTCAGATCGATGGAGTGAAGTCATTCTACGAGCAATTCGTAGGTGGGCAGAACGTTGAAGTCGGCGTTGTCGGCCAATTCGATCCTGAAGTCGTCAGGGACAAGCTGACAGAAATCTTCGCAGATTGGACGACAAGCGAACCGTACGCGCGGGTCGAATCGCCGGCTCCAGAAGTGGATGCCCAGCGGATCACGATCAATACTCCGGACAAGAAAAATGCCATGTACATTGGTGCTTTGCCGTTGGCGATTGATGATCAGGACGAAGACTACGAAGCGATGTTGATCGGCAACTACATTCTTGGCGGCGGACCACTGTCGTCACGATTGGCTGACAGAGTCCGTAAGAAAGAAGGTTTGAGCTACGGCGTTGGATCGCAATTCATGGCTGATTCCCAAGACAAGAGTGGTGCTTTCATCGTGTTCGCGATTTCCAATCCGGACAACACGGAGAAAGTCGTCGAGACGGTCGCTGAAGAGATTCAGCGAATCATCGAGAGTGGCGTAGAAGCCAAAGAGATGCGAAAGGCTCGCAAGAGCTACCTTCGGACTCGCAAAGGTGGGCGTGCAAACGACAGTTCGCTGGCCGGTAGTTTGCGAGAGAACCTTGAGCTTGGCCGCACGATGGATTTCTACGACCTGAGCGACAAGCGAATTGAGTCTCTGACCAAGGAACAAGTCGAGGCCGCGATCAAGAAGTTGGTCACGCCTGAGAAGATGATCATCGTTACCGCGGGTGATTTCGAACGAGCCAAGGAAACTGGCTCCGAGGAGAAAACCGAAGTGAAGGGTGTAGCTCCAGTGGCTGAATCTGCAACTAGCGGCAAGTAATCTTGCAGCAAATCTGTAAACCAAAAGCCCGGCGGATTCGTTCGCCGGGCTTTTTTTTTATTCACATCCAGTTCATTCAACTATTTTATTGTCGACAACGTACCTGATAAGTTCACCTGTCGATTCAAGCGAGAGTTTTTCGAGAACGCGACTGCGATAGGTCGAAACACTACTAACACTAATATCTAATTGACCTGCACACTCCTGCAAGCTCGCTCCGCCACCGAGCAACCGCATCACTTCGAATTCGCGTTTGGACAGACTTTCCAATCCAACCCGGCTGGATTTTGGTTTACGCAACTGAGCCCAAACTCCTGGAGATATTTTCTTCGAGATGTAAACGTCGCCAACATTAATCGTCTTGATTGCGTCGACCAGTTCCTCCACAGCCGATGCCTTTATCAGATACCCGTGGGCTCCGGATTCAAGAACTCGCACCGCATAGTGGGCGTTTTCATGTACGGTCAGGACCAGAATCTTCAGCGATTTCACTTTGGCCAACAGGGTCGTGATGGCTTCTCCGGGGTCATGATTGGGCATCGAATAATCCATGACCAAACAGTCTGGACGCAACTCGATGACTCGCTGTTGCAACTCAAGTCCATCACCGGCTTGACCAACGACAATGACTTCTCCGGATGCATCGAGCACACTTGCAAGCGATTCTCGAACCATGGCGTGATCGTCAGCAAGGACCACAGTAATTGGTTTAAGTGAATTCATTCAATTTTTCTGCCTTACCGTTGTTGTCGTCGATCAATTCAAAGCTTAGCAATCTAACGGGATGTGAACAATAATCGTGGTCCCCACGTTGTGATTCGATTCAATGCTGAAGTCACCGCCAAGCAATTCAACTCGCTCTCTCATCCCGACCATACCCAATCGCCCTCTGCCTTGAGCTTCTTTCAGCTCCATGGGGTCCGAAGATTGCGAAACGCCAATGCCATTGTCTTGAATTTTCAACAAAAAATGCTCCCCGTCTGCGTTCGCGTCAGTCTTGATAAGAACCTCAACACGTGACGCACCCGCATGCTTGAGCACATTGTTCAGCGCTTCCTGAATCAGTCGAAATACATTTTCAGCAACGACATCTGACACTTTTTCCGATTCGAATTTGGCGAAAAAAACCACTTCCAACCCAGTCCGCGTTTCAAATTCCTGCAAGTGGCTTTCTACAGCATCTCGCAGTCCAAGATCATCAAGCTCAACAGGTCTTACACGGGAGGCAAATTCATGCACAGAAGCCAGCAAACTGTCGCTGATGTCGATCGCTCGCAAAAGCTGCGGCTTTCGTTGCTCTGAGATGTCGCTCAATGACTTCTGCAGCAGCTTTAGATCCAGATTAATGGCAGTGACTTGCTGTCCCAATTGATCGTGCAGCTCACGCGAGATGGCTCGACGCTCATCTTCCTGAAGTCGAATCAATCGGGATGACAATTCACGCAACCGCTTCTCTGATTCTTCAATCAGAAGGTTCTGCTGCCGACGCCGAATGGAAGCACCCGCCCAAAGACGCGACAAAGCGAAAATTGGAATGAATAGAACCGCAGAAAAAAGCAACTGACGACGTAGAAACAGATTCGATGACTCATAAACTTGCTCGCTATTCACATGAGAAACGAGATACAGCTGGTCCCTTGAATGACGATCAGATGAAACACCAATGTCGACTGATGAAAACGACAACGAACGGTAGGCAAAGGCGCCCTCTTCGGAATGCTGTTCAAGCTGTTCCTCTTTATTGCCCTTGCTCCATTCGTTGGGAAAGTCCGCTGCAAACGATCTGTCATGACCGAGTTGCCATCCCCATTCGTCGCTGCGTCGTGGCCCCAAAAGGTACTGGCCATCGGCTCGAATAAGAAACGTCTCTCCAGGAATCGAAATTTGCGATAGTTCATTCAGCAGGTTGACACCACGATAGTTTAAAACGAGCAAGCACTGCTTCGTTTCGTTTTCGTCGAAGACGGGAGTTATAAATCTGACAACGGGATTCAACGGTCGCTCGATTTCACCGTGTTCCTGATTGAGATCGAACCGCGAAACGAAAACGCCTCCGACTTTTAGATCAACCGCTTCCTGGAAATAGTAGCGGTCGCTCTTGTCTTGCAGTTGGTCCTGCGGAATGAGTTTGCTTTCGCCATTCGCGTACTCCAATCGCAGCAACTCCTGACCCTGCAAATCAATTAAGCGAATCTGTTGAAACGCTGATTTCGTTTTCAGAAGGCTGGCGATCGCTTTTTCGGCAGCTCGTCTTCGCGGTGCCTCGTCAGGCTTGAATTGAGAGATCACTTCCTGACTGGCGACATAGACGGCATCCTCCCGAACGCGACGCAGATCTCGGGAAACGATATTGAAAGCTAACTCCAGACGATGGGCAGACTCTTCCTGCCTCAGCCGCCACTCCCTGTGGCAATCCTGCATGTAGAGGACCGCAAGGATCGCCGTTAGCAAAGCAAAAAACAGTCCGATCGCCATCGCCTGTCTCTTGGCGATCTCATATCCCGGAAGATTGGCAGCAGACATCAGATACGCCGTGTGGATTGGATCTCAGGATCAACGTTGAGCGGGACCCGAATTATTCTACCAACGCCAGCTTGCCCGTAAGTCTGCCAAGCAGCCCAATCAGGGTTGCAGCGAGAAGAACATGAACGCCATCCAACAGACAGTCACAACGGCTGCAAGCCCCCCCCCGAATGGCGTACTGGATGTCGTCTGAGTCCAGATTTTTCATTGATTTGTTTCTTCAAGGAACAAGCTGATTGAGATCAATTATTGATCGATTTGGAAATCAATTCTGTCGTTTCCCCGCCAATGTTTTGTAGCCAGACAGCCACAAACAGTGGCCGCGGCACTTTGAATGGAAATGAAACGTTTCTTGTAGCTGGATTGCGACAACGAAATGGGCTCCGTGCGACAGACGTAACGGATGACACGGAGAACAATTGGACCATCAATCCATCTCTTCCCTGGAGTCATTCATGAAGTTGTTCCACGTGAGCATGACGCTGCTATTCGCGGCAATCGCCTTGTCAAATCCGCTTTCCACCGTCGGACAGCAAATCCCGAAGAAAAAGGTCAAACTGAAATCGCACCAGCAATCTGCCGCCTATGAATGGACTGGCATCATGCTGGAAGCTGCCGCTCGCGACGTTGAGCGTATCGGAGCGAGACCATCGATCCTTTCACGACAAATGGCCATCCCTGTCACAGCGATGTATGACGCTTGGGCCGCATATGACGAGAAAGCTGTTGGCACGATGCTGGGTGGGGAGCTGCGTCGACCGACGGCGGAGAGGACCGTCGAAAACAAAGAAACAGCGATAGCCTATGCCATGTATCGCAGTTGTCTCGATCAATATCCCGACTTCGCGGACTATCTAACCGGAGAAATGAAGCGACTGGGATACGACCCGAACGACAAATCGGAAGACCTCACGACGCCGATCGGAATTGGAAATCACGTCGCCCGAATCCTGATCGAATATCGCTATCGCGACGGCGCCAATCAACTCGGCGACGAGCAGGGTTCCAACGGCGAGCCGTACTCAGACTACACGATGTATCGTCCGGTAAATCCGTCGGACAAAATCCATGATCCCGATCGATGGCAGTTGATTCCTTTCGACGACGGAAAAGGAGGAAAGATCGAAGTTGATTTTTTGACGCCTCATTGGTACCGCGTCATACCGTTTGCGTTAACCTCAGCCGATCAGTTTCGTCCCGGTCCGCCGCCGCTAGTTGGGGATCCGCAGTTACTCAAAGAGGTGGACGAATGCATCGAATTCAATGCGAACCTGACCCCAGAGCAAAAAGCCATTGTCGAGTTCATGCGTGATGGCCCGCGTTCAACAGGACAGTCTGGTCACTGGCTGAAGTTCGCTCAAGTCGTTTCGACTCGGGACGGTTTTACTCTTGATCAGGACGTGAAACTGTTCTTCACCGTTGGTAACTGTGCTTTGGATACGTTTATCGCCTCATGGGATTCAAAACGCTATTACGACAGTTCTCGACCGTGGACGTTGGTACGTCACTACTACGATGGCAAAACGATTAAAGGCTGGGCTGGACCTGGTAAGGGCGTTACTGAGATGCTGGGCGACGACTGGCATCCATACTCTCCATCGAATTTCATCACACCTCCGTTCCCGGGCTATGTTTCCGGACACAGCACGATTAGCGGCGGGTGCGCTGAGATCCTGAAGCTGCTTACAGGGAGTGATGAGTGTGGTTTTGTCGAACCGCGAACTGCTGGCGAATTGACTGAGCAAGGATTCAGCTGCCAACAAATGCAACAGCTTGACGGCCGCCCTCTGTCAGAGATCATCGGCGAAGAACATGCCAGCTGCGAGATCATGCTGCCAATTCCAACCTTCACTGAAGCTGCAGAGATGGCTGGCATCTCACGCGTGATGGGTGGCTACCATATTCAAGCCGACAATATTGCTGGATTGAAACTTGGACGCGACGTTGCGAAATTCATGTGGCCGAAACTGCAAGAATATTTTGACGGCACGGCAAAGCCCATTCATATGGAAAAGAGATCCATGATGCTTCGTGAAGTTTCTCAAAGAGACTGATGTAGCTAAAAAGGCCCGGCGAACGAATTCGCCGAGCCTTTTTTCTTGATAATTTCAACGTTTCCCGAAGCAGGACTACTCGACCAACGTGACACGAGCTGCAATCCAGTCGCCAATTCGTTCCAGAGCCTCAGGATTCCACGTCTCCTGAATGGTCATGTACTCGTTCATGGAACCTGTTTCGCATTTTTGAAACAAGTGATTCAATCCGGCGAGTGTCACCATTTCGAAATCCTCATTGCCTCCATCTCTCAGTGCCTTCTCAATTTCTGGCATGTTTAAATCGGGCAATACTTGAAGATCTTTGGAGCCAATGATTGCGAGGACCGGACATTTGATCCTAGACAATGCCGGACGCGGATCATATTGCAAAAAGTACTTCATCCACTTGCCGTCGAGACGTTTTTTTGCAGATTCAATTCCTTTCAAAACGTTTTCTTTGGCCAATTTTCGATCCTCTTCAGGAAGTCTATCGATAAGCGTGTCGATTTCTTTCTTGAATTCGGGATCGTCGAGTGCCAGATTTCCGCCTACGTATCGCGACACAATGAGTCGATTCATTTCGATAGCAACATCGACTTCAGCAAGTTCGTCGGGCTCTGTCATTTCAACGCGAAGCATTGCCTCGGTTTGAGACGTAATGATCGTCAGGCCATCGACACCTGTCGCCGCCATCAAAACAACAAATGCAACATCATCTCTTGCGCCGCAAACCATTGGCGCGATCAATCCACCTTCGCTATGCCCGGCCAGCCCAATCTGATTCGCGTTGATACTCTTATGCGATTTCAAAAATTCGACGGCTGCCGAGGCGTCTTCCGCAAAGTCAGCCGTTGTCGCGTCTTTGAACTTCCCTGTCGATTTTGCCGTGCCACGATCATCGTATCGAAGCACCGCGATCCCACGGCGCGACAAGTAGTCTGCTAGGACAAGGAAGGGCTTATGCTCCATCAATGTTTCATCGCGATCCTGAGGACCCGAACCGCTAATGAGAATTACCGCTGGGTGTCGGCCCGGCGTTTTAGGAATCGTCAACGTTCCGGCCAGAGTCAGACCGTCCTTCTCATTTTCGAACGTGACCAGCTTTGATCTGTAGGGAAACGGGCCGACCGGGCGTTGCGGCCGATTCGCCCATGTGTTTTGATTATCGTACTCTGTTGGCTGACGCTTCAGCGTAAGTGGCAACTCACGTCCCCCCTGGTTCCAAATACCTTCTGCTTCGTCCCCGGCATCGTTTAGCTCTCCTTCGAACTTCAGCTTGATGGCGGGAATTTTGAATGACAACTCGCCATCTTCAATCGACCATGTTCCTGCAAATCCTGACTGACCTTCCGTGATACTGTCAAAGTAACATTTGGGGTCATCTTTATCGCTTTCCATGACACGAAATTGCATGATCGGATTCATGATTCCCATATTTAGTTTTCCAACCCATGCCTCTGTTAACTCTTCTTCTATTTTAGGTTCTGCGACACGAGTCTCTCCTTTCGTCAACGTCAAGGGAATGTCGACTCCGCCTTGTGAAAACGTGCCCGTGACTTTGTCATTCTCTTCGTTGAATTTCCCCTTAAAGTTTGCACGAATCCGAGGGACGGTAACCGAAAGCTCTCCATCGGTTTTCACGACTTCGGCCTTAAACTTTGAATTGCCTTGATCAAGACTGCACAGCTCGCCGGAAATCTCGTCACCATCCTCTGTGAGATCAATCTCCATCCGGAGTTTCGTTCCGCGTGCGTCAAGCGTTCCCGACCAAGTCGTGGTCATCGCTTCCTGGGCAATCGAATTGACTGATATCAATAGCAGCAGAACAAAAGTAAACATCGTTGATCGAATCATATTGACGATTCCTTACTGACGGTTTGTTTGACACGCAGAATTGGATCCTACGTTAATTACCCCTAGTTCGCCGGCAGATCCGGGATCTTGGCGAGCTTTTCATATTTAGTTGTCATTGACAACTACAAGGCATGATACTACCATAGATCCGACAGATGGTTACAAATCACAAGAGGACCCCATGACGCCCAAACGTGCCGCTATCTCGATCATTCTGGTATCATTGGCCTTTGCGATGGTCATGCTGTTGTCCTCATGGCTAATGGCTGACTCCGAACATCGCGAAACCGTGACGTTTCTTTTGATCGCGGTATGGTGGATTCCTTACTCATTTTTCTGTGCGCGACTTGGATCGCAATGTAAGAAATGCAATTGAATTTGCTGGCAAACCAGAAGTCTGAATGACTCGCTCTGACAATAAAAAAACGATTAACGAAATCCGAAAATATTCACGGCAACTGGTACGCGAATTGGATGTCGTCAAGGGTGTCTACCTCGGAACCGGATACACAGTCACTCAGTGTCACGTTCTATTCGAAGTGGCGACGCATGAATCGCTTGGGCTACTGGAGTTGGCAGAGATATTGCTGATTGATAAATCGAACACCAGCCGAACGGTCAAACAGTTGGTCGTTAAAGGACTGATTCAGTCGAAAACTTCTTCTGCGGACAGTAGGCAAAAGATATTCAGCCTCACTCGAAAAGGGAAACAAGCGCTTTCGCAAACGATCAATCTGGCAGACGATCAGGTTGGGTCCGCGATCAGTGTTCTCACGACTGATCAACAACAAACGGTGATCGAAGGATTGCAGCTTTACGGAAGTGCATTGAGGAAGAGCCGTCTGCAGTCTCAATTTCAAATCCGACGCATCAAAAGGTCAGACGACGCCCAGGTTGCTCGCGTCATTCGCGAGGTGATGACGGAGTTTGACGCCGTGGGAGAAGGTTATTCGATCAACGACCCGGAAGTCGACGAGATCTATTCGAATTATCGCGACAAACGATCGTGCTACTTCGTCGTTGCAAAGGACGGAAAAATCGTCGGAGGCGCGGGCATTGGACCACTTCAAGGCGGCGATGCTTCCGTATGTGAACTCCGAAAAATGTTCTTCTTACCGCAAACGCGAGGCTGCGGAATGGGGCGGAGGATGCTGGAAATGCTGATGGACGAAGCGCGAAAACGAGGGTTCAAGAGATGCTACCTGGAAACGCTCGAACGGATGGATTCCGCCAAGGCTCTTTACGAACGCATCGGCTTCAAACGACTCAGAAAATCAATGGGCAACACGGGTCATTGCAGCTGTGACTCGTGGTATTTACTGAAGTTGTGATTGCAGTCGCGAAGCGACGACAGGCTTTAGCCATGGACGCAAGTCCATGGTCCGCCAGTATTACCAACCAAAAGTCGCGAAGCGACGGCAGGAAACAAAGTCAACCAGCCATATCCTGCTCGAAAACAAACTTCTCATCGAATTCGACGCCATGGCGTTTCAACAACATCAAAAATTCATCGCGAAACGAATTTGACCGATGATGCTCTGCTTGATTCTCAATGTATGTTTTGACCGTTTCAAGATTTGAAACGCTGACCGAAAATGCGCCATAACCAGGCTGCCATTGGAATTTCGTTGGGACCGTTTGATTCTCGTTGATCCAACGAGACGAATTTGCTTTCAGCAATTGGATCGTCGAAGAAATCGCGTACTTGGGGTGAAAACGGATCAATAGATGGACATGGCCTTCCATGCCGCCTGATTTGATCAAAACTGCATCATGTTCTTTGATCGTTCCACCGATGTATCCAAACAAATCATCAAGCCATAATTCGGAAAGCAACGGTTTTCGATATTTGGTCGAAAAGACGACGTGGACGAGAATAC
>CAYGUE010000090.1:0-24307 GCA_964352885.1 uncultured Pirellulaceae bacterium
GCTTTGTTCCTCGGTTCGTCGCTCATGTTGAGTTACAAGGTTCCGCCGCTGCTATTCCCAGAGACGGGGCCAATTGGAATCCATGATCTCTCGGTTCTCGGTTTGACCGGGTCGATTGTAAGCCTGATGATGGGTTTTCGATTGATGTGGTCGATCCGTAAGAGTGGAAATTTGGATGAGGATTGAGTGGCCTTCACGTGCGAAGGAATTTCGGCAATCATTCCCCCATGACGATGCTCCAAGATCAAATTCAACCACGGCCTTTCTGGCAACACATCGCAATTGGCATTTCATTGTTGCTGTTGGGCACGCTGCTTTCGAGATTTGACGTGGCGATTATTGCGGCTGCAGATCCGGAGCACTGGCCTGGTGACATCAAGCGAATGTTTAAGCTTTCCGAAATATTCGCCCACGGATTCGGGGTTGCGTTGGTGATCTACGCCGTGTGGAATCTGAGCCCCGAGCGTCGCAAGTTTATTCCAAGGTTGATTTCATGTGCCGTGTTTCCACCGGTCACTGCTCACATGATCAAACTGGTTGTCGCGCGCAATAGACCAACGACGTATCTCAATGAGGACCTTGTTCCGAATTGGCCCGAATCAGCCGATCCAAGCTGGTTGGGTGCAGGAGCGAGCGTCGCATGGAACACTCATTATTCAACTCAGTCATTTCCTTCGGCTCATGCCGCGATCGTCTGCGGATTGGCAATTGGATTGAGTTACGTATTCCCACACGGGCGACGGCTGTTTCTGGCCGTGGCGTTCATCGCGGCAGTTCAACGCGTTATTTTTTTCGCACATTGGCCCAGCGATGTTGCTGTTGGTGCGGCTTTAGGATTCCTGATCGCTGGCGGACTGGTTCAAAATTGGGGCATCGGGGGCCTGTGCGCGAAGCTTGAAAATTCGGAGCGACAATTGTCGTAGCTCGCGCTCGAAAACACCTTCGTCGATGTCGCCTTTCTTGCCCAACATCGGCTTCCAACGGCAATTCCGTTCAATGAAAACAAATTCACAGAGTTCTATCCTCGCCGATACAACACCCGTTCGATCCACTCGAGCGAACCATTCATCAACGGCTCGGATCCAGTTG
This sequence comes from uncultured Pirellulaceae bacterium, assembly GCA_964352885.1. Lineage (GTDB taxonomy): Bacteria > Planctomycetota > Planctomycetia > Pirellulales > Pirellulaceae > Mariniblastus. The sequence goes on from CAYGUE010000090.1 coordinate 1,090, forward strand.
ATCGATCGTAGTGCCATTGTCGATCCGTTGGCACCATTGAGTCACATAGCGGCCATGGCACAAATGGTTGTCGGCCAATTGCATCGGCGAGCTTACTTGAGTCCATCGTTACGTTGCCAGCACGAGGTGGCATTGGACCGGCTTCGACTCGAGGACATCCGATCAGCAACTCTGGAGAGTAGCCGCCGACTCGATTCACGACTTGCGCAATCTCATACAGTGACAGCCGCCGCGTTCCGCCGCAATGATGGATACCGGAAAGCTCGCTTGCTGCTACCTCCTCAATGACTTCGTTCAGACATTCCACATAGGTCGGCGTGCGGACCTCATCAAAATAAAGTGTTGCCGGACGATCTTTCGCAAATCGATGTTGTATCCAGTCGATGGCTCCTGCATGACCATTCAGGCTAACGCCCATCGGCAGCGAAATTCGCAAGACACATGACTCTGGCCGCCGCGCCAAAACGATCTGCTCAGCTTCGACCATTGTCTTTCCGTAGACAGTGATTGGATCCATTGGGTCCGTTTCAACATGACCGCCCTGCCCTGCTCCGGAATAAACCAAATCAATCGAAAGATGAATCAGGCGAATATCAGTGTCTTTGATTGCGTCCAGCAAGCGGGACACATTGGTGACGTTCAGTTGCTGAGCCATCTCAGGATCGCACTCGCAAGCCTTCAACGCGCAACAACCGCCGCAGTTGATAATCGTTTGGATGCTATTCTGCTCGATGACCGAACGAATCGATTCGACTTCCGAAAGGTCGTGACCAACAATGTTTTCACCAGTCAGATTCCAGTTCCTGCGAGGTCGCTGGCCGAATACACTGTCGCCATATCGGCCGCGAAACCAATAGAAAGCGTTATAACCTGCGACACCGGCTATTCCGCAGATCAAGATCGAATGCTGTCCTGCATCGGCAAGGAACTTCGGGCGTTGGAGGTCGTGGATGAAGGAACTGGCGTTCAATGTTTCGTTTCGGCGTTTTGGGAAAGATGATTCGAGTTAAGATATCCACGAGTCCGAATTCTGTCCAACTGAAATCATGAATCGCATACGAACGAAAATCTGTGGCATCACCAGAGTTGAAGACGCCAATGCTGCGTTGGAAGCGGGGGCGGATGCGATCGGTTTGAACTTTTATGAGAAAAGCAAACGCTATATTGATCCGAGCGTTGCGTTGGAGATTGCTGATGCCGTGAAGGCCAAGATGGCGGTTGTCGGCGTTTTCGTGAACTCACCGATGCAAAACATTTCTGAGATCGCGAAACGGGTTGGCTTGAGTCACATTCAACTTCACGGTGATGAGGTGCCGGAGTCCATCGAAAGTCTTCGTAGACTGATTGAAGGTGGGAAGATCATTCGAGCAATTAGAATTTTCGACACCGATCTTGCTACTGCTCAATCGGAAATCGACCGCTGGGAATCGGCAGGAACGGATATGGTGCTGCTTGACGCTGCGTCGTTAGCCGCTTTTGGCGGGACAGGAAAGCAATTGGACTGGAATCGATTGAATGAACTATCATTCAAAGTCCCTTGGCTATTGGCTGGCGGATTGATGCCTGAGAATGTTGCTGCGGCAATCGGTCTTTGTCAGCCGAACGGCGTTGATGTCGCCAGTGGAGTTGAAATTAGCCCCGGAATCAAGGATCTGAATCAAACCCGGGAGTTTGTTTTCGCTGCAAGAGCGGAAATGGACAGCTAACTTCGATCGGACAACTTGTTTCAGAAATCAACCCTTATGAATCACCGGTTGTTGGAACAACCGAGATACCGCTTGCCTCGATAGACGCCCCTTGGCGAGTCGTTGGCTCAGCTTGCAGGGAATATCATCGATTTGCTTTTGAAGTTAGCTGTCGCAATGACATTTGATGCAGCGTTAATTATCGCGTGTGGAGGCCATGTCGACCCAGACAATTTTGAGTCCGACACTCTGATGATCTTCGGGCAAGACAGAAAATGCTTTCCCGATCGGATTGCAGGCAGAAAAGCCATCTCATTACGACAGCTATCGATTCTGTGGCTGAGTTTTCTGTCGTAGGTGAGGCGCCGGCACGGTGCTTTCAGTTTTGCTGATTTCTTCGGCAAGCCCACCTACGACGCCACCCTTGCCAATCACAACGATGCCGCTTTCGGTCACGGTCATTCCGTTTCTCCGATCGGCTTCCAAATCGAAACCGATTCGAGCTCCCGCTGGTATCTTAACGCCCTTGTCAATGATTGCTCTGCGGATCTGTGCGTGCCGACCAACTTCAACATTGTCAAACAGGATCGAATCCGTGACATTTGAAAAACTGTTGATGCGGCAATGCAGTCCGATGATCGACCGCTCAACGTGCCCTCCAGAAATGATGCTGCCAGGGCAAACGATGGAGTCAGTCGCCATCCCGACGCGACCTTCTTCGTTGCCTTGTCCGAACACAAACTTTGGCGGAGGACAGTTTTCCTGAAAAGTACGAATCGGCCATTGTTGGTCGTACATGTTTAGCATCGGATCAACGCTGATCAAATCCATATTTGCTTCATAGTATGCGTCGATCGTCCCAACATCGCGCCAATAAGCTTGGGCTTTTCGGTTTTCATCCTGAAATGGAAACGCGAAAACACGGTTCGAATCAATGATCGAAGGAATGATATTCTTTCCAAAATCGCGTTGGCTGCTGTTCTGGTTGGCGTCCTTCAAAAGTTGTTCAAATAGGAACCTCGCTGAGAAAACGTAGACGCCCATACTCGCCATGCATTCGTTTGGCCGACCAGGAATCGTTTCGGGCGAAGAAGGCTTTTCTTCAAAACCAATGATGCGATTCTGTGGGTCGACTTGCATGACGCCGAACGCCTTGGCAGATTCCGGATCGACCTGCAACGCTGACACGGTAAGATCCGCATTCAACTTCTCATGGTAGTCAATCATCGCGCCATAATTCATCTTGTAGATATGGTCACCGGCAAGGATCAAAACGCTGCTCGGTTTCTCTTTTTCGATCGAGTAGATATTTTGATAGACCGCGTCGGCAGTGCCCTGATACCAATGTTCGTCGATACGCTGCTGCGGTGGAACAACGTCGATGAACTCTCCGAGCTCTCTGCAAAAAAACTGTCGCCAACCTGTGTTGATGTGACGATCAAGACTATTGGCTTTGTACTGAGTCAACAACAAGATCTTCCGAATGCCGCTGTTGAGGCAATTCGAGAGGGCGAAGTCTGCGATTCGGTAACCTCCGCCAAATGGAACCGCGGGCTTGGCTCGATCACGAGTTAGTGGTTCTAACCGTGAGCCTTTGCCACCAGCCAAGATGACTGCCATTACATCTTTCATCGAACTCTCCTCCTTGTGCGATATCTCTGTATTCGGCGAGTTGACCTAGCCGAGATGTCCGCATCCAATCAATCTTACTCAAAACACGTTGGCCGCTTCCGATACTTGGGATTGTAGCCGAGAGTCTGATTTTTGAGAAACTCTCCCGTCAGCATCTCTTTTGTGTTCGAATCGACAAAACTATGACGAAACGCCAAATCGGAAAACACCGAAATTCGTGGCAACCCTTCACGATCGTGGTGCCAGCACACAATGAAGCGAGCTACCTCCCACTGACGTTGATGGCTCTTCTACGGACATTTGACGAATTGGAGTGCCGGGGGCGTGTGATCGTTGTGAACGATGATTCGACAGACGCGACTCGCGAAGTTGCAATTAAACATGGCGTTGAAGTCATCGACGTTAGGTTGCGAAACATCGGGGCCGTTCGCAACGCTGGAGCAACGCTCTGCGAAACGTCTTGGCTTTTTTTCCTAGATGCCGACACGCAGCTCCCCGCAAAGACGCTTGCCAGTGCTCTCGACGAATTAGCCAAAGGGGCCTCTGGTGGTGGGGCGCAGGTTGAGATACCTGCTGAGACACAGATTTCGATTCTCAAATGGATGATGTTCTATGCCGTCAAAATTGGCTGGCAATCGATAGGACGCTGGGCCGCCGGCTGCTTTATGTTTTGCCGCAAAGAAGTCTTTGATGAATTTGGCGGCTTCGACGAAAATTACTTTGCAATCGAGGAATTTTTCTTCAGTCGCGAGATAGCCACTAGAGGCCGGTTTGCGTTGGTGAGGGATCCTGTAATCACCTCAGCCCGAAAATTAACCAGTTATTCTACGCCAGAGCTGCTGCGATTCATAACCTTGCCGATTACGCAGCCTCTACGGCTTTTCAAGACCAGATTGGGGTTAGAATTGCTCTACGACGATGAAAAATCGAGGTAGGATATACAGGACAATTAGCCAAACGTCACATTCGACTTATTTTCTTGGCTCTCCGTGAAAAGGCTTCCAATTCCAGTTTCTAGAGATAATATGGAAGTCCTCACTGTTAAGAACACCTTGTATACTGGCGTTAAATTGATGAACCGGGACTTTTGCAACTTTGGGATCGCGCTTTCTGCGGTGCTTCTTGCGTTATCCCCGTGGACTTTCGCATCTGCCGAAGAAATCATCATTCGAGAAGGAAATTCGCGAGGCGAAGTAGCTTGCGGGGACTATTCCTGTTCTCCCTGTCTCTCCAAACTTGCAGCTGCATCCTTTGAAATGAAAAACGGCAATGCGGGCGGATCCATCGAACTCACTGCGGGCGAACTCTGGCAATTCTTCAATGCCCAAGGCTACGATTCAGTCAACAAGATGACGTTGTTGCTCGATGTCGATCAGCTCTCACGCGATGACAACTTTAACCTGTCGAAGTTGAACATTCAGATTCAAAGCCCCTTGGACGGCAACCTACTGACTGATGCGAACTTGGGTTCCGACAAGCTGATCGTGCCTGGATATGAAACTTCATCCAGTCGACCGGAAGCGGAATTGCGATTCGATCTCGGCTATGACTTCATGGAGCTTTTCTCATCGGACAGCACTGAAATTGTCCGGGTCAGCATTGATTCGCCAATGAATAGTAGTTTGTCTCCAACCTTCCACTTGATGGCAGACGACACCGTCTTCGGTCAGACGAATCTTGGACAGATGTTTGTGTTTGTTCTTTTCTGGGGAGTGGTGTTCCTGGTTCTGCTTCGTTGGATGAAACCAGTTCGCTCTACGATTCCCGTTCTCGCTTCAGCTCCACAGCAGCTTATTCGGGCAACCGCTGCTCGACGCACGGCTTAAGCTTTCGAGCTGTTTCGTTGTCTCCTTGCTTCGTAAAACATCACCGCTGCCGCTGCTGAAACGTTCAGGCTATCCGCAATTCCCAACATGGGCAGCTTGACCGGCTTGTAGGGCGATCGATTCCAAGCGTTGCTGACTCCGTTTGCTTCGTTCCCCAAGACGATCGCTGTTTTGCAAGTCAGATCGAATTCGAAAAAGTCTTCCGAATCCTGAAGGGATGCGACGATCACCTGAAATTCATTCTCAGCGAGCCACGATTGCAACGAAGCGGTGTCGCTTAAGCATCCCGGAACTGAAAAGCAGGTTCCCAAGCTTGCTCGAATCGCATTCGGGTGAAACCAGTCGGTCACTGGATCGGCCACGATCAATCCGTCGACGCCCGCTCCGTCAATACTGCGCAGAATGGCACCGAGGTTCCCTGGCTTTTCGATGGCTTGGGCGATCGCAATGATCGGTGAATCTGTTTTCGCGTTGTCGAGGATCCGATCCATCGAGAGATTCGGGCGTTCGGCAGTCATGACGATCCCGTCCGAACGATCACCGAAGCATATTTTCTCGAAAAGTTCCTGCGTGACGGAAAAAGCCACGGACTCGAAATCCGAAACATCTCGCTGCAATGTTCGTATGGTCTCATCAGACGTAAATTCATCGCACAGAAACAATTCTTCAGGAACGACGCCAGACGCGATGGCTCTGGCGATCTCCCTACTGCCAAAAATAGCGATGCGATGCTGCTTCTGCCGCCCTCGAGAGCTATGCAATCGAATCAGTTTTTTGATACGCGGATTTTGGTTGCTCGAGATGTGTTCCACGAATTATGTCTCGCTCACGAATCTTGCGCAGTCGCCAGACGGCAACTCGCGGCCATCCGTCGTCGTCAGCGACAGAGAAATCGGTTCGACATTGGAAGCTTGTGCGTTAAAATGACGAGACAACACGAATTCAAGGTCAGTTGCATCCCACGTCGGAGTATGGCAGCTTAGAATTGCCATGGTTGGCTCAGGGCACAGCTTCGTCGCCATTTCGACGAGATCTTCTAGGTCTCTTTCGATCTGCCAGGTTTCTTTCTTGGTGCCTCGTCCAAAAGAGGGAGGATCCGCAATGAAAATGTCGTACGTGTTTCCGCGTTTGACCTCACGTTGAACAAACTTTTTGGCGTCCTCGACGATCCATCGAATGGGGTGTTCGCCAAAGCCGGACAATCCAGCGTTCCCGCGAGCCCACGTAACGACGCTGGACGCCGAGTCGACGTGTGTGATTTTGGCACCCGCTGCCGCCAGTGCCATCGTTGAGCCGCCTGTGTATGCGAAAAGGTTGATCGCTTTCTTACCAGCAAGTTTTTCCGAATGGCTCGCAATCCAGTCCCAATTCAATGCTTGCTCTGGAAACACACCGACCTGGCCGGTTGGAGTTTGTTTTAGATGGAACAATGCAGCATCGTGTGCGACGCTCCAGCCTGCTCCGGCTTCCCCGTGCCAATTGCAAAGTTCTGAATCACGGCTGTCAAAGCTTGCTTCGACTTCGTATTCGCTCAGCGCAACTTTAGGTTCGAACATCTCTACGGAGGCGCTCTCGCGAGCAATGACTGCATTTCCAAATCGCTCGATCTTCATACTGTCACCGAAGTCGAGCAGCTCGTACTGGTCTGGTTTAAACATCAGTGCCAGATCCAGAGTTTGGGGAACGACTGCTGGAGTTGAGTGACCGCCAAATGAGAGGCCTTTGTATTGCGAACCACCAAGCACTGCAAATGCTTCATATGATATAGCTGCTCGATCGTTTGATCCGTGATCAACGTTCCCTCAAGGTCGAGAACCTGTGCCGTCTTTAGTTCTTTCCGCTGGACGAGATTGGTATCGGTTATTGAATCACCGTGAAAATCGACCACGCTTCGATCGCGATAGCGAGCATCAAATCCTTGCCAGTTTCGCGCTCGGCAGATCGCAAGAATGCCGTACCAAAATGGCTTCTGAAACCAAGCGAGCTTTGCGTTTCCGTCACGCAGGAATTGATACCCCTTGTACGCCATGGCGATGTAAAGCATCAGCGACAAAAAGAACAGCAAAAATACGAAACCGCCCCAAAATCCACCAATGACAAGTAGGGCAAAAACCATCATTGCCGTGTGCAACAGCGGAACAATGATGTTCCCAAGAGTGGCAAGCACTTTCATCGGCACGCCTTCGGATATGATCTGCGAGAACCAGAGCATCATGCCTGCGGGCTCCATATCCATTTCATCAAGCGACATTTTCGCTTTCGTGAAGCGAGGACGAACCCAGCGGCAAGCACTGCAGGAACCTCGGTCATCCAGTACGCCACCACATTTCGGGCAGCGTTGTTGTTTTGGCTGTGGCAGTGCTGCCGCAGGAAGGCCATTTGCCGCCGCGACAGCTGCCTCCTGTTCCAACGGAATTGCAGCCGTTTGTTGAGCAGCATCGACTTTGCGAGTCCGTCGTTTGGGTACCGGAACTTCGCAGTCCTTATTGCAGCGAGGACAACTGACGATCAATCCAGCGTCTTCTGATGATGCACTCATCTTTTGGCCACAAACGAGATACTGGCCAGTTTTCTCATCAAAGCGAACGTAGTTGCTGCAGCGAAATTCAATCAGCATCGGATTTGAAGAGTTTAGATGGTTGTTTCAGAAGGCGATTCATCTTAGCACAAATGAAGCGTAAAGGTCGCTTTTCTGCAGGCGAGCGTCGTACCAAGATAGGCCAGAGTGGCGAAAGAAAAAGCGAGTTGTCCCACAAGGATTCGAACCTTGAATGACGGTACCAAAAACCGTAGTGTTACCATTACACCATGGGACATCACGCTGAAGAGGGACGTTTTAGCAAAAATTGTTCGGTCAAAAAATAGGTCTTTCGGCAAATTCTGCCAAAACTACCCAACCACTTGTCGTCTGCACGTTTTGGCCGACTGATGAAGCCGCCGAATTCCCGCTTTCAGGGTTACAAATCCTCGGCATTCATCTTGCCGCCCCCTCCGACGAGCCACACGATCCATCCGATCAGTGAAACGAAAAGAATGCACAGCCTATAGCAAATTGCCACGATAACGCCCCCGGTGGCCCTGTAGCTCTCGTACATGGCCACGAGTGCGGCTTCCATCCCGCCGACGCCTCCCGGGAGCGGAATTGAATTTGCGACCATTGCAATCGGAGCAATCACCAAGTGCTCAGTAAAGGAAGGAGCCGTATCGGTGGCGGCCATCGAGACCAACCAGATCGTCGTTGCGAAAAGTAAGTTCGTAGCGATGCTGAAACAGATCGCCAATCCGATCACGCGCTTGTTATGGCTGTATAATGCCGCTGCTTCCATACCACGGTCGATCAGGTCGCCGATCTTGGGTAGTTTGGTCAACGCACGAAACAGCCCCAGTTTCCGAATGCCTGGAAACATCAAAAAAGAAACAAGAAGACTCGCGCCAGCAATGCACAGTATGCCCGCGGTGTTGCAAATGCTCGCGATTGCCAAATGCGCCTCCGAATCTGCCACCGATCCGCCACCGACGTAGCGACTAAGTCGCCAAGCCAACCCGGCGACTCCAAACATGACCATTAGCCCGATGGCTCGATCTATAAAGACACTCAAAATGGCTTCCGGAACACGGTCTTTCTTGGACCGAGCCGCATAAAATGCTCGTAGGGAGTCGCCACCAACAACGCCGAATGCAACGACGTTAAAGAAGGCTCCGATGAAGCCAAGCCTGACAGCTTCGCCGATCGAAAGATCGAGTTTTATGGCGTTGGCGAGCTGATGCCATCGAATGTAGCTGATCATGAACGCGGACGTCATCGTGATGCTCGCCGCCGCCAACCACCAGAGATTTTTGTCTTGCTCGAGGAACGCAGAGAACTGTTCTCGCCGGGAATAAATCAACCAAGCCAGAATCCCAATCGAAGCGGCGTACTTCAGAATCGTGATGACTGTTTTCGGTTTCACGATCGGCGGATAGGGGTAGGATGGATAGGAATCGCAACAAAAAAAGCACTCGCGATCTTGGCAAGTGCTTTTCTTAAATAGACTAGCTTACTGGTGGTTCGCTTACTGGTGCTTAGCGTTTTGCCGCCAACATGCGGTTTCGCTTTGAGCGGCGCTCTGCGCGAAGGCGAGCACGGCGTTTTGTTTCGCTTGGCTTTTCATAAAACTCACGACGACGCATTTCTTTCTTGATGCCACTTCGCTCTACAAGCTTCCGAAATCTTCTTACAGCCTCCTGAATTGATTCTTTTTCGCGTACCAGCAGCTTTACCATTGTTTCTCCACAAGTTTGTTTTTCATAAAGCGTTCCCTAGCCTTTAGGACAAGAACGGGCGACTCAAAGGTGAAGCGCGTACCTTCACCGGGGCAATATTCAAGTCGCGGATTATATGACGTTTTCGTTATTAATGTCTAGCGGAAACCATCTGAATCCCGGTTTTTCCCTAAATTCATCAGTTTTTCCGGATCGTAAAGGTTAACGCATTTTCACTGATTGGCACTTTCATCAGCATTGCCGGTTTTTCTATTCGACGGGTCGATATTCCTCTTAACGTCCCATCATTCATGGCAAAACCATGCCTGCAAATTCTGAAACGCTTGATCCTCGCTCGTCTCTCATTGAGGACCTTATCTCGCGTCAGGATGACGTGATTCGCCAGCTTGATGAGCTTGATTCCAAGCTGCTCGCAGCAATTGAATCGATCCGCCCATCAAAAGAAAATGCTGAGGATCAACCTGCCCTCTTTAAAGAAAAAGAAGCGCAGGCTAATTCGGAGTTGCTGCGGGCAAACCGAAAAGCTGCTTAGAGCTTCTTTTTCTCGTTCCGCTATCGTGGCCCTTGGTGATTGCGGAAGCCATGCGTGGCGGACTTCTTAGTCTTGGATACCAAGACATGGACTCGGTATTATCCGGACGAAATACTCGGTAATATAAAAACGCCTGACTCTGAGCAGTCTGTCTTCGTAATTCTTGCGCAAACGCCTTCTTCTGCTCCCGAAGCTCCATTCTGGCCCCTAGAAAGCAAAATGATGCGCAATAAATACGGGTCAACCCAAACAACCCACACATCTTACGCATCGTTTCCAGTTTTCTTTAATGACATCTGCTATCTATTCACCCCAGAGCCCGCACAAGTCCGAAGCTACGGAAAGCAAAATCACCTCTCAGGCGAATCAACACGGAGGATTCGCAAACAGGGGCTGAACGGAATGGTGGCGATTAAGTTGACCGCCTCGTTCCCAGCCGAAAGGTGACAGAGCTAAGGGTTGGCATGGCGAATGGTTCGCCCGACCAGGTGCCGCCTGCAAGGTTTGAAACGTCAGTAATATTTTGGAGATTTACAATGAAATTGGTTAGAAGTCTGCTGACTTCCGCTGCGTTTGCCGCGGCTATGATGTCGGCCAGCTTTAGCTTTGCCCAGTGTTGTGGTGGCGCAAGCTACGACACCGTGGGTGTTGCTGCCCCAGATGCCGGATGCGGTTGTAGCTACACTGTCATGAAGACAGTACGTCGAACAATCAACGAGCAACAGCAAGTTACTCGTTACCGCACCGTAAACGAAACTGTTTACGACAATGTTCAGGTTCCAGTAACCACGAACACTCGTGAAACACGAATGCGAACTGAAAACTATCAGGTACGAGTACCTGTTCAGGAAACAGTCATGCGTTGTGAAAACTACACAGTCCAGGTTCCAAAGACCTCAACTGTTATGCGTTCAGAGCGTTACACTGTTCAGGTTCCTGTTCAATCAACTGCTTACCGTACAGAGAACTACACTGTTCAGGTTCCAACCTGCTCAACCATCTGCGTTGATCAGCCTTACACTGTTCAGGTTCCTGTTCGCGAAACCACCTACAAGACAGTGAATTACACAGTTCAGCGTCCTGTGCGTGAAATGAAAGAGCGAACTGTAAACTACACAGTTCAGCGTCCCGTTCGTGAGACTCGTCAGAGGACGATCACGTCAATGGTTCGTCGTCCGGTCACAGTCAACAAGTCTCGCACTGTAAATTACACAGTGAAAGTTCCTGTTTGTGAGACTCGCATGCGTACTGTTAGCGAAACAGTTCGAACACCTGTTACAGAAACACGTTACCGCACTGTCACATCGACAAAACGAGTTCCTTACACAGAAACGAAAAACGTTACAGTGAGAGGCGGATCCTACCAGACTGTTACTGAGGTCGTTTCTGATGACTGCGGCGGTGGTGGCGGTGGCCTTCTTGGCGGCGGCGGAATTCGCGGCGGCAACGGCGGCGGACTTTTTGGTGGCGGACTGCTTGGCGGTTGCGGATGCAAGAGCAAGCGTGCTGCTGCATCTGACTGCGGTTGTGCTGCTCCAGCAGCTGATTGCGGTTGTGCTGCTCCAGTCGCTGATTGTGGCTGTGCTCCTGCTGCTTGTTGCCCTCCCCCTACTCGCACGGTGTGCAAGAAGGTTTGGGTTCCAACTTGCGAAACAAAGCAAGTTTGCGTAACTAAGTACCGTTGCGAAAAGTCTTGTCAGCAGGTTCCTTACACAGTAACTAGCTACAAGTGCGATACTGTTTGTAAGCAAGTTCCTTACACAGTAAAAAGCTTCAAGTGCGAAACTCGCACGAAGGAAGTTCCTTACTGCGAAACTACGTACGTTTGCGAGCCAGTTTCAAAGGTTGTTAACTACTGCGTTACTAAAATGGTTTGTGAGCAAAAGTCTCGAGTCGAGAAATACTGTGTCACCAACATGGTTTGCGAAACTAAGACCAAACAGGTTCCTGTTTGTTCAACTCGCATGGTAACTGAAACACGTAACCGCAAGGTTCGCCAAAAAGTTACTAAGATGGTCGACGTGACAAAGTGCCGCAAGGTTCCTTACACAAAGACTTGCATGGTTAACCAGTGTCGCACACGTCAAGTTCCACAAACTGTTACAACAATGGTTTGCGAAACTCGTCAGCGTCAGGTCCCATCGACTGTTACTCGCATGACTTGCGAAACACGTTCACGTCAGGTTCCTTACACAGTATGCGTTCCAACAACTGTCATGAAGACAGTTCAGAAATGCCGTACTGTTTGCAAGCAAGTTCCTTACACAGTAACTGTTTGCGTTCCTCGCACTGTCGAAGAGCAAGTTCCTGTAACTGTCAACGTTGCTCCAACTGCATCTTGCGATGCTTGTTGTTCAGACGATCCTTGTTGTTCAGCTGGCGGCATGGCTAGTAACGGTGGATACGCTGGTGCTGGTTACGGCATGGGTTCACGAGTTGGCGGACGCCTTCGTGGTTTTGTCGGCAAGATCCGTGGTCTGTTCTCTGGTTGCGGATGTGCTGCTAAAGCCTCATCTTGTGGCTGTGCAGCTCCAGCAGCTTCTTGTGGTTGCGGATGCAACTAGTTGAAGCGACGGCGTTATTTCCAATAACGTCAGACGTTTTCAACCCAGGAAGTAATCTGGTCTAAAAATTACAGCAGCCCGGGCATCATTTGCCCGGGCTGTTTTTTTGCGCTGTTAGACTTTCTTTGATTCCAATGTGGCGTTGCCTTGATCGGCGATGGCGGAAAGGGAACTGGGATCGCTTCCCTAGCTTAACATAAGGGCTGACCTTATCGCCAAGGGTTCAAGATTGACATCGGCGAACAAGTCGGCGAAAACGGAAGTATGAAAATTCTCAAACTCGACCACGTTGCTTTGCACGTTGCTGACCTCGAAGCCAGTAAGGCATTCTACGGAAACGTATTAAAACTGCCTGAACTTCCGCGTCCTGCATTCGATTTCCCAGGGGCATGGTTCGAGCTAGGAACACACGAATTGCACTTGCTCGGAAACCGTGACAAGGATGTCAATTCACATCACCGCGGAACTCATTTCGCCGTTCAAGTAGAAGACACCACGACCGTTAAGGCCCTTTTGCAATCCAAGGGCATTAACTTCATTGGGAAAGTGCGACCAGACGGAGCGAGGCAGGTTTTCGTTCAAGATCCGGACGGGCATTACGTTGAGTTTTGCCAGCCTCCGAGTGCGAATTAGCGCCATAACTACGGCTTGCACCCGTCAATTTATTCAACAACGGCTGGAAGCCGTCGATATGCGTCGATGCAATATCGCACCTTAGCTACCTTTCGTTTTCCGGCATTTTTGACAGTTTCAGCCACTAGTGCACTTTTTTGGAAAAACTTCCAAAGGTTTTGCGGCGACCCGCGAATAACTGCATAGGTCGTCTGAATTGTAAGGAGAAACCAGAAGATGCCATTCCATATCCCATTCGAACATCGTCGTCGCCCGCAGCCCGTTTACATTGGCTTTGAAATTCCGCAGCGTCCTCGCAGAAAATTTAATTGGTGGGGATTCTGGGGCCTGTTCATGTCTCTGGGAAGCTTCTTAACGGCCGGATTCGCATCGCCGCTGGCCCTGCTCGTCAGCCTCAATGGCATGCGTAAGAAGAAAGGTCCACGTAAGGCCGCTGCAGCAGGAACGATCTTCTCGCTACTGGGAATCATGTTGGCTGGCTCGATCGTCACATTCGCTGCCAGCGAAGAGCATGCACACCGTCAACGTCGGATCGATCGCAAACGGCAGAAACAAGTTGCAGCACAGGTTGAGGAAACGCAAGTCGCGATTGCGATCGCAGAACGTGAACTTGATGAGTACCGTGAAGACACAGGCTATCTTCCTAACGGCATCGATGGCAACATGCTGATGCTGAAGCATACTGACGCATGGGGCAAGGAAATTCGATACGACGCTGAATCGAGCCAAGCTTTACTTCGGAGTGCCGGAGCGGATCAAACATACAACACCGACGATGATGTTACATCGGAAGTTGAAGGTGAATTCGAACGGATGGAGGCTTCCGTTTCCGTACCGGCTATATCTGAAACCGAAACCGATTTTTAAAGTTGCTTGGTATTGGTAAAGTGGGTCGGTCAGTCTTGGCTGAGACGGCAGAATTGGGAGTTCGTCCAATCGAGTTGCATGTCCCCAATGGGAATGGGGCAAACACCGGCCGCGTAGGCAATGCAAATTGGACAGCCGTTCCTACTTTGGAACAATCTCGATTTCGTAGACGTGAGGACAAAGCTTTCCTGTCACCCACATTTTCCCTTTCGAACCTGGCTTGATAGCAATCCCATTGAGTATGGCTTCACGGCCAGGGCGCTCACCGTACGGCCACAGACCTGACAGATCGATGATCGCCTCAACGTTTCCGGTCTTTGCATCAATTCGGTAGATCTTGTCGGAGTTGTAAATGTTCGCGTAGATCTCTGAGCCGAAGTATTCCAACTCGTTTAGTTGACCGAGGACTCGCCGATCTTTGCGGCGGACGTAAAGCCGCTTGGTTTCTTCGAACGTCTCTGGATCAAGAAAACGCAAGTTCGCAGTTCCATCACTGACGATCAAACTACGGCCATCGTTGGTGATCCCCCATCCTTCATAGTCGATCGGAAACCGCTTCGTTTCTACGAAGCCGTCTTCCGTTTCTTCGTAGACGATCCCTGTTTTGTTTTGCCAGGTTAGCTGGATCAGTTTTCCGCCGAATCGAGTGATCCCTTCCCCAAAAAGGTCATCGCTAAGGTCCAGTCGCTTTAAAACCTTGCCCGACTCAAGTTCGACCTTGCGAAGGCTGGAGCGCTCATTCAGGCCGGTGCTCTCATACAGATAACCGTCGTGAAAGAGCAGGCCCTGGGTAAAGGCGTCCTTGTCATGTGGAACGCGTTGAACTTCCTTATACGTGAACTCGGGAATCGCATTGCGCGGTTTCATCCAAACAGCCAAATAGGTTCCGCCAATGGCGATCAAGAAAAAGAGAGCCACCAGTTCCCAACGTGTGCGTGACTGCGACACCGAATCAACCTTTCCCTTGGCTCGAGTCGACTCTTCAACGACGGGAGGAAACGTCTTTCGTTTTTTGTTCTTTGCCATAATCAATCATTGAGCTGCGTGTCAAATTTAAGGCCACAGTTTTATACGATGGGCCAACTCGCTGGAACGGGAGTTGAACGTAGAATCGAGTCGGATCAAAACGTCACAACCGCACGTTGCTGCAAAGATCTTTCTTCCGCTTCGCAGATCGCAATCGCATCGCGTGCGACTGCTCCCGAAAGTGACTCCGAAGCTCGATCCTGTCTGATTGCCTCTGCAATTTCTTCCATCTCTCGCTGGAACACGAAAAGCGGATCGGGGTCGCCAAGGTCATTCGGACGTAAAACGGAACCATCTTCGCAAAGCACTTTGAGTTGGATGGTTTCGCATTCGTCTACATGAGCAGCAAATTCGAAACACAGCGTGGCCTTCTCAAGATGGATCTCAAAGCCATGGTTGAACGGACGACCTTGTTGCTTCACCACACCACCCGTGCAACAAACCGAAACATCCGGATCATCAAACGTGAAAATCGAATTGCAATACTCGGGAACGTCGCCTCGCATTCGACCACCGCTGTAAACGGTCTTCGGCATTCCAAAAAGAACTCGAATCAAATGAGCGTCGTGAACGTGCAAATCGAGAAGTGGACCGCCAACTTTTTCACGATTGTAAAAGTCTTTCAACCAAACAGGGTCGGAAATAACACGTTTGAAGTTTCCACCAAGCAACTTTCCGTAGTCACCAGATCGAATGAGCTTCAGCGCATAACCAAACTCAAGAAAGAACGGCAACACATGCCCCACAAACAGCCGGACGCCGTGCTTCTCGCACGCCGCCATGGAGACATCGCAATCTTCAAGATTTAACGCCAAAGGCTTTTCGCAAAACACATTCTTCCCGGCTTTTGCGCAGGCTACGATTGCGTCGCGATGCATCGCGGGAGGAAGACAAATGTCAACAAGGTCCACGTCTCTATCATTCATTAAGGCGTCAATTGACTCGAAAACCTTAATGTCGCTCAAATCGACTTGTTCGCCAGGCGGCCCCATATTGCCCTTGATCGTGGTCCAGTCGCCAGCACGCTTTGCAGGATCACGTGAACAGATTGCGGTAACCTCCGCTCCGCAAACGTTCTTCCATCCAAGCCAGTGCATCCAGCCCATGAAGCCAACGCCAACAATTCCAACTTTGATACTCATTGCTACAGCTTTTCAAAAATGACACTGACCATTTGCCCGGTCCCAGAACATCCCGTTTTTAGGATGGCCGAACCATCGAACGAGCGAACATCTTTGCTAACGTTGACCGGGCAATCGGGATCCGGTTCGTCGTAATTCAACGTTGGTGGAATCGTATCGTGTTTCAAAGCCAGCAGCGAACCAACCAGTTCGACAACGGAGGTGCCCGGTCCGAGATTTCCGAAATTTGATTTATGTGCAACGACGGGAACGTCGCCCAAAACGGCATGGATTGCCTGAGCTTCCGGTGCGTCGTCTTTCTTGGAGCCGTGGGCGTTCGCGGAGACGAGCCCGATTTGACTTTTTGCGGTTCCGGCATCAGCGAGCACGCCCTCGATGGATGCGATGAAAGCTTCTTTCCGTTCGACCAAATTTGGATCACTGAACCCGCGCGACCAACCAGCCAATCGGGCGATCGGTTCAGCACCACGCTTCGCCGCATGTTCGGCCGACTCAAGTACTAAGACTCCTGAGCCTTCTCCGATCACCATGCCATCACGGTTGAGTTCGAACGGACGACTGGCAGCCTGTGGTTCATGGATTCGCTTTGATAGATCTGCAACGCCGCGGTAGAGCATCGCCGTCAAAGCCATTTGCGAACCCGTGCCGCCCGCGATCACCACATCGACGACCCCCCGCTTGATCAAATCTGCTGCTTCGATCAGCGCCAGCAGTCCTGAAGCCTCTCCCTGGCAAATCGAATTACTGGGCCCGCGGGCATCGATCGCGATTGAGATATGTGAGGCGGCCATGTTTGGCAAATACTTCAACATCCAAAGCGGCTGAATCTGCCGCATCGCCAACTCGCCCCATCGATCGTGCTGATAGTTTTCGTCTTCCGTGCAACTCCGGAACACTCGGGCGACTTCCGTGGGATCGGCAAAGAAGGTCTCGGTTCCAAAAACCGTTCCAACCCGATCCGGACTGACCACCGTTTCGAGCAATTGCTTTTCAAAGCCGGCGTCCTCGAATGCGAGGTTTGCCGCCGCACATCCGAACTGAATCGGCTGGCACATGATCTTGAGTGCTTTACGCGGTTTTACGTATGGCTTCGGATCGAAATCATGGATTGGTGCACCGATGCGTAGTGGCAGATCCGTGTCGGCGAAACTTTCGCGAACTCGTACACCTGAAACGCCATCGAGAAGGCTTTGCCAGAAGGCGTCTGTGCCAACACCGATCGGTGACACGACTCCCATTCCGGAAACTACGACATCGCCAGTTTGATTCATGCAAAATTGATTGGGAAAAAGCGGTTAAAAACTGGCAATATCACGGCGTATAATCGTAGATTCGGAAGGTCTTGTCACTGACTAAGCCGCTCTTTTCGAGCGTTCCGCGTGACAGTTTATTGGATTCTAACACCCAAGAGAACTCTCCTTCGTCAATTCCCCACTTCAGCACCTCGGGAACCATGCGAGCCATCAAAACGACTCCCAGACCCCAGCGTTGATATTCGGGCGATACATTCGTGCTCATTAGCCTCACTCGTTTCAGCTTTCGACGTCCGAGCAACAGACGAATCCAACCGAAAGGATAGAGCTTGCCATTGATCTTTTTAATCAGCGGATTGTAATCCAGCAGCCCGAACGCGATACCGACACCCTCGCCGTTGACTTCGGCGACAGATGTCATCTCCGGTGCGATCAGAAATTTCAAATTGGTAGCCGTTGCGGCCAATTCGCTTTGAGACATCGGCGTGAATCCCCACTGTGACAACAATGCGGTATTGTAAAGCTTCAAAAAGATTCCAAGGTCACGCGTAAAGTTTTTCTTGTTAATCGGCCGTACGTCAACATTGAATCGCTTAGTGGCTTCTGTCGCGACGAACAGCAACTTTGGGTCGATGTTGTCGAGCATTGGAGTCGGCGCAGGATAGGAAAAGAGATCCTGCGACTTCTCAAAGCCGTACCCCGTCACAAGTCCATCATAATATGGCTTATTGTAAGTCATCAAAAACGTGGGAGGCGAATGAAAGCCCTCGACAAGCATCCCCCACTCGTAGTTCTGCGACGGGTTGGCTGGACCGCGCATCAACAAAATGTCCTTGTTGGCAAACCATTTTTTGGCCGCATCAAAAAGTGCATTGGCGACGGCTTGATCATCGATGGACTCAAAGAAACCAAACATGCCACGCTTTTCATTGTGGTGCTTGTTATGGCTATGATCGATGATCGCGGCGATTCGTCCGACAATGCGATCTCCATTCATTGCCAAAAACGTCTGACACTCGGCCGCTTCGTAGAACGGATGCTTTTTGTAGTCCAGCAACTCACGGATGCTGGAAACAAGGGGCGGAACCCAGTTGGGATCATCTTGGTAATGATCCCATGCGAATTTAACGAAAGCTTTTTGCTGAGCCTTCGTCGAAACAGGAATGACAGAAATGGAACTCATTTGTTAATCTGTTCGACGCGCGAAAGTGTAAATTGAAAGTTGCCAGCCAAGCCCAAAAAACGGATCACCGCTGCGAGGAACAGTTCAAAAAGGTATACTTTACCAATAGTTCGGCATTTCGTCACTTCCCGCAAACGATTTATGAAAATACTTGTCACCGGCGCAACGGGCTTTCTGGGCAACAATTTGGTGCGAAAATTGCTTCAACAGGGGCATGAAATCGTAACGACTGTTCGAACAACTTCAGATTTGCGGCCTTTGGACGGGTTGGAAGTCGAAACCGCCCACGCCCAACTTACCGACCCTACCGAAATAGCGGCGATCGTCGGAGACGTCGATCTGATCGTTCATTGTGCGGCCATGATTCAGCTGGGATTTAGCAAACGGGAAGCCAGCATTGCTTTCAACGTAAGATCCACGGAAGTTCTTGCCCAAGCCGCGCGACGCCGCGGTCTGCGCATGATATACGTCAGCACCGTAGATACGCTGGCTGCTTCCGACAACGGCACGCCAGTTAGCGAAGAAGCTGACAAAGAGCCAAAGTTTGACTGCTCCTACGTCATTTCAAAGCGAGCGGCTTGCGATAAGTTCTCAGAAGAGGTGGAGAAGGGACTCGATGGCGTCACCGTCTGTCCAGGCTTCATGCTCGGTCCAAATGATTGGAAGCCGTCTTCTGGGGAGATGCTTCGGTTTGTCGCAAAAACGCCGCTGTTTTTTGTCGCCGCTGGTGGCTGCTGTGTCGTTGACGTTCGCGATGTGGCTGATGGAATTGTTCTTGCAATGCAAAGAGGCGTCAGGGGGGAGAAGTATATCCTTGGCGGTGAGAATCTTAGCTACATGGAATTATGGACGAGTATGGCGAAGGTCGTGGGTTGTTGGCCGCCACGCAGAAAAGTCAGAAATTTTGCCGCAAACTTAGCCGGTTTGACCGGTGACTTGATTTCAAAGTTTCGAAGCGAAGAGCTCCCGCTAAATTCTGCAGCAACGGGGATGGGGCAAATGCTGAACTGGTATTCGAGCCAGAAAGCGATTGACGAGTTGGGTTACTCGATCGGTAGTGTCGATGTTGCAATCGAAGACGCGTGGAATTGGTTCAAGTTGCACGGTTATGTATAGATTTTAGAATTCCTCGAGCCATTGCAACTAGAGGTCACTAGCAGGGGGCGAGCCTCCATTCGACAAATTTAATATTGGCTTATCAATTGTATCCTACAGGATCTTTCGCAACTGTAGCCCTTGTGTGACTAGCGTGAATTCAAGCTTTTCAAACAGCCGAAGTGAGGCCTCGTTCGTCACTTCCGTTTGCGCTTCGACCAGCGTCACGCCTTGTGCTGCCAGACGCTTCATCGATTCACAGACAAGAAATGAAGCCAACCCCTGACGCATGTCCTCTTCGTTGATCGACAGGTCGTAGAGTCCACGGCAATTGGAATGGATATACGAACCAATGGGCTGCAAATCCCAATAGGACACAGTGCCAGCAACATGATTGTCTTTCTTGCGGCCGATTGTGAATCGATCCCGCTCCGCCATCCCAAGCGTGCAACACTCCCACCACGACTTCTCGAGCGGATCAGCGATGGCATTGATGAGAAAGTTTCGACGCACGTTCAATTGCTTGCGGCCGGAAACACTGTGAACCTGACGTAATTCCCGCTGCAAAACAGCAATCTGCTTTTCCAGCCGATAGCCGTTCCGCTGCAATGCCTCAACAACGGCAACGTCTTCAATCATTGCGCCAGGAACACGACTGCCGCCATACAGCCCAAGATAAAACGCGGCTTGTGGAAAACGGGACGCAAACCAAACCTCTTTAGATCCGTGCGATATCAAATATTGCTCTGCCTGACAGAGCAAAGAGTCTTCTATCTCTTTCCGATGTTCGCACTCCGCAACACGAAGCTGCGCGACGACTCCCACAGCCTGATTCAAATCCGTAAGATCCGCTTGCACATCAAACGCAGCGTGTGCAAAACCGAGCAATTCCGTTTCACCATTTGCGTTTGTTTTCGTCGCAACGAAGAAACCATCGCGTTCGAAGTAGGGCTTCGAAAAGACGTGAAGCTCAAGATCCGAAGCCGTAAGATTCGAATGCAGACCGCGAAACACCGGCTGCGACTGCCAGAGCTTTACGATCAGAGGCGGATCGGTATTAAGGAAGCGACGATACTGAATCTGTTCGGGCACAACATATTTCGCTGAATGCGACCACATAGATTGCTGTTGATTTTACGTGTCGATCCAGCCTAACCCATCGAAACAGATTTACAACTCGGTTGGCTCGCCAGTTTCCTTTTGGCGAATAATTCGGGATAGCGAATCCTCATCGTCGTAGGTCCGTCGAATCCGTTCGATGTCCTTAAGTCGTTTTAAAAACGCGTCCAGCACGATCGGATCGAAGCGGGACCCCCGTTCGGAAATCATGATTTCCAGACACTTTTGCAATTCGAACTTCGGCTTGTACGGGCGTTCACTGCTCAAAGCATCAAATACGTCGGCACAGCAGCAAATTCGTCCTTCAATTGGAATCTGATCGCTTACGAGCCCATTTGGATAGCCCGTGCCGTCCCATTTTTCGTGGTGAGTTCGAGCAATGATCGCGGCAAGCTCTAGCATTGGACTGTCGACGCCTTCCATGCTGAAACTGCCAGCCTTCCCGTGTTCGCGAATTCGGTCGCTGTCATTATCAGCCAATGGCTCCATGATCTGACAGCCAAGCTTGCAATGCTTTTTCATCACTTCGAATTCGGCATGATTCAGTTTGCTTGGGTTCAGCAAAACAGAGTCCGGGATTCCTATCTTTCCCACATCGTGAAGCTGCGCCGCAAGCTCAATCTGACGGCAGTAGTTCGATCCGAAACCGAGTTCGTCGGCTATCACAGCACAATATTTTCCTACTCGGATAACATGCTCGCCGGTTTCGTTGTCTCGATATTCCGCCGCACGAGCGAGACAGTGAATGATTTGCTCTCGAGAGCGATCAATTTGAGCGGTTCGAAGGCGAACCTGATTTTCCAATTCGTTCGCATAGTTAGCGATGTGATCATGATGACGTTTTACGGTCAAAGAGTTCTGCACGCGCACCGCTAGATCACTTGCATCGACTGGCTTAGCCAGAAAATCAGTTGCCCCCAAAGCTAGTGCTTCTCGTTTGATCTGATTCTCAGAACTTGCACTGAGGATAATAAACGGCACAAGCATCATTGCTTGATTTTTTTGTCGTTCGCGAAGCAGATCCAAACCCGTAATGTTTGGCATCATGATATCGAGTAAAACCACGTCTGGGTTTTCGCGCAGGATTGACTCCATCGCATCGCGAGAATCTTCAACGGTTACGAAATTCGTAAAACCGTCTCCCGCAAGAAATCTTTTGACGACACGTATGACGAGTGGCTCGTCATCGATGATCATGATCTTGCAAGACTTCAAAGCGGACTTGTCTGTGGCTAGCAAGGCGGAATCAAACTGAACCGTCAATGGCGAACCAAGCGATGCTTCGGTCGACACCGATGCAGACAAATGAGCCATAAAGGATGAGCTCATTCCTGCCCTTGTTCCTTGTTCCATCGACATGTCCTGAAAGTTTCATGTTGCTTTGGGAAGCATCTCATGAGATCAATTGAGACTTCACCCTCGCGTCTTTCTTTGATCGCAAATATGTTGCCCGGACTTCGTTCTATTTTTTTCTTTTTGGAAATTGACGCTTGCCTAAAGCACCTGATCGTTAAATTCAGGAAATAATGTGCTGCCTGTTGAGATGGATGACGTTTCTCGTCCTTCGGTCAACTAATACTTTTGCATTGATTCAATCACAATTTGGCTGCCCATGTACCACACCTGTTCGATCAGGCTGCCACATTTCGCAGTACTGCTGTCTCTTGCCGTATTCGCAAGTTCTATGCCAAGGTCGGTGAATTGGTCGAAACCACCAGTACCGCCTGCTCCCTTGAGCCAGTGTCCGAGCAGCCCGATGGCTTGCATATCATCGTCTGCTAAAGCTTTGTCGAGTTCTAAAAGCTTTCTATCGAGCTGCTGCACGAAGTCGATTGCAATTTCTTAGCAGCGTTAATCAAAGAATCAAGCGAAGTAGAAATATCCGCATTCCCAACTGCTTTGCACTCGGAATGGAGTTATTGAGCGACATTGATCGCTGCAAGGTTGTCGCCGGCGTCCCAAACGTTCTGAAAACTGACGAGCCCTTGTTGCAATCCGGTCACAAAGTCGATTGGCGACTCGGGCGATTCTTGATCTTCGATGTTGCTCTCTGTGTCGCTTCAGCGTTTTTCGTTTCAGTTCCGGCGGCGTTTCACTTGCATCAAATTGAATCGTTGGCTCCGTTCGACGCCAATCGAGTTCAACGCCGACTTTTTCTCGTCAGTCACTGTGATCGCAATGGCGACGCCTCAGCCCATTGACGTGAAGGGACATTTTGACGACGAATTTCATTTAAACCCGAAATACAATTCAGGTATTCCGAAATGATTCGTGCAGGAACCCGCGTGCACACACATTGAGGGCGCAACAACCAGCGAAATCTAAATCTACCTTCGCCTTAGGTCTACCTTCGCCTTAGGTCTACCTTCGCCTTAGGTCTACCTTCGCCTTAGGTCTA
>CAYGUE010000090.1:24407-27815 GCA_964352885.1 uncultured Pirellulaceae bacterium
CCTCCGCCTTAGGAAATGCGGGGGAGGGTTGATAATCAGAAAACCAGTTCCGTTTGATTAGACGGACTGATCGTACGGGCTGCTCCGCGAAAGAGGGTTTGTTACTACTCTGGCACAGGAGCAACGATCTTATCGATCGTTTGCCGCGAAACGGCGTGGTAGCCAGAACGAGCTCTGGAATAGATGTCTTTTGCGATCTTCTTTCCTTTCTCCGATTCAACTAGCTTTGCATACAGCGGCTGGAGAAACTTGCGACGTCCTTGGCCAGTCAAAAACGCGTCCAGCTTTGCAAAGCTTGGTTCATACTCAGACTGGATCACGTGCATCAGCCAATCGTGAGTAATCTCCGAGTTCCCAGACTGCGTGAACTGAAATTCCGTATCGAGTTCCTTCATTTGCTTGGTCGAAAGCGTTGGAAGTTCACGCAAAAAGTGATTCCAATGATGCGTCGTCCATTTCGCCGTTTCAAAACCCGATGCGATCTCGGATGCAGCCCTTCCATCGACAAACGCCTCGCATGCCTGTTGAGCTTTCGCCAATTCTTCGGTCACAACGACAGGACAATCCTTTGGAAGGCCACCCGAGTAAATCCATTCTTTGTAGTTGAGTTTGTCAGCACCTTCCAAGTTCGCCTCAACGTATTCAATGAAAGACTCCGTCGTCATACTCTGGAAAGCAAACGTATCGAAGTAACTTTTTAGGAACGCATCCCATTTTTCACGCCCAACGACTTCTTCGCACTTGCGTAAAAAGAAGTATCCTTTGTCATAAGCAATCGCCGTCATTCCATCGTCAGGATTGCGTCCCATGAGGTCCAACTTGAGCCATTGATCACGTGCTTGGAGCTCTTCAATCTCTTCCTTCAAACCATTTAGGGAAAGTCGCGCTAACATTTCGGAGTATTTACGGCCGTACATCGACTCCATGATTCGTTGCTCAAAGTAAACGGTGAATCCTTCATTGAGCCAAAAATCATCCCAAGTCGCGTTGGTGACAAGGTTGCCAGACCACGAATGCGCCAACTCATGTGCGATCAACGCGACCAACGATCGATCACCAGCAAGAATGGTTGGTGTCGCAAATGTAAGCCGAGGATTCTCCATCCCGCCGAACGGGAAACTCGATGGCAAAAAGATGACGTCGTAGCGATCCCAACGGTAGGGACCGTACAACTCTTCTGCAGCCGAAATCATCTTTTCAGTATCATATAATTCATAGACTGCCCGTTTCAAAACCGAAGGTTCCGAATAGACTCCGCTACGAGAACCGAGTGACTGAAACTTCAAATCACCAACGGCAAGCGCCAAAAGGTACGAAGGGATCGGTTGCTTCATTTCGAATTCGTAAACGCCTGATTCATTTTTCTCTTGTGGATTCGAAGCGCTCATCACGGCCATCAAGTTTGGTGGCACTGCTATTTTTGCTGAATACGTCATGCGGACAGCGGGTGTGTCCTGGCAAGGAACCCAAGTTCGGGCAAGAATCGCTTGCGATTGCGTGAACAGAAACGGATACTCTTTGTCAGTCGTCTGTTCCGGTGAGAGCCACTGAACGGCTTCGGCGCCGGGACTAGTTGAATATTGGATCGTGACTTCATCGCCAGTTTCAGGAAGAACGATGGTCAACGCTTGCCCGAGCGTCGAAATATGCTCTCCAAGATCCCATTTCAGTTCACTCCCGCCAGCAGAGATTTCCGTAATCTCGAGGCCGTTGGTGTCCAATCGCAATTCACTCGCACCGGCTTTGCGGTCGAGTTTCAGAACGGCTGACCCAATCAACTTCTTGGACTCGAAATCAACGTTGAGGTCCAGATGCAAATGTGTCACCGCGACTTGATCTGGACGAGCACACGAATGCGGAAACTTCTGGGCAACGGCATTGGATGACGCGAACTGGAAGAGAACGGCTCCAATCAACAGAACAGTCGATGTCTTGGAAATCATGTATCACTTGCTTTGGGTTTTTCCTGATTGTAAACAACGCACGCCGATCATGAAACCAATCACAGGCCCACGAAACGAACGATCTCAGCCGCCACTTCCAGTGGTTTTCGAATTTTTCATGTTTCTTTGTCACGTAACGGTCGTTTGCAGCCACTTGTAGATGAAACAGTTAAAATTGAGGTTCGGGAGCGATCATGGCGACAGTAATAGAAACGAAACCAACCACGGAATCTGACGCCTGGCAGAACGTTGTCAAAGGCGACACCAATGCGTTTGAGCAAATCGTCGTCTCGCATCAGAGTGCCGTGTCCGCTGTTGCGTTCAGCATCGTTGGCGATTTCTCAATCAGCCAAGACATTGCGCAGGAAACCTTCTGGGCGGCGTGGACATCTCGAGACAGCCTTCGCGATGCGCGACGGCTGCGTACGTGGCTTTGCGGCATCGCCCGAAACCTCGCGCGGCAATGGCGACGAAAGAAATCTCGAGTTCGGGAAATAGACAACGAGAAGTTTGGCAGTGAATTTAATTCGTTTGCCACCGATCCGGCAGACGATTTTGTCTCAAAAGAGGAACAGGCGGTCGTCTGGAGTGCACTCGAACGAATCCCGTCCAACTATCGCGAAGTGTTGGTGCTTTATTATCGACAAGGAAATTCGATCGAAGAAGTTGCTACCTCGCTTGGACTGACAAACGCCGCCGCAAGACAACGACTTGCCCGCGGTAGAGAAATCCTTCGCGCTCGTGTATCGACCATGATTGAAGGAGTCCTCGACCGCACAAATCCAAGCAGGACGTTTACATCGCGAGTCATGGCCGGCATTGCCACGATGGGCGTCATCGGAAGTTCGTCGATGGCAAAAGCAAGCGGCGTTTCGATGGCTTTGAATTCCACTACGACAACTTCGGCCGCGGGGGTGGCAAAACTTTTGGCCAGTGGAACTGCGACAGGATCTGCAATCGGAATCGCTGGTGGTCTATCGGGAGCGGTATTAGGACTTTTCGGAGCGTGGTTTGGCAGTTGGTTGCCCGCGCAAATGGCTCCGACGGAGACAGAACGCCATCTTTTAATGGAACGCTTCGTCGTTTGCATTCCAATAACGACTATTTTCATAATCGTTACGGTTGTCACGTCAATCATCATGTCGACGATGCCAAACTTCAGGACAACCAGTTTGGTGATCATGCTCATTTCGACGGCTTGGTTTACCGTCGCCATCGGGGTCCACGGATTCCAAACGCAGCGGTTAGTTCGAAAGTTGCGAGGCGAATTGACCTCTGAGGAGGATCCAAACCAATCGAAACTTGGAACAAAGATGCGTTCCAAAGTAAATGCGATGCCACAGCTATTTGGCCGCAAGTACACGAGCTCTTTGCAACTGCTGGGCTTTCCTTTGGTCGACATTCAAGTTAGCGACCCACGAATGGGCGACACACAGGGAGAGCTGCAAAAAGAGAAAGCTCGTCC
>CAYGUE010000091.1:0-27596 GCA_964352885.1 uncultured Pirellulaceae bacterium
ATTCGCCCGCAAGCACAAGTACACCACACAAATCGAGTTCTTTCGCGATCGACTCGATAGCGACTTCGTAGGATTGTTGCTGTTTCCGATTTTGGTCATGCTCGTGATCCCCTATCTGTTGATCGGCGTGATGGCTGGCGGAGGCGTGATTCAGGCAATGACTGCGGGGGCGTTTCCGGGCATCTTTCCGAATGATGCACCGCCACTCGATGGTGGGCTTCCGAAATGGTTGGGGAGCGGAATGGTTTGTGTCGTCGTCCTCGTCTACGTTTTCTTTGGCGGGATGCGAGGGACCGCTTGGGCCAATGCCTTCCAAACGATCGTATTCATGGTGCTGGGTGTCGTTACGTTTTTTGTGCTCGCTGACAAGATTGGCGGTGGCGAGACGCTGATGGAGAGCCTCGCGAATGCGTCCGAGAAAGTGAAGGCTCAATACACGACACGGACGAACATGAGCCCAACAAAGTTCTTTACCTATATGCTGATTCCGCTGTCCGTTGGAATGTTCCCGCATCTGTTCCAGCATTGGCTGACCGCCAAAAGTGCGAAAAGCTTCAAGCTGTCCGTCGTGATGCATCCGATATTCATCATGATTGTATGGGTGCCATGTGTTCTGATCGGTGTCTGGGCAACGACGCAAGCGATTCCTCCGTCGATTGCCCAAAGTGCGAACAAGATTCTGCCGTTCCTCGTGAAGGAACAGACGACTCCGTTGCTCGGCGGTTTGCTTACGGCTGGAATTCTTGCGGCGATCATGTCGTCGCTAGATAGTCAGTTTCTTTGTATTGGTAGCATGTTCACGAATGATATCATGACGCACTATTTTGGTAAGGAAAGATTTTCTGACAAGGCTCAGATTCTGATTGCTAGAACGTTCATCGTTTTGATCGTCGCCGTGACTTATGCGTTGGCTCAGTATGAGTTGAGCGTGTTTGTGTTGGGGATTTGGTGTTTCTCTGGATTTGCTGCTTTGTTTCCTATCATTTTTGCTGCGCTTTATTGGAAGCGGTTGACTGCCGCCGGTGCTGTCTCGGGCATCCTTGCTGCTGCCGGAAGTTGGTTCATGCTATTTCGGGATGCGGAATTTGGTAGAGATGGTAGTTACAGTTTGGCGGTTCCATACACTGAATTGACCGTCATGCCTGTCGTTGCAATTTTCGCGTGTGCGATTTTTGCAATGGTGATTACTTCTTTCATCACGAAAGCACCGAGTAAGGAAACGATTGCCAAGTTTTTCCCGGAAGAAGCTTAGTTCATGTCGCGTCGCCGATCCCGGTTACCATCGGTCGAAATTGAGAGTCACTTCGTTAACCTTGTGGAGTGCATTGCGCTCGAATCGCAAGCCGAGATCGAACGGATGGCGGACCGACGAAAGCGGCTTGGCGCAGCTCATGCTGAAAAGAGCGGCGAAACGGTCACTGACCTTGCGATCGAAGATCACCGCAGTGGCCTTGGCGGTCGGCACCTCGTCAAGTTCTGCCGGCGAAATCGTAATCGTCCGATGCCTTGGCACAAACTAAAAGTTGGCTCTCCAGTCGTTGTTTCGAACTTTGGCGACGAGGCCGGAGAATCATTGACGGGAGTCGTCTGTGGTCCCCGTAACGATTCGATCGAAGTTGCCCTCGATCGTAGGCCTGAGCCGAAATGTTTCCGTGTTGATTTGACGGCGGATGAGGTGACTCGGCAGCGCTATCTTGCTGCAATCGATACGGTGCGAAACTCCAAGGGCAGGCTTGGGCAGATGCGCGAGATTCTGATGGGGGAGCGAAAGCCAACGTTTCGCGAGCGGCCGCCAGATCCGAAGTCGCTGCGATCCCGAATCGAATTGAACACGGTACAGCAGGAGTGTGTTCATTTCGCGACTTCGGCGAACGATTTCGCATTGATTCACGGTCCACCCGGAACGGGCAAGACGACCACCGTTGTCGCTTTTATTTGTGAATGCGTTGCCGATCGTGAAAAGGTGTTGGCCTGTGCCCCATCCAACACGGCTGTCGACAATTTGCTCGAACGTTTGATCGCGGAAGGCGTACGTGCCGTTCGCCTTGGCCATCCTGCACGCGTTGCGGAATCGCTACGAGAACATTCCCTTGACGGTTTGGCAGAACAGCATGAAAATGCCCCCATCGTCCGCGATATGCGCCGCGAAGCGCAGGATCTATTTCGGAAGGCTGATAAGTGGACGCGAGGCAACCCGGTTCGTGGCGAGAAACAGGAACTCCGTCGTGATGCGAAACGGCTATTGTCTGATGCGAAGCTCCTCGAGCGACAGGCGGTTGCGTCGATTCTCGACCGAGCTGACGTGGTCTGTGCCACGACGACTTTCAATGAAGAGATGCTTGGCGATCGTTGGTTCCAGACGGCCGTTGTTGACGAAGCATGTCAGACAACCGAGCCCGGATGTTGGGTTCCGGTAATGCGGAGCGACCGATTGATTTTGGCAGGAGATCCGTTTCAACTACCGCCGACGGTCCTCTCGGCTGAAGCTACGGCAAAAGGCTATTCGATCAGCATGCTGGAACGCTTGAGAGATCTTTATGGCGACTCAACGACACGGTTGTTGACTCGGCAGTACCGCATGCACGAGAACATCATGCGGTTTTCCTCGGATCGTTTTTACGATGGAAAGCTTGTTGCTGACGATCATGTTGTGGGCCACCTGCTTTGCGATTTGCCTGGCGTCGAAACATCCGATGAAACTCAAAAGCCAGTTGAATTCTTCGACAGTGCTGGTGCCGGATGGGAGGAGATGATCGAGCCCGAAGGCTTGAGTAAGCTGAACGAAAAGGAAGCCGACTTTGTGGCGTTCAAGGTTTGTCAGTTGGTCGGCCAAGGAATCAATGTTGATGACATTGCCGTGATCGCTCCCTATGCGGCTCAGGTTCGGAGGCTTCGTGGGCTCTTCCGAAACATCAAAACAGAGTCCGGACACGTATCTGAAATTGCAAATATCGAAGTTGATACAGTTGATGGATTTCAAGGCCGTGAGAAAGAAGTGGTCGTTATATCCTTCGTGCGTTCAAACTCGCAATGCGAGATTGGTTTCCTGAAAGACTATCGGCGAACGAATGTGGCGTTAACCCGCGCCCGCAGGAAACTGATCGTGATTGGCGACAGTGCAACTCTCGGCAGCGATGAATTCTATGGATCGCTGTTCCAGTATTTCGAATCGATCGACAGCTATCGATCGGTATTCGAGGAAATGGGGCAGATGGACCTGTAAGCATGAAGGCTTGTTCATTCCGAGCATCGATTGCGACTATAATGACAGAACTATTGGTTGTCCAATCTGAATTGATAGGTGCCATGCTTCAAGCTTGCGTGAGCAAGCGTAGCAAGCGTGAGTCATGGCACCCACGGCAGTATCCAACTCAGTTTTGGCAGATCACTATATGGTTGTAACTTTTTAAGAAAAATGGAGCTCAAAATGCCAATTCAACGACGGGATTTCTTGAAATCAACAATCGCCGCAGGCGCAGCCATCAGCATGCCTGCTGCGGCGTACGGTCGAGTCATGGGCACGAACGAGAAGGTCCGATGCGGCGTCATTGGGCTCAACAATCGGGGAAAGGATCATATCAATGGCTTGGGAAAAAATGTTGTTGCTTATTGTGACTGTGACAAGAACATTTTGAGCAAGGCGGCCGAAGGAAAGGGCGTTGCAAAGTATGTTGATT
This sequence comes from uncultured Pirellulaceae bacterium, assembly GCA_964352885.1. GTDB lineage: Bacteria > Planctomycetota > Planctomycetia > Pirellulales > Pirellulaceae > Mariniblastus. The sequence goes on from CAYGUE010000091.1 coordinate 3,678, forward strand.
ATCGGAATCTGCTCGAGCAGAAAGACATCGATGCTGTTTCCATTGCAACTCCTAACCACCAACACTCCATTATGGGGATTCGCGCGGTGATGGCCGGGAAGCATGTCTATTGCGAAAAACCAGTTTCGCACAATGTGTGGGAAGGCAGACAGCTTTCGGATGCTCAAGCAAAATATGATCGTGTGATTCAATGCGGTACTCAGTCGCGTTCTAGCCCAAGCCTGCAGGACGCCGTCGCTTGGGTGAGAAGTGGAGCACTTGGAGAAATCAAGCATGCAATCGGGACCTGCTACAAACCTCGCAAGAGCATCGGCAAGCTCAACTCGCCATTGGAGATTGCCAAAAACATTAACTATGATCTTTGGTGCGGGCCGGCAGAAAAGCGAGATCTGTATCGACCGCAGTTGCACTATGATTGGCATTGGGACTTCAACACGGGCAACGGAGACATGGGTAACCAAGGCATCCATCAGATGGATATTGCTCGTTGGTTCCTTGGGTATGAAACGATCTCTCCTCGAGTTCTGAGTATCGGCGGACGGTTGGGCTACGAAGATGCCGGCGACACTCCGAATACACAGACAGTGATTCACGACTATCCCGGCGCTCCTTTGATTTTCGAAACGCGTGGACTTCCTAAAGCGAAAGAATTTCAGGCGGACGTCGAGAAGAACAGCAAGAAGTATTGGGATCGAAACATGGATGACTATCGCGGTTCGCGGATCGGCGTCATCGTGCAGTGCGAAAAAGGGTACGTCGTCATTCCGTCTTACTCTTCAGCGAAAGCATTCGACAACGAAAATACAGAGCTCAAGTCATGGAGTGGCGGTGGCGATCATTACGCAAACTTCTTGGATGCCGTTTCGTCGAACGATCAGAGCAAGCTTAACGGCCCAATCGAGGAAGGCCATATTTCGAGTGCGCTCTGCCATACCGGTGGCGTTTCGCATCAACTGGGCGAGAACGTTGCGCTTGATGACATTGAATCTTCAATGTCTGGCGAAAGCAATATCTTTAAAGATTCGTTTGCTCGTTTGAAAGAACACTTGCTCGCGAACGGAGTCGACGTGGGAGCCGGAGCTGCGTTGACGCTGGGGGCGGATATTAAATTCGATCCAAAAACCGAACAGGTGCAAGGGCACGAGAAGGCCAGCCAGATGATGTCTCGCGAATATCGAGCCGGATACGAAGTGCCAAGCGTTTCCGCCAAAGCTGCTTCGTGATCTGTATGGCAGTGTCAGCAATGGCCTGGCTGGGACATCTTGTCCCAGTTCCCTGCACCGCTGCGACGGGTCGTCATCGTCATCGTCATAAAGGATGAAACGATATCTGGGCCTCAGGTTGCTCCGAATCCAAGTCCGCCAGATGGCTTCTAAGTCTCAAACATTCGTTCTGATCCCTATTCGAAATTGTTGAGTTCTGAATGTTTTTGATTATTGAATATTGGTGATTTGCGATGGGAAATGTTGTCGCGTTAAACGAAAAAAGCCCCGTCAGATGACGAGGCTCCTTCGAATCAACAGATCGTTAGTCTGACTTCGTTTGAATGATTACTCCGGTCGGCCGCTGAGTTGCGAAAGTAGCTGCAGGACGCCGTTAAGGTGGGCCAATCGCGGGCCGTATCGATCGACGAATTCGTTCATCACGAAATCGCTATCGAGCATGTTCTCATACGTGTCTTGAACTTCGCCGGTGATGTTGTGTAGGAATTCTGTTTGCACTTGAGAGAGCGCTTCCGCTGCAGCGCGACAACGGCGAGCCAAAACAGGATTGGCTTCTTTCCAGTTGTGCAACTCATGGGAGCGTTGACGCTGCTGTGAACCCATTTGCTCAACGACTTCTTCCAGCAGTTCGTTTTGCCGATCCTGGCCAACGACCAATTGTTCCAGCAGCATCGTGACGGTTGCCTGGTGCGGGTCAGCAGCCGTTTCAATTTGCGGCTCGCTAGCACTTTGGGTCACGTCGATTCGGAAGATTGGGGAAATATCTTGAGAATCGTTTTGCATGTTTGCGTCTCCGACACGGATGGAATAATCGTAGCTTTGTATGACTCCCTAGTATAAACGCCAGTAGTGCAGGTGTCGAGGAATTGTTATTTTCAAAGTTGTATTCCAACATTTGAAAAAACACTTGAGTGACTAAAGCATGCGATCATCAAAGCTTCACATGATCGCTTGATACTGTTTGGTTTGTAACGCCAATGCGGGTTCGGCAGGGTAATGTCGCCGTCTATACGCATTTCAAGCGGTACGGTTCACTCACCGATGAAACGGAGCAGTGGCATTGAGGAAAAAGGATTTTCCACAAAAGTCAATACAAAGTATTGACAAGCCAATTGCTCCATGCCGCCCCAACGACGGTAGGAAATCGTGGAGCACAATACGTTCTGGAATCGCCGGTTGGCGATTGGTTACAAAGCATGGATGCATCAATCAATTATGGTTTTCTCGAAGTCGTTTCTGATGACGTGCTTGGTTTCACTGGCGGCCTGCTGCTGGTTAATCAGGACGGAAAACCGACAGAGTTTCACTGCACCGCTCCGATAACGGAGAATCGGACTCAGAAAATTCTCTACGGCCAGACGTATCACAGCCATATCTTCTGTGACTTGATCGGCGAAGCGTTAGTGAAAAAGTGCTCCAGAACTCCCGAGTTGCTATTCGTTGAGCAACCTGCATTAAAGCAACTAGCCAAGGAAATCGTAACGCCCGTGCTGATGGTGACCGAAGCAGAGTCAGCACCCACAACGATCGAGATTGTAACGATTCAGTATCCCGAATTCGTTGTCGATCATTTGAATGTGAGCGTGCTTACGACGGACCTTGAACAGTTCGAATTCGCCAAAGAAGCCTGTGATCGTTTCACGACGACGCTGACTTTGGATGAGCCTTTTGAACGCATCCGCCAAGCTATTGGTGAAGCCCAGCAAGTCGCGCGGCAAGCTGATGCAGCCTGATTTCGACAACACGACTTCTCGCGATTGTTTGCCAGTGTCGACTCCCCTCGAATTCGTTTCGGAATCCGCATTTTCGTCTGAGTCAGTCGGATTTGTTCGGACTGGACTGATATCGCGCGATCCACGCGGCAAGGTGCCAATCGTTTCTGCGCGGTCAACGAATAAGCCGCCCAAAATTTCCAGCTACTTTTTTGAGCCTCAGGATTTGGGCCCAGACAATTTTCCGATCACAGTGGATGCGAATCCGAGTTCAGAATCAGCGAATTCGGATTCCGTTTCGAGCAAGCCCAGCGACAGCAGAACGCGGATCAAGCCACCGAAGGACGTGATTAAACTGGAGGACCGTCTGTTCTTCATGCTGCAACCTCCGCTGGAGTCGATTCTCACGAATCGTACTATGCGTTTCCCATTCAAGCCGTTTGATTTTCAGTACGAAGGCATCGCATTTCTTTACCCTCGTTATAGCGGCATACTCGCGGATGAAATGGGATTGGGAAAAACGATGCAGGCGATTACGGCGATTCGTTTGTTACTGAGGACGGGCAGCGCCAAGAGGATTCTTTTGATCTGCCCCAAGCCTCTGGTTCCCAACTGGTTGCGAGAATTCAAAACTTGGGCTCCAGAGATCACCGTTGGTGCAGTTTCAGGATCGCAAGCAAATCGCGACTTTCAATGGAAGCAAGATCGTGCCATGGTGAAGATCGCGAATTACGAGTTGATGATTCGCGACGAAGCGACGGTCACGCAACTCGATCCTGCTTTCGATCTCGTGGTTCTCGATGAAGCCCAACGTATTAAGAATAAATCCAATTCGACGTCAAAAGTTATCCAAAAGATCGAGCGAAAAAGAAGCTGGGCCCTCACCGGTACACCGATCGAAAACAGCATTGAAGACCTCGTTGGAATCTGCGAGTTCGTATCGCCTGGCACGGTGCATTCCGGGCTCGAACCTCGACAGATTCGCGATCGCGTGAAGGACTTGATCATTCGGCGGACGAAAGATCTGGTGATGAAAGACATGCCGCCGCTTTTGATGCGCGACGCAGAGCTGTCACTGACTCCCGAGCAGCAGTCCACCTACGAGGCAGCTGAACAGGACGGTGTGATTAAGCTCAACGAGATGGGCAAAGAGATCACGATCAAACACGTCTTCGAACTGGTGCTTCGGCTTAAGCAGATTTGTAACTTTGATCCGAGGACCAAAGCCAGTAGTAAAATTGAGCGTCTCAAAGCCGATATGGAGGAGATCGCAGCCAGTGGTCAAAAGGCGATTATCTTTAGCCAGTGGGTTGACTCTATTAAAGAGATCAGTGGTCAAGTCGCGGAATACAATCCGCTTGAGTATCACGGCCGCATTCCTTCGAAGCAGCGTGAGCCGATATTGAAGGAGTTCAGGGAGAACCCGGACCGACATGTCCTCCTGATGAGCTACGGGGCAGGAAGTGTTGGTTTGAATCTTCAGTTTTGCCGTTACGTGTTCCTTTATGACCGTTGGTGGAACCCCGCTGTAGAAGATCAGGCAATTAATCGGGCTCACCGGATTGGGGCCGCAGGCAGCGTCACAGTGAGCCGCATGATCATGGCGGGTACGATTGAGCAACGAATTCATGAGATTCTGGAGGCCAAACGGGAGTTGTTTCGGGAAATCTTGGATGACGATGAGCAGCCAGTAAAACGAGGACTTTCGCGAGAAGAAATCTTTGGCCTGTTTAAGCTAACGACGCCAGACGGTAAGATTTTCGGCGACGCAGCCTGACCAACTCAGACTGGCCGACATTCAAGGTATACAGCGAAACTGGGGCGGGATGTCCCAACCACAATTTGATGGCTCAAGAATCCAATAAAAAACCAAAAGCCAATTGGTATCCACCGTGGGCCCCGCGCGTTTGGAACGGCATGAAATGTGGTGACTACTTTTCGTTGTTGCGCGAAAATAAGTTTCAGATTCACCCTTTGAGATATCCGATGACGGTGGCCGTCGGTGGCTGCTCCGTTTTCAATACCGTCGCTGCTGCGACGCAGCGGCTGCTCCTGCACAAGAAAATTACCGATACGCAGATTGAGCGTCCTCCGATCTTCGTGATTGGTCATTGGCGATCCGGCACGACACTGATGCACGAGCTGTTATCGCTAGATGATCGTTTCGCATTTCCAAACACGATTGATACGTTCGCGCCGAATCATTTTTTGGTGACTCGACATTTGCTCAATCCGTTGCTGTGGGCGCTCCTTCCAAAGCGACGGCCGATGGATGACATGTCCGTTCGTGTAAACTCGCCGCAGGAAGATGACTTTGCACTTTGTGCCTATGGTGCTCCGACGCCTTATCGACGTATGGCGTTTCCGAACCGAAAAGGCCGGGACCACCTGCAGCTAAACCTCTCGTTGGCAGAACCGAATCAGCGTGTTGAATTGCAGAAAGCGCTCGAACACTTCATTAAGTCGCTTACGATTTGCTACAATTCCAAACGGCTGGTGCTGAAGTCGCCGCCACACACTGGACGTGTCAAACAGTTGGCTCAATGGTTTCCGCAGGCCAAGTTTGTGCACCTGTCTCGACATCCGCATAAAATTGTCTCCTCGACAATGCGTTTGTGGAAACTGCTAGACGGGATACAGGGATTTCAGCTGCCGAACTACGACGACAACTGGTTAAAGAATTACGTATTCGAATGCAAGGACTTGATGTATCAGGCCTATTTCTCTCAGCGTGATTTGCTGCCGTCGAATCAACTGGCTGAAGTTCGTTTTGAGTCTCTTCTTGAAGATCCCAATGCCGTGATGCAGGGAGTTTACGATCAGCTTGAACTGGGCGATTTTGCTCCAACCAAGCCGGCGGTGGAATCCTATTTTGCTTCTCGAAAGGACCACAAAATTCGAACGACCGATGTGGAGGCTGAGTTTGGAGAGGATATCGATCATCATTGGCGTGAGTACATGGGAGTGTTTGGCTACGAATAGCAATTCCCGGTTCGTTTCGAGTGTAACGATGAATCGAAAACAATGGCTGGCGAAAGCAGTCTTCTTCCCCATCTTGAACATGGGAAGTTTTCTAGTTGGCTGGATGATCCCGACTTTTTACGACTGGTCGGGCGCCGATCAGAGCCATTCAACACCTTCGGCTGATCAGGCTGTCTATTCATTGATCGGGTTCGGGGTTCTCGCGTGGTTGGTGATTCCGTGGCTGCCACGGAAGGACGCGTCTGTGGATGAGGAAGGCAAGCCCTTTCAGTTTCATTTGCGTGTGCTGTTGGCAATCACATCGTTGGTCGCAATCTCGATTGCTGGCCTGACAAACTTTCCTGTTGCATTCTGTGTGCTGCTTTGGGTTGTTGGATTCGTTGCCGCGACTCGAATCATTGCCAATGAACTTTCATGGCGTTGGCAACTAGCCACGTTGTTGGCGTGTATGTATTTTCCTTTCGCCTGGGTTCTCTTTTCCGGTGAATTTAAGGAGTTGAGCTTTACGACCGTCTGCGGAGCGATTGGACTGCCTGCGTTTTTGCCGTCGCTATTTGTCGGTGCACTCTTCGATCAGCACGTCGCGAAGACAGTTTGGCTGTGGGGAATGTTGGTCGCGTGCGAGATCGCGATCGGATTGTGGCTGATCCGTTTGGGACCCCGGCGGACGATTGCTTACTTTGTCCTTGTCATGTTGACGTCCACTATTGGTTCGATGGTTCTCAATGCACTCATGCGAATGTAATGTTGGGTGCGTCAGGCTCCCATTCTGTTCACGAGGCCTTACAATGTTGGCAACCGATTTTTCTGTTACGAGAATACTATGAACGTCCGCTTTTTGACTTCCATTTTTGTTTCGCTAATTTTTGCTTCAACCGCGTTTGGACAGGATCCGAACAATCCTACAGGCCCTCCTCCGGCTGTCAATAAAGTTTCGAAGCCGCTCGATTTTTCTACACTACCGACGCTGTACGAAACTCAATTCTCTTCACCAGACGATTGGCAATTCGTTGACGATGGCTGGAAACTGAAAGACATCGAAGGCGGGAAAGTGCTAAGCCTTCACAAGAAAGCTTCCGACTACAAGCCAGCGGTTCGCAGCCCGCTTCATATTGCATTGCTCAAAGATCAAAAGTTCACTGACTTTCGTCTGGATGTGCAGATCTACAGCACGCATAAGGACTATGGTCACCGGGACGTGTGTCTGTTCTTTGGCTACAAAAGCCCAACCGAGTTCTACTACGTTCATCTCGGCAAGGTCACCGATGACCATTGCAATCAAATCTTCGTTGTCAATAACGCGGACCGAACAAAGATTTCAACGAAGACCACGGCTGGTACAAATTGGGACGGGAACTGGCACAATGTTCGAATCGAACGCGAAACTGTCTCCGGCGAAATTCGAATTTTCTTTGATGACATGACCACTCCAGTGATGATTGCCACCGACAAAACTATCACGCAAGGTCAAATTGGGCTGGGCAGTTTCGATGACACAGCAGATTTCGATAACTTGATGATCACGGGTCCTGCCGCTGTGGGCGAAATACCGATTGCTGAACCTGAAGCCGAAAAATCCAAGTAGAAGTTACTGAAACTAGGTTTAATCAATTGGGGTAGGAACCGGATATCACTTTTTGCGCTACAGGATGTCGAAATGATTGTTCGTGTGATTTGTTCCATTCTTTGTTTTATCATATCCGCTACGGCTCAACCGACGTTCGCCCAATCGTGGTCGCAATTCCGTGGTGATGCAGCCAATCCGGTCAGCGCAAACACGAACGTCCCTGAAACATGGTCGACAACTGAGAATGTCGAATGGACGGCGGAAGTTGCAGGGCGCGGCTGGTCGTCGCCGATCGTGGTTGGCGATCGCGTCTTCGTCACGGCGGCCGTTACCGATGGCGAATCAAAGCCGCCTCAAGCAGGCACGAACTACAGCAACGAATATGTTGCTGAACTAATGAAGCAAGGGCTCACAAGCGAGGAAGTGGAGAAGCGTGTCATGGAGCGCGACTTCGAGTTGCCCGATCAAGTCAACTTGCATTGCTTTCTTTATTGCTTGGATTTGAAGACTGGCATACAGCTTTGGAAGCATGAGTTTCACACCGGCAAGCCACCCGGTGGAATGCATCGCAAGAACAGCTTTACGTCCGAGACGCCAGTTAGCGACGGAACGCATGTGTTCGTCTACGCAACACACGTCGGGCTCTTTGCTTACGCCCTCGACGGTTCGCAGGTTTGGAAGAAAGAACTCGAAACTCACCCCATCTACATGGAATTCGGAACGGGCACCTCTCCAGTCTTGCTCGACAACAAGCTGATCATTCTGGACGACAACGAAGAAGCTTCCTCGGTCGCTGCATATGATACGTCAAACGGCGAACAGCTTTGGAAAACAGAACGCAATGCTCCCGAAGGCGCACCTGCTGGACTTCCGAATTCTGGCTGGATGACGCCTTACATTTGGAAGACACCTGAAAGAACGGAAATCGTCACGATCGGACCTGGCCTCGCGATCAGCTACGACACAGAGGGTAACGAACTGTGGCGAATGAAAGGGATGACGCCCGCGCCGTCGGCAAGTTCGTTTGCGTTCGATGACCTGCTATTACTCAATGGCGGAAAGATGCAACCGATCTACGCAATCCGACCGGGAGCCAAAGGAGACATCACGCTTGAAAAAGGGTCGCTGACAAGCGAATTCGTCGCTTGGTCGCGACCGCGAGCAGGCACCTACATTCCGACACCGGTTGCTTTCGATGGAGGACTGTATGTGTTGCAGGACAATGGCATCCTCGAACGCTACGACACCAGCAACGGCGAACGATCTTACAAGAAACGCATCAAGTCGTCGGGAGCCGACTTCACGACTTCCCCATGGGTTTGCGGCAACAAGCTTTTCTGTCTTAGCGAGCAAGGCGATACTTACGTTTTGAAGACAGGCACTGAATACGAACTCTTGGGTACTAACTCGGTGGGAGAATTTTGCATGGCGACTCCAGCGATTGCTGGTGATCGTCTGATCCTTCGGACCGCATCAAAAGTGTATTCCATTCGAAGTGCTGATAAGTCTGGAAGCTAGTTTTACTGCTGCCGTTCTCGCGTGATTTCTCGCATGCGTTGATGGCGAATTCTTGCGATCTGTGGATCGCCAGTTTGCCCGCGGATCTCCTCACGCATTTCCTGATCGGTCATGCGGGTTCGTTGATTGAAGCTGTACCACTGCATCGCGTAATCAAAAACGGAACCGAGCAACAGCGATAATGCGACGCTCATTCCAACCGTCGCCGTTAGTCGCAATATGGTTGCCGCCAAAAGATTCGTTGGCATGTGTCCCAGCGAGAAGAATGACTCACGCATTGCCCAAACCGTCGCGGCACCGACGCCGAGGGAAACGATGACTTTTGGCGAAGCAATGAAGATCTGGCCAAAGCTTGTGGCGGAGAACAGGTTCTCGAACCATCGTTGGCCTGTCACTGCAGAGAAAGAATATTTTGGATGGCCAATGTGGAATCGAGTTTGCATCATGTGAGCCAGTGTGCCGATGACGAAAATCGAGATCAGAAACGGCAGCACCAATCGCATCGTGGTCCACAGAAGCGACTGGGAAGTTTGAATGATTTCGTCTGGCGATGTGCTGATAGAATTGGTGGTCCAAAGCCCGAGGGTTGTCTGCTGTAGACTGTTGCCGATCGTAGCGGCGCAAAACCAAATCGCAGCAACACCGGCGACCATTTGAATTGCGGTCGCCATTTCGTGGCTGTGTGCGACGTCGCCTTCTTCGCGAGCACGTTTCAGTCGCGCGGCTGTCGGTTCGTGCTGGCGTTCTTCACTTAGGACACTCATCGCGAAGCCTCCGTTGCTGATCCGACGAGTGCCGATTGAATTTGTTCGAGGATCGGTCCAAGGTCATCAATGAATAGCCAGATGCATCCGCCCAGCGTCAGGAAAATGGCCAAGAACATGATTGTTACATTCGAACCAAGTGCTAAGGATGTCAAATTCATTTGTGGGAACGTACGACAAACAAAGCCAAACGTAATGCTGGTCGCCAACATGGCAGCGATTCCCGGACCGACACCACTGATCGCGAGAACAAAACTCTGTTGAAGAATCTGCGGCAGCAATTCCAGCAGCCCATTCGTGGCAATCGAAGTTCCCGGTGGTATTTGGTGAAACGTCTGCAGCACCGATCCGACGACCATGTCCGGACCATTCATCAAGGCAAAGGTCGCCAACGACGTGAGCCCGAACAGTTGACCGACAGGTGAGCTGGTTCCTCCGGTGGTTGGGTCGAGCTGGTCAAAGAACTGCAGGCCCGCAAGTTGTCCCAGAATGTTGCCCGCCATTTGTGCTGCGGAGAAGATGATCAGCGTCCCGAGTCCCAACGAAATTCCGACGGACGCTTCGACTGCCAAAGGAGCAACGATGTTGGCGTTAATCGGGATCGATTCGCTGGATGTTGTTTCGGGCATCGCGGAGAAACTGACAAAAGCCAGAATAAGTGCAATGACGACACGATGTTTCGCAGAGACCGCTTTGCTGCCAAGGATCGGCGCAGTGAACACCATGGCGGCAATTCGCACGAATACCAACAGGAAAGCTGACACCATCGCCCTGCCCTACCCTTCGATGTTGTCGCTCGGTCGACGGGTGAAACGGTAGCTTGGCAATGAGAATGGGTTGGTCGTCTCTTTCGTGTCCTCCGATGTTTCGGATGGCGCCACAAAACTCGGAAGTGAACTCGTCCGCGACTTGCTAAATGAGGCCGGTTTTACAATCGAGTCACCATGCAACTTTGGCGCATCCAACTGCGGATAGTAGCTCTCGTCCATCGACTGTGACGCGACAAGTAAGGATTGAACGGTTGTGTTTGGCTGTGCGACGGTCCATGAAGTATCGGCTTCCGCCATGAATGGTCGACTAAACTGATCCTTCGAAAACTCCATCATGCGGTCTGCAAACCACGGCAGTGCTAGTCCAACAACGGCAAGGATCGCAAGGATCTTTGGGACGGTCGCTAACGCCTGATCCTGAATGTGTGACATGGCTTGTGCGAGTCCCATCAACAATCCGACGATCAGGCAGACAGCCAGAATGGGGCCGCCGACCATGAAGCAGACTTTGATCGCTTCGCGACTGGCTTCGATTGCTGATTCAGGTTCCATGAGAACGGTTTTCGGTGTAGGTTTTTCGGTGTGTGGTTTTCGGTGTGTGGTAGCTCGCGGGCGACAATCACGGTCAACCAAAGCTCTGTAACAACATTCCTAGCACAAGGTTCCAGCCGTCCACCATCACGAACAGAATCAACTTCAGAGGGAAACTGACCATCGTCGGCGGTAGCATCACCATCCCCATTGAAACGGTGACGGACGAAACCACCAGGTCCAGAATCAGAAATGGCAAATAGATTTGGAATCCGAGCAAGAATGCGACTTTTAGCTCACTGATCAAAAACGCGGGCAGCAGAATTTTGATCGGGACTTCTTCCAGAGATTTTGGTAACTGCGAGGGATCCGAAGTCGATTCTTGAGGAAGGTTTTGATAGAAAACCGCGATCGAACCTTCGTTTTTAGCGATGCGAATCTGTTTTAACATGAACCGCTTCATCGGCGCAACGCCATTGGTCCAAGCTTCTTCCCAAGTGATCGGATTCTCGGCACGGGTGTATGGATCAATGGCGTCGGTTTTGACTGCTTGCCAAACGGGCGCCATCACCAGTAGCGTGACGAACAGCGAAAGTGCGGTCAATACCTGTGTCGGTGGCAGTTGCTGTACACCGAAAGCTTGCCGAAGCAATGTCAGCACGACGATGATTCGAACGTAGCAAGTCGACATCAAGATGATTGCCGGAGCCAGAGATAAAACGCCCAAGACGACTGCTAATTTGATCGAGGAAGGAAGAGATTCGGGGGTTGTTAGTGATGAGGCTTCACTGGAAAACAAATTCTCAATGTTCATCGTTGATTCGTCAGAGTCCTCGATTGAAGCTCTAGAAGCTTCGTTAGATTGAAGGACTGCTGTCGGCGGAAGTTTTTTCGCTGGCATCTTCACGACGGTTGCAGTGTCGTTGACTCCGATCGGCATTGGCGCAAGCGGCGATTGAAATGCGCTTGCGTTGTTGCATAGAATCAGCAACGCAACAAATATCGGTGCCACAGATCGAGTCAGATTTGAAATGCGAATCATTCTGTTGCTACGCTTCGAAGACAGTGTTCGAACGGTTCGGATTCTGGAGCGACTCCAGAGCTTGGACCAGTTGTGACGTTGAGAACGTGTTCTCTGCGGGAGCCGGTGTGGTTGGGTGCAAGGTCCTATGTGGATTCCGTGTCGGTTGAGGGTCCCGATTGTTCAGTTGCTTCACAACCGACATGATCGAGTTGGTTGCTTTCGTGCCCTTACCTTTGCAAAGCGAAATCAGATAGTCGACTTCTTCGGCGTCGGTGATCTCTCCGACCGGATGCGTGCCCTCGGGACCGTTCATCAGTAGCAAAAGTTTGCTGCCAAGTCGCACCAGTTGAAGGTTTTTCCGTGGGCCAAAGGGAGCATTGCCGATGACTTCGATGACTTCCGAAGGAAGACCTCGATTCGTTGAGATGTTGAACTTCCTCATCAGCCAAACGAAAGCGAGGTAGCCACCGATGACGAGCGCCAGCGATCCGAAGACTTTCTTTGACTGATTGTTGTCGCCGCCGAAGATGCCTGCGATTTTCTCCCCCCAGCCGCCCTTCGATTGGAAGCCGCCGAGGAAGTCTTTGCCGCTGGACTGGATGGAGCCAACGATTCCAGACAGCGAGGATTCCGGGTTCGATTCTGTTTGTTGTGTCGTTGGCCAGTCCGTGGCATGCGTTGTCATATCCACCTGAGGAGCAACGTCGTTCCACGCAGTTGTGGTCTTTGGAAGCGGCATGACGGCTTTGGCGGCTGATGCTTCGTGGTGATTCACGCGTGCGAAATCGCCGCCCGGGTTGGGCTCTCGGGAGAAGCTACCTTGGATGAAGTTGCTTTGGCTGATTGGCTGAAGCGGGCGAGCTTTTGGATTTTGCTCCGCCATCGGAGCTGGTTTTTTAGGCTGTAGTGGATATCGAGCTGCAGAGCGATCCGCAATTGGTTTCAACTGCGACGGTGGAAACAGGTTCCGGAAATTGTTTTTGGTTGGATCGGCAGCTGGCGCTGCGTCTTGAGCCCCAACTTTTTCAGGCTGGTTCCATTGACCGAAATTTTGCGTCTGGTTGGCCGAGGAGGTTTGCAGGCCCTGCGAATGGCAAGTCGATGGTTCAACGTTGCCGATGAAAGCGCATACCAACGCGCAAAGTGTCGCGGGGAAATGCAGGCCGAGTTTTTGCTTCATCTTTAACGCCTTCCGTGACGATAACGACGATGAGATTCTGGGTTCGCGATCCGCCGATTGTTGGCATGTCGCTTCTTGGCCCATCCATGGGACCGACGGCAGTTTTCGCCAATTTGCGAAATCTGGGCAAGATCATTTCGTTTTTTAACGTTCCAAGAACGATAGCACTCAGCTCTTAAGCGGTTTCGCTTCGAAGAAAATCAGCGGTGACTTGGAAAAGACCGCGATAGAAAGTGCTATCCGTTTTGTTGATGGCGACGCCACAGTAGCTGATCAGCCATTTCAAATGCAAATCCGCGAATCGTGCTCGCAGCTCTGAGATTGGAGAAAGATCATCCGGATCGCAATCCGCACCCGCTCCGCAGACTCGTTGCATGAGTGCCAACTGGATCCCAGCGTGGTCCAGCATTTTTTGTTCCTGGAATAGCTCGCCCTCAGGCTGCCCGATTATCTCAACGAATTTTCGAAGCGTTTCCATGCAGTCGCCCTGGAATCGGCTGTGGCTGACAACGGACTGGTGGGGAGGCAGATGGCCTTTGGGGCCGAGGAAGCAACTGCAGAACTCGATTGCCAGTTCGTCGACGGCTTCTTCGATGCTCGCGTATTCCGGAATCGTGCCACCAAGTTCGACATAGGCGCCCGCCAGTTCGCCGTCTCGAAGATGTTCGATCACCTTGGCATCGATCTCGGCGACCCACAGCCGCGCGAGGAATCCGTAGATGTTGGCGTCACTTTTCCAGTTGGCTTGATCGAGCATAGCGTTGGCGTGGTTGTGGCTTCCAGCCGCAATCATTTGGCTGTAGCAATGTGATGGCGGACAGTGATAGTGCTGTGCGATTCAGTGACTTTTGCAAGTCCAGTTGCAGGGGCGTCTCGTGACGCTTATGACACGCCGAAAGGCGTTGACTGCGAATGAAATGCAAATGATTGCGGCTGGAAGCCACAACCACGGATCTTAAACTTTCTTGATTGACACCACGGTGTCGTGAAAGGCTTGCTGTCCTGTAATCGGATCAGGAGCGATCGGCATCAGCTTGTTCTGATTCCAACCGTTACCGGTATTGCGTTTCCACTTCGTTGGATCGCCGTCGGATTGATCCTCCCACCACATGTTGCGTTCCCAATCCGCATCGCGATACGATTCCGGATCGCTGCCCTTGGCACTTTCGTCCATTGGACGGCCTTTGATGCCTTTGGCAACGTTCGTGTACTCCCAGTGCCCGCATGAGTTGCTCATCGCGATTGCTTTGGGGTGAATGCCTTCCATCGTCACGATCGGAACACGCATCGTTGATACGACTTGGCGTCCATTGACGACGGGTAAATCATCACGCTTCAAGTGAGGACTGTTTTCCGTTAGGGACTCTGGGTAGAAACTCGTTAGCTCGATCCAGTCGCCATCTTCGAGGCCAAACTTTGCGGCCGTTTCTGGATTCAGCCAAGCCGGGTTGGAGTGCACGATCTCGGCGAGCCATTTCAGATTCATGGTGCGACCGTGATTGTGAACATTCCACTTGAAGCTGGTCATAATCAACTCTTCATCGCGAAGCGTCTCGTGCTCGACTGGCTGGAACCAGATCGGCATCTGATCGACTTCCACATCGTGACCTTCGTGTTCTTTCGGGCGATTCGAAGCCTTTTTCTCACCGCTGGCGGCAATCAGGTCCGTGCAGTCCTGATTGTTACCGATGCGATTGATGAACAAACTTCGGATCTCGAACTTGCGACTTGGCGTTTTGAAACCGCGGACCGGTTTGCCATCCAGCATCACGCCGATGCCTTTTCCATCTTTGAAGATCACACCATCGTCGTTGACGGTGGCTTCTTTCATTTCCTCTTCCGTGATCACGATGTTGTAAGGTTCGTAGAACGGTTCACGGGTTTCGTCTTCCCAGGCACCTTCGTCCATCAAACGATCAAGCCCTGACTTCCCAGTTTCCGGATTCTTAGCAACGTTCGAAGCCCATTCTTCCATGTAGTCTTCCAGCGTTCCGTACTCGTAGGCTTTCTCCATGCCGCCGCCGATGCGTTTGGCGAGTTCTGGAAAGAACTCTCGAACATCTTTGGATTCGCCAAGCGGCTCAACCATGGGAGTCCGCAAGCCCACGTAAGGCCGCAGATTGTAGGCCCCTCGTGCGTCGAGGTCCCAGCGTTCCATGTAAGTCGCCCATGGCAGAACGATGTCCGCGTAGTGCGCGGTTTCGTTGTAAAAGCAGTTGATGCAAACGTGAAACGGAATCAAATCTTCATTCGTCATCACGTCCTTGGTCAGACTTTCCTCTGGCCAAGTCAATGGAGCATCGAGGTTGTACGTCATGTACGCATCGATCTCGGCACGACCTTGTTGCAAGTAGAGGTAAATGATCTCGCCGACTCGCATTCGTCGCCAAACATTCGCCAGCGGATACTCTGGCGGATCTTCTAGGACGCTCCGGTTTTTCTTGCCCTTTGGCATCGGTGGCGTTTTGACTTGAGGATCAAGTCCACCCCACGGCGACCAGCACCAACCGCCCTTTTTGCCAACGCTACCGACGATCGCGTTGAGCATTTGGATCGCACGGTCATTGTAAAAGCCGTTTAGGTGAGCCGAGCTTCCGCGGTTGCACATCGTGGTCGCGGCAGGAGCAGCTGCTGCGAACTCGAGTGCGATTCGACGAATGTCTGCAGCAGGAACGCCACTAAGTTCTTCGGCTCGTTCGGGAGTGAATTCTTTCAGGTGCTCTTTCAGTTCGTCAATGGTGACGTTGGTCCAGGTTTCGATGAACTCCGTGTTTTGTTTTCCGGCAGCCAGAATCGCATGAGCCATCGCCAACGCAATCGCTCCATCGGTGCCTGGGAACGGGAAGAAAACTTCGTCGCTGCCGCCAGCGGTGTTGGATAGCCGCACATCGAATGTCACCAACTTGGCGCCATTCTCAAAACGGCCTTTCTGGATTCGGCTGGCGAACGGCACGTGGCCTTGATGGGCTTCGAATGCGTTGGAGCCAAAATTCAGAATGTATTTCGAATGCTCGACATCGTTCAGATCCCAATCGCTTTCCCATAAAAAGGCGAGATTTGCTGCACGACGATTGCCCGAACACAACGAACGATGGCTGAGCTGTGTCTTGGTTCCGAACGCGTCAAGGAATCGTTTGAGAGCATCTTTGCTCCGCTGGCGTCCTTGGTGAAACGCGAAACGCTCTGGCTTTCCGCTGTCGCGAACCTTTTTTAGCTTTACTGCGATTTCATCGAGCGCTTCATCCCAACTGACACGTTTCCATTTGCCCTCACCACGTTTGCCAACCCGCTTCAGCGGATACAAAAGCCGCTCCGGGTGATAGAGGTGATTCAGTCCCGCGTGCCCGCGAGCACAAAGGTAACCGCGGCTGTTAGGGTCTTTCGGATTACCTTCGATTTTGATCAGCCGGCCTTCTTTAACGTAGCCAATCGTACCGCAAATGGTGCTACAAAGCTGACACATTCCTGGAACGGTTTTGACGTTTTTGTACTTGTCGACGTCGGGCCAGTTCCGCTTCGCATTGGGGCCCGGCAATTGGCAAACGCCGGGCGCAGGCCCCGAACCAAGTTCATAGTCCTGTCCCTTGATTCGCTTCCATTTCTCAAGATCAACTCCCTGTTCGGGACGTTTTGACTTTTGCTCGTCTTGTTTGGCGACAGGTTGAGCACAACCGGTTGCGGTGGCGAGAAGTACCGTGCCGGATGCCAGGCCGAGGCGCAGAAACTTGCGTCGTTGTTCGATGGACTTTTTCGAATCAGAGTTTGGTTGCGTATTCATCGGTTCCGTAGGTTCGCTGTTCAACGATTGGCCGTGGCCAAGAGGAAAAGTAAAAGAGGATGTCGACTACTCTTTCGAGTCCGATTCCTCATCGGGTTTTTTGCCCTTCCAGTTGTAGATGCTGTACGCTTCCGGATTAAAAGATTCCCCTTCGACTGGAATCCTTGGTTCGATCTTCGCCGGAGCTTCACCAGCAAACCACATGCGAGGCTTCGTTTCTTTTTCGCCACGCAGTTGGACCAGGCCAGAAACTGCTTCTGCGTCCTTCATCGCTTTCGAGATCTTCGAATCTTCGTCGTTTAGGTCGCCAAAGAAAAGTGCCTCAGATGGACACGTCGGAACGCATGCCGGTTCGAGACCGTTTTCTGTTCGGTGATAACAGTTGTGGCACTTTACTGCCTGCTTTGCCACCGGATCCAAATAGATGGCTCCGTAGGGACAGACATCGACGCAAGTCCCATGTCCACAGCACTGCTCGTAGTCAACTGCGACCGTGCCGCCGGATTTTTTGTGAAGTGCTCCGCAGGGACACGCTTTCACGCATGGAGCTTCCTCGCAATGTTGACACGACATCGGCAGAAACAGCCGCGCGACTTTCGGATATTGGCCTTCATCCTGATAGAACGTTTGACGGATGTAGTTGCCTAGTGGAACATCGTTCTCCGATTTGCAACTGACTTCGCAAGCATGACAGCCGAAGCAACGACGGGTGTCGACGAACCAGCCAAGCTTTTTGCCATCATCGGGAGCCTTCATCCGGTCCTGCCAGAATTCTTTTGGCTGGAAGAGTTCATTCTCCTGTTCGGGAGCGATTTCATTCTTTGCAATGTCAGCGGCTGCACCGATCGCTGCCAAACCCGCACTCTTTTGAATGAACTCGCGTCGATTTTGCTGCGTCGCTTCATTGTCGTCGGACTCTTGCATCTCGCGTTTGTCTCTGTCAAAGAAATGAGTTTTCGTGAAGCAATATTATAACGAAGGCTTCAGAATGCGACAATCGCGAGGCGTTTGGT
Organism: uncultured Pirellulaceae bacterium; assembly: GCA_964352885.1. Lineage (GTDB taxonomy): Bacteria > Planctomycetota > Planctomycetia > Pirellulales > Pirellulaceae > Mariniblastus. The sequence continues at coordinate 21,740 of CAYGUE010000091.1, forward strand.
TTGCAAGAAGAGTTGCGCAAACTACAATTTGATAATCGATCACCGCAACACGGGGTGCTAATGCGAGCGACAGAACCGTTAGGGTGGGGCTGGACTTTAGAGTCAATGATTTTGACGATTGCGTTTGAAGCTATATCTTCGGTATATCAAACGCTATCGTTCGTCGAAATATTTCTGTAGTCCGAGCGTTGCCAGTTCATCGTCGAGTTCCTCCGGTGAATCGTTGTCCAACGTTTTTGCTTCCTAAGTTTTCTTCGTGGTCCTTGAGCGATTCCCATGTGGTGCCCAAGAGCTGACCGCGCTATTGCAACGAACATGCAGAATCGAGAGAAACGACTTTCTTCTCCCATGCAAAGGCACCAAGCTCGCAATGATGCACATGTTGTTTGCAAGATCGGGCTCTTCTCTATCGCTTTGAGCACCACACGGATGATCGCGTCACCGATGTCACTGCGAATCAGGTCGAGGCGGCGAAGATCTTTATCGGGGTACCAAGTGATTGGGCTCATTGAGGTAGGCTTATCGAGCCGTTATCATCGAGTCGCAAGCACCTTATCTTCTAGCGGAACAAGCGTTAATGACTGCAGCAGTGAAATCTGCGAAATCGAATTCGAAGCCTTTCCGTCGGGTTGTCAATTTCGTGGCGCGAAATTACTTGAATATCTTCTCGGTTGGACTGTTGCTCGCAGCACTGTTCTATTTCGTTCAAGTGCAGCTGATTCGCCACGAAACGCTCTCCAACAACCCCGAATTGTTTACTGATGGCGAGGTGGTTACCGTCACTCGCGTCATTGACGGCGATGAAGTGAGGATTCGAAATTCCAGCGGAAGCACTCGGTTGCGAATTTTGGGCATCCAGTCATTTGATGCAACGGAACGTGACTTGATGCTGGCCGAGTATGGAAAAGTGGCTGTTGATTTTCTGGAAGAGGAAGCGGTTGGTCGAGAATTGATCGTGAAGCTGGCAGATAAAAAAGTCGATGATGAAGGACGCCTTTTGGGATCGCTTTTCATGGGGCAGAATAAAGACGTCGACGTTGCCGAAGCCATGCTGTCCAATGGCGTGACGCTCGTTTTTACGAGGTATTCCTTTCCATCGATGGAGCAATACTTGAAAGTTCAGGACAAAGCAAAATCTGAGAATCTCGGTCTGTGGCAAAGCCAACGAGTTAGCGCGAGGGCAGAATCCATGTTGAATCTTTGGGACCAAGAACGCCGTGATCGTTAACGTTCTAGTACGACTTTTCCAGAAATCTTCGTTTGCGATGCTGCATGAACGATATGGACAGGCCGCGCTTTTGTTCGTTGCGTTGCTGCTCTACTCGGCAACCGGCTACATGTATTTTGAGTTTAGTGACAACCCGGATCTGGCATGGTCAGACGCTTTTTGGTGGTCGATTGTGACCATGACGACGGTTGGCTACGGTGACTTTTTCCCAAGTACTTTCGGCGGACGATGGTTGGTCGGCGTGCCGACGATGGTTTTGGGCATTGGGTTGCTTGGATATATTCTTTCATTGATTGCCACCTTTATGCTGGAATCAAAATCGTTGGAGGTAAAAGGTATGAAGAGTATTCAATGTTTGGACCACGTCGCGATTTGCGAGTTTGGATCTGAAAGCGAGTTGCTGAAACTGATTGATGAGATTCAACGAGATCAAGCAACCAGTGGGTCCGACATTGTAATTATTGATGACACGATCGATGAGTTGCCTGTAAGTATTCAGCAAGCCAAAGTGCATTTTGTTCGTGGCGATTCAGCTCAAGAGTCCGTGTTGCAACAGGCCAATATCATTGACGCACGAGCGGTAATTATTCAAGCTTCGTCCCAAAGCGGCTCAGACGATCGGAACCTGAAGATTGCGTTGGCAGTGAAGGCGTACAGCCCGACGACATTTTTGATCGCAGAGTGTGCTAATCCTGAGAACGTGCGATTTTTCCGTCAAGCGAAGTGCGATAGCGTGCTCTGCGTTTCCACTCTTTCGGAACAAATGCTAGTGCAAGAATTGCTGAGTCCCGGTGTTGGGGACATCGTTTCCCAGTTGACCAGCAACACGCAAGGCAAGCAGTTTTACATTGTAGATATGCCAGAGGATTACGAAAATTACCGGGCTGCCAGGAAATCGAATTCCAGTGCAGGAAAAGTACCCGTTGGGATTCAAAGGAACGGTGACAGTAACTTGTTGCCCGAGGATGATTTCGCTATCGAATCCGGAGATCGCCTGATTTTGATTGCGTCGCAGCGACCCGATTGATGTCGATTGCTGCTGCCTATCGCCTTAGGCTTTTGATGTAGAGCGAATAGAGCTTCGGCTCAAACGTCCTGTTCACAGGAGAGTTTTCAATCCTAGCGATGTCTTTTCCGAATCGTTGGCAGTCTTCGAAAATTTGCGATGTTAAAAAGCGACACTTCGAGTCTTGGATTTCAATGGAAGTCACGGGTTGTCCGTCGGCTGAACACAGATTGAATCCCCAGATCCCAAACGACACCATGGGGACCCGAAAAGGTGTCACGCCAAAAGAGGCTGCTTCCATCGTACGATTAATGCACCAGAATACTTGGTTCGCGAAAAATGGCGACGAGCATTGGCAGACCATGTGGCCGTCCGGCGTCATGCACAACCTGATGATCTCATAAAACTCTTTTGAATAAAGTTTGTCGAGGACTTCGTTGTGCGGGTCTGGCAAGTCAATGATCACGCGATCGAAACGCTCGAATCCGGGGCCCGTATTGCCGGCATAGTCGAGCATGTAACTGAAAGCATCCAGATTGATCACGGTTAGCTTTTCGTTTTTCAATGCGCCCTTGTTGAGTTGAACGATGGGAGCGAACGTTGCGCAGAATTCTGTGATGGCCGGGTCAATGTCGACCATGGTGATCCGCTCAACGTCATCGTACTTTAGAACTTCTCGAACTGCCATTCCGTCTCCGCCGCCAAGGATCAAAACATTGGCTCGTGATCCCGGAATGCTCATGACTGGATGGACCAGTGCCTCGTGATATCGGTACTCATCGATCGAAGCGAATTGGATGTGCTTGTCGAGGTACAAACGAATTTCACGGTTCGCCGCGTTTTCTGTAACGACAATCCGCTGGTAAGGAGTTTGCTTCAGAAAAACGACTTTGTCTGCATACATCTGGCTCTCTGCAAATCGAGTCAATCTTTCTGAAGCGACCATTCCACCTATCAGGCAGGCCAGCACTGCCAAGGATGCCCATAAGCACATTCGATATTTCGAAAGTGATTTGCCGAAAACCCAAATCGAAAGAATCGCGACGCCAATATTCAGTAGGCCGATTGCAAACGAAGATTGAAACAGTCCCAGCATAGGAAGCATCAGAATCGGAAACGCAACGGAGCCAATCAGTGCTCCGATATAGTCAAGCGACAGGACGTTGGCGATGGATTCCTTCCACGCTGTCGATCGGCTGAGAATTCTCGCGAGGATTGGAATTTCTAATCCAACCAGAGTTCCAATGGCGATGATCAACGCAAACATCAGAGGGCGATATAACGCGTGATACGGAAACACCAAGAAAAGCAAACTGCTGCAGAATCCACCGATCAACGCGACTGCGATCTCGATGGCAATGAAGGTGGAAACGAGATCTCGATGAAACCACTTGGAGATATACGACCCGATTCCCATGGCAAACATGAAAAATCCAATGGTCATCGAAAACTGGTAAACGCTATTGCCAAGCAGGTAACTCGAAACGGCAGCGATAATCAATTCGTAGACGATGCCACAAAGCGCGACGATCATGACGCTGACCATCAGCACTGCCGTTTGTTTCTTCGTCAGCGGATTGTCCTCCGCGGATTTTTCTTCGTGTGCGTGATCTTCTGGAGCGGCGGCGTTCATGAAATGACTTAGAGTCAGATGTGAGGTTGGTGCTGGAGAATATATTTTTTGATCGACAATTCCATCAAAAAAGCCACCAGTCGCAACCAGTGGCTTGTTTAACGAACTTTGCGTTATTTGCGCTTCACGTAAAAACTACTTTCCGAAGCTCGTTCCCCTCGAACCGGAACGTGACCGGGCAGAAGATGATCTTGCAGCAGTCTTCGCCTTGGAAACCGCAGAAGCGTGGTACGACTTGGGGCTCATGGTCTGCTTACTGTAGTCAGGCTTCATGCTGGCTCTTGAACCTGAATAGTAACCTCGGTTTCGTCCCAGCATTGAGCCAAGCAGATAGCCCGTGAAGAATCCCCCACCTCGATATCGGTGGTCGCGATGATGTCCGCCACTGTCGGAAGCAATGACTCGATTTCTCGCATCGTCGATTTCAATTTTGAAAAGTACCTTGTCGCCAGAGTCCCGATCGTTGTCTTTATCAAAGTCAACGAAGCCGATGATCGCGCCCGATTCGTGCATGATTACTCCAATCGGTGTCGAAACCAATTTGGCGGCATTGAGTTTGGTGATAAACAGATTCAGGAATTCTTTTTTCTTGGCTTCGTCTACTTCATTGACAACCTCGATGCCAACAACTTCCTGCTCTGCTGTTTCTACTTCTGCATCTGCTCCGTTTACTTTCGCGGCGGCGGCTTCTTCACCGTCTAGCTCTGTGAGCGTCGCCTGAAAAAGATCCAGAACTTTATTTAGATCGATGACCTCGACCAAAGCCGATTGGCAGCCACAGATCGTTGTTAGAATTGTCAAGCAAAGTAGAAATCTTAAGTGCCGCATTGTCATTCCCCGCGGAAGTGAATGTAGAAGAGTGGTCTCGCAGATCATATTGTATTTGCAAAGCGAATTACAACACAGTCTAAAGAATATTGAATCGGTAGTGAAGTTCGTCGGTCCCGTCTTCGTAGTAGTCAAACAGGCTGCCGTCGCCGCGAAATCGACAGCGGGTCATGAATTCCGCCGCATGCTCGAGATCGCTCGGAAAAGCCATGAAAATGACTCTTCCGCCCCATTCCTTCACTTGTTCGGAAATCATTCTGAAACTTGACGGGTCGGTGCCTTCGTCATCAAGTTCCCACGCTAGCCAGTAGGCTCCGTCGCATTCAGAGATTTCGTCGACGTCAGTCAGGCGAATTTTCTTGCTGTTCAATGCGTGTGGTGTGTCCGGGCCTCGATCCTCAAGCCGCATTCCAAGCGAGATCTGATTCTCGCCCTTTGCGTAATAGTCCGCGTGCCGCATTTCTTCGAGGAAGCCGACCGCTCGATATGCTTCTCTGGCGTCGCGATAGATGTCGCCATCTTCTGGGTCATAATAGTCGGACGTGTTGACGAACGCTTTTCGGGCGCCTGCGCTACGAATCCGATCAATCAGATTCTCCAGCAGGGTTCTACCGTAGCCTCGCCCGATGAAATTTCTTTCGAGGTAAGTCCAGGAGATTCCATAGGCACGATCCGTGCCATCGATCGGTGACGCCCCGGTGACTCCAATTATCCGAGAGTCCAATTCAAGAACGTACTGCCCTACTAGACTTTCGTCGTAAGTCTTCTTCGCCCATTCAAAGTCGTCTTCATCGTGGTCGTTGATGATCGAGAGGGCTTTCCTGGTGTCGCTCTGCGACATTGGCCGAAAAATCGGTTCGCTCATCTCACGCCTTTGTTGTGATTCTAGTTCGTTACGTTACCGCGAGAAAAACTTTTCAGTGTCAAGCTTCCGGCGTCGAGGGATTCAAACAGAAATGCCAGTCCTGCCGGTGAATTCATGTCATTGGAGCATGTGAACAAGTCGACGCATACTGCACCGTGTTCCGGCCACGTGTGTGCCGCAAGATGCGACTCCGCGATCACGACAACACCGCTGAGCCCATGCGGACTGAATTCGTGAAATGAGCTTGTGACGACGGTGGCCTCGAACACGTCAGCCCACGAAAGCATGAATTGATCA
>CAYGUE010000092.1:0-27414 GCA_964352885.1 uncultured Pirellulaceae bacterium
AGCTTGATCAGTTGTATGCCGGTTTTCTAAGCAATTAACGTGCGGTCGCCCTAGGTATGGGGCGTGTCAGTGCGATGATTGAGCCAATTATATTCTTGATCGGGCCAAATAGGTAGAACGGACCTTGGCCGTATGCGATGGGAATGATTTTTCTGTAGTAGATGTCCATTGCTTCAGGCAATTCTTCTTCGGATGCCTCAAATTTGTCCAAAAGCAATTGGCGATTTCGCTTCCACGTATCCAATCTCGCAACGCAAACGATCAATTCCGCGGCCGTTGTGGCAGCAGGCTGGTTTAAACAAAGCCGACTCAGCTCTTTTTTCTTTTCCGGATCTCGTACCCAATAGAATTCCCACGGTTGCAAGTTTGACGAGTTCGGTGCGAGCAATGCCAAATCCAGGCATCGTCGCATCACGTCCTCCGGGATCGCCTGGTCCTGATAGATGCGAACGCTACGTCTTGAGCGAACAACTTTCTCAAATTCGTTGGCATCGGCTTTGATCGCCGGTTCAACATGATCAGTGAAAGGATCCTGAACAAGCTTTTCGATGATGGACATGACTGCTCTCGAGTATTGGAATAGTTATTGGACTTGAATCTGCAATCTGTATGCCAGGGCAATTCCATTGCATCCACTCCGAACGCCTACAGTCGAGTCGCATCACAGTGAGCCAATCGAACCACTCGCGTGCGAATCCGCTCTGCTGCGCACCAGAGGTCTCCCTGCGTCCAAGCGGCTCGACGGACGACCGAATTCTGGAATTACTGGCTCAAAAACTGCACCTCTTCCTGCATAGCGTGCGGTCCAATCTCAGAAAGTGACGAACGGTAGTTCGCGCCTTACCCGACCCGCCATTTTTGAATGCAACTCATTGGAGATCGAGGTCAAAAGAAAGTGACGTGTAGTGTCTCTTTGATGTGCAATTTTAGACGAGGAGCGTCAGCATGAATCATCTTGCAGAGTACTGGCTGCCCTACTTGATCTCCAATTCAATTGCATTGATTGCGTTGGGGTTGGCTTGGAGAAAGCCTGCCGCTGCGAGGATAGCGCTAGGGTCAATTTTTTTGCTGGCGAGTTTGCTCAATGCGTATACCGCGGCATCAACTCAAATGTTTTTTGAATCCGTTCAACAATGGACCCTTTTTTGGACAGGTCGGCCATTAAGGTCCCTTGGTAGCGGAACGTTTGTTGACGTGCAAAATTCAACTCACATGGGTGCTGATCGAAGTCTTTCCCACTGCGGTCCAGGCTGCCCCATTGATTGCTGCGCCGCAGTCGCGCGAGGCTAGATCCGCCCATATCCAATTCTGCGTCCTTTGCGAGCGTTTCCGCTCATTTACAGCACACTGGTTCTGCGGCTAAGTTGCAGATGGTTGCTTCTTTCAAGTTGGCCGCGGCATCATCCTGCTCAAGCCTCGGAAGACCTACCGACTCGAGTTTCCAAATATCAATTGAGGTCGTCGATGTCTATCAAGAATGCTGCAATGGTCATTTCTGGAATCGCATTGTTCATCTTGTCAGGTGCAGCAATATCAAAGGCGGACTTGGTTGTGTTTGAATTGGACAACGTATTCACCGACCGAGGAGGGCAAATGACGGGCCTGTTCACTTGGACCTATCCATCGGGAGATTTTGAAAATGGTGTTGGCGAATTCACATCGCTAAACGTCCCTCACACAAGCCATGGATTGGAAGATTTAATTACCACCATTGAGACAACGCAGATAGAGATCAGCCTTGATGGCAGTTTTCATGACGACGGCGTGGATGTCACCCTCTCGTTGCTGCAACCGTTTTCCCCACTTGGCTCGGCAGCGATTGATCTCGATCCTGCCGCGAGCAAGTATTCGATTGGAGGGAACGGATTTATCGATGGGATCTTCGTCGGCGGTGCAATTGTACCAATTGCCGTTCCGGAGCCGTCGTCTGGTGTCCGGTTTTTCGCATTCTCTGCGGCGATTTTAGCGGGCCGAAGAAGACGCACTTTAGTGGGCAAGTAACAGTCCAAACACGACCCTTTTTTACTCGGCTATTCAAAACGGCATACGTTTCTTAACGCGGTTTTGGCGGCCCATCAAACGTCCAAGTCAGATTTCTGGGACAGCCAATCGTCGATTTGACGGATGCCGATAATTTGATCGAACGTGCTTCATTTAGTCGTTGATCGTTGTCCTCGCGAGATCTTCGTCGATCAACGTCTGACGAAACTCCTGAAAACGGATCGGGCCGAAGTCGGCCGCGAGCGTAGAGCCGTAGATCGCTCGGAATCGCTTGTGCGTGAGCCGATAACGTGGCGCGGATTTTTCACGTGAGCGTTTGCCCGCGCGAGCGTTTGCCTTGGGGCATTGCTGCGGTCCTGTCTGATACGGACCTTTTTCAGTAGTGCTACCGAAAAAGATCCTCTGACTTTGCCGCCCGCTCAGACGTCTGAGCGGTTGTAGATTCCAGTATTACCCGGCGTTCAAGAGGTGTCCGAAAAGTGGAGCTGAGGGGGCTCGAACCCCTGACCTTTTGGCTGCCAGCCAAACGCTCTCCCAGCTGAGCTACAGCCCCATTTTTTTCGACGTCAAAAGAGTAACAATCGTACTGTCGGCTGTCAACTGATGACTTTTGGACAAGCCAATCAGAGTTCATTGTTCGGGATATTTCAACAATCACGGCAACGGCTGGGTGCCGAGGGTACGGAAATGCAAATGATTGCGGCTGGAAGCCACAACCACGAATCAACCAACTATCGGGGCTCTCAGCGTCCTCCGCGTCTCCGCGTTTCAAAACAACACTTTTTGCTCTGCGGAACACGCCTAAAGGTGTTAACGACGCACCCCATGCAAATGATTGCGGCTGGAAGCCACAACCACGAACTTATCCGCCCAGCCAATCACAAAAACCGGTCCAAGTCCGCGAAAGCAGCCTGCCCGAAACAACGTCTTCGGTGATCGTTTCCTTTTCAGATGAGAAATTCATCCACACGGCTTCGATGTAAGGCTGACTGCTTGTCGCGAATATCTGCCAGATTCCTTCATCGTTGATTCGCTGCAAACCTTGCCAATAGTGATCGAACAAATGCTCATCGAGCAACTTTCCAGTCACGCGAATCGTCGTGAGGGCTCCTTTGCTGACCGTCGCAACTTGATTCAAGGTGTACATCGTCATGGCACTAGACACATCCATGAGATTGACATCCTGTGAGTCGGCCATGTCTTGCATTTCCGACCACATCCGTTTGATCTCAGCTTGAGGAATGATTTTTGTCGCGTCAATCATTCCAACGGAAGCCTGAGCTTCCGCGATCGTTTCCCGCAAACCGTCGAGGCTTAGCGGAGGCTGGTCGAATCGATCGGTCGCTTTCCCGGAAGCAGAACTGATCGCTTCGAGCAAATCCGCGGCGTGATCGATCGTCGAATCAGCATCGATAACTCCTTCGCGTTTGAGTTCATCGCCCAACTGCCTCAAGTAGAAGTTCGAACCGTAAGCCACGTCGCTCATCACGGCAAGGATCGTCATTGGCGAAACGTGTAGCGTCGCCATACCGGCAAGGTCGACGAAGGTGCCGACCGTTTTCTTGGCAACATACCCTTCGACCTGTGCGTCGCTGTCAGGAGCAGTCTCACCCGCGGCTCGTTGGGCGCCACCGATATCATGGGCGACCATGTCGAGCATCTGTTTAACGAACGTCTTATAAGATTTCGAATCCTGAAATGCAGATGGCACCAGCAGCGACGCCGATTGCTGCGCGAATCCGCCAACGATCGCGGCAGTGCTGCGGATCGCGCGTTCGGGAAGTGAAAGGGAGTACTGGAGGTACTTCGTTACCGATTCGATTCCCGGATCGGATTCTGTTGCTTTATTCTTACTCACTTTGCTCCTTCTATTCTGGATGACCGTTCGCTTCATATCCGCGGCAAGGCGCTGTGTACAAATTCGTTATCAATACAAGCCCGCAGTGCAAGCGAGTGAATTCTGTAGCATTTCCAATTCACTCGCTTGCGCTGCGGGCTCGTATTTGGATTTGCCAAATAGAACCTAATTCTGATTCATCAACTTCATCGCCGCCTCGTAGTCACTTGCACCGCGACCGCAAGCAAGAAATCCCGCGAATGCCGCCAGTCACATGACCGAATCCAGCAGACATGGCAAGATGAGCTTTCGTTCCTCCAGCGATTCGATCACGAACAGCGAGCCGAGCAAGCCAATGATGACCATTGCGAACAACAGAAAACTTCGGACTTCGATGTTTTCTCGCTTGATGGCTAATTCTCCATGTTCCTATCTGACGCTCTAACGTTGAATTAACTATTTCGATTGCTCTCTAAGCCATTCCTTCACGCCCGGTCGCAGTTCTGCGACGAGAAATGCTGAACCGGCAATGCAGATCGCATCATTATCTTCGAGCGTTTCGAGCAAATATTGCCACGAAAGTTCCGGAGTTCCCAGAGTCTGTACGCTTGGAAACCGTTGCCCAAGGTCTCGACGATGCGAAATGGACTCTTCAACCGCAGCCGCCAATTCGTCGATCGGCTTGCCACGAGGATTCTCTTGGTAGCGAGTAAGAATCAGTTCATCGGCAGTGGCAACAAGCGGTTCGACAATCTCCGCCGTTTCTTTTTCACGCGTTGTCGCAACGAGAAATCGTTTTCGCGATCCGGAATCGACTTCGGCATTGAACGTTTGCATCAACGCATCGACAGAAGCACCGTTGTGCGCCATGTCCATCATGATAAACGGGGAGCGCGACAAAATCTCAGTGCGGCCGGGCAACATCGCCAAAGCGATTCCACTGCGGATGTGATCGTCCGAGATCTCCCAGCCCTGATCGCTCAGAATCCTGCAAGCCGTGATCGCGAGTGCCGCATTGGCTCGCTGGTGGTTGCCCGGCATTCCGTGTTCGAGTCCGTCAATCGTGAACGGTTCGCGTGTCGTTCCCGAACATCGAAACGTCCCGTCATCGTTGCGATGCGTTTGCATGTCGCGATCAAGCTGAAAAAGATGAGCCCCGCGATCAGTGGCGATCGCTGAAATGACTTCAATGGCTTCCGGATGGAGTGCTCCACTGACAACCGGCACACCGGGTTTGATGATACCCGCTTTCTCCGTCGCGATTTCTGCAATCGTATCGCCGAGTTGCTTTACGTGATCGATACTGATGTTCGTGATGACGCTGACCGCCGGTTGGCAAACGTTCGTCGAATCAAGTCGTCCACCAAGCCCAACTTCAAGGACGACCACATCGACGCTCTGGTTCGCAAAGAACTGAAAGCCCGCCGCGGTGATGATTTCAAAAAATGTCAAACCTCGTTCGTTGCGTGACTGGAACTCCTCATCAAGCGATTCCACTGCAGGTTGAATTTGATCGAAGACTTCAGATAGTTGCTCGTCAGTGATTAGTTCGTCATCGATTGCGATTCGCTGATTGATTCTTTCAAGGTGCGGCGAGCTGTAGACCCCCGTTTTCATCCCCGCGTGACGCAGAATCTCGCCGATCATCTTCGAGACCGAACCTTTGCCTTTCGTTCCAGCGACGTGAATGACGGGAGCGGCTTGATGCGGATGGCCGAGCCGATGCATCAGGTCGTGCATCGTTTGAAGCTTGAAGCTGCGTGGACCGGCGGTACTTTGGCGTTCGTAGTTAACGCGTTGATATAGTTCAGCCAGTTGCCGGGAGAGTTTGGATGTGGCGGTCTCGTTCATGCGAGAATTATACGAGCACGGATGCGAAGTCCATAGCCACAGAACAGATCTACAGCGACTGGCCAAGCGGCCTCCGAACATCGCTCGAAGCCCAGTAGTCTGTGACATTCGAAATTGCAGGTTGGGTCTCCCGCCCGACACAAGCTGAAATAATCGAGACGGGCAGAGTGCCCATCCTACGGACAAACTCAAATCTCATGGACTACGAAAGTCGCTGCCTGGAATTCTGACAAACGAGGGCTGGCAGATTTAATGCTACAATCTGCACACCGATTTCGAGCGGTCGCTCGCAGTAGCTGGTGTCGCAAGCAGCTTCTGAATCGGCATTCCAAAAACTTCCAACCTCCGCATCGCCGAACCATGCCAGATAAATTTTTCAGTGACGCTTCGTATCTAAATATCGTCAGCCTCGTCGGATTGTTCGCGATGGTCGGACTTGCCTGGCTCATGAGCTCGCATCGCAAAAGGGTTAACTGGCGGCTGGTTGGAATGGGCATGCTGCTGCAGTTGGTCATCGGCATCGTTCTATTCAACTCGCAAAATTGGACGTTTGACGGCAAGTTTCCGGATGGAATTCTGTTTTATCTTATGGACTCGTTTTTTGCTTACATCATGGACTGGACGCGGGAAGGTTCCAGTTTCGTTTTTGGAAACGGCAGAAATGAGCCGCATGATGTTGCTGGGCAGATGATTCAGCCGTCGACCAATCCGATGTTCATGCTGACGACTTTTGCTTTCGGAGTCATCCCAACCGTTATATTTTTCGCGGCACTGATGAGCGTACTGTATCACATCGGAATCATGAAGCCGGTTGTCAAAGGGATGGCTTGGGTGATGCAGAAAACGCTGGGCACGTCGGGAAGCGAAAGCCTTGCTGCTGCTGCCAACGTCTTCGTCGGACATACCGAAGCACCGCTCGTTGTCCGGCCGCTGATCGGAAACATGACGCGATCGGAGCTGAACGCGATGATGGTTGGCGGGTTCGCCACGATCACCGGTGGTTTGATGGCTGTGTTTGTCGGAGCGTTCGGGGTCTCGGCTGGGCACCTGGTCGCCGCATCAATGATTTCTGCTCCCGCGGCACTGGTCATTGCCAAGATCTTGCAGCCGGAGACGGAAGAGTCTGAAACGCTTGGCGTGGTAACGGCCAATTTTGAAAAATCGGCCAGCAACGTAATCGAAGCAGCGGCCAACGGTGCGAGCGATGGAGTCAAACTGGCGATCAACATCGTCGGAATGTTGATCGCGTTCCTGGCGTTGATTGCGATGCTCAATACGTTGTTGTTCATCGTTGGCGAAGGCGTTCAGGAGTTGATTAACCAGTTCGCTGCGGATCCTGTCGATTTGCAATGGTCGCTGAAAGGAATGTTTGGCCTGTTATTCTGGCCGCTCGCATGGGTCATGGGAATCGAAACAGCAGAATGCGGAATCTCGGGTGAACTGCTGGGAACAAAAATGGTGGTCAACGAATTTCTGGCCTACAACGATCTGGGTGTCGCGATGGACAATATCAAGAACGGTGTCGAAGGCGCTCCAGCGATCAGTAAACGAACGGAAGTTATCTTGACTTACGCTTTGTGCGGTTTTTCAAATTTTGGAGCAATCGGAATTCAATTGGGCGGAATCGGCCCGCTGGCTCCACATCGCAGAAAAGACATCGCACAGCTTGGGTTGAGAGCAATGTTGGGCGGTATGCTCGCGTGTTGCATGACGGCCTGCATCGCAGGAGTTTTGTACGGAGTTTTAAGTTAGTACAGTTCATGAAAGAATTGGGACCGTCTGTCCGCAGACGGTCAACGGACCGCGAGTCTGGGACAGACTCGCCTACTCTACATTTGCTCAATCACGCCGATTCCAAGTAATCCAAGGCCGGTCTCAACCGTTCGCGACATCAGATCGCAGAACTGCAAACGACTTTGCTTGAGCGATTCCGTTTCCGCGTCTTTGACACTGCACTTTTCAAGGAACTGAAAGAACACCTGAGTCAGTTCAAACAAATAACTGCACAACAGGTTTGGCTTGTACTCGATCAACACTTCATCGATTGCTTCGCCGAAACGAATTAGTTTCACCGCCAGCTCGCGTTCGACTTCGGTCGCAAATTCGAATGGAACCGGATTGGATCGAACTTTGTCCATATCGGCACCCGTCTTGCGAATGATGCCCTGAACACGAGCGTAACTAAACTGCAAATAGGCGGCCGTATTGCCGCGGAGAGCCAGCATTTTATCGTAGCTGAACTTGTAATCGGATGATCGATTCTGACTGAGGTCAGCATACTTTAGCGATCCGATGCCAACGACCTTCGCGATGTTCTGCTGAGCCTCCACCGTCAGATCAGGATTCTGCTCAACAGCGATCGCCAGAGCACGTGATTCCGCTTCGTCCAACAGGGATTCCAGACCAACCGTTTCGCCAGATCGAGTTTTGAATGGCTTGCCGTCTTCGCCCAATACCGTGCCGAAACTAACGTGGGATAACTCAATGTCATCATAGCCCCAAAGCCTCGCCGCATCGAACAGTTTGTCGAAATGCTCGTGTTGACGATGATCGACAACACAGAGCGCCGCGTCGGCTTTGAAGTGTTCGACGCGATATTTAATGGTTGCCAAGTCGGTGGTCGAATACAGAAACGCACCATCTTTTTTGCGGATGATCATCGGCGTTTCATATTCATCCATGAACACACAAACCGCTCCGTCGCTGGTTCGAGCGAAACCATTGGCCTCAAAGTCTGTGACAACATCCCCAAGCATGTCGTGGTAAAAGCTCTCGCCGAGTTCATGATCGTGCTCGATGTCCATACGTCGATAGATCTTTCGCATATCCTCCCAGCAGAAAGGAAGGAACTCAGTCCAAAGTTCTTTGTTCTGTTTGTCTCCTTCATGCAGCTTGGCGGTTTCCAGAAGAACCTTCTGGCCAATCTCTGCATGAGCGTTGGCGACTGATAGCAGGTCCGCATCGGATTCGATGGCCTCGATCTTGGCCTTCAGACTACCGCCGGTCTCTTTCTGGGTTTCGAGTCGCTTCTGAACCGCAGAGAGTTCCTTCTTGACCTTCTTGGTTTCAGCTTTGTCAGTCGCGGCAGCCTGTTTCTCTTTTAGGCCCGCCAGTTGTCCGGTCAGCTCAATGATTTTGTCGGCGACGTCATCGACTTTCAATTTCGCGGCGTGATAGTCCACCAACTGACGGACAAACTTGTACAGACGCCCAAGTTCGGTCACCGGATCTTTCTGGTACGCATCAGCGTTGAGAAAATGTTTGTAGCCGTAAATGATCATCCCGAACTGCGTGCCCCAGTCGCCGACGTGATTGTCCGTGACGACGTTGTGGCCGGCGAATTTAAGGATCTTCGAAATTGCGTCGCCGATCACCGTACTGCGAATGTGCCCGACATGCATGGGCTTGGCGACGTTCGGCGAAGAGAAATCGACGACATAGGTTTTCGGAGAAGTGACGGCACTGACGCCGAGCCTGTCTTCTGTCAGAGCGGTCGCCAGGCGGCTCTTGAGCCAATCGTCATCCAATTTCAGATTAATGAAGCCGGGGCCGGCCACTTCCATGCTGTCGCACAAACCATCCAGATTCACGCTCTCCATGATTTGGGTCGCAATTTCACGAGGTGGCTTGCCCAATCGTTTGCCCAGTGGCATTGCGACGTTGGCCTGATAGTCCCCGAACTTCGAATCGTTCGCTGCACGGATCATGCTCATCAGTTCAGCGGTCGAATCCACAAGAGGTTCGAGAGCGGTAGCAAATCGGGAACGGATTTCGGCAAGGGCGTTCATGAAGTTGGCGATTGTTGGCGATGAATTGGGACGGAAGCGTGTTAAGAATCAGGCTGCGACAGTAGAATATCCCCGACGATAGTAAAATGTCACAGAAAGTGCCAGTTTTCGCAATCCGACAATTAGCCCGGATTATTCACGAGGCGTGGGCGTCAAACTCAAGAACACCTGCTTCATTGGAGGAAGTGTTCAAAGGCTGCGGTTTTGATCGTTCACCTGCCAAGTCAATTTTTCAATTCGCAGGTGTTTTCACCACTCCCATCGAATCGTTCGAAATGGTGAATAGGACGCCCGTCGTCATGAATAATTCCGGATAAGAGACAAACTTAAGGTGCGTATGTTCGGGATATTTAAGGGTTTGGTTTTTACGGCAATCGCGATCACTTTCGCCGTGCCGTCTTCATTAGCAATTGCGAACGGGAATCATCCGCTCTCGATCGTCGAAGCGGATATCTACGTCGGGCAGAAGAAGCTCACGATGCGGCTGAAATGCTTTGCCGAGGACCTTGAATTGCTGCAAGGTGTCGAGCCCTACGAGGAGACGGGAAAGTACGACAATACCGAGCTCGAAGAAGGGACGCAGGATCACGCGAAATACCTTCTGGAAAAAATCCTGATTATGAATTCGCTAGGCGAAGCACTCAAAGGCACCGTTACCAACATCAAGGGCTTTGAAATTCCCGAGGAAGGAATCGCCGCCGGCAAGCTGATGAACTACACGATGGGGTACGTGATTGAGTACTCCTACGACGAGGCTCCTGAATTTATCACGATTGAACAGCAAATGGTTGCCGATGGCCAACTGTTGCCAACGGAGATGAAGGTCTTGTTGAAGCAGGCGGGCAGCGACGCTCCGCTGGTCAAAATGATGAAACCGGAGATACCCGAGACTTTTCAGTTCGACTGGGAGGGTGTGCCCCAGGAATCAGATGACGTTGAGGTTTGGGATGCGTGGCTTGAAGAACAACGAGAAAAGAACCTGGGCATCGAAAGCTACAGCAGCGTCTACAGTTTCATCTACATCACCCGTCGCGAAGTTCGTCAGGAAGTTTTGATTCCGATCGCCAGCCTTTCGACGTTCATCGACATCGAAAGCAAAGATGGCCGCTTCCTCGAAATCGAAGAGCAGGACGCACTGAAGACAAAAATTGAAACTTTGTTCTCACAGGCCAATCCGCTCACGATTGATGAGAAAGAGTGTAAACCCAAGTTCGATCGAATCGATTTCTACGGCCTCGACTTGAGAGACTTTGCGATGCAAGCCCAGCGCCGAAAGGTCTCGATGGCCAACGGCCGCGTTGGAGTCATCATGAGCTACGTCTCCGGAGGCACGCCAGCAAACGTCAGCGTCACGTGGGACATGTTTAACTCAATCGTTCGCAGCGTCGACACGATCGTGTTTGAACTGGACGATATTCGCCGAACACAATTCTCGAAATTCCTCGAAAACAATACTTACACCTGGTCCAATGCGGAGCCCGAAGTTTCGAAGCCGATTGAAACCGTACCTGCTCATTTTGATCTGCCTGCTTGGGAATCGTTTCCGTGGCTGAGTTTGCTGCTGCTCGCTGGGGCGATCTATGCGTTCGTGACAGGGCGACTGGACCATTCGAAAGAGCAGCGATACATGATCGCCGGAGGACTGACGGCCGCTGCGATCATGCTTGTCCCCTTCGTCACCGTGGACCTTTATGCTCCTTGGAGCCGTCGGATGCGAATCGAGTCCGAAAAAGCGGACAATGTTTTCTCCGTTCTGCACCACAACCTTTTCCGGGCGTTTGAGTTTTCAGACGAAAGTCGAATCTACGACGGTCTAGCGCAGAGCGTTGACGGGAAGTTGTTGCGTGAACTCTATCTGCAGCTCAATGATAGCCTTCGAATCAAAGAGCAGGGCGGCGCGGTCGCCAACATCAACGGAGTGAAATTGCTCAATGGCGAACTGCGAGAGAGCGAGAAATACTTCTCAACCGTCGAGCCCGGTTTTGTGTATCGATGCCAATGGGACTTGGTGGGCACGATTGAGCACTGGGGACATATCCACGAGCGAACGAATCACTACGATGCAACGTTCGATGTTCAGGCAATCGACAACGAATGGAAAATTACGTCGATGAAACTGGAAGAGGCTCCACAAGGCGTGGTAAAAACTCGCGTCCGAAAGTTCTAAATTGAAAACAATCTTTTTCGATCCGCATGACCACCGACTCCGATCAGGTTGGAGGATTTTGTGTTTTGTATTTTTGTTGATTCTTTTGTCAAACGCGGCGATGCTTTCCACACGAGCTGTCTTGGGAAGACTACCGAAGACTTCAGATCTCATCATCTATCTGATTGCCATATCCGCGACCGTTGCCGTTTTTCTTTCGCGACGGTATCTGGACAAGAAGAGTCCAGGCACTGTTTGGCAAATGTGAGCGGCAAGGCGCTAGCCGCCGGTTCGTTGCATCATTTACCGGCGGCTAGCGCCTTGCCGCTCAGTTTAGTGCAAAAAAAAATAGTCGGAAATAGAGTTTTCAAACACTGGAGCCTGGACACTGGCTCAAGGGCAGGCCCTTCCCACGCAATCGCCTTGACTACGATTGGCACTTTGTTTTTGTTTCTGATACCCAACGCCATTATTGGCTGGTGGGAAGAGCTTGTATTTCGAGGTTACCTTCTACAAAACATGATTGAAGGCATGGGCCAGATATGGGCGTTGTTGGCTTCTTGCGTTCTGTACGGCGTCGTGCATTCAATGAACCCCAGCGCAAGCCTCCTCTCATCTGGCATCATTGTCCTTTTTGGATTCTTGCGAATCTACGGGTTTCTGGCGACACATCAACTATGGCTTTTCATGGGTATGCACATCGGATGGAATTTCTTTCAAGGTGCAGTTTTTGGATATGCAGCAAGTGGTCACGAAACAAACAGTCTGATTGAGCAAACCCCGTCAGGCCCGGTTTGGCTATCAGGTGGAGCGTTTGGACCTGAAGCAAGTGTATTGATTGTTCCCATCGTCCTACTGGCTCTCCTCATCATGCGTTGGTGGGTCAGTTCAACCAGGGTGACCGAGAGTCACGACGCACCCGCATAATCAAATCGGATGTGAGATCGATATTGCTCACAGCTGACTTTTCAGTCGGACGCATCGAGTTGAGGAAGGAATGTCCATTTTTGCACGCCGCAGACGGCGGTTCACCAACGAGTAGTTCATAAAGGACTGACCCTAGAGAATAAATATCGCTGCGAGTATCGATGTCCAGTTGATTGAATTGAGCCTGCTCCGGTGACATGTAGGCGAGCGTTCCGATCACCTCTCCGAACCGCGTGAAAAATGTGTTTTCACTCAATGGCTCACTGGTCGCTTTGGCGACACCGAAATCGATCACCTTGGGAACGGGCACGTCGTCGTACATCGCAATCAAGATGTTTGACGGTTTGAGATCGCGATGAATGATCCCTTTCTGATGCGCGTGCTGGACGGCTTGGCAAATTTGGCGGAACAGTTTTAGTCGGCCGTCGGTCGTCAGTCTTTGTTGGTCGCAAAATTCCGTAACCGGGAGCCCTTTAACCAGTTCCATCACGAAATACGGCCGACCCGATTCGGTGGTTCCGGCATCGAAAACTTTGGCAATGTTGGGATGATCCATCATGGCCAGGGCTTGCCGCTCGGCATCAAAACGGGCGATCACCTGTTTGCTGTCCATTCCAGGCTTGATCAACTTAATGGCGACGCGGCGTCTCACCGGATCGGTTTGCTCGGCCATATACACGGTGCCCATGCCTCCCTCGCCGATCGGCTCGAGGAGTTTGTAGGGACCGATCATTTCGCCTGTTGGAGCTGTCAAGTCGCTTTGTTTCGTTTCAGGGCCGATCTGAAATTGGCTTTCTTCCAGAAAATCATCCTCGATGTTGGCTTCCAACAGGGCCGATACGCGACTGATCAGATCATCATTCGTGCCACAAGCCTGCTGGAGGTACAGATGCCGTAGATCCTCGCAGTCGATGCGCCGCGCGATGTTGAAAATGTCGTCTTCGGATATTGCTTTTAAATTCATGAATTCGGTCCATGCACTACCGCAAGTTACATATGCCAATGCGAAATTCGAGGGCAGACGCCCTAATAGAAAATGGATTCTTTTCCGGGAAATCCAAAAATCGACGCTTACGCGGTATTTTGCAGTCGCAGTCGAAGGAAACTGCGGGCGTACGCCCAGTCGTTTTCAACGGTCGCAACGGACACGCCCAACGCCTTTGCAGATTCCTGATTTGTGAATCCTGCAAAAAATCGCATTTTCACCAATGTGGATTTTCGTGGATGATCCGTTTCAAGCTGGCTTAATGCATCGTCCAAGTCCATGAGATCGTACTGGACGTCATTCCCGAAAGGCTCGACATTGGTTAAGGAAACTCGATTTCGGTCGCCACCGCTTTTCTTGGATTTCTTGTGCCTTGCATTCTCGATGACGATCCGTCGCATGGCCTCGGCAGCCACCGCAAAGAAGTGGCCACGATTATCCCAGCTCGGATCGTTTCCATTCCCCACCAGTCGCAGATAGGCCTCATGCACCAAGGCCGTCGCCTGCAGAGTTTGACCGGGTTTTTCATTGACGAGTCGCTGGCGAGCCAGAATCCGCAGTTCCTCATAGACCAACGGCAGTAACTGTTCGGACGCAGCGGGGTCGCCTTTTTCGATTTGATTTAGAATACGAGTCACGTCGGTCATAGGAATATGATAGCCGACTCAGTTGCGGTACGCGAGGAATCGACTGCACCCCGTTCACGCTTTCTGAAGCTGCAAACTTTCTAGAGCCCGTTTCAAAACCCGTAGGCGAGTCTGTCCCCAGACTCGTGTTTCCTGTTTTCACGGTCTGGGACAGACCGTGCTACGTTACATTGCGGTTTTGAAACCGTTTGTAGTCACAAAGTGATGACAGGCGTTAGCCACGGACGTCTGTCCGTGGAAAGATTGAGGAGCCAACCGATATCCTGAAAGGACGACGGGGAATTAGTCGTCCAATGCCTGACTCCTGCCGTGCCTTCGGCACTGAGTTTTTGCATCCGCAACCATGGACTTGCGTCCATGGCTAATACATGCCGTGCTTTGAGCACTTGTGCAACTTCATCGCTTCGGGTTGGGATTGGCTCTACTGCAAGCTTCAGATCTCGCGGCTTTTACACGAGTCTACTTCGTAACTTTCAATGGACTTTCGTCGAGGAAATCACGTGGCATCAAATCAAATCCATGCCAAACGATTGGCTGTGCGGGCCAGTCTTCTGATCGTGGGTAATGCATGAACGCGACGCGATACCAGGCCACGATATCTTCTTCCACGATTCGTTCATTGTTGAGGTACTTTCCAAGAGCGATCAACGTTCTGGCCGCATCGACCCTCGAGTAAGGAAATTCAGTTTTCCGATATTTGGTAAACATAATGTCCGATCGCAACAAACGATAGGTATCGCCATCGCGCCACGATCCGCCCGATGCGGGCAGCAAATGATACGAGCGAGGACGCCCTTGGGCATTGAGCGAATTCGGATTCATGACTCGCCACGAACGAAAGGTCTTTGCGTTCGTGTTGAAGCCACCTTCCTTTTCAACCTTCTGCCAAATCGCCCGGGACTTCATTGAGTCCGCCTTGTCATTCACGTAGTTTAGCTCCTGAGCGACATTCCCCTCCGCTTCGTCAATGTCGAGATCGACTTGAAAGTAGAAATTGTGCACGTGTGACGGCGCGAACACTTCTTTCCCTTCATCGTCTTTTCCTACGACCAAGCCACGACTTCGGTTCTTGCTGATGTTCAGATGCTGAAGCCCGCCCGTGGCACCAACCTCCGCACGAATTCGTCCGTCGTTGAAAAGCTTCCAACGAATGATGTAAGTGTAGCCATCGTTATTCGTTCCATCCCCCGGCCCTGGGAAATGACACATGGACCACAGGACCATCATCTTGCCAAGTGCACGACCTGTCGCACCCGCGTACGCAAATCCGATGTCATCTGTGTGGATCATCACGTCAGCGGTAGCGCCTGTTGCCTTGTTGCCGTCCCGATTGAAAGCACTGCAACTTCCCTTCGCGTAGCAATCACGAGACCTATCAATTGGCATTGGATTGCCGCGAAATCCACCAAGAGAAAAATCAACCGGACGAGGTGAACCGGTCGCATACGGCACGTAGATTTCTGCGAGGCCGATGTACTTGAGTAATTTCCGGCCTTGGAAATGAACGTCAGTCAGCACGAGACCTTCGATCTCGCGGAATTGCCACTCGAGCTTCCAGCCTTCCCATTCGACCTCATGGCCCTCCGTTTCTGGAGGAGGACTCTGCAGATCAGCCTTGTTCTCACTCGTGAAAACGGGTTCGTTAGTTGCTTGCGGTTCCTGCGGTTCCTGCGGTACAGCGTCCTGGTTTTGTTGTGTTGGAACCGCCATCGCAAGAAACGTTGTCTCAAGCCCTTCCGGCGCACAGCCGCAACAAAGAAAAACGTGGAGCGCCAGCGCTGCCATCATGCGGCGAGCGAAAAGATGAAGGTGCAGGTGAGATTCGCGATCCATTCGAAGACTCTAAAAAGAGAGAACCAGTCAGCATGAAGTCTGAGGTCCGACGAACGGGATGTCTAGGTAGTTCCTTCGAAAAATGAATCGAAGCGCGTAAGAACTGACTGGCGGGGCAACTCAGCGGTCTATTTTCGATTGAACGCGGACGGATCGTATGGATCTGATTCCGCAGACTCGATGATGATCGGCGCTTCAGGGATGGCCGCAGGCATTGGTTTTGCTTCAGCCCGCAGACTTTCTTTTTCGATTTGCTTGGGAGCTGCATTTGCGGCTTGAGATTCTTTCCCCAGCTCCATCAGCCACCTGGATGGATCGTTGCTCACCGCGATCGTCCACTTTTTAATCTCGAACACGAAAGCGTCGCTTGAACGAAATGCCGCAGACTTCTGATCGCCATGGGCCGTCGTTGCCATCAGCAGTAGCGGACTGGCAAGCGGATTCGATCGATCGACCTGCTCCATCAGAAAATGTAAATTCTGCTGGCTCATTCGACGAGGAATCGTTTGACCAAACGAGCGTTGGCTAAACGGCATCGAGGCGCTGCGAGAATCATGGCAGCTTGCGCAATTCGCAATCAACTTCTGTTCCAAGTGTCGTTTATAATAGGCAACCGTACCATCAGGCATCGACCGTGTTTCGCGATCCAGCTGGCGGTTATTGACCCAAGCTGGTTTGGTTCGCCTGGCGACGGTTTCGAATGCTTCTTCGAAATCGACGAGTTCAATTTTGTTTTCAGGAGGCGTCGCAACGGCCATCGAGGACCGGAGCGCTCGTACGGGACGCCCTTCTGCATCGATCGGAGCCAATGGAATCTGAGGTGCGACAGCGAATCCAGAATTTATGCTGGTTGGCAATTGGGGCAAGCTTCGAATCTCCATATCCTTGCGTTGCTGTCGGCTTTTGGCGAGCAAGGCTTCTTTTTCGATTCGCGCCACGACTAATTCAAGTTCCTGAGCCATCCGCAGCATATGCTCGGCTTGGCTTTCAAGTTCGTCGATCTTTGCGACCAAGTCAATCTGATTTTGAGCTTCGTCCAACAACCCGTGTTTCAGGCACCAGCGAAACAGACTGATGTGGCTTGTCGCATCAGACGGATCGACGCGGCTCCACTTTTCCCAGTAGATATCCTTGATCGAATCGGCGACGAAATTTGTGTTTTCTTTCGTGACGAAGATTCGGCTGCCAGTGGCCGTGACCACCGAGTAACGCCCTTCGACGAATGTGACTTTGCCCTGCAGCGTTTGGCCGTTGTTCAGGACCAGCCATTGATCTTGTGTCGCAACTCCTTGTGCAAGAACGTCGTAGCCTGCAAAAAGAACGACAGCAACTGCAAAAATTGCGCAGAAGAAGCGTACTTTTGGATAGACGGCCAAGAATTTCATCCGGTGACATTAGGGAAAAGCAAGAATTGGGTCAACGCGAGTTGATTTCCCAAATGCTACCCTAGAAAGTAAGCCGCAATCGCGATCACGCCAACCGCAAAGCAATACCACGAGAACCATCGTAGATTCGCTGCTTTGACCAATTGAATCATCCAGGTACATGCCAGCAGTCCCGTAAAAAACGCGACGGCAAACCCGATGATCAGCGGCCATGCTTGCGTATCGGCCTTCCAAAGTTCACCATCAAGCATGTCTTTCGCCATCTTGCCAAAGATCAGCGGCACAACCATCAGGAACGAAAAACGTGCGGCCTTGGACCGGTCAATCCCCATCAGAACACATGTCGAGATCGTCGCACCGGAACGCGATATCCCCGGAAGGATCGCAATCGCCTGGGAGATCCCAACGATCAATGCGCTGACGAACCCGACCGATTTATCAGTCTTCGTTGCCCGGTCGGCGAGCAATAGCAAAACGCCGGTTACCAGTAACATGCAGCCAACCAGCAACATGTTCTTGTTAAACAGAGCATCGATCTGCTCATCGAATAGAATTCCAACCAGCGCCGCCGGAATCATCGACAAAATGATCTTCAGCGTGAACTCAGTGTGCTCGTTGTATTTAAACTGAAAGAGCCCTGTGAGTATTTCGGCAACTTCTTTGCGAAACACAACGACCGTGCTGATCGCCGTCGCAAAGTGCAGCACCACGGTCATCAAAACTGATTCTTCGCCGACAGCAGTATCGCCCAGCAACGACCGGGCAATCTCGATGTGACCGCTGCTGCTAACAGGCAGAAATTCCGTCAGCCCTTGGACGACTCCCAGGACAATCGCTTCGATGATTTCAGTCATTTAGTGTGGATCGCGCAATTGGCGATTGGAGTTGAAGGTTTGGAAGGGGCTCAAATGAACAGAAATTGAAGGCAAATTATCTGAAGAGTCCAAAAGGGAAACTTCCGGAAAATGGTGCTCGGCTTTATGATACTCGAACTACCAATCGTGTCGCAGCCGGACGAACGGCAAACTGCATTTTGCGACATTATCCTTATCGGAAATCGATATGATCGCCAACACTCCCAAAACCCTGTTCGAAAAAATCTGGAATCAGCACGTCGTCCATCACGATCCCGACACGCAAACGATGCTGTATATCGACTTGCACCTGGTCCATGAAGTCACCAGCCCACAGGCGTTCGAGGGCCTGAGAGTTGCCGGTCGCAACGTTCGCCGTCCTGATTTGACCGTTGCCACACAGGATCACAACGTCCCAACGATCGATCGACATCTTCCGATTGTCGACATGATTTCGCGAAAGCAGATTGAAACGCTGCGGAGCAACTGCGGCGAATTCGGCGTCAAGCTTTACGACCTCGACAGCCCACAACAGGGTATCGTGCACGTGATCGGCCCTGAGCTTGGATTGACTCAGCCTGGCATGACGATCGTTTGCGGCGATTCGCACACTTCGACGCACGGTGCTTTTGGTGCTTTGGCTTTCGGGATCGGTACCAGCGAAGTCGAACACGTGTTGGCAACTCAGACGTTGCTGCAAAGCAAACCGAAAACGTTCGAGGCACGCTTTGACAATCGGTTGGGCGACGGCGTGACGAGCAAGGACCTGATCCTGTTCTTGATCGGGCAGATTTCAACTTCCGGTGGAACCGGCTACGTGCTCGAATACACCGGCGAAGCGATTCGAGCACTATCGATGGAGCAGCGAATGACGATTTGCAACATGTCGATCGAAGGCGGAGCACGAGCGGGCCTCATCGCGCCAGACGAAACGACGATCGATTACGTCCGCGGGAAAGAGTATGCTCCATCCGATTTCGATGCAGCCTCAGCACGCTGGAGGCAATTGCCGACGGACGAAGGAGCCGAGTACGATCGTGTTGAGATTTTTGACGCGTCAAAGATCGCCCCACACGTGACTTGGGGAACCAATCCAGGCCAAGTTGTCGGCGTTGACGGCGTCGTCCCGAATCCTGCTGACTTCGAAGACGCAGTCGAACAGCAATCTGCTGAACTGGCGATTAAATACATGAACTTAAAGGCCGGTCAGCGAATCGAAGACATTGAAATCGATCGCGTGTTCATTGGCTCGTGCACCAACTCACGAATTGAAGATCTTCGTGAAGCCGCAAAGACGATCGCGGGACGAAAGGTTGCAGATCGAGTCGAAGCGATGGTTGTTCCTGGCAGCGGTCCAGTGAAACGCCAAGCCGAAGAAGAAGGCCTAGACAAGGTGTTCCTCGAAGCCGGATTCGAATGGCGCGAAGCCGGTTGCAGTATGTGCCTAGCGATGAATCCGGACAAGCTCGAGCCCGGTCAACGATGTGCTTCGACCAGCAATCGAAACTTCGAAGGACGTCAAGGTCGCGGAGGCCTTACCCATCTTGTGTCGCCGGCCATGGCGGCTGCGGCGGCGGTCGAAGGGCACTTTGTCGACATTCGCCAATAATTCAGGTCCGTAGGACTCCCTTCTGCAGCAACAAAGGAACGAATTCCGTTCTACGTCGTTAATGCGATTGTGACTCGGAAGAAATCGACCTTACATCTTGATCTTTCTGTATCAGGATAGCTTCGGCGACATTATAAATCGACGTACGCGAGTCTATCGCAGACTCGTAAATTCAGCTCTCACTGTCTGGGACAGGCCGAGCTACAGACATCCACCATTCAGCACACCATTCAATTCCAATGTCGTTAGTCGTACAAAAATTCGGCGGCACCAGTGTTGCCGATAGTGAAAAGATTCTCGCAGCAGCCCGCAAAGCAGTTCGCGCTCATCAACACGGCCATCAGGTCGTGATGGTTGTCAGTGCGATGGGGAAAAACACCGACACACTGATTTCGCTCGCCGCTGAGATCAACGAGAAACCGCCGGCACGCGAAATGGACATGCTGCTTTCAACCGGAGAGCAAGTCAGCGTCGCATTGATGGCGATGGCGATTCATTCGCTGGGTTACAAAGCTGTCAGTCTCACCGGCGCCCAAATCGGAATCAAAACGGACAGCTCGCATACGAAGGCTCGCATCCAATCGATTTCGACGGATCGCATGAAAGCATTACTCGATGAAGGCAACATCGTTATTGCCGCGGGTTTTCAGGGTATCGATGACCAGTTCAATATCACGACGCTTGGCCGCGGTGGCAGCGACACAACCGCCGTTGCACTCGCTGCGGTTTTGGGCGCAGACCAGTGTGAGATCTACACCGACGTCGACGGAATCTACACAACCGACCCGAGAGTCCTCCCGGAAGCATGTCTGGTTCCACGTGTTTGTTACGACGAGATGTTGGAACTTGCCAGTCTTGGTGCCGGCGTGATGCACAGTCGCTCGATTGAGTTCGGCAAAAAGTTTAACGTTCCGATTCATGTTCGAAGTAGCTTGAGCGACGCACCAGGTTCGCTGATCGTAGACGAAGCCGACACCGCCGGAATGGTTGTCAGCGGCGCCGCGCTCACCCGTGACGAGGCCATGATCTCCGTGATGGACGTTCCCGATGTGCCAGGAACAATCCACATGATCTTCGCGCCGATCGCAGCAAAGAAAATCACGGTCGACATGATCGTTCAGAACGTCAGCGACGACGACACAACCAGTATCAGCTTCACCGTCCCACGAGAAGAAGCGGACGAAACAGTCTCCGCCATTCGCGATGTTGTCAAAGAGCTCGGCGGAACATTGGCCCCTGCGAACAAGAGCGTTTCCAAAATCTCGGCGGTTGGACTGGGCATGGCCCATGAAGCCGGCGTTGCGAATCGAATGTTCCGCGCTTTGGCCAACGCGGACATCAACCTCGAACTCATCACCACAAGCGAAATTAAGATCTCCGTGCTTGTCGATCGCAGCAATGCGCTCGATGCATTGCGTACGATTCACAGTGAATTCGCGTTGGACAAGCAGAATGCTGAACAAAAGGAAAACGAGTCGTTTATCCCGAAATCTCGCGACGTGAGCCCGGTCGACGTTATCGAACGGTTACAAGTTATCGGCATGGAAGCACTCACCATCGATGATATCCAGTTGGACAACACTCAGTCTCGTATCACGATCTGCAAGATTCCCAACCGGCCCGGTTTGGCGGCAAGCCTGTTTGAAGACATCGCGGCGCAAGACGTGTTCGTCGATATGATCGTCCAGAGTTTCAACAGTGACCAAATCGCCGACATCACGTTCACGGTCAAACGCGACCAACTGCAACACGCGATTTCAGTGGCAGAGAAAGCTCGTGAAACCTACGGCTGTGAAAAAATTGACTACAAAGAGCGAATTGCCAAGCTCTCGGTTTCCGGTATTGGAATGCGAAGTCACACGGGCGTTGCCATGGGCTCGTTTGAAGCACTTGCCAAAGCGGGCATCAATGTTGAAATGATCAGTACTTCGGAAGTTCGCGTTAACGTCGTCGTCGATGGTGACGAAGCCGCTCGTGGCCTCGAGTGTTTGCAGCAGCGGTTCGCGGCTGAACTTGAGTCGTAAGCCAAGGTAGCAAACTCAACATCTTCCTGACATAATGTTCGCCTGACTCATTCCTCATCTTCGAATTTTGACTTTCTCTATCCGGTGAATCATGGCAAGCAGTTATCTAATCAGCGGAGCACGGACTCCGATCGGCAGTTTTCTCGGAGGCTTGAGTTCACTCGCCGCTCCGAAACTTGGTGGCATCGCAATCGAAGCAGCAATGTCGCGAGCACAGGTTGCAGCGGGCGATGTCGACGAAGTCATCATGGGTAACGTGATTGGTGCTGGAGTTGGCCAAGCACCGGCACGACAAGCCGCGCTTGCCGCTGGTTTGCCGAACACGATTGCGGCACTGACCATCAACAAAGTCTGCGGTTCTGGGTTGAAGGCCGTCATGCTGGCCGACCAGGCAATTCGCTGTGGCGACGCATCGATCATCGTCGCTGGCGGCATGGAGAACATGTCAGCTGCTCCCCACATCGCACGAAACCTGCGCGGAGGAATCAAACTTGGCGATGGAGCCCTTGTCGATGCCATGGTTTCCGACGGGCTGACTTGCTCGTTTGAAAACTGCCACATGGGAATGCACGCTGAGCACATTGCGAAAAAGTTTGATGTGACTCGCGAACAACAAGATGAATTCTCAGCGGAAAGCCAACGTCGGGCCGCGGCCGCAATCGAGTCCGGAGTTCTGGCGAGCGAAATCGTCCCGGTGACCGTCAAGTCACGCAAAGGCGAAACGGTTGTCGATTCTGACGAATGCGTTCGAGCCGGCACGACAGCGGAGGGTTTGGCAAAACTTCGCACCGTTTTCGACCGCGAAGGAACCGTAACGGCCGGAAACGCTTCGACGCTTTCCGATGGAGCAGCTGCAGTCGTCGTCGTTGACGAGGCAACGGCGGCCAATTCCGAAAACAAGTTCAAGATCCTCGCCAGCCATACTTCCGGCACTGAACCGAAGGATCTTTTCATTGCACCTGTCGAAGCGATTCGCGGCGCTTTAGCGAAGGCAGAGCTAACACTGCAGCAAGTGGATCTCTTTGAAATCAACGAAGCCTTCGCCAGTCAAATGTTGGCATGCGTGAAGGAGCTTAAGCTTGGCTCGGACAACGTCAACATCTGGGGCGGAGGAATTTCTCTTGGCCATCCAATCGGAGCCAGCGGCGCTCGCGTGCTCGTCACATTGATGAATGCGTTGACGCAAACAGAGAAACGTATCGGCGTCGCCAGCCTGTGCCTTGGCGGAGGAAACGCCGTCGCGATCGTGATCGAACGCTGTTGAACGCTGTTAGCGCATGTTTTCCTGCGATATTCTGGACGTCGCTCAAGATCCCTGTTTCTGAATCGTACGAGCGCGGGTTAGTATTGAACTCGCGCAGTTTTCCGGTTTGGGATAGGTGATCGCTGGTGTATTCTCGAATTTACTTGTTTTTGGCAACGCTTTTAGCCCTTGGCAGTACTTTGTCAAATGCACAGGAGACGATTGACTTCAGTTCGCAAGTAAGCCCCATTCTTTCGGACCGCTGCTTCCACTGCCACGGCCCCGACGCAGACAATCAGGAATCAAGCTTTCGCGCTGATTCGAAGGACGGACTCTACGAAGCCGTTGAACCCGGCGACCTTGATTCCAGCGAATTGTATGCTCGCATTCGCAGTGACGATCCCGACATTCAGATGCCACCACCGCACAGTAAGCGATCGCTGTCTGCAGAAGAAAAGCGAATCCTTGAACTGTGGATCGAGCAGGGGGCTCCTTACGACGGCCACTGGGCATTCGAAATCCCTCTGCGGCACGGCATACCACAGATCGATGCCGTTCGAGCGGAAGACATGCTCGGTTGGGACGAACAACTCGTCGCCGACTGGTCCAAAAATCCGATCGACTCCTTTGTCGCGGACCGTTTGATTCACGAAGGGTTGGCTCCATCGCCTGAAGCAGATCAAACGACGCTTATTAGGCGGGCTTCCTTGACGCTGACGGGACTACTTCCGGAACGCGGGCTTCAAGCAGAACCAGAATACGAGCAAGCCGTCGAGCAGATGCTCGACTCCATGGCTTACGCCGAACGCCAAACATTGCGTTGGCTCGATGCCGCTCGCTACGCCGACACGGATGGGTACCAAAACGACAATCCGCGTGAGAATTGGCCGTGGCGAGACTGGGTGATCATGGCATTTCGCGACAACATGCCATTTGATCAATTCACCATTGAACAGATCGCCGGCGACATGCTGCCTAATGCAACCGAAATGCAAAAACTTGCGTCGGCATTCAACCGAAATCATCGACAGAACGGCGAAGGCGGTGCGTTGGCGGATGAATTCCGGGTCGAGAATGTGATCGATCGAGTGGAAACAACATCGACCGTTTTCCTCGGCCTGACGTTTGGATGTGCTCGCTGTCACGACCACAAATACGATCCGCTTTCGCAGCGTGAGTTCTTTCAAATGTATGGGTACTTCAACAACATCGGCGAAAAAGGAATTGGCCCTGGACTCAATGCCAACCCAACGATGAAAGTCTTCTCACCGATGGCAGACATCGATCCCAAATTGATGGAAGCGTTGAAATCCACTGAAGAAGAACTCGACAAAGCCAAACAGGAATTTGATCAGCGTCTCAACGCTTGGATCGAAGAGATGGATGCTTTGGTCGAACGCGTCGGCAAAGCGCAATCGGAAGAAGAAAAGAAATCGATCACGGATTCCGACCGCACGACGTTTGAAGAACTTGAAAAAGCAGCCTTGCTTAAACTTCTTCGAGTCGAGCGAAAGCCAGAAGACGCAAAGAAACTCAAGGATCACTTTGCAAAGATTGATCCTTTGAAACGCAAGTTGGAAGCAAAACAACGCGAAGCGATGAAGGCAATTAACCAACAAGGATCCTACCGCGCGACGGTCATGGTGATGAGTGAACGCTCGGAAGAACCAACGCCTGCCTATTTGCTTGACCGAGGCCAATACGATGCACCCGACAAGTCTGAAAACCTTCCCCGCGGCGTGCCTTCGAGTTTGCTGCGTGAAAAACAAAATCAACCCAAAGATCGGCTGGAGTTCGCTCGTTGGATGATATCCAAAGACAATCCATTGACAGCTCGTGTGATCGTCAACCGGATGTGGCAGGACCATTTTGGTGTCGGCTTGGTCAAGACATCAGAGGATTTTGGCGTCCAGGGGGAAACGCCAAGTCACCCAGAACTGCTCGATTGGTTAGCGGTCGAATTCATGGAATCAGGCTGGGATGTGAAAGCGATGCACCGATTGATCGTGACGAGTGCAACTTATCGTCAGTCGTCGATGTCAACGCCCGAATTGCGATCAAAAGATCCCGAGAACCGACTACGGGCTCGCGGGCCACGATATCGTGCCGACGGTTTTTCGATTCGAGACATGGCACTGCAGGCTGCTGGTTTGCTGAATAAAAACGCCGGTGGGCCCGCGGTCAAGCCATATCAGCCTGACGGACTTTGGGCGTCGATGGCTGCTTCGAAAGGCACAAGGTATAAACCCGGTCGAGGAGCTGATCTGTATCGCAAAAGCATGTACTCATTTTGGAAGCGAGCCGTCAATCCACCGCGCCAAATCATCTTTGATTCTGGCGGGCGGGAAGTTTGCAACGTGCAAGTCCGACGAACCAATACGCCGCTGCAGGCTTTGGTCCTTATGAATGATCCGACGTTCGTTGAAAGTGCACGGGTTTTGGCCCAGCAAGTATTGCAGACAGAATCGACAGACGATTCACTATCGCTTGGCGAACTCTATCGACGTGCCGTCGCAAAGCCCATCAACGAAGCAAAACTCAAGGTCCTTCAAAACAGCCTCACCTACTTCCGAAAGCACTACGCCGCGAAACCAGAGGATGCGAAAAAACTGCTGGCGATCGGAGAAACAACGTCCGACCAGAATCTTGACGCTGTGGAGCATGCTTCGCTGACGGCGGTTGCTCACGTGATTCTTAACCTCGACGAATTTATGACGATTGAGTAAACCATGAATCAGAATGAAATCGCAACCGAGCACAAATTGCTGCAGACGCGTCGCCATTTCTTTGGAAACGCTGCGACAGGAATTGGCGTCGCTGCGCTGGCATCAATGTTGGGCCGTGATAGCCTCGCAGAAACCGCCGAGGAAAAGCCAGCTGGCGGTGTCATGCCGCAGTTCCACAATAAGCCAAAAGCAAAACGTGTGATCTACATGTTCCAAAGCGGCGCTCCGTCGCAGCAGGAACTTTTCGATTACAAACCGCTGCTGCAGCAAAACGAGAAGAAGGAATTGCGAGATTTTGTCGAGATGACGCAGCGGGTCACCGGCATGACG
The DNA here is from genome assembly GCA_964352885.1 of uncultured Pirellulaceae bacterium. Taxonomy (GTDB): domain Bacteria; phylum Planctomycetota; class Planctomycetia; order Pirellulales; family Pirellulaceae; genus Mariniblastus. The sequence continues at coordinate 26,187 of CAYGUE010000092.1, forward strand.
GCAAACCAAAAGTCATTTCCTTTGGCCGGCACTCGCTACAAATTTGAAAAGAAGGGCGAATGCGGAATGCAGATCGGTAGCGAACTGTTGCCCAACATCTCCAATCTCGCCGACGACATTTGCCTGATTCGTTCGATGCACACCGAAGCGATCAATCACGATCCAGCAGTTACCTTTTTCCAAACGGGGCACCAACTCGCGGGTCGGCCAAGCATTGGTTCGTGGTTGCACTATGGGCTGGGATCGATGAACGAAAATCTCCCGTCATTCATCGCCATGGTTTCTCGAGGGACCGGGCGACCCAACTGCCAACCGCTTTATGATCGGCTTTGGGGGAGTGGCTTTTTGCCGTCGACGCACGCGGGCGTGAAGCTCATGAGCATTGGCGATCCGGTTCTTTATCTAAGCAACCCGGAAGGCATGGATGCAACAGCACGCCGACGAATGTTGGATGATCTTGCCAAACTGAACCAACAGAAACTTGATGAAGTCGGCGACCCGGAAATCAACTCGCGAATTCAACAATATGAACTTGCCTATCGAATGCAGACTTCGGTTCCGGAACTGACTGATTTTTCAGACGAGCCTCAACATGTCCTAGATGCATATGGGCCAAACGTGTTGAATCGCGGCACCTATGCCTACAACTGTCTGCTCGCACGGAGGCTTGCCGAACGCGACGTACGATTCATTCAACTGTTCCACATGGGTTGGGACCAGCATTTCACGTTGCCGAAACAGTTGCCTGGTCAGTGCGAGGATACTGATCAGCCATCCGCTGCACTCGTCAACGATTTGAAGCAGCGAGGGATGCTTGACGATACGCTGATTGTCTGGGGCGGCGAATTTGGACGCACTTCCTATTGCCAAGGGGCACTGAACAAAGACACCTACGGCCGCGACCATCACCCAAAGTGCTTTTCGCTTTGGATGGCCGGTGCCGGCATCAAGAAAGGCTTGACGTACGGAGCGACCGACGATTTTTGCTACAACATCATCGAGAACCCGGTTCACGTTCATGACTTGCACGCAACGATGTTGCACCTTCTGGGGATCGATCACGAGCGATTAACCTATCGGTTCCAAGGAAGGCATTTTCGCTTGACCGATGTGCACGGACGAGTGGTAGAGGACATTTTGAGTTAATCTGTGCCGCACTCGACAACAGATCCAAATACAAGCCCGAAGAGGTTGTGAATAATTGTGTGTTTGCGTGTTTTTTTAATTG
>CAYGUE010000093.1:0-27135 GCA_964352885.1 uncultured Pirellulaceae bacterium
ATCATGTTGTTCCCGGCCGCGTCAATGCTGCCGCCGCCTACGGATTGAACTCAGCGGCCTCGCTTCAGGGCCAGCGATTGAATTTGAACTTGCGGGGCGACGTTCCATCGGTCAACACGTCGACGTTGGTTGCCACGGATATCGAATGCCGAAACGGTGTGATTCACGTGATCGATGAAGTCCTACTTCCGGAATCAAGCAACATTCCAGAAACCGCCGTTGCTGCTGGCGTATTCAACACGTTGGTTGCAGCAGCTGACGCAGCAGGATTGGTTGGAGTCCTTGGCGGCAAAGGTCCTTTCACTGTTTTCGCTCCGACGGATGAAGCGTTTGCGAAGCTTCCAGCGGGAACCGTTGAGTCGCTGCTGGAACCAAAGAACAAGCAGAAATTGATCGACATCCTGAAGTATCACGTTGTTGCGGGCCGCGTTTACGATGACCAAGCAGTCAAAGCTGGAACCGCAAACACACTTCTCGGTCGGAGCGTCCGCATCGGATTTTCGGCAGCTGGTTTGAAGGTTAACGATGCCAGCATCGTTACCAAAAATGTTGATACTTCAAATGGAGTGATCCACATCATTGACAGCGTGTTGTTGCCATCGTCGGCCATGTCCTCGAGTGAAGCGATGGCTGTCCTTCAATCTGCCGTCGACCGTGGCGTTCCGGCCTTCAACAACGGCAATCACGCTCAGTGCTGCGAAATTTACACCGCCGCAATGCAGCAACTTAAGAGTTCTGGCATTGAAGGGATGCAGAACTACGTTTCCACCGTATGCGCAACAACCATGACGAATGCGAACCAAACGGTAACCGATGCTGATCGTGCTTGGGCTCTGCGTAGCGGTATTGACAACTTGCGAAATCGACTGGGACAACAGATGACAAAGTAGCGTTCGGTGAAGCCTAGCCACTCGTTAATAAGCCACTCGCTCTCAGATCATTCGTCTGGGAGCCGTGGCTTTTTCTACGCGCTGATGGTTCTGGATAAAAAGTATCAAAACTCCTTGACTCGCAATTTATCCTACTGTACTATCAAGACAGTACAGCAGTTCGGTTGGCCGCAGTCAGGAGTTTCTGACGTGTTTTTCAATATCAATACTTCCAATGGCGTGCCTGTTTACGAGCAGATTGCTCGTCAAATTGTGTTTGCCGTGGCCAACCGTGGAATCGAGGCAGGCGAGCTAGTGCCTTCAGTGCGAATTCTGTCGCGGGAACTGGCCGTCAATCCGAACACGGTCGCTCGAGCCTATCGGCAACTTCAAGACGCTGGCGTTTTGGAAACCGTACGTGGTGAAGGATTGGCCGTGACCCGTGGAGCATCGCAGAAATGTAAAGCGACTCGAAAGAAGTTGGTTGGAGAACGGATCCTGTCCGTGCTGCAAGAGGCAAGGCAAAGCCAACTAACGGAAGGCGAAATCAAAGCGCTGTTCGCTGATTCGCTGGCCGCATCGAAAAAGTTGGCTGACAAAAATCGAATTGGGAAAGAGGGATAGACATCATGGCAATGGTTGAACTCTGCGACGTTTCAAAAAAATATCGATCGGTCCGAGCAATGGATCGTGTGTCCTTCACAATTCCATCGGGCGTTGTCTTTGCCCTGCTGGGTGAAAATGGTGCCGGCAAAACGACGACGATCAAGTCGATGCTTGGCCTTGAATCACCTGACTCGGGCACCGTTAGCGTGATGGCGATGAATCCTCGAAAGGAAGGCATCGCGATCCGGCGAGCGATTGGTTACGTGCCGGACGCACCGAAACTCTATGAATGGATGAAAGTCAGTGAGATCGCCTGGTTTGCTGGTGGATTCTATCCGCAAGGCTACGTTGCCGAATTCGAACGTTTGGCTGCCGAGTTCGAATTGCCGATGGATGTCAAAATCAAAACGCTTTCCAAAGGCGGCAAAGCGAAGGTTGCTCTGGCGCTCGCCATGTCCCACCGGCCTGAATTGCTGGTTTTAGATGAACCCACGTCAGGTCTTGATACACTCGTTCGTCGCAAATTTCTCGAAAGCATGGTCGACGTTGCCTCGGAGGGACGAACGGTCTTCCTTTCGAGCCATCAAATTCCCGAAGTGGAACGCGTCGCAGATTACGTTGCGATCATGAATGAGGGGAAAATTCGAGTCTGCGAAAAACTGGATGTGCTCAAAGCGGAAATCGAGCAGTGGGTGGTGACGCTTGAAAATCCGAATCAGAAATTACCGCCGTGTGGTGCGTTCTTGCTGACTCACGAAGGCATCGGCCAGCGACGCCAACAACTTACTGTTCGGAGTCCCGACCCCAATACGTTGTGGGCTTTGAGAGACATGCAGGGCGTGCTGCAGGTCGATGTTCATACGCCTTCGTTGGAAGAGATTTTCATCGCCTATCTGAAGTCAGGAAAGACGGATCGATTGCAGGATCAAACTGATTCAGTTTCGAAGCTTACGTCGATTGACGAGGAGGCGACGTCATGAGTACGGTCAACGATGTGCTGCGTTGGAAAGAACGACGCACCCTTATGCCGGTCTGGGTTTCGATGGGTGCCTTGTTCCTTTTCGGGCTGTTGATTGTATCGATGACCCGGAGCGTTGGAACACCAAGTATTCGCGGCGAAAATTACTTCTTGCTTTTCTGGCTCAGCAGCAGCGTGATTGGATTGGCGACAGGAATCATGATGTTCGTGCCAGAACGTGAACAGGAAACGGATCTTCTGTTGGGACGTTTGCCTGTTAAGAGCAGCGATGTTTCCAAAGTCAAACTGCTCGAAGCGTTCATTGTTTTTATAACATTTGTGATCGTGACTGGTGTGCTCGTTGTCGGTTCTTTCTGGTTACGGCATGGCGAAATTTTACTCCAACAGATTCGCTGGGACCTGTTTGCTCTGTTGGTGTTTATTCCTGTGCAGACGTTTCTGTGGAGCAGTCTCTGTTCACTTTGGTTTCGAAGTTCGTTGAAAGCCGTCATGTTCGCGGCTGTTTTGACAGCCATTGGATGGGTCGCGGCCTCTGTTGGCATGCCGATTCTACTGGAACTAGTTTTCAGTATCTCGCATGATAATCGTCAAGCCGTGTGGTTCGCCACAGGGGCAAACAGCCTCCTCGTGTTGACCCTTGGCGTTTCGGTTTTGCGATTGAGTGTAACTTGGCTGCGTGGAGCGCATGACTCTGTACCGAATAGAAAAGTTGGGATTAAAAACTCGCTAGATTCAGTTGCTGTTACGAAAAGCCTGTCGACTTCCTACTCTTTCAAATCACTGATGTGGCAAGGCTTGCGATTGAACTGGGTTTCCTTGTTGGTTCTGGCAATTGGTGTAGTGATTTGGAGTAGCGGCGCATCGTTTTTTTGGAACTATCAGCAACGCTTCCGAGGGCATTCGGATGTTTATCAAATCTACAGTCTATTGATGGCGGTTTGTTCGATATCTGGCTCCTTTGCTGGGCTTGCCATCTTTCGCGGAGACCAAGCGAAGGATGGGGTCCTGTTCTTTCAGCAACACGCTGATTTTCCGAAGAGGGTTTGGTTGTCGAGAGTTGCCTTACTGGGTTTGCTTCTTCCTTTCGTATTTATTGCTGGATTGTTGATCACGAGAACAATGCGAATTCCAGAAAGCCTTGCCGCAAGTTCTGGTCTGGATCATTCATTCCGGATCCTATTCCAGCAGACGACGACTTGGAATGGAATCATCGTTTTTCTAACAGCCGCATCGATCGCACAATTGATTTCGATTACCTGCCGTTCCGGAATGCTTGCTTTCTTTTTGACGGTGGCTGTCGCGTTTCTGGTGTCCAGTTGGTGCAACATAGTTTTGAAGACAGGAGAATCGTTGCTGATCTTTGTCACTCCGTTGATTCTTTCATGTTTCGTTGCAAGTTGGTGGTATGCATCTCGGTGGATCTCACGAGAAAAACCCATTCGGTCGATCGCGATACCTCTTGTGGTTGTGGCCTCGGTATTCGTTGCCATTACGGTTGGGTACATTCGATATCGAATCGCCGTGCCGCCTTTGGACATTGACTTGTCCTATCAAGAAGCATTTGAGTCGCATGACGAGTTTCTGAACTCAAACAAGAAACGGTTTGCGTCAGTATTTCAGATCAAAGATGCCGCGGCCGCGATCGATTTTGAATTGATCAGCAGCGAACTTGGTGAACTGCCTGTGGAAGAGCAGGGTAGCTATGAACGTTGGCCAGCCAAATTGCTTGAAAAGTGTGTTGATTCGAATACGGACGCGTTGGCGGAGATAGAAGAAGCGGTCTCACACGATCTCGTCTATCACTGGCTGTCACCGAAATCCCTTAATGAACGACAGTCTCAATACAATTTGATTGCGGAACCGCTCAGCATTCAATCGGAGCACTTTAAACGTAAGCAGGACGTTAAAAAACTTCTTGATTCTCTGACGGCAGAAGTCCGCGCCGCATGGCGACTTAATCCAAGGCCAAGTTTGCAAACGGCTCGGCTGGTCATGAAGTTTTGCGAATGGTCGAAAATGGATGGGCAAACAGTGGAATCCCTTGGCTCAGGGCATGCGAAACTGAAACGTTTGCACTTCGAGATTTTCAATCCGTCGTCTGAGCGAATTCAATACGAGATCTACTTCGATATTAGACGGAAATTTCGTGACGATAATCCTGAACAGAACTTTTGGGCTGAGGTCTTCTCGCAAGGCCCAAAATATTGGGAAGACATTCGCGAGTATCGCATCAAATTGAGAGACTTTTCATATCTTGCTCGTTCTGTTCCGGCCAAGATCAAAGAACCTGAAAAGTTTAGGAATGACTCGTGGTTGTATCGGCTTGGAGATTCTTTGAGCGAACGGCAATATGAAGGAGCGGGATATTCCGAGATGGTCGCAATTGATCATGCGATTGGCTATGCTCGGATTCGCATTGCTCTGCAAGCTTGGATGATGGAACACGGTTCATACCCTGAGTCGCTGGATCGACTGACCCGTGGCAACGTCAATGCGATCCTTGACAAGCTGCCAACTATTTCGAGTCCCTCGAGAGTCAATTTGTCTTTTGCCTATTTTCCTACGGGCCTTGATCTGATGGCTTACTTCCCGGGCACAAAGGCTGTTATGCAAACTGCTTGGGGACGGGAAGTTCATGACTATTCAAAATCGATTCCGCCAAAACAGCCATTCTTACTTCCCTACGCTGGTAACTTTGAGTTGAGGCCAGTGCTGATTGGCGAACAGGGAAGTGAGAATGCAGAATTTCTCAAGGCCTACGCATTCATTGCTCCCCCTAATAGTCCGCGGGCAAACGACATTTTCCTCAAGCACCCGCCAACCGACTTCTTTCTGCCAGATGTCGAAGCCGTAAAGGACAACGAATAGAACTGGCCGCGGAATCGCTAACATGACAAGCCCGAAAGGGAGAGCGAGTGAATCAAACCGTCAGATTATTCGCTCGCCTTCGCTTTAACCTTCCGGCATGTGTTGAAACTTGTTGCAAACGCCCTAAACAAGTGAGTTCTGAACCCCCAGGCGAATGCGGGCGAGTTCCTTTTTCATTTTGGCGTATCCAATCGCACCGCCCATGACGCCCGACATTCCTTTTTCGACGTAGACGAGGCAACCGTTACCCGACGGGACAACGTTGACTTTGAATTTGTATCGTTTTACGAAAGCGCCGAACAGTATTCGCAGCAAGTTGTTGCCAATTCCATAGGTTCCGTCAGCGGGCGTACCGTCCTCAAGCCGATATTTTTCGCTCAAGAAAAATTGCTCAACAGCCTCAGTCGTCGATGGAAGTTCGCTGCGACTCTGTGCCACCCAATCTGCAGAGTTGGGTGCGTTCGTCGTTATGGCTTGTGGTGACTCATATGGATTCGACATGATGAATCCAGCTCCTTTCAACGTTCAATAAATTCTGTTTCACAAATTTTAACCTGAAGCCTAAGTTTTGAAGTTGCACTAATACAAGCCTGAAGCGCTAGCGAGTGAATAATTGCATGGATTCTCGACTCACTCGCTGGCGCTCTTGCGCTTCGGGCTTGTATTGAAACGTTTCGCGTTTTGGGTTTTCAATGGCTATTGCCGGATGGAATCTGAATTTTGATGCGATGTGTGCAACTTCAAAAAGCCTGAGCGAGGTGTCAAGGGCGGTCCAACTCACTCACGTGGCGGGTTTTGATGGAACCTAAGCAGGATCGCTAAAGGATAAGTTCAAGTCCGTGGAAATTGTGTGCCAAGTGCCTGCAATCCAGCGATAGCATCGGGCGGAACGCACTTGAATTGATAATGATGCCGCGCCTCGATTCCGATACTCTCTGCACCCGACTGACTCAATTGAGCAGTGGAATTAAAAGGGCAGAAAATGAGTTTTCGTATCATCCAGATTGCTATTCTAACCACCGCCATGTTGGTGCCGCTTGGCGGTAAGTCACTCTACGGGCAATACCAGGGCTCAACTGGCAACGAAACCGTTGCTGGTGGAATCGCGGGCGCGATCATCGGTGGAATCGTTGGTAAACAAAACGATGAAACGCCTGAAGGCATCGCTATCGGTGCCGCATTAGGTGCTCTTGCCGGCAACGCAGTCGGGAGCTCACGCCAGGAAATGTATTCTCAACAACAAGCCTACCGTCAAGCCGCATACCAACAACAACTTGCTCAACAACAAGTCCAGCAGCAGGCCTACCAACGAGCTGCTTCTGTACAGGACGTGATTACCATGACCCAGAACGGAATTGGCAGTTCCGTGATCGTGAACCATCTTCGGTCTGTTGGCGTTCGGCAGGAAGTCGGCGTTACCGAGATTATTACGTTGCATCGCAGTGGTGTTGATGAACAGGTCATTTCACTGATGCAGCAAATGAGCACGGGTCAGCAAGCAAGGGTCGCCGTTGTCTCTCAGCCGGTTCGCCAAGCGTATGTCCAACCGGTTTATCATTCTTCACCAACGATTGTCGTGCAACACTATCGTCCTGCTCCACCTACACATCTTCATCGACATCATAACTCGCATGGCCGCGAAGCTCAGCGTCGGTACGAAGCACAGCGTGCCCACCGAAATCATCTTGAGTTTCACCATCGGTTTTAGTCGCAGTTTGCAAATTACTGAACAGTAAAAGCCCGAAGCGCAAGCGAGTGAATTTTCGGCACGTCAGATTCAATCGCTTGCGCTTCGGGCTTGTATTTGTCTTGTATACGTGTGAGCTAGATCCGCATCCGAGGAGCGATTCTAGCCACCGCTGACGGGTGGAATCATTGCAACTTCAACGCCTTCAGAAACGACGTCCTCATCAACTGAGTACTGCTGATCCAAAGCGATGTTGGATCTACAAAGTAACGTTGCGAGTTCCGGAACAGCGTCGGCCAAGGATTTCTTCAAATCGGCGACGGTCGCGTTAGGCAAAAGAGAAAGCTCCAACGAATCTGCACCGACAATCTGCCGGGCTTGAGCAAAAAGAAGGATTTGAATCTTCATTAGGTTACTACCAGCTCCTCACTGCGGCGATTGAAAAGGTCTTCCAGATCTGACGGCATCAAGCCGTAGGCTCGCGCAAGAATTTTGATCGGATGTAGCGTTGCTTTGTAAGTTCCCTGCTCCATCTGAATCTTGCAGGAACTGCATTCCGTTGAGCCAGCGATGAATTGCGGCTGTCGAATCGCCTGGATTAGGTGAACTCCAATTCGAAGTGAGCGGCGATAGTTGCGGCGTTTGAGCCCATAGGTTCCAGCCATTCCGCTGCAACCTTTTTCCAACAGCTCAACCTGCAAGCCGGGAATCAGCTGCAATAGCTTGACCGCCGGAACGTCTGATGCGAGACCAGAACTCAAAAGTGCTCGTTGATGGCACGGTAAGTGGTAACCCACTAGCGCGTTCATGGGGTTGAAATCCAATGCCAATTCCCCGCTGCGATGAAGGTCCAACAAATACGAGCAGCAATCCGTTGTGTTTTCAGCAACCTTAATCGCGTCATCATCGTCCAGCAACGACAGATACTCGTGCTTCAACGCAAGTGCAGCAGAGGGTTCGGTGGTCACAATTTGATAGCCTTGCCGAATCCATTCGGCTAGCAGTTCAACGTTCCGCTCTGCAATTTGTTTAGCGCGAGTAATCGCCCCGTCGGAGATCAGCGACATGCCCGAGATGTCCTGATTCGGCGGGACCAACACATCAATGTTATTGTGCTTCAGTACTTCTACAAAGCAGCGGCCCAATTCGGGATCGTTCCAATTAACGTACGCATCAACAAAGTAGACGACTTTCCGCGACTGTTGTCGTGAGGGACGCGTCAGTTGGTTGCGTTGAGCCCACCGCGAAAACGTTTGAGTCGCAAAAGTCGGCAACTTTCGTCCTTGAGCGATTCCAAAAATGCGATCGAGAATCCCACGCCACAGCGGGCTGCGGAGCATCCGATTCGTCGTGCGAGGCATGCGTCCTGCGACCCCATAAAGCCAATCCAGACGAGTGAAAATCATGTCAGAGACACGAAGTCCATTCGTGGCGAAGTACTGAGCTTTTGCCTCAACCATCAACTTGGGAATGTCGACCGAAGCCGGGCATTCCAAACGGCACTGATGACAATTAAAACAAAGATCCGCAATCTCTTTGAATTCGTCCTTCGTCATCTGGTCTGGAGAAAGGTTGCCACTGATAACGCCACGAATCAGATTGGCTTTCGCACGTGGCGAAGATTCTTCTCTGGGCGACGCTCGATAAACCGGGCACATGCGTTCGGTTTCTCGGTTCGTTCGGCAGCGCGAACAACCGTTGCAGTTTCGTGCAGCAAGCCCCATCTGCGCCACTGACCATTCGAGTTGTGGTTGCAAAATCGGCAATCCACTATTGTTCTGATCTTCCTTTGCTTCACCTTTTCCAAACGGAGTGAACAAGCTGCGAGGAGTATCCGCGTCAACTTCTTCCGTCGAGTTGGCGAGTTCTTCATCAGATTTTGGTTCAGGTTCCTCTGCCTGAAAAATTCGCAGGTTGTCGGTCAAATCCGAGTAAGGAGTTCCGACGATCTTTCCAGGGTTTAGAACGTTTTGAGGGTCAAAAATGTTCTTGATTTCAGAGAACACAGGATGGACTCTGCCATACTGTGATCGGAGAAACCAGGTACGGGCCAAGCCATCACCTTGGCTGCCGCTGATCGAGCCGTTCATGTCGAGCGTTAACCCAAAGACAGCCTTTGCCAGTGGCTTCATGCGGGCAATATCCTTGGGGTCGGCTAGGTTCAGGAACGGTCGGATATGAACCATGCCTTGTGGCGTATGCGAAAAGATCGACGCTGTGATGTCGAGCTCATTCAACACTTCGTGCAAACGTTTGAGGAACTCCGGAAGTCGTTCGGGCGCGATCGCAATATCTTCGATAAACGGTACCGCTCGTCGAAGCCCGCGCAATCGATACAGCGACGGAACAACGCGTCGCACCAAATGCCAATAGAGATCACGTTCGCTGAGCTGTGTCGTGGTTCGGATGTCGAAAGCCAGTTTCTTTCGTCGCTGAATACGATGCGTCAAATGTTGAAGTTTGTCGCGAAGCGTCGCATCGTCATCTGCAGAAAATTCAACCAGCAACATGGCCTCCGCGTCACTCGGAATCAGACGCTGGTATTGTTCGTCCGTTTCACGAGCCAAGGTCAAAAGCCGTCGATCCATCAAGTCGCATGCCGTGACGCCCATCTTTCCAATCTCGACGGCCGCAACCGCCGCGGCTTGAAGCTGGTGAAAAAACAAAATGGCAACTCCACGATGAGCCGTGATCTTTTCGGTGCGCAAGACGGCTTCGGTGATGATGCCCAGAGTTCCCTCGCTTCCGATCACCAACCGCGTGAGATCGACTTGGTCTGACTGCAGGACGGTGTCAAGATGGTACCCGGCCTGATTGAGTTTCGTTTGAGGGCAGGAGTCAGTGATCAGCTGTTGGTTGGATCGAATGACATTGCCGACTCGCGACTTCAGCTCGCGAACACGGCCAGCTGCCTCGGTCGTTGGAGAATGCGACGGGACCCAATTTTGATTGGTGACCGAGTCGAATCGTACGACTTCGCCGTCAGCCATCACCATCTGGAGTTGAATGACTTTATCTCGCGGCGTCCCGGTTGCGATCCAGTGACTACCGGTTCGATTCATTGCCAACGCTCCACCGATCGTCGTCACGGATCGAGTTGCCGGATCAGGCGAAAAAATTTGCTGATGCGATTTCAGTTGGCGATTCATATCTCGAATCGCAACTCCGGGTTGGACTCGGACCGATTCGCGGTCGACTGCCAAAACCTGTCGCATGCCAACGGAGAAGTCGAGCACGATGCCGGCACCAAGCGATGCTCCGATGACGTTGCTTCCTGATCCGCGAGGAATCACGGATAGTTGATTCTCGCCCGCGTACTTGACGCAGGAGACAATGTCGCTGATTGATTCCGGGCGGACCACAGCCAGCGGCTTGATCTCATAAAGGCTCGCGTCCGACGAATACATCTGCAGGAACAGATCATCACAGCGGATTTGTCCTTCAAGAACGCCAGAGAGGTCAGCCAGAATTCGTGCTCGATCGGGATCCATAGAGGTCGAGTATCTGGTGAAATCTGGTGACGAAAGCGAGTTGATTACTGTGTGATAGTTTAGCACATTTCGAATCTTTGGCTTCCTTGAATCGAGATTGAGATGCCAAACAGACAATTCCTGCTCATTGGGATTGCAAGGACGTTGTCTTCGGCGACGATTCAGGCTAAGTCATTACGTGGCTGTGGCTTTCGGTCGCAGTTTTTAGCATCGCTTCGCAAGACACCCTTTCTGGAACGACATGGAAGACTACAAAGCACTCAAAGAATCCTGTGGCGTATCACGACTGCCATTGTCGATAATCCGAATTGCAGGAAATGATCGAGCCAAGTTTGTTCACAACTTTTGTACTGCGGATATTAAAAAGCTTGAGCCGGACAGCTGCTGCGAAGCTTTCTTCCTCAATACGAAAGGTAAAACGATTTGCCATGGCATTGTAATCTGTCGGGAGATTGATCTGCTGGTTGTTTCGACGTCGAAAACGCCAGAAGTTCTGATCGAAAACCTTGATCGATATTTGCTTAGCGAGGACGTTCAAATTACGAATGCAACGTCATTGTGGCGCAGCCTGTTTGTTTGCGGCCCGCAGAGCAGTATCAAGTTGGGCGAAAGCGAAGTTCGCGTTCCGCCGGAATGGAAAGTTTCCAACACTGGTTTTCAGTTGGCGTTGCAGGCCGATCTCGCGGGTCCGGGTGTGTTGATTCTCGAACCAGTTGCAGGCGATGTGAACGTTGCTGATAAGCTCGTTGCGAATGGCGTCGTCCAGTGTTCTCCCGAATCAATTCACTTGATGCGTGTGGTGCGGCAGACTCCCTGGTGTGATGTCGATATCACGGAGAAATGTTTGCCGCAGGAGTTTCGTCGCGATGCGAAGGCGATTTCGTTCACCAAAGGATGCTACCTCGGTCAGGAGACCGTTGCTCGTTTGGATGCACTCGGCCACGTGAATCGTTATTTCACAGGATTCGAGGTGCTCGAAGGCGCTATTGAAGTCGGAGACGAAGTTCGCAAAGACGAAAAGAAGATCGGTGTCGTTACTTCAGTGGCCGGATCGCCTGAGGGGCAGAAGTTTGGAATTGGGTTTCTGAAAGTAAAGTTTACGAGACCTGGGGAAACGATCGATTGCGATGGGGTAATTTTGCTCATTTCCTAAAAGGCAAGATCCGTACAGAATGCCGGCGGTGAATCTCCCGTATCCAGCAGTCTGCGTTTTCACCGAAACAACTGTTCCAAATTATGCCAACATAGGAATCGCAATACAGCCAATTGCAGTCGCCAAGGCTATTTAGGAATTATCATCCCCGAATCTTCAGGGGCCACACGGTAGCCACGTTGAATCGCAAGAGAATTCTGCTCCCGAACCGTCCGCACGAATATAGGATAAACCGTAACAATCGAGATCGACATTTCGCCAAGTCCACTGACCAGGGCGTTCCATGGGAGGGGCGTCGTCCGATCCTCCTGAAGATTCTTGGGGGCTTCAAAGCTGAAGCACACAAGAAGAGCGTTAATGGAAGCGGAAATAACACTGATCGCAACCGCGATTTGCCATCTGCTTTGAGCATGGAATAGCGAGAAAACAGCCGCAATCAATGTGGGTGTGGTAAGCATCTGCAGGATGCTGAATTGAGAGATGCATTTTCGATGAGTCGCATTTTATTAAACGATGCTGAGCTTGGTTGCGGAAAATCGACTTCGTCTATTCCTTCTTGCCGCCCATTACATTTCCAAAACCTTTGAACAGATTAAAGCTCGGCAACGCCTTCTTTGTTTTCGCCGACCGTTCAATGTCGATGTAGCCGTGGATCGAGAACTGAGAATCACCGCGAAGTCCTTCGATATTTAGTCCGCGAAACCATTGCAACACAGGTGCGACGTACTGGTCGGGCAGCTGCGGTTGCGAGAACGATGGCCAGGCCGTCGATCGCCAGATTTTGCGACCTGATGGCAGCGTCGTCAATTCGTATTCGCCGCCGAGTGAGCAAACAAGATCGACGTTAAGCATGCGTTCCGCTGTCTCGAGCGAGGATTCTGGCGAGATGTCAAACTGCTGTACCAGCATGTTCAACAAACGAACGTTTGCGATCGAAGTTTGCCAACTGCGACGATAGGTGATCGTGTTTGCCCACGCTTTGATCTTTGAGTTCCTTAAATCGCCGATTTCCAATCGCAACTGCGCTGGACGTTCAACAGGAACCAAACGCAAATGCGGTTTGAGTTCTTCAAGCCGTCGTTGATCAAATGACAGAATTGAAAAATCGTTCCACTGCAATCTCCACAATGTCAGTAAGGCCGAATACGTGTATCCGAAAGCATCTGGTTGTCCGCCCAATCGCGGCATCCAATCGGTGTAGCCCGGATTCGGCCATGCTCCGACATAGCCGGGCGTTTGTTTGATTGTTTTAAACGTTTCCAGCATGGTTTTTGGTTCCAGATTCAAATTCGGATCGAGGTAATCCTGGACGGCGCCAAAAATCTGGTGCGTTGGCACCCCAGGCGAAGCCATCCCACCCTGTAAGCTGGCCTCAACTCGAATGATATCGTCTGAAGAGCGTTCGACGCTCTTTTCCATCGGTGGACCAAGCATCGCCATCAGCCATTCGTAAGAACCTTCACCAAAAGGCAACAGTCTTGCATCGAAAACAACTCGTTCAACGCTCTTTCCATCTGGATCGTCTTTGTCAAACCGTTGGATGCCAATCGACATCGGATCAAGCGATCGAATGTTGCCAGCGAAAAATGTAGCTCGCTCGCGAAACCACGCTGCTTCGTTCGGCGTAACCTTATCCAAAACCATATCGGGAATTGGCTTGAAGTAACCCCGGCGACCTCGAATTGAATCTTGCCAAACATTGTTTTCAAAAAGTAGGTCGCCACCGCCTGCGTGATAGCCAAACTGCTCGGGGAGGAATCCTCTAGCGACCAGATTTGGGATCGAGACGTCAGAAACGCCTTCGCCAGATGCACTCAATGTCGCCATCTCCAGCAGCAAGACGTCGCTGACCGACTGGTTTCGGCGACGCAGTTCGATCTGATACGCAGGTGTTAGTAATTGCTGAAGAAACGGCGTCGACATGTAGGCGAATAGAGTGTCTTCGCGGTCGAGTGGCATGTTGAAGCGGGCAAATCGGAATTCAGCCGTATCCGCAAGCGAGCGGTCTCCATTGGAGGCTTGCACGAATCGGCGAGCAATTGTTTCGGAGGTCGTTACCAGATGATTGCCTCCAACGACGACATAAAACGAACGATATCGATTGTCGGGCGAGGACAATAGTGTTGCTGCTACCCCTTCGATTTCGAGTTCTTTGATGGTGACGTTTTCGTCCTTTCGTTCAGCAGCAAAACCGCTTCGCTTCCCGGTCAAATTCGTTTTCAAAAGCCCGGTATTCTGGGCGTGGAACATGACACCGATCGATGCTCCGGCGTCGAGATACGTATCGGTACCAATCAATGCGACATCAGCGATCAGGTTTCCTCCGAAGAGGTTGTCAAATTCATTGGACTGAATGGCCAATTGATCCTGAAATTTTGTTTGGACCTCCGACTTGAATCCACGCAGCAAGATCATGCGTCCAAGATCGCCGCCGTATTCTTCGGTCAGTCGCTGCAGCCAAAGATGATTGTCCCACGTTCCGAATCGAAGATAGAAACACTCTTCGGGCACACCTTTGACAATCGGTTCAACTTCGACTTCATCAGGCAAATCGCTAACAGTCAGAGGGGACCACTGGATCGGTTCGGGCAGCGGTTGATCTGCCGTGTCGGTGTCGACTCCGACAATCATCGAACGCTGAATTGTGTCCAGTCGCAAGGCCTCGACGTCAAAAAGTAATTCCAACGTCCGCGCTATCGGGTCACTACTTCTTCGACGTCGAAGTTTGGGCTCCACGCCCAACCGCCGGCCAATGAGCGAAGTCAGATAGACTTCGACCAGCGGCGGATAGTCACCGTCTTTTATGTGCATCTCGGAGGTCGAATTGAAATTCTGCCACCAGTTGGCCGCGAAACGTTCATAGCGTCGCGGACGAGTAAACTCTACCGGCACTGCAAAATCGACGACGCCGCTGCCATGCAGTCGAGCATTCAAGGGGTCGTCCCCTTCAAACAGAAACCAGATGGTCAGGAGGTCACTGGGTTGGCTACCCGTGTCCCCCGTCAGGATTCGCAGAAACTTTCGTACGGGAGTATGTGAGACGACAGGATAGTGGATGCGATCATTCTCTTCCGTGAACCAAGTCGCTCCTGTGCGAGAAATGATCTCATCACCATTACGTAGGCGAAAGGTTACTTTTCCGATGCCGTAAGGCCGACCAGCATGTGCTTCCGCGGAAACGACAACTGGCATGTTCTGCAATTGAAGGTCATTGGGAATGGGGCTGGCGACACCTTGCGCATTTCCGGTCTCAAAACTCAATGCAATCAGCAAGCAAAGACTAAGGCAAATTCGAATTATCCCACGCATCGTTCTCTCCGTTACTTTCAGGCATCGTTGCCTACATTTGAGCTGCGATTTTACCCGAAATTTGCGGAATGGGCGATTCAATGCATTGGCCAAAACATTGACAAGCGTGATTCCGGACTCGATCAAGGGGCCTTGTATTGCCGCGAACGTTGTTTAGGTGCACCATGCCGTGAGATAGTGACTGGACGCAGAGGATAGGGCTGAATTTACGTTGGCACGTCAAGTCGTTTCGTATGAGCGGTGCGAACGAAGTAGAAGCTTCATTTCCGAAACCCGAACATTCGCTGCAACCGTCAAATCTAACGTCGTGGATAGGGATAAACGTTGCGAGCGGCGCGTGATGAAGGGAATACCATCAGTGTTTTTTGGATTGATGGCAAATGGCTGCGGTGATGGGAATAGGTTTTTTGTGTCAAATTCAACTCTCGTCTCTCTATCGTGCATTCCATGCCTATCACCAAGAACCGACGCTGGCGATTGTTTGCCGACGCTCGACTCCAAGGAGAATTCCTTGTGAGGCTGACCGTCTACTGGATCATCCTTTTGATTTCGATTATCGGAACCATTGCCCTGTTCAGCTTCATCAGCAACGGTGAAGCATCCGCGACGAACATGATATTGCCAATAGTCATCGTGTCTGGACTGGTTCTACCGCTGGTCATGTTCGATGCCGTTGCATTCAGCAATCGATTCGCGGGTCCAATCGTTCGGCTGACGCGAGAGATTCGCGAGATCGCCAATGGCAAGAGGGATGGCCAGCTTGTTTTCAGGCCTGGTGACTTTTACACGGAACTTGAAAAAGCGTTCAACGATGCACAGCTACGAGGTCCGCCCATCGAGACGGACGAATTAGCTCCAGCCCATGTTGAAACATCCGATTCCGATCTCGTTGGAGTTGGACATGAATAGGAAACGTCGAAAGTCCCACAAAAAGAGAGCCCGGTTTGCAATTGCTGCTGTCGAGATGGCTTTCGTCGCACCCTTCGTTTTCTTATTGGTTTTCGGTGCCATCGAGTTCGCTCGAATGATGATGGTTCGACAAGCGGTTACCAATGCGGCGCGAGAAGGTTGTCGAAACGCATGTCTCGTGACGTCACGCGATACGACTCGTGCACATAAGATTGCAAGGAATACGCTATCAGGCATCGTTGCCGATTCAGAGACGACCAAAATCATTCACATTGAGTTCAAGCCACCATTCATCACCGTCCCAGAATCCGGCAGCGAGATTACCACCACCGTAGAGATTAGCTGCGACGACGTTTCATGGTTACCGGCCTTTTTCACAGCAGGTGCGAAAATCAAAGCCACCTGTGCGATGAATCGCGAATAGCAACACCCAAGACAATAATCGATTCTCGAATCAACTCCCAATCCTGGTCTCAAATCATGATGCAAAAATCTGCCCAATCCAGAAACCGCCGCAAACGGCTCTCCCGTTCTGGTGGCGTGGTCGTTGAGGCCGCGTTGTTGCTCCCTTTTTTGATTATTGTCAATTTCGGAGCCATCGATACGGCCCAGTTTATCAATACAGGACAGGTCATTTCGAATGCTTCCCGAGAAGCGGCACGCGTTGCGAGCAAGAACGATACGAAGTCAGTCTCGGAAGTTGAACTTGCGGTTCGGCAGTTTTTGGAACGAGCGATGCCGCAACTTTCAGATAACAGCAACGCGGTAACTTTCAGCGCTTTCGATTCAGCTGGGTGCCAAATCAGTGGTAACGACCTTTCGGCGATCGAATCAGGTGAAGCCATCTCCGTCAAAGTCGATTTCGATTTCGAATCCATTCGATGGCTGACGTTCGTACGCCTCGGTGACCATTCAGTCACCACTCACTGTCGCAGAGAATAAGCCCAGCAGAGAATAAGCCCAATTTTAGAAAGCGGTTACATGAGAACACAATACAAAAGTCGCAATCAACGACAGGGCGTTGCAGCAGTAATGATCTGCCTGTTGATGATCCCGGTGCTGTTTATCCTTGCATTTTCGATCGACTACGGGTACCTGCTATTCGTCGAAACGGGACTTCAACGTACCGCTGACCAGGCGGCTTTGGCTGCAGTCCGCGATTTAACGCCTGATCCAGATGGCGATCAGGATCTCGATGCGGTTCGGGCCTGCGTCCGTGAATACGTCGAACTAAACTTTGGGAGCGAATTCAGTGTGGCGGACGCCGACATCGTGATCGGCCGATACGAAAGGTCCAGCATCTATGGTGACCTTAACATTCTAAGCACGGGTGTCTTCGATACAGTCAGAGTGGTGCTCCGACGTGATGACGTCGTCAATCCTTCTGTCTCGCTTTACTTCGCACGGCTGTTTCGCAAAAACATGGCCGAGGTCATTGCCGAATCAACCGCGGTCCTGCAACCTGCAAGCATGATGGGTCCCGGAACCAGAGTTCTGCCCATTGCTCTGGAATTTAAAGCATGGAACAAACTTGATTATGGAGATCAGGCTTCCGTGTACGGTGACGGTCGGATCACAGACGACAGTGGAAAAGAAATACCTGGTAACTGGGGAACGCTTGACATCGGACCGGAATCAAACAGCTTAAGTGAGTTGAGCGATCAAATCGATAATGGCCTGAGTCAGTCTGATTTGGACGCGCTTCATTCGGATGGCAGGATAGGCACTAATGAGTACATCGATTCGAGTGTTGATGTTGACATGAATGGAGACACGGGACTTTCGTCAGGCTTAAAACATTCTTTGGCCGCTGCACAAGGAACGACTCGAGTGGCTCCAATCTACAAGGGCACTTCAAGCCACGGCGGCGGCCTCGAGTTTACGGTCGTCGGCTGGGCATCTGTGAAAGTTCTGGATTCCAAATTTCAGGGCAGCAAAAATTCATACGTCAACGTCCAGAAATCCTATCTCTATGATGAGAACCTGCGGCCCGCCTCGGATCTGTCCAATCCAGGCGAGATCATTGAAGGTGCCTACACTTCTCCGGTGCTCGTAAAATAGCATCGTTCGATTCTGGACCTGTTTCATCGCGTTGGTTATCATGTCGCTATGGAAAAAACAGAATCAAAAGAATGTTGTTCCAACGAAGCCGGTTGCAGCGAAGATGTCTGCACGCCGGTGAAGGTTGGCACCGCCAGTCCTGAACTTGAGCTACCGAGAGAGCGTCGACGTCACAAGCCGTGGGAAGCGGCTGATCTGGTAGCTCGCACTGCTGCGAGCGAGGTCAATCCGGCAATTCATCGGATTCCCCGACGTTGGGATCGATTTGTTCGTTTGGTCGGGGAGGCCGGAACCCGAAAGCTGCTCGCGTCACGCGTGACCGTGTTTGGATTGGGCGGCGTTGGAGGCTACGCGGTCGAATCGCTGGCTCGTTCGGCCGTTGGTCATTTGACGATCGTGGATTTCGATGACGTTTGTGTTACCAATGTGAATCGTCAGATACAGGCTTTTCCTGCGACAGTTGGACAATCCAAAGCCAATCTTTTGGCACAGCGTATCAAAGCCATCAATCCTGATGCGGTCGTTGATTCAGTGCAAGCTTTCTACGATCCCGAAAACAGCGAATCGTTACTGACGCCGCGCCCTGATTTTGTAATCGACGCGATCGACAACGTGACGGCGAAGTTGCATTTGTTGACGACTTCTTTGAAGGCCTGCATTCCCGTTGTCAGCGTGGCCGGCTCGGGTGCAAAGCTCGACCCGACGATGGTTCGTGTCGCGGATTTGAGCAAGACTCGTGTCGATCCGTTGGCTCGAGTCGTTCGCAAAGAATTGTCGCGTCGAGGCTTCGAGACCACAAAGCATGTTGGATTGCCAGTCGTCTACTCAGAAGAACCCTCGATTGAACCTGAGTCACCGTCTTGGGACGCCGACGGCTTTCGATGCATTTGTCCTCACGCAGAGGATTCGCCACATGAGTGCGAAAAACGCAGATTGATCTACGGCACAGCGTCGTTCGTTACAGCTTCTTTTGGAAACGCAGCAGCATCCGTGGTTGTTCGTGGAATCGTTTCAGCCAAGTAGGCGGTGGTTATCTAGGTGTCACAGTCGTAATCGTTGGTTTCGCTCATCTTGAAAGCCACGAATCGCACCGAATTCTCGTGCCGCTCATAATCCGAGCTTATTCGTGATTTTCAAGGAGTCTTGCTACACGAATTCGTAGGTAAATTCGACTCTATGAAGTCGAAGTTCGCCGTGGTGGGGAATATTAATTTTTCTCGAATTGCATTTGCTGCCTTTCTGCGGGTAAGAACGCTCGGAAAAATGTGTCCAAAAGACGCGTGAGACGACCATAACGACTCGGTTAAGAACAGAAGGCTCTGAAATGACGGTAATAAAGAACCGATCTCAATCAAACGTAAAAAACAATGATGGCAACGAGGCGAAAGTTGTCACGCGAACGCCGTTACTCGATTCGGGCGATGTGGAGTCGAAGCGACAAGAGATCCTGGACTACTTTCATGATTCGTTCACGCTTTACGAGAGCCTGTTCGAATGCCTCGCCAGCGATGAGGCTTTCTACCGCAGGGCGAATCGTTTACGACAACCGTTGATTTTCTACTATGGCCACACAGCAGTTTTCTTCATCAACAAGCTGAACGTCGCGAATTTGATCGATGAACGGATCGATCCGAAAATTGAATCCATGTTGGCCGTAGGCGTTGACGAAATGTCTTGGGATGACCTCAACGATGATAACTACGATTGGCCAACGCCCGCAGAAGTTAAGGCTCATCGCGACAAGACTCGCCAGATCGTTGATCGCTACATCCGCGACTGCGATTTTTCGATGCCGATCGATTGGAATAGCCCAATGTGGATCGTGTTGATGGGAATCGAACACGAGCGTATCCACTTAGAGACTTCTTCGATTCTGATCCGCGAACTTCCGATCGAGATGGTAAGACCTCATTCACTTTGGGGGGACATCTGCAGCGATCATGGCGTTGCTCCAGAAAATGAACTGATTGCCGTTGCAGGCGGGACAGTCGAACTTGGTAAGTCGAAAGTGAATCCGATTTACGGCTGGGACAACGAGTACGGTTACAGTGCTGAAGAAGTAGACTCGTTCAAGGCGTCGAAGTACCTCGTTTCAAATGGCGAGATGCTGGAATTCATTGAAGCAGGTGGCTACCAGAACAAAAACTATTGGACCGAAGAAGGTCTCGGTTGGCTTGAGTTCAGCAAAGCAGATCATCCCGTCTATTGGGTACAGGAAGGTGACGCATACCAGCTTCGGACGATGCTGGAAGTTATCAATATGCCTTGGAACTGGCCGGCTGAGATTAACTACCTTGAGGCAAAGGCTTTCTGCAACTGGAAGTCGGAGCAAACTGGCACACACGTTCGCATGCCGACCGAAGCCGAATGGCAACAGATGCGAAACGAACTCGACACGGATCAGCCGTATTGGGAATCCGCGCCAGGCAACCTCAACCTTGAGTATGAGTTTTCGCCTTGCCCGGTTGATCGTCATGAATTCCACGACGGTTTGTTTGACTTGATCGGAAACGTTTGGCAGTGGACTGAATCGCCCATCGACGGCTACAACGGCTTCGAAGTCCATCCGACCTACGATGATTTCTCCGCGCCAACCTTCGATGGGAAACATAATCTGTTCAAAGGAGGTTGCTGGATTTCGACAGGGAATTACGCAATTAAGGATGCTCGATACGCGTTCCGGCGTCATTTTTTCCAGTATTCTGGTTTGCGGTACATCGAAGCGAATCCTCTGCCGGATCCAAAAGTAAACGTTTATGAAACGGATCAGATGGTCGCGAAGTACATCGACTTTCACTACGGCCACTCGAAAGTCGGTTCAATGGACGTCCCCAACTTTCAAGTTGCGTGTGCTGCTGAAGTGGCCAAGCATCTCGATGGCCGCGCGACCAAACGAGCTTTGGATATCGGCTGCGCTGCCGGCCGAACATCTTTTGAGCTGGCAAAGCATTATGACCATGTTGACGGGCTCGATTTTTCAGTTCGTCTCATCGAAGCACCTTCGAGTTTGCAAAATTCGGGCATTCAACGGTACGTTTGTACTGACGAAGGTGAGCTAAATCTCTATCGCGAAATCGATCTGTCAGATTTCGATGGATACGAGGAAGTGAAGGATCGAATCTCATTTATGCAGGGTGATGCCTGTAATCTCGTGGACAAGTTCGACAACTACGACTTGGTTTTCGCAGGGAACCTGATTGATCGACTCTACGATCCTGGAAAGTTTCTGAAGCTGATCAAGGATCGGATCAATTCAGGCGGATTGCTCGTGTTGGCCTCGCCGTATACATGGTGCGAAGAGTACACGCCTCGCGATAAATGGCTGGGTGGATTCAAGGCTGCGACAGGAGAAAATTTTACAACGATTGAGGGCATCGAGCGAATTTTGTCGCCCGAGTTCAAGCTCTTAGGCAGCCCGGTTGATATTCCTTTTGTCTTCCGTGAAACTTCTCGTAAATTCCAGTACGATGTCTCCGAATTAAGCGTCTGGGAGAAAGCTTAGTTCTTTCTGAGTTGGAGCCAGCCAGCGAATTGTTTAACGGCAAACTGCGGGCGACTGCGTTTGGAACCATCGCACTCAGTCGCCTGCGGCTTGCCGTTAAACGAACCTGATTTGGACGAAACCAGCCAATGCCCATCGAAATCCCGGACTACGTTAAGTTTCTGTCCGAGCTATACGTCGAAGATGCTCCGGATGCTTGCTTGCTCGCTGAGTATCCTTCTTCGAACAGCGATGAAACGAGATTCCAGAACAAAACGGAATTCATTATTCATGATCCGTTTCCTCCTCCGCCGCGGGAGTTGCTCAAGTCGCTTGGCCCGCATCATTTGATGTGCTGTTGGGGTGACTTGGTCCCTGTAACGTCAGAGCTTGCACTTCCAAGCTCATTGCTGAAGCATTGGAAGGGGCTGTTTGGTCCTGATGGCTTGCCCGATTGGAATCCGTTTGACGAAGGGGATCAGTTCATCACGCTGTTCCCGCATCAGTCGCTTACGCCGATGCAACAGGTGATCGATCCAGTCGCGAACTACGATCTGCATTCAAAAGAAGTCATCGAGCAGATCCATTGCCCGCAAGCGGAAGTTTACGATTCGGTGAGCTTTCCTTGTATCGTGAAACTCAGTCACGGATATGCGGGTCTTGGGAACTTCATGCTGCAAAACGAAGCCGATGAGTCCGCGATGCGTGAGGAGCTTTCCGAACACTGGCCAGACGCAACGCGGGTGATCAATTCGGTGATTGAAAACATCGTTGGTGACTATGGAGTCCAATTCTATCTACGTCGCGATGGTTCGGTGGTTTGGTTGGGGCTAACCGAACAGCATTTCAACGAAGCCAAGAAATGGTGTGGTGGAACCTACTCGAAACATCTGCAAACAGACTTGATCGAGCCTTTCGAGCCAATGGTCACAGCGACGGCCGAGCACTTGCATAACGCAGGTTATTTTGGGCTCGTCGGAATCGATATCCTTCGTGACATAGATGGCGGTTGTTTTCTGGTTGACGTGAATCCTCGACTGACTGGAATCACACCGTTTCTGATGGCTTCACGAATATTTGACAAAGACCTTTCTTTCGGTGAAGGAGTCTACCAGGCAAGTTTTCACTTCAGCGGGTCGTTAGACGAACTAATTGGAGTTGCCGAGGCATTTAACGATTGCCGTGTGATGGTTTTGAGTGCTTTTGAAGATCGTGCCGCAGACAAACCAACGACGATCTGCCATATTTCCGTTTCGTCAAACTCCCAAACGCGAAATCGCGAGATTCTGAATCAGTTGGCAAGCCATTGAACACCAAAGATCTTACGATTGGATCCGTCCCATTACATGTCCGTGACCTAGCGTTGCCGGCGAGCATCGGCCTGTTTTTTCAGACAATGTACAACGTCGTTGACACGTTTTACGCAGGACAAGAGTCGGGTACTGCGCTCGCAGCTGTCGGGTTGAGCTTCCCAGTTTTCCTTCTGGTCATTGCTGCTAGTAGTGGGCTATCTCGAGGATCGGCTGGACTCATTTCGAATGCAATCGGCGCCAAATCGACTGTTGATCAAAAGCGGTACATTTCCCAGACTCTGTCGCTCGGTCTGTGTCTCTCGGCATTGCTGACCGTTGTCGGATCGCTCATCGCCGATCCAATCTTTCGATTTCTGGGAGCGGAGGATGAATTTTTGCGGCTTGCCAAGGCTTACATATTTCCAATTTTTTATGGCACCGTCTTCTTCATTTTGAGTGGAATAAGCAACGCTGTTTTGACTTCCAGTGGAGATACGAAAACGTTTGGCAGTGTTCTAGTCGTCGGATTTTTTCTGAACTTGATCTTTGATCCGTGGTTCATGCACGGAGGCTTCGGTTTGCCAGCGATGGGAGTGGCCGGAATCGCTTGGGCGACCGTGCTGATTCAGTGCCTAGGTAGCATTTATCTCTTTTCAACAATCATCCGACGAGGATTGCTGGATGTTAGTGACTTGCGATCACTGATTCCTGATCTCAAAACGTGGCGGGAAATTGCGCTTCAGGCGTTGCCTGCGACGTTCAATGTTATGTCGATCGCAATTGGGTTCTTCGCCATCAATTGGTTCCTGGAACGATACGGTGTTGCCGCTATCGCTGCCTACACGGCGACGGTTCGCATTGAACAGATCGCGCTGATGCCAACCTTTGGACTGTATGCCGCGATCATGGCATTGGTTGGGCAGAACAATGGAGCAGGCGATATCTCGCGAGTCCGCGAAACGATGCGATACTGCAACAGGTTTGGCATGCTGGTGAATCTTGTGACGGCCAGCCTGATGTTTTTGTTTTCGAGGCAGCTGATGGATATCTTTACCGATGATCCAGAAGTCATTGAGCTTGGGGTCACGTGCCTGAACGTGATGGCACCGATCCTCTGGTCTTATATTTTGACGTCAACGCATATCGCGATGCTGCAGGCTTTGAAGCGGCCAATGTACGGATTCTACGAGTCGATCATTCGGAAGATTGTATTGCCGCTGCCGATTCTTTGGTTGATTGTTGTGTGGGCCAACATGGACATCGTGTGGATTTGGTACTGCAATGCAGCGATCAATGTCGTGATGACTACCGTGACGATTTACTATGCCCGAAAAGTTTTGGGCGAACTATCCGCTTGAGAAGTGTCGAGCAAGGCGGTGTGTGGATTTTCGCAATGGAATTCCCACGGTCAAGCAAGAAGGTTGGTTCATGAAACCACCGCAATCATGCCGTCGCAGAAGTTTCCCGCCAATCGTGCGACTAAACGCGAATGATTTCTGATTGCGAGATTAGCGATCGTTCGCGCCATTCGCATTCAAACGAAAATGTCTGGATGTCCTCGAACGTTTTTAAGTCGTCGATGCCGACGTTTTCGTTTGCTCGCAATCGATTGTCGGTTTCGAGCAGATGCCGCAAACTTGATCGCCGTCTTCGTTGGTCATATTGGCGAGCCCACCGCAGGAACCGGTAACGGGTTTGTTGTTGAAGATAGCTCCCACGGCCATTCCCAAAATCATCAAACAGAAGACAACAAACGTAGCCAAAAATACAGGCAGGATCTCGCTGCGAGAAGCCGAGGCGGTTTTCAATTCCTGCTTTTCTTCGTTGGTTGGCGGTGAAGCCTCTTCGTCGTTTTCCTGAATTGGAAAGTCACTGGAAGCTTTTGTGATGTGAGGCAATCCGTCTGCGGAATCGCTGCGAATGACAGTGAGCAGTGGAAAGCCGAGCTTTTCACAAAGTTCAGCACCCATTTCGCGTCCCATGACCATCACCGCAGTCGCCAGCGCGTCTGCCGTCATGCAATCGTCAGCCACGACGGAAGCGATCGCAAGATTGTGCTCGACCGGTCTGCCGGTTTTTGGGTCGATGGTGTGAGAGTACCGTTTTCCTTCAATGTCGACGAAATTCCGGTAGTCGCCAGAGGTTGCGATGGCTTTCCTAGAAAGCTGGACGACTCGGTGAGCACGCTCGGAATCACGAAGTTGCGTCGAGCTGTTTGGTTTCTCAACGGCGACGTTCCATGGGCCTCCCGCAGTACGTTCACCACGCGTTGTCACTTCCCCGCCGACTTCAACCATGAAGTTCTCGTATCCAAGTTCTTCCAACGCATGTCCGACCCGATCGACCGCGTAGCCTTTTGCGATTGCTGACAGGTCGAGTTGGGCTTTCGGATTGAGTTTTCGAATCGCGGGCGGATCGAAGCGTGTCTTGATGCTCTCATAACCAACCAACGATTTAAGGTTTTCTATCTTTTCGTCGCTTGGGATTTCCAGTACTTCCTTTTTTCCAGCACCAAAATTCCAGGCGCTGACCAAGGGGCCGACGGTAGGATCGAAAGCGCCTTCCGTCAGTTCGCATATCTCAAGTGCTCGCGCAACGACAGCGACGGTTTCTGCGTCGACGATTTGCCAGTCGTCTGAAGTCGAGCGATTGAATTTCGAAATGTCTGAGTCATCGATATACGTCGACATCAATTTGTTGACACGCTGCAGCGAATCGTTGACTGCTGACTGGATGGATTTTAACTTTTCCGGTTCTGAATCATTGGTCACAACCAGCACCTTGAACGGGATCGGTCCCATGGTTCGGCCGCGAACTTCGATCGCTTGCTGAGCATCACATGGCGATCCACACACGAGCAGGGCAATGAAAAACGAAATGATGAACTGGATGCGGAAGGACATATTTGGCTTGATGTTTTGAGTTGGTTTCGCGGAACTTGCATTGTAGCTCGGCGGGAAGGCGACTAATCCGATTGACCGTCGCAATCGAATGATTCATCGCATATCGTCAAAGTTTACTGTGCCTGCAGACTTTCGCGCCGAACGCCGAAAATGATAGCATCATCACTGAAGCATCAGATACCCCGCGAGCACCTCATGAGCGAAGATTTAGATAAACCGGTTGAGCCAGAAATGTCAGATTTCAAACGTGCTCGCAAAACTCGGACTGAATCGTCTCTGCAAACGCCGCTGGAGACTTACCTTCGTGAGATCAATGAGACGCGTCTGCTGACCGCCGACGAGGAGAAAGAGTTGGCACGAGCGATCGCCAAAGGTGACGTGCAAGCCCGCGATCGTATGGTTCGTGCGAATTTACGGCTCGTCGTTAATATCGCTAGAGGATACACAGGCAAAGGGTTGGGCCTGCAGGATCTGATCGAAGAAGGAAACCTTGGTCTCTTAAGAGCCGTGGAAGGTTTCGATCCAGACGTTGGTACTCGCTTCAGTACTTACGCAAGCTACTGGATCAAGCAGTCGATCAAGCGTGCGTTGATTAACTCGGCGAAGACGATTCGAATTCCGGCCTACATGGTTGAGCTACTTTCAAAGTGGCGTCGAGCAAGTAATCGTTTGACGGAAGAGCTCAGGCGTAATCCGAATCCGGAGGAGATCGCAAGGTTGTTGGGTTTGCCGAAGCGTAAGCTTCCAATCATCAAGAAAGCGATTCAGATCTACAACTCAACGCCGCAAACGGATCAGGCAGACGCGGGTTGGTCGCTGAGCGAGATGGTGATGGACGAGCGTATGCGTTCACCAGAAGAAGAGCTGATTGAGACCGATGTGATGAACCACATCAGCACGATGATGGGTGATCTGGATGAGCGTTCCGCGGCTGTGCTGAAGATGCGTTTCGGCCTGGAAGGGATGGAGCCGCATACGCTCAAGGAGATTGGCGAGAAGCTCGGGTTGACGCGTGAGCGAGTACGTCAGATCGAAACGGAAACTCTGAAACGTTTGGGCGATGGATTGCGGGATCCCAAAGACATGGAAATCTCGATGCCGTTTTAAGGGTCATTCTCAGCAATGTTCCGCGGCTCAGCAGGGGACTCGCCCGCCGTTTCAGCTTCTAGGATCCGCTAGAGAAACTTTTCCGCCCATTTGATGAAGTGTTTGATGTTGGGCAGGTCGGTGTGTCCGCGGTCATGTTGTCGCCACGCGAGCTGGCCATCGAGCATGTTGGTATTCACCAGTGGCATCTTTTCATTCAGGTAGTCGTCGCTGCGTCCAAGATCCTTCGCGCCCAGCAGTCGAAAGGCTGGCTGGGCAGCGACGGCGGCCATGAAGCTGCCTTGTTGGTCCAGCCAAAGGGCGTCTCCCTTTTCTGGAATCCCGTAGCTGATGAATGTGGGCCGCGGATCACATAACGCGATATGGTGATGAGCGTCGGCGGGAAGGTTGTTCGCGTCACGCGAGCCAAACTTTGATTCC
>CAYGUE010000094.1:0-21002 GCA_964352885.1 uncultured Pirellulaceae bacterium
AAATCCAAGCAATTATTCACTCGCTGGCGCTTCGGGCTTGTATTAGTGCAACTTCAAAACTCACGCGTCAGGTTATGATCAACCGTGCAAAATCCTGCCAAGCCCTACCTGGATTCGGGAGGAAACATCTCTTTGAGCGCTTCGGGGGAAACAGAGCGATAGATCGTGTGATGCTTTAGATCTTTCCGAGGCTTGTAAGTCCAAGAAAGATCCTTTGGGGCATGTTCCTTCAACGTTTCAGCCAATTCGTCCGTGAAAGGAAAAATATCCGTTTCGTCAGCGCAAGCCAAGTAGAGCCAGTTGCCCAAGCCTTCGCTTCGCTTTAGTGACTCCTCGGCATTGCGAACGTGTGCATGGTCGTTCCACCATAGACTCGGACTGAGCGTTACGTATTTATCAAACATGGCAGGCTCTTCGAGAAAGCAATCCATAATAAAGAATCCGGCCAACGATTCTCCGATGATGCCCGTTTCACCAGAGTCGCGATAATCCTGCTCGATCTTCGGCTTCAACTCATCGCGAAAAAACGCTCGAAAGTTTTCAGCGCCGCCAAGCACTGGGCCAACTTTTTTATCTTCTTCGACTTCCGTCGGCGTCGTCATGTCACGTTTGCGATCGGTGTTCTCAACTCCTACCAGAATCACGGGAGCCATTTCTTTTCTGGCAACCAAATCATTGATCGTGTTTGCGATGTGCGGAAAGTCTTCCTTGATTCCGCCATCGGGCATATACAAAACTGGAAAGGTCTGGGATTCATCATCCGAGTAAGATTTTGGCAGACTGATTGCGATCACGCGTTCTTCATCCAAAACTTCCGACTTAATTCGAATGATGGTGTGCTCAGGAATTTCGTCCACGTGCTGTGGTTGCGACGAACATCCAGCAAAGCACACAATTCCGAGCAGACCGGCTGCCAAAAGCTGAAGTGAACGCATAGGTAAAATCCAAAAGAATAAACGTAGTCGATTAGGCCAATCCAGTTTCAATACAAGATCCTAAAACAGAGGCTCTTGGCCTTCCTTTGGCACTGGCGGTGGCAGCTTCATGTGGTCGTAAGCCTTCGGCGTTCCGATTCGCCCTCGAGGTGTTCGTAAAATCAATTCGCTGCGAAGCAAAAATGGCTCGACCTCATCGGACAGCGTATCGGTCGCCGTGTTCATCGTCGCGGCGATGGTTTCGATCCCCGTCGGACCTCCAAGACAAACTCGCATGAGCGTGTCGAGGTACTTTCGATCCTGACGATCAAGACCCAAAACGTCGATCTCGGCGACTTCCAGTGCTTTCTGTGCAACAGCCATCGTAATTTTGCCGTCAGCCCGACTCTGGGCATAATCGCGAACCCAACGCAACCGATTGTTCGCGATGCGAGGCGTGCTTCGTGATCGCGCCGCAATTTCAACCGCAGCGTCATCAACGATTTTAATCTTCAGTTTGATGGCATTGCGCTGAACGATCGTCGTCAGTTCTTCCAGAGAATAAAAATCCAGATGTTCGCGAAGCTGAAAACGATCCCGCAAAGGACCCGTCAGCATTCCCGCTCGCGTTGTAGCTCCAATCAGAGTGAATGGCTTCAGCTTGAACGTGTGCGTCCTCGCGTTGATGCCTTCGCCCAAAATCATGTCGATGCGAAAATCCTCCATCGCCGTGTAGAGATACTCTTCGACCGCTTTGGGAATTCGATGAATTTCGTCGATGAACAGAACTTGACTCGGCCGCAAGTTGGTCAGGCTGGGAACGAGATCCTTCGGTGCCTTCAGCGTCGGTCCCGAAAGAAAATCGACCGGCACGCCCATCTCCGCGGGAATCACGGTCGCAAACGTTGTCTTTCCCAGTCCCGGAGGACCGTCGAAAAGAATGTGTCCCAAAACATCGTTACGTTGCTTGGCAGCGTCAATCGCAATTTCCAGCCGATTGATCACATCCCGCTGCCCCACCATTTCCGCCAAACGCGTGGGGCGCAAGTGCGGATCGTCCTCGTCGGGTGACGGGTTATTCGATAAAATGATGTCTCGGGCCATCCGCGTTTCCATTAACTTGCTGTGGCGTCGTAATATAGCAGAGTCCGAACATTGACCGAGACCGGATGGGCCTCGATCAGAACTTTTGAAGTTCGCCGCATGCAACTTCAAATTGAAATGGCAGCAAAACTGATGGCGAAAACCAGAAAAATCAATAGCGCTCTGACCCGGATTCTCGATCAGTCCAGCTCGATCGTGTACATGATCTCGGACGAGCTGAAACTCTGCTACGCCAACGAAGCATGTGCCGCATGGGTCGGAGTCGATCTTGAGTCGCTCGTCGGAACGAACTTGGTCTACACGACCGAACCGCTCGAAGACGACACTGAGAATGCCGCAAAGGGCTTGGCGATCATGCCGAACCTGATCGCGACCCCCAAAGCCATCGATTCGTTTCCTGTAACGATTTTTTCGCATGTCGAATCGCGAACGAAGACTCGATCCGCCTCCGCAAATGCCATTTACGATCACCGTGGCGTCCTGTCCGGCTATTTGATTGTCGGAAGCACAGATGACGGATCGCTTCCTGAAGTCAATGTTCGCGACGCGATCGATCTGCCCGCGAAACTACACAACGCGTTGGTGCTTGTTCGACAACAGCATCAAAAACGTTTCGACCTGAAGCGACTTGTTGGCACTTCAGCAGGAGCCGATCGCGTTCGGCGTCAGATGCAAGCCGCGACCGACAGCGAAAGCGACGTACTCATCATCGGTCCAGAAGGTTCAGGACGTGAACATCTGGCCCGCACTGTTTTCTCAAGCCAGTTCTCCGATTCGCAGGCTACGGAGGCGATGCCGCAATTGATTCCGCTGCACTGCTCGATCACGGATCCCGCCCAGGTTCAGTCAACGATGAAGGAACTGTTGAAGCATCGTTCACACAAACCAACGTTGATGCTGATTGACGTCGACAAGATGGATGCCGGATCGCAGCAGGAGCTGCTGGGCTATATGCAACTGCCTGGACTTTCGGCACGCATGATTGCGACATCCTCGGCGAAACTAATCGATCCAGAATCTGGTTTTGATCAATCGCTCGCAAGTCGACTCAGCACGCTCACGATCGAACTGACCCCGTTGGCTCAGCGGTGTGAAGATTTGCCGTTGCTCGCTCAAGCGATTTTGGAGTCAAACAACGACCGCCAAGCGAAACAGTTTTCCGGGTTCTCTCGTCAAGCAATCGAGATGATTTGCGAATACGATTGGCCAGGAAACTTTGGACAGTTGGCTTCGACGATTGAAGCTGCTGCCGCCAACGCGACAGGAAGCATCATCGAAGTCGCTGACTTTTCGGAATTATTTCAGCATTCGATCAAAGCCCAACGTTTTGCTGCGAAAGTCGAAACGAAAATTCAGTTGGAAGAATATCTGCTGAGCATCGAATCGCAACTGATCGAACGTGCGGTTGCCCAAGCCAAGGGAAACAAGACGAAGGCCGCCGAACTGCTTGGCATCAGCCGAGCCAAACTGTTGCGGCGGTTGGCTGCTTTCCGGCAGGCCGACGGAGACGATAACGGAGCACTCGTGGACGCGCCTGTCTTCGAAGAGGACATCGCGGATGAATAGCACGCTCGTTCCGCCCTCAATCGTCTTAGCCGTTCGCTCACCGCGGTGGCGGTCGCAGGTTCAACGATTCATTGAACGTCTCGATCCAGCGCCAACGGTTCACTGGACGCCCGGATTCGATTCTGTTGCTTCGCAGGCGATCGCAAACCCATCGTCTGTTATGATCGCTGAGTTACCCGATTCCTTCTCAAGCCTGCCGATCCAATCGCTGAATCTGGTCGCTCGACTTTGTAACAATTCGCAACAGTGCCCGCTTTTCTTGCTGGGCAACGAATCTGCCGAGCCTTGGCGAATGGTTCTGGCAGAAGCGGGCGCAACGGATACCTGCTGCTCGATTCTCGATTTTGAGAAAATCTGTTTGCAGATCGGTCGCCATCTGGAAAACCAGTCGAACAGCGATTTGTCGGTTGAAGAGACCGTCGAAGCCCGGTTACCGTGGTAGAAAGTTGGCCCTCGCCATCCGAAGCTGCATAAGCCAAAATGGCGACCCGACTTTTTGCACCAAACTCTTCAACAAATCACGACGGCTTTATGTCTGAAAATAACGAACTGATCGAACAAGTACGCTCGGCCCTTGGAAAGATTCCTGACCCGGAAACGGGCCGCGGACTCAAGAAACAGATTCTCTCAGTTGAGTCTGCAGGAGATTCGATCAATGTCTCCGTAGGTTTGACTTCTTTTGCTGCCGCAATCAAAGACGATTTCAAGTCCAGCGTCGAAGCCGATCTTGCGAGCCAATTCGCAGACTCAAAGTTCAATGTCCAAATCGAGAGCTTTGATCGGCCTCCAAAGCCAATCGGCACCGTTGGCCTCAAATGCAAAGCCGTTATCGCGATTGCTGCCGGAAAGGGCGGTGTTGGCAAAAGCACGGCTGCGATAAGCCTCGCCATTGCACTCAAGCGAGCAGGTTCTTCGGTTGGCTTGTTGGATGCAGACGTTTACGGCCCTTCGATTCCTCAACTGAGCGGTATTCGCGGTCGTTGTTCCGCTGGACAGGGCGACAGAATCGCACCGATGGACTTCGACGGCATTCCGCTAATGAGCATCGGTTACATGATCCCGCCGGGCGAAGCCGTTATTTGGCGTGGTCCGATGTTGCATTCGGCAATCACAACTTTCGTCCGCAACACAGACTGGGGCGAGCTTGACTATCTGATTATCGACATGCCGCCAGGCACAGGCGATATCGCACTGAGCCTTTCGCAGCTGTTGCCACTGACCGGATCCGTCATTGTCTGCACACCGCAGGAAGTCGCCTTGATCGACGCTGTGAAGGCCGTGGGGATGTTCCGTAAGGTAAAGATTCCTGTGATCGGCTTGATAGAGAACATGAGTAGCTTCATCTGTCCGGATTGCAGCAAGAGCTACGATATTTTTGGCAAAGGTGGTGCAAAAGAATACGCTCAGCAGGACGACATACCTTTCCTTGGTGAGATCCCGTTGAACATTGGCCTTCGTAAGCGTGGCGACGCTGGAACGATGATCGACAACTTCGATGACAAAACGGTTGGCCCCTATCTCGAGGCGATTGCCAAAGAGCTCGTTGCGACGTTGGCAAGGAACGCAGCCGCAAATCCGCCGACGCCGCAGCTACCTGTGATTGGATAAGCTTGGCCAAGTCACGCGGACTTCTCGACTTTTTGAACGGCGGAGCTGAAATTGAGACCGCCGCTGACCAATCGAGAACTTGGCGAAATCGATTGAAAGCACAATCAATGGTCGGTTCCGGCTGTCGCTGACGATCACCTTGCGGCCTGTTCCGACGGGGCCCTAAACGGACTAAGACCAATCATCGCATCCTACGGTGGGCATCCATGGCAAGTGTCTGGCTGCCATATGTTTAGGCTAGCGCATAAAAATAGGGCCGTAGAAGACAGCCCTTTCTCGTTGTATCACTCAAAATTGAGCAAAGCGTTACGCTTACTTCTTGCGTTTGGCTTTTTTCTTGGCTGCTGGCTTCTTCTTAGCAACCTTCTTCTTGGCCGCCTTCTTAGCTACCTTCTTCTTTTTAGTAGCTTTCTTCTTCTTGGCTACCTTCTTCTTTTTAGCAGCAACCTTCTTCTTGGTTACTTTCTTCTTTTTCTTGCTGGCCTTTTTTGCAGCAGGCTTTTTCTTAGCTACTTTTTTCTTGGCAGCTTTTTTCTTTTTCTTGGCCACAGGACGTCCTCCTAAAAATGGACCCGAGTCACGCTGCATATTCGCAACGATCATCATCGAAATAAACTAAAACCAGATGGTTAAAGTGGAACCTTTTGTTTCCGCATACGGGCAATCGATTCAATTCAAAAGCACCGTTTGTTTTCACATCAGGTTGACAACGCCTAAAGTTTTAGAAAACACCCAAGGTTTTTCAATATTGTTTTCGACATTTCAAAAAGTTTTTTTGTCGGCGTGCTTCTCGTTTTGATCACATGAAACGTTCGTGCGTGAAACACTGGACTGAATTTGGAAATCGTAACGCAAAAACATGCCACTTTTCAACTGCAACAACTTGCAAACACATTACGATCAGCTTAATTTGGAGGCTAATTTCAAAACCGGTACTCGCCGTGCGATCATGAAAGACTTCTGTGTAATTTTTTCATGTCACAAGTCTTTGTTTCGCTGGTAACCGACACGAAAGCCATTCGCAATACGCAAAAAATGTTCGGCAATGGTTCATGTTTCTGACTTTATAAACAATGCAATGCGTCAGTTCGCTATTTTGCGATCCACAATGCGCAAAGCAAAGCGCCGTGGTATCATTCAACTTCCAAATGAACCGAAGCAGATACCGAAACGGCCAGTTGATAAAAAAAACGTACCTTCAAAGACTTTCATTTTACAAATCGAGGTGACTTTGTATTTTCAAACAGCAACGAAGTATTAAAACGAGAACAGGTTTTACTTTCGTTCGACACGCTGAAAAAAAAGTTGAAAGATTTTCGATAAAATCTCCCCTGTTCACCTCCTGCTGACCAATTGAACGCACTTCTAACTTATTCGAGAGCAACACTCATGACTGAAAACTCGCAGCGCAACGTTTGCTCAACACTCTTTATTGCTCTGCTAATCTTCTGTTTCCATTCGTTCAACAGAACCTCGTTGGCACAAACAACCGCAACGAGTTTGGAGAAAAAAACAGGCGCGATTCGCGTCGCATCTTTCAACGTTGCCTTGAACCGAAAGAACGACGGCGAACTGCTTAAAGAGCTTGAGAAAGGCGAATCGGAGAAGGTTGCCAAGCTTGCTGCGATCATACAAATGGTACGACCGGACGTTTTGCTACTAAACGAAGTCGACTTTGATGGCGGCAAATCGGTCGTCGCGTTCGAAAAGCATTTCCTGGAAAAACCTCAGCACGGTCAGAAGGCAATTTCGTATCCCTATCGCTATGTAGGGACGGTCAACACCGGCGTTGACTCAAAGCAGGACCTCAACGGCGATAAGAAAGTCGGTACCCCTGATGACGCGTTTGGCTTCGGTTGGTTCCCTGGCCAATACGGGATGGCGGTTCTTTCAATGCATCCGATCGACACGGACAACATCCGCACGTTCCAGAAATTCCTGTGGAAAGACATGCCTGACGCGATGCTGCCAACGGACCCCAAGACAGGCAAGGACTGGTACTCCAAAGAGGCGACAGACGTGTTCCGCCTTTCATCAAAGAGTCATTGGGATTTGCCGATCACAGTCGATTCGAAAACGTTTCACCTTCTGGCATGCCATCCGACACCGCCGGTGTTCGACAAAGAAGAGGATCGCAACGGAAAACGAAACCACGATGAGATCCGTATTTGGTCTGACTACATCAGGGGCGACTGCGCGTGGCTCTATGATGACAACGGAACCAAAGGCGGACTCGCGGAAGGCCGTTCGTTTGTCATCGCAGGCGATCTGAATGCGGACCCTAATGACGGCGACAGTGCCGACAACGCGATTGATCAGTTACTTAAACACGATCTTGTTTTGGCTGAAACGATTCCCGCAAGTCGCGGCGGAAAACACTACTCAGAAAAGGAAGGCAAAGCCAACCTGAAGCACAAAGGAGATCCGTCGCACGACACAGCGAACTTCAATAACCAGAGCGTCGGAAATGTTCGCATCGACTATGTGCTGCCTTCCAAAGGCACCGTCGTTTCGAATCAGGGAGTTTTCTGGCCAGCACCTGGCGACCCTGGCAGCGAACTGGCAGCGGCTTCGGATCACCGAATGGTTTGGATCGATATCGAGTTGCCGGAAAAGTAAACTACTTTGTTAGCGGATCTTTTCTTCGAGCCTTTGTTGTTTGCGATCACGATCAATCACGCAGCGCGTCGGCTCCGATGGCTCGGACCAGTTACCAGCTGCATCCTTTCCGATGGAGGTGATTTCGAAACGCCCATCAGGAAGAGGATGCTGTGCATGCCATAGTCCGCGTTGCCGGTTGATCAAAACCGAAACCGAGTTCTTTTCAGGAGCCCACTGCTCGCCGTCGAAGTACTCTTGCGTGTCCAGATTGCGAATAATCAGTCGTACATCTTCGGGGCCCTGGTTGTCGGAAATCTTGCCACCGAAATTTGAAAACTCTGGATAGACGAACTGATCTCTGGGCCTCAAGACTTGGACGATAGGCGGCTCGTCATCAAAAGTGACCTCCAGCTTGCTGATGGATGCTTTTTGAGTGCTCATTTCATCTGCATGGACTTCAATCGTTAGAATCTCTCCAGTTTCCAGCCCCGTGACCTTAGGCTCTGCTCGCCACTCATAGAGCAACCCTGCCCCGATAGGAGATTCCGTCGACATCTTCGTCAATTCCTTTTCCCAAACCGATCCATTCCAGTACTCTCCCGTATTCTTGCGCTGGATTGACACGAAGACGGGCCCGCTACGAGAAGCCGATTCTGCGAAGCCTTCGAGTTCAATGTTTGGGCCGATGAACTTTCGATTCACCGTTGGGAAGCTAATCGTGGCCGTTGTCCCAAAGTGCTTTGAAACATTCTGCCGCAGAGAATGCAACTCTGCCTCAAGCGAACTCTTCGTGGCAGATTCGAGCGAGTCGTAACCGTTTTCCATTTGGTACGGGTCGGATTTCAGATCGTAGAACTCATGTTCACCGGTCGCCCACTGCGTGTAGATGCTGCCTGGCTTAATGATGGATGAGTAGACCACTTTTTGTTTCGAAGCCGAATTCAATCTTGATTCCCAATTCTCCACCAGCACAGATTGCCGAACCGCGTCCGCCGCAACGATCGACTCATCGAGCAACACCTTTTTGAACGAGAGACCATCCACAAACTCTGGTAGTGTCGCGTCGCCGATATCTGCAATCGTCGCCGATATATCAATGTGCGCCAGAAGCTGCCCGGCATCGCGAGGCTTGACCTTGTCGGGCCAATGCACCCAGAGTGGTACTTGCGTTGCTTCGATCAGGGGAAACGATTTCCCGTGCATTCGATGATGGCCCAATAGATAACCGTGATCGGACGTGAAGATCACGATCGTGTTTTCTGCCTGGCCAATGTCCGCGATCTTTTTGCGAATACGGGCAACCATTTCATCGACGCCAAGCATGGCGATCAGTCGACGCCGTTGAGAAACAACCAATCCGCGAACTTCTTGCTCCGACAATGGCAGCGTATCACGATAGGCAACCGGTTTGTCAGAGACGTCTTGCTCATTGAAATTTGCGGCAACAGGCAACGTGGCATCAAGAAATCGATCTTTCCACTTATTTGGCACTGGATCTTCCGATTGCGGACCTACGTGAGGAGCAACGGGCGCAAGGTAAAGAAAGAATGGCTTTTTCTGACTTACGGTCTTGGAGTATTCATCCAAAAGTTCGATGGCATCGTCCGTTTCAAGTTCGGTACGATATCCCATCCTCGTTTCGATTTGTCGCTTCCCGTCTGGATAGAAATTGAAACGGACCGCGCCGAGATAGCTGTTCCCTCCCCAAACAAGAAACCTGTCCCAGCCGGGCACCGGTTGGTGCTCCGTTTTCCCCTGGAAGTATTTCCCGACCATCATCGTATGGTAGCCAGATCCTTGCATCCAAACCGGGAGTTGATCCTTAGCAAGTCCACTGTCCTGAAAAAACTGCGTGCCACCAGTGAAGCCACTGCCCACGTCGAGGTTGGCTCGATTGGTTCGGTAGCCGGTGTTGTGAGCATACTGACTTCGAAAAAGGCAAGTCCTTGAGGGTCCGCACAGGGGTGTCGTGACGTGACAGTTGGAAAACCGAACACTGCTTCTGGCAAGCTGCCTGAGGTTCGGATAGTGCCTCAACCTCGCGTCGCTAACCAAATCAACATCACAATCATCAATGTTGATCAAAACGATATTCGGTTTTTGTGCTGAATCCTTAAGGTTCACTTCCTGTATCGCGGCGACAGCACTGCAATCAGGAAACACAATTGCAATTGCGATCACGCCTACCAGAAAGGCGAACAGCAGCACTTTGATTCTGTTTGGATTCCGCACTCTTAAGCCTCAAACTCTCGCGATGTCGCGTTTAACAGGTCATTCGTTCTATCGACGGACGGAACCAATGGCGGACTGTACCGATTGTTCCTTTCCGCAGGAATGTTCCACCTTGGAAAACTTTCACTGATGCAATCGTAGTCGCCTTTTCATCTTGAACCATCATCGAATCGGTCGATTTGTTTTGTAATGGCCCGATTCACCAATCACAACCTTTGGCTTCGCAAGTGGCAGGCAGTCTTTTGCTTTGTTGTCATTGTCGGCTGCGCAGCGTTGAAAGCTCAAGAAATAAGTGAAGCGACATCAACGTTCGAAGTGACTGGGCGCGTTGTCTCGAAAACGAAATACGGATTTGAAGTCCAAACAAAGCAAGGCGACATCGTCGAAGTCGCAATCAATGAGTCAACCGACTTTGCGCTGCGGATGGCAAGCCCCTGGTTCAATCTGGCATCCAGAAACGTAGAGGTTGATGGCAAACAGACCGGCGATGGAAAACGGGAACGCATCTCATATCCGCTTCCCAAAGGAAAACTTTTTCTTTTGGTTCAGTTTCGATCTGTTTATCAACGTAACAGGATCATGGGGCAGGCATCATGGCGACTGAACAACTATTTGGTTAGCGACCAACCAATCGAACCAACACTTCCTACTGGCAGAGAACTCCTGCTCGCCGGTGAAGTGGATCTGAAAACTTCTGAATTAATCATTGAGGGAACTCGCCACCCGATTGTCCTTGGGTTCAGAGGAGCAACGCTACGCGGCCGATCGATCGCGGACATCGTCCCACAGGAGACCGTCGTTCTCGTAACAGGAAACCAAGCAAAAGGTTCCAAGACAGCCGATACTGTTCTTTTCATGGCTCGCTAAGGCATCTGGTTTGAAGAAAAGCAAAAGTCGCTTGCTGGGCAAGACTCCAGTCGCAAAGCCCAAGCCCGATCATTCGCAGCGACAGGCTGCCTTCGTCGATTACTTACGTAGCGAATGTCACTTGGCAGAAAACACGGTCGCTGCTTACGAAAGAGACATCAGACGATTTAATGAATGGTTGGGTTCTCAAGACTTGGTCAATTTAACGATCTCTGAACTTTCGGACTTCGTTGCGTTTCTGAATTCGCGCGATCTCGCACCGGCATCGATCGCGCGAAACGTCGTTGGCCTGAAGATGTACTTTCGCTACCTGCAACTCGAAGGCATCTTGATCGACAACAAGGTTGAACTGCTCGGCAGCCAAAAACTTTGGCAACGTGTACCGGAAGTGATGTCGCCCAAGACGGTTGAGCGATTCCTCAATTCGCCGAAGCGATACGAGTTGTACCATTTTCGTGATCGTGCATTACTGGAGCTACTTTACGCAACCGGATGTCGCGCTTCTGAGCTATCCGATCTTCGAATCCGTGACATGCACCTCGAAGAACGATTCTGCAAAGTCCAGGGTAAGGGCAGCAAGCAACGGATGGTTCCGCTGGGCGACGCCGCCATCGATGCCGTTTCGCAGTACTTGAAACGACTGCGACCCCAACTGGCAGCGAACCGCCCCGATGAGGCTGACTGGCTTCTGCTGACGCGATCCGGGAGACGCTTGCGGCGAGAAGCAATATGGGAGCTGGTGAAGAAGTACGCGTTAGAAGCAGACGTCGACGTTTCCATCAGCCCACACACCCTTCGTCACAGCTTTGCCACGCACCTGCTGGCAGGTGGAGCTGACCTTCGGCAGGTCCAAGAGATGCTTGGCCACGCAAGTATCTCGACGACGCAGATCTACACCCACGTCGATCAGTCACGACTCAAGAAAGTCCACCAACAATATCACCCGCGGGCTTAGTCACCTAGCAGAAGCCTCTGGTCTGAGTTGGCGGCGCATCGGCGTCCCAGCAATTTGGTTGCCGAGTCGTCGTGTCAGATCCAATGGCGATCATGGGGTTTGATACTGGCTGGTTTGATACTGGCTCTGGTCCTTGAACAAACTGGAGAAAGATGAACAATAAAGTTGGGATGCGGGCGAAGGACGTCGTAGAAAGTTAACAGCAGTCGTTCAGTTTCGAGTTGCGAGTCAACAATTTTTCATCGCGTGGGCAACTCAAGGTGCCAAAGCCTAGAATAGCAAGTACGATGAGTCGCATGGAGCATTCGCCAATGCGACAGTGATCCAAAAAAAACTTCAATCGTTTGGAATTGAATTCAATGGAACTAGCTCGACCTTCATCTATCTTTTTACGGTCGATTCGAATCGCACTGGTCGGTTGCTTGATATTAGTGGTCGGTTGTGATGACAGCGGCCATTCGGCAAATCCTGATTCAAAAAACATTCCAGGCACGGATAAGAACAAGTCCGCGTCATCGCACGAACGCATGCTGGATCAACTTGGTCAGATAAACAGTCGAATGG
Source organism: uncultured Pirellulaceae bacterium (assembly GCA_964352885.1). GTDB lineage: Bacteria > Planctomycetota > Planctomycetia > Pirellulales > Pirellulaceae > Mariniblastus. The sequence continues at coordinate 12,412 of CAYGUE010000094.1, forward strand.
AGGATGAACATCCGTTTATCGGCAATCGCAAGATGAAAGACTTGCAGAGCCAGCTAGATAGTTTACCGGCCAACGCACCTGTCAAGTATCGAGTCCGTATTCGATTTGATTTGGGCAAGGAAGAATTGCGCTTGGCTAATGAGGAGAAGGCGATCGAGCATTTTGAATGGTGCAATGAGAATGTTGGCAAAGTAAACCAACCGTCTCAACAATCTCAAACCATTCGCGGCAAGATTTTGTTCGAGCTTGCAGTGGCTTATCTTCGCTTGGGCGAGACGCAAAATTGTTGCCTGCGAAACAACCCCGACAGCTGCATCCTTCCCATTCAGGGAGGGGGCATTCATAAAAACCGAGAGGGCTCGGAGGGAGCAATCAAGGCCCTGATGCAGGCGCTTGCGATCGCGCCGGCAGAAAGTGAACTTTATTGGAAAAGCCGCTGGTTGCTGAACATCGCTCATATGACGCTGGGAGACCATCCGACGAAAGTGCCGTCCAAATATTTGATTCCACCGACCGCATTTGAATCCGAGGAGCCGTTTGCGCGATTCATCAATGTCGCGCAAAAATTGAAGCTTGATTCGTTTAGCATGTGCGGCGGTGTGATCGTTGATGACTTTGACAATGACAACTACCTGGACCTGATGGTGTCGCCGTGGGATCCGAACGGACAATTGCGATGGTTCCGCAATACGCACGATGGAACATTCGCTGACCAAACGACGAATGCTGGTCTCAAGGGAATGCCCGGCGGATTAAACATGGTTCAAGCCGACTATGACAACGATGGTGACGTCGACGTGTTGGTTTTGCGAGGTGCGTGGTTGGATAGCAACGGGCGCCATCCAAATTCGTTGCTTCGAAACGACGGCAATGGGACGTTTGAAGATGTGACGTTTGACGCTGGATTGAATCAGCATTTTCCGACACAAACTGCTGCCTGGGCTGACTATGACAATGATGGAGATTTGGATTTGTTTATCGGCAACGAACAGAATGAACAGAACAAACAATTCGAAATACCATGTCAGCTTTACCGAAACGAAGGCAACGGCACCTTTAAAGATGTTGCTAAACAGGCCGGTGTCACCAATCGCAGATTTGCTAAAGGTTGTGTGTGGGGAGACTTCGACGCCGATCGCTATCCGGATTTGTTCGTTTCAAATTTGTACGGAGCCAACCGCCTGTATCACAATAATGGAGACGGCACTTTCACCGATATCGCCAAGGATGCGGGCGTAGAAAAACCATCGCAAAGCTTCCCCGCCTGGTTTTGGGACTTTGATAATGACGGAAATCTGGACCTTTATGTTTCCGCCTATTCAGCGGCCATTGCAGACCTTGCCCGGTCTCATATGGGGGTGCCACCAAAGTCAGAGTCATCGGCTCTCTATCGCGGTAACGGCAAAGGCAAGTTCAGAAACGTAACCCGCGAGTTTGGTTTGACGCGGCCCGACGCGAGTATGGGCGCGAACTTCGGCGACATCGACAACGACGGTTTCCTTGATTTCTATTTGGGAACCGGCTATCCCGATTACGCAAGCGTGATGCCCAGCGTGATGTATCGCAACAAAGCTGGCAAAGCATTTGTCGACATCACGACAGCGGGCGGATTCGGGCACTTGCAAAAAGGACACGCCGTCGCGTTTGCCGATTTTGATCACGATGGTGATCAAGATGTGTTTGAGCAAATGGGCGGCGCGTTTCCCGGGGACCGTTTCAATGACGCGCTTTACGAAAACCCGGGCCTGGGTAACCACTGGATCACGCTTCGCTTGACCGGGACAGAATCCAACCGCTCAGCGATCGGAGCAAGAATCTGTGCGGTTGTGACCGAGGAGGGAAAGACTCGGAAGATCTATCGGTTCGTTAACAGCGGCGGAAGCTTCGGCGCCAGTCCGCTGAGGCAAACGGTTGGACTCGGAGCGGCCGAAAAACTGGAACAACTGGAAGTCTATTGGCCTACAACCGACACCACACAAGTGTTTTCAAATGTGGTCTTCGATCAACACTATGAAGTGATCGAGGGACAAAATGAGCTCGTGCCAATCGATGTGAAGACATTCAAACTTGGCGGTGAGTAAGAATCTCGAAACGCGAAGGCCAGCTCGACACTCAGCCTACTGCGAGTTGTCTTTCAGCTTGATATTCCCGATCAGCTTCTTCACATTGCCATCAGCCAATTGCTTGCCGGAGACAGCTTCGATGGCTCGGACGGTGTAGCCGTACTTGAGCGAACTGTCGATGTCGAACTCAACTTCTGTGTCGGCGCCCTCTTCGGGGTTATCGCCAGCTGAGACTTTTGCGTCAATGTAGTCATTTAACTGACGGTAGAGCTCTTCGGTCGTGTCGCCCGCCAATGTTTTGACTTCGACTTCGTCATCAACCTCAATCGTACTAATGGCTCCGGTCTCGCCGGCGCGAAGCATGACCCGGATCAGTTCCGGAGGATCTTCGTCCATCGACTCTTCATTGTTGATCGCTGCCAACGGCATACGAACGTTGTAGTCGCCTTCTTGGACGACGACTTTGAAGGTCAAAATAAAGAACACCAACAGCTGGAACACAATGTCGATCATGGACGTCATGTTCAGCTTGATGTCTTCATTTTCAGTCGGTTCGTATTTCATCTAGTACGCCTCATCCTTGACGCGGAACTTGAAGTTTTCCATGCTCTCGGACTGGCATTTTCCAATCAGCTCCTGCACGACTCCCGTCGGCGTGTCTTCGTGAGCACGGATGATGACGGCAATATCTTGAGCAGCAACACTGACGCGGCTGCGACGGGCATTGTTAATTTCCTGCACCAAAATAGGCGACATCAGAGAGATTTGCTCAACGCGTTGGCCTGCAAAAACAACCGAGCCATCGGGATCAAGATTCAAAATCATCTGATAGTCCGGACGTTCCGTCGGCGGCGTCGCCAGCACGCTCTTTGGCAACACAATATCCTCAGCACGATCGACTTCCGAAAAGTTGATCAGCAACATAAAGAAGGCGATCAACTGAAACGTCATGTCGATCATCGGCGTCAAATCGCCTTCGAGGATCTCAGTACTTTTTCTCTTATTGAACTTCATGGCTTGAAATCGTGAAGACTATTTCTTGTTGCCAACTTTTTCAAAGCGACCCATCAGATTTTCACTGGTGGCACTCACTTCGAGGATTCTGCGCTGAACAAGGTTCCGCAAAATGTTGTAGCCCGCAATCGCAGGAATCGCGATCGCCAAACCAATCAACGTCGTCAAAAGTGCGGTCGAGATACCCTCAGCAAGCTTGTTCGGGTCTGGCGTTCCTCCACCGTTGGCGATTTCGTAGAACGATTCGATCATGCCATGAACCGTTCCGAAAAGTCCAATCATGGGACTGATCGTTCCGATGAGTGCGAGATAGCTCAAACGGTGATCCATTTTCATGCTCTCATCGGCGCCCGCTTCCTGCATCGCTGCAACGGCTTGCGGGTAGCCGCTGGAAAGTCGAGCCAATCCAGCCGACAGAACCGTGCCCAGAAAGGACTCGTCGGTCTTCGCCAGATCGTAAGCTTCCTGGTATTGCTTGCCGTCGAGCTGTGATTCGAAAGTCGCGACCAATTCGGCAGGGCAAACACTCTCACGTCGAGCGGCGAGGATGTTCAGAATGAACAGCGCCACAAGAATAAATGAAAGCGCCAAGAAGACGATGATGTACTCAAACCCCAAACTTTTCAACAACCACGTCAGGAGCGAATCCTGTTCGGTTGAAGCAGCACCACTTTCGGCAGCCGCCTGGGCAAAGAGAGTCGCTTCGTTGATTCCGATGGGGGAAAATGCGAGTGCGAGAAACGCGAACAGAAACGTCAGTATGAACACTCGACGTTGCGAAAATTTGAACTGAAACCGCGGCATTCGTGTTTTCTCCATCGAGGCATCACGTTTGTTGGGGAAGGAATTCACCCAAGCTAAATTGCCAAGGTGCTTGATTTAATTGTAGTTGTCGCGATCTGATTCGTGAACCTGCGCTCACAAATTATCAGTTGAGTTGGCTGGACCACCACGTATTGCGGTACCGAGTCTTGAGAATTTGTCTGACTTCTGCCGCACGATCGGTCTGCTTTTGCTTCGTCCAGATGTTAGCCAACTGGTAAACGGCCTCTGCATGAGGGTTAGATTCGGTATCAAATAGGAGATGCGTGAACAGAAACTTCTCCTGAGCCTCCGCAAGATCATTTGATTTTAGGTAACAACTTCCCAACGCGTTGTAGGCATAGGCAAAGAGTTCCTTGTCGTCCGGATTCTCCTGCTTAATGATCGCTTCGAGCGTTTTTATTGATGCAGCCGTATCACCACCTGTCATCGCTGCAACTTTCGCTTTCTGACATTGCCCAAGCTGCTTGTATCGCTGCGTCATGTCATCGTTCGCTGGAAGTGCAAGCAGCTTTTCGAATGCAGCAGCGGCTTCAGGAAACCTGTCCTGTCGCATCAGCGATTCGCCCGACATGAAGTAACCTCTGGCAACATATTCTGGCCATTGAGATTTCGTTAGCGATTCGAACTGTTGTCTGGCAAAGTCCAGTTTGCCGTCGGCCATCGCGAGCCGTCCCATCATCTCGGTGGCCGGAACGATGTGATGGCTGTTTGTATTGGCTTTAAGAAACTTGTTCATTTCTCCGCCCGCATCGACGGCGCTCACGCTCCCGCCAGAAAACGCCATCTCGGTCATCGCCAAAGCACGATAGAATCCAACTTCACCGTCGGTAATTGGATTGCCTCCGAGCTTGACCCGGTCAAGCAGTTCAAGTGCTTCGTCAAAGCGCGAGTCTTCGATCCGATCACGAGCCTTTTCTACTTCAGAGGGCTCATTGCCGGCTGCCAGTTTTTCGATTTCCCAAACGGGAATTTTCTCCGGGCCGGACCGACCATCGAATGTCACCGACAGCGCGGAAATCTCTTGAATCTTCCCGATCTGCTTGGATGACTTGCCAGACTTCTTGATGCGATAGAGCGCGTCATTCTGGGCACTCGCGGACGAAGCCAGCGATACGACCAGCAGTCCACACAGGAAAATTTGAAACGAATTGGTTTTCATGTTCATGTTATTTCTTTGCCGCCTCAAGATCTATCAGCAGTTGATCGTATTTTTTCTTCCATGCCCCGACCGCCAAGTCATCAAACCGTATGAGCGCTTTTCGAAGCTCGCTCAGGGCACTTTCAATGGCTTTGCTGCTATTGGCAATTTCACCGTATCGAAAACGGCACAGCACGGAGTAGTATTCACATTCGCGAAATTGCTCGCGGAGTTTTTCGTTGCCTCGTGTGAGACTAACCAACATTTTCCAGCCCCAAATTCGCTTCCGCGCCTTCTTGGTTTTCGGATCGCGATAGTCGCCACGCCCATTCATTGAACTGGTCAAGGCCTTGGTGTTTTTCTTTTCAATGCCCCACATCAAAAGCGTTTTCGCCGCATCGATTTGGAGGTTGAGCCCGTTCGATGATTCAAGAATTTTCTCAAAACTTGCAACGGAAGCTTCGTAGTCGCCACTCCCGCGTTGAGCCAACGCAAGCTGATGCTGATAGTTTAGCTCTAATCCTTTGTCGCCAGCGAAGCCTGACTGCTTGGCGGCTTCGAGCAATTCAATCGCCTGGTTGGAAAGCACTTTCGCTTTGTCACCGCCGCCCTCGAGCTTTAAAGACTCAGCGATACCCAACAATGTCGAACCAGCCCACAATCGTGTCTTGCCGTCCTTAGCGACGGAGCCGATACCAGCGAAGAACGAGTTGAGCGAGTCAGCAAAGGATTGCCTATCAGCTAAATTTGGCAGCGATTCAAATTGCTCTTTGAGATCACGAGCAACTTTCCTGTAAACACCGCTGACCGTCTTAAGCGCGGCTGGATCGCCAGCTGCCTCCGCTCCCATTTTTTCGATCACGACTTTTGCTTTGTTGATCCAACTTTCGGCATTCGGTTTGCTCCCCAAGGCGTCGAGGTAAACATTGAGCGACGCGTTGTAGACCGATTGGCGAAACTTTGTACTCTTGCTAATCGCTTCGTTTGAGTCAAGGTTTTGCAGCAGGCCATCAATTCGCAAAACGGCCTGATCAAGGTCCCCCGACTCGCGACAGGCATCGACGTGATAGAGCGCTGCGACGGCGGTTGAGAAATCCATCGTCGCAGGGTCAACATTTTCTACCGCAACCGCCAGAAACTCCTTCGCCCGTTTTGTTTTTTCCAGTCTCTGCTGCTCGTTCGCAGCAGTCTTGCGCGCACTCCAAATCTGCTGGCCAATCCTTGAAGCCAACTCGCTTCGCGTTGGAGAACTCGCAGGAATACGCTCGAAGAACCGATTCGCTGCGTCAAAGTCATTGTCGATCACAGCGACTCGCGTCGCGGAAATGGCCGCTGAGGAAGATTCATTCGAATCGGGCCACACGTCCATCATCGACGAAGCCGATTCGATAACGTTTCGTTTCGCCGTCGCCCGAACATCGTCCGTGGTCGTATCAAACATCCGTTCATATCCTCGGACCATCAGGCCAGCCGCCTGCTGACTCCACTCGATTGTCGGATATTTTTCCAGCAGGAACCTTCCAATGACGGCAGTTTCGGCAAAACGTTGTTTCGCAAAGTAACAATATGCTTGTAAGTAGCGAACATTGTTCATCTCCGTTCGAGGCGTTTCTTTGTCAGAAAACTGAACGGCCTGAGTCAACATGCCCAACGCCTGATCAGCGCGACGATTGATCGCGGTCTCAAGCTTGTCGACCGCCAACTGCTGGTCCGATTTGGCGGCAATGTCGGACATCGTCGCAAGCTTCCGTTTCGCCGTCGCGACTTCTCTAAGCTGCTCAGACAACGGGGCAATCAGATCTTTACTTTTTTGCTTTGCATCATCGAACGACGTCGCTGGCGTGCCTGCAATCACAGCTTTAGGCTCATCACCTGCGGCTTCCATCTCAATGCCCCAACTGCTTAGCATCTCAGCAGCCAACTCACTGTGCGGATTCTTTTTCCGAGCAACTTCGCGAGCCATGCGTGACGCTTCGCGTTTGAGACTTGCTGCCGCCGTTGAATCTTGGGCCTTCACTGCAACCGAATGTTCAAACTTTGCACGAGCCAACTCCAGTTGAATTCGCAACCACGCAGGGTCCGTTTTCTCACGGCGATTGAGTAAGCTCACCGGTTGGTCTGCCGCTCTGATAACATCCATCGCCGGGTATGGCTCAAGGTTTGGCCATATCGCAACGCCAACGTTCAGACCGGTTTGAACCAGCATCTTGGGCGGGCTCGGATAGTCGAAAACTTCCTTCAGCAATTCCGAAGCCTTTACGTAGTCAGCGGCCTGTTGGAAGCAACGCGCCGCAAACGCCTTCGCCATCTGCCCTTGAACGAAACGTTGATCATAAAGTTTGGCGACCGCTTCGAACTCGGTGCCGGCTTCGACCAGTTTGGCTTTTCGGTTGGCCGCGTCGTCACCATATGTCAATGCAAACTTCTCCATCGCGACAGGAATCTTCAACCGCGTGTCGACATAGCTGGCCTGAAGCTCTCGCAGCTTTTCGTCTGATTTCGGGTCTTCCGGGTCGATCTGAAAACTCTCGATTTGATCGCGTTGAGACTTTTGCACGTCGCGAAACTTTGGAACTGCCTCGCCGAGCATTTTCCGCGCGAGCACAAACAGCTCTTTCACTCGATCTGCAGACCCTTTTCCTGTGTTCGCCTGATTCAAATAATTCCGCCCGCGGAAGTACCTCACATTTGCCTGAAACTTCAGGACTTCGGTTGATTCAAGCGGATCCGAAACGGACGTCGAGTACTCAGTCAGCAACGTGTCGGCTTGATCGAGCCGTTCTTCCTGCTTCTCGGGATTGCGAATCCCGCCGACGCTATCAATCAGGAGCTGAGCTTTTTCGAACGTAATCCGTCTTTTGAAAGCTTCCGGAACGGATTCGGAGGCGGCAGCACCATCGAGATAGTGAATCGCAACATCAAAATAGCCGCGATCTCGTAACGCTTGAAGGAAACGTTCAGCCGGTTCATCGGCGCACGCTTCAGGGCAAGACACCAACATCGCGGGGATCGTCAAAAAGAGGACCGCAAGCGCGCGAATCCAATGATCGCGGATATTTCTACAGCTTTCCATCATGCCTGAACCGTTGCTGACATTCTCTGTTCCAATTGTTCATTCTAGATTGTAGTGCCCGAAAGTTAAGGTATCGTCCGCCATTTTTAAAACGTCTCGGGCAAAAGTGAGGACCGTAGGGTAAAATCCCGGTAGAGCCGCACATCTAGGCAAAAGAAATGTCAGAACCAAATCAGAATTCGCCACGCATCAACTTGCTGGCCGAAGCTGTCGAAGGAAACCCTGCGACTTCAGTGAAAGCGTACACCCGCGCGGTCAGGCGTAAACTGTACGTTCTGTTTGCGATGTTGATGCTTGTCGTCATCCTCATGCAGGAAGCACGCAAACCAGCGAATTGGATGTGGATGGGCTTCGACCGGAACATCGCCACCGACGTCTCCGCGATTCAATTAGACGGGTTCAGTCACGAATCTGAATCGGAAGACGGACTTGCGAACGAATTGGCAGCTGGAACACTCGCTACCGGCAACGCCTCTTC
>CAYGUE010000094.1:21012-26833 GCA_964352885.1 uncultured Pirellulaceae bacterium
CGCCTCTTCAAACGCATTGCAGAATGACGCCGTGGAAGTTGCCCGAGCTCAATTCTGGAAAAAACTGTGGGATTCGCTTGAGACAGAAGACAAAACAGCGCTCGTTGAGCTGATTCAGTTATCGCAGAAGCCACTCGCCGAACGTGACGTCAATTGGGCAGATTTTGAACCGCTTGCAAATGCGATCGCGGAAGCGAAACCGGTCCGAGAAAACTTCCCCGAGTCTTGGAACTCAAAACTCAAACCTGGCCTGCTATCGATTGCCCGGGGCGAGGACGTGACGATCAGCCAGCAATCTGCAATCAGTGAGCTTTTCAAAACGCTCGACCCCTTGCTGCTTGGTGAACTCGATGACTTCACTTCGCCCAGCCGAAAATCCGATAGGCCAGCATGGTTTCGGTTTTGGGGACACGTGCTCGACAAACAGAAACATGAGTCGGTGGAGAATGTTTCTCCTGTGCAACTGGTCGCGCAAGCGGACGTCTGGCGATTCAAGCCCATTCGCATTCGCGGCAAGCTCCTGTCGGGGCGCAGAAAAGAAGCCGGCATCCACGGCCCACTTCGGAATCAGGGAGTCTGGTATGAATGGTGGATCGGAAACTCGCGCGGATCCGATGAAGTTTGGTGCATCTACACGGCGAACAAACCAGATTCGCTTAGTGTCGGTGACAGATTCTCCAACTTTGACGTCTCAATCGAATCAGAAGGCTACTTTTATAAAGTGCGATCCTACGTGGATGCCCAATCGCAGGGAAATCATTGCCCGCTGATCCTAGCCGATACGCTTTCAGTCATTCAAAAAACCAACCCGATCGCCGAAGCCACGTGGACACCTTCAGCGACGACAATCATCGTTAGCATTCTGGCGGTGATGGGAATTGCGTTCGCGATAGCGATGTTGATCCACAGATCCGACCAAATGCGACTGCCCCGTCCCGGCGGCAAGTACAAAGAGGCAATCGACCGACATCTGGATTCGCTCGGCGAAGATCCGGATATCAAGTCAGTGGCGGAGAGACTGGAGGAGCTTTCGTGAATCGTATCGCGTTAATTATGTTAGTCGTTCTGGTTCTAACTTTCCCAGCTCAGATCCTGCTGAGCCAAGAAGAGAATCCGCGTGAACTGGCGGGCATGACGGATCAAGACATTGCCGCAGTCAAGGATCTTGAGATTTTCAATCCTTCCAACACGCAATTCAAAAAGCTCCTGTATCGAACGGGCACGGTTGATCCAGTCGTACTGCGACAGTGGGCAAACCGAACAAAGAACATCTCGCTGAAGCAAATAGAATCGTCGCCTGAACAGTATTCTTTTCAACCATTCGGTCTCGAAGCTTCCGTGCTTTCCATCCACAGCTTTGATTTCGAGGAAAGTGATGCCATAAACTTCCTCAACGGATTTTTCATCGCGGAATGCGAGACCAAAGACGGAAGCAAGTTCATTTTACTTTCCCGATCCACCGTTTCGACGTGGCCAACAAACGAAACCCTGCCCACTCCACAGCCGATCCGATTCGATGGATTCTTTCTTGGGAAACTCGGCCTTGGGCCCATTGAGTTTGGAAACCTACAGGAACCTCTTCCCGTTTTTATTGCTAGACGATTCGAATGGAAACCGGACCAAGAAAACGAAGCCCTCGGAATCGACGCTGCAAAGCTTGCGCTCTCAAATGAGGGCGTCGACATTGCATTGCTGGACGTTGTGAAGGCTCGTAAGGGAAAACCCATGGGCACCCGCGAAGCAACTTGCTTCTGGCAAATGCTTGCAGCGAGCAGTCGTTTGAAACCGGAAACAATGTCCGAAAAAGTCAACTTCGCTACGATGCTACGAAAGCCGATCGATAGCGTCGGCAAAGCAACTTCGATCCAAGGTCGCGTCCGGCAATGCATTCCTGTGAAAGTAACCTCCCCTGAGGCCATCGAATTACTGGGCACTGACACTTGGTACCAACTGACGGTTTTCCCGGACCTGGATGGGCGGCCCATCCAGGTAGCCACGCGCGACGGTGATCCTGAAGTTTATCGAAATGCTTTTCCTGTCACCGTGTGCGTCCTGGAATTGCCCGATGGTCACGACTCCGAATCAATCGCAGGCAATATTTTTCAGTACAGCGGATTCTTTTATCGAATCTGGTCCTACCCCTCCCAGCGCACCGAAAACTCTGGCTTGGACGGGCAACCCAGCCCGTTAATTATGGCTTCTTCGGTGACCAAGGTTGCTTCAAGCAGCGGTCAGCTAGACACGCTGCTCAGTGCGATCCTGTTGTCGATCGCAATTGCCGTCGGTGTCATTGGCTGGTTCGTTTTCCGGACCAGAAAGCCATCGTCGCGAACGGAACTCCCGGAAAAGATCGAAACCTGGTAGCAGGCAGGAAAACCTATCATGAAATTCAAAATCGCATTGGCGATCGCCGCCATCCTCATCGCAATCATCGCGGCTTATTTGCTCGCGCCCAACGGCAATAACCGATCCGTTGAGAGACTTGAAAATGTCGTCAAGTACATCACCCCGGAAGCGTACTTAGTCTCGGACCGAGTTTACACCTTGCAAAATACGGAACAGGGGCAACGCGTTGCCCTGCTGCCGCAACAGTTCGACACCGGCGAATTTGGCAGCAAGCCAAAATTTAACCGGCAAGAGGGATTCGTTGGCCCCGATAGCTGTAAGGAATGTCACTCAGAATACTACGAGGGATTCGTTCAGACCGCTCACTACAAAACGTCTGCGTTTGCCAACGCTTCCTCCATTCTTGGCTCCTTTGATCCGGGACAGAGCGAGATGAAGACAAAACAACCAGGTTTTCGGTATGAACTCGCTGCTGAAGAAGGCGAGTACTTTCAGAAACTACTCGTTGATGAGAACGAGAAAACTTACGAGCACAAATGCCGATTCGACATCGTGACCGGATCAGGGAACATGGGGCAAACTTATCTCTACTGGCAAGACGACTTTCTGTTCCAACTTCCAGTCTCATGGTTCGCCAAAAGCGGTTGGATCAATAGCCCTGGCTATCCGGACGGCCTCGCTAACTTTGCGCGCCCAATCCAGGAGGCTTGTATGGCTTGCCACGCGACACTGGTTAAGTTTGCAGATCGGAGAATCAATCTGGTTGAAAAAGAAAAGATGATTCTGGGCGTCACGTGCGAGCGATGTCATGGCCCTGCGGAATCTCATGTCAAGTTCCATCGCGAGAACCCTGACGCTGACTCCGCAAAGTTTATTGTGCACCCGAATGATCTGCCTCGGGAAAGAATGAACGACATCTGTGGTCAGTGCCACTCCGGCGCCAGCGCAACCCTCCAGTCACCTTTCGCGTTTCGTCCCGGCGATTCACTTGGCGATTTCAAACGATTTTTCAAAGAGCCCAACTCAGGCGGTAGTGTGCACACGGCCAACCAACATCCGCGGCTTGTAAAAAGTAAATGCTACTCCGAGTCCGATTCCATGAATTGCGCGACGTGCCACAACCCGCACCAGAATGAACACGGGAACCTGAAGCTCTTTTCAGATCGCTGCATGAAATGCCATGAACCCAAAGACTGCGGTCAGTTTCCGGAAAGTGGAATGCAGATCGCGTCGAACTGCATCGACTGTCACATGCCCAAAGAAGACGACACCGATCTCGAAATCGAGACAACGACCGCAAACATCTTCCCTCAGATCCGCGACCACTTCATTCGCATTGAGCAGAAAACCTCCAACAAGGTGCTCGAATCATGGACTGGGAAGAAATAGCGGCAAACTCCGGCTGAAAGCCCTCTTCTCCTGCCATCTAGCCGCTCGAACCGATTGGCACTTCTGCGACTTTTTGACTTTTTGTCAATTTCTCACTGAACACTTTCCGATGCTTGCGGTAAAGTCTCTGATAAATTGACGCACGGTCAGAAACGCAGTCATGAACGCAAAAAAGACTACAAAAAAAGAAGAAATCGAGCTTCGTGAGGAGCATTTGATTGCGACGGCCGGTCAAATACTTCTCACTGAGGGGTTTGCTGCGCTTTCGATGGAGCGCTTGGCCGAAGAGCTAAACACCGCAAAAGGCACCATCTACAACCACTACCCGAACCGCGAAGAGCTGCTGCTTTCGATGGCGGTCACAGCAATCAACAAGCGTCAGGAAATGTTTGACGCTGCGTCAACGAGCACAGGACGCTCGCGAGAACGCATGCTGGCCGTCGGCGTTGCTTGCGAAATCTATCGGCGGAATTATCCGTTGCACTTTCTGGTCGAGAGCATTGTTCGCCACTCCGCGATTTGGGATCGCTGCACGGAAGAACGCAGAGAGCTGATGCGGAAACACGAACACAGATGCATGGCATTGGTCGCAGGAATCGTGCGCAGCGGTATCGCAGACGGCGACTTGAAGCTAAGCGGTGGAATCAATCCAGAAGAAATGACATTGTCACTCTGGGCGCTGACCTATGGCTCCTACGTCATCGACATGACCAGCCCGTCACTAAAAGACATCGGCATCGATTCGATTCATCGTTCCGTACGAATGGGATCGCTAAACATGCTCAATGGTTACGATTGGCAACCGATCTGGTCAGCCGAAGAACACGGTGATCAGATCGTGAAAACCTGCCGGTCCGTTTTTCCTGAAGAAGCTGCGCTACCACATTCCGCAACCGGAAATTCAAAAACCATCTGAAGCCGCGGTAAGAAACCAATGCTGAACTCAAAAAATGCAATCTGGTTCGTTGTTGCGATCGTCGGGATCGCTGCGGCAATCTGGTATCAACAACAAAGCAACGAAAGATCCTCCCAATCGAACACGGAGATGCAAGACTCCAGCGGAGTTCACTTGCAGCCGGTTGCCGTGATGATGATGAATCATTCGGCCTCATCCGTGATGCCACAACGGTACACGGCGACGGTTGTCGCCCGCCGAACCAGTGCTTTGGCTTTCCAGGCGACCGAACGCGTTGACGAAATCTTTGTCGATGAAGGGGACTACGTCTCAAAGGGGCAACTTTTGGCGCGTCAGGATCGAGCGGCTCTGTCGGCTCAGTACAACGCTGCCGTCGCTCGCTCGCGTCAAACAGGAGCCGTCCTTGCGGAACTGGAGAAGGGCCCTCGCCCTGAAACGATTGAATCCGCCCGCGCCGAACTGGAACAGCTCAAGGCCCAATCGGAACTCGCGAAGGCCGACTTTCAACGCCAAACGAACCTCAGCCGATCCAAAGCATCTTCGGCGCAGGAGTTCGATGCCGCCAAATACAATTCCGTCGCGATGGAGGCATCAGTTGATTCTGCACAGCAGCAGCTGGATGAACTGGTGGCGGGAACTCGCAAAGAACAAATCGAAGCCCAACGTGGCGCATTCGGAGTCATCAATGCGACGGTCGACCAAGCCAAAACGCGTCTGGATCAAACAGAGCTGTTTGCACCATTCTCGGGACGCATATCCAAGCGGTTCGTGGATGAGGGAAGCCTTCCGCAGCGAGGTTCTCCAGTACTTGAAATTGTGGAGACCGATCAACTGGAAGTCCGCTTTGGCACGGCACCATCGATCGCCAAACACCTTTTACCCAGAAGAAAATTAACGTTTACCGACGGCGACCAAGTCTACAACGGAACGATCAGACAAGTCCAACCGAAACTCGATCGCTCAACGCGGACACAGCAAGTTATCGTTAGCGTCGATAACGCTGACCAATCCGGCCTCGTCGATGGCCAGACGGTTCGAATCGAATTCGCACTTGAGAGCAATGAGCCTGGGTTCTGGATTCCGTCGGAAGCTCTGCAGCCTCAGGTCCGAGGTCTTTGGTCGGTTCTTGTTGCCAACGGCTCACCGGGAGATTTTTCAGTGAACGACTAC
>CAYGUE010000095.1:0-26812 GCA_964352885.1 uncultured Pirellulaceae bacterium
TTTCAGGGCGATGGATGTGGGGTTGTGGGTGTTCCCGGGGCGGCGCTGCATCGGCCTCGCCGATTGCGCTGTGCCCCGGGCTGTCTTGTTGAGGCCTTTCAGGCCGAAATGCGCTGACGGTGGGATCGCGGTTCGTAACATCAAAATGCGGCGGGGATGCGCACGCGCACGCCCCTCGCGCGTCCGGGCTGAAAGACCATCACAAGATAGCCCGGGGCACAGCGAGGAACGAGCGCCGCCCCGGGAATTGCGCCCCCCGCAAACGTCGCCCTGAAAGGGCATTACAAACCGGATTGTGATTTGTGTTGCCCTTTCAGGGCGATGGATGTGGGGTTGTGGGTGTTCCCGGGGCGGCGCTGCATCGGCTTCGCCGATTGCGCTGTGCCCCGGGCTGTCTTATTGAGGCCTTTCAGGCCGAAATGCGCTGACGGTGGGATCGCGTTTCGCAACATCAAAGTGCGGCGGGGGCTCGCACGCCCCACGCGCGTCCGGGCCGAAGGTCCATCACAAGATAGCCCGGGGCACAGCGAGGAACGAGTGCCGCCCCGTGAATTGCGCCCCCCGCAAACGTCGCCCTGAAAGGGCATTACAAACCGGATTGTGATTTGTGTTGCCCTTTCAGGGCGATGGATGTGGGGTTGTGGGTGTTCCCGGGGCGGCGCTGCATCGGCCTCGCCGATTGCGCTGTGCCCCGGGCTGTCTTGTTGAGGCCTTTCAGGCCGAAATGCGCTGACGGTGGGATCGCGGTTCGTAACATCAAAATGCGGCGGGGATGCGCACGCGCACGCCCCACGCGCGTCCGGGCCGAGGGTCCATCACAAGATAGCCCGGGGGCACAGCGAGGAACGAGCGCCGCCCCGTGAATTGCGTTCCCACGCGAACGTCGCCCTGAAAGGGCATTGCGAACCGGGTTGTGTTTTGTGTTGCCTTTCAGGGCGATGGGTGTGGGGTATTTCGGTTACAAGCCGACATTGCCGATGGGGGCCAGAATTGCCAAGAAACCCCGGAAAACGAGCGAAAAAAAGAAGGGTGGCTGAGGGGACTTGAACCCCCAACCCCTGGAATCACAATCCAGTACTCTAACCAATTGAGCTACAGCCACCGTGTTTACGCGAGCAGGATTTTAATCCTACCTTGCAGTATGGTCAACGCGATAAAAGGTTCGTTTTTATTAAGGGAATGACGGATCAAATCCGGCATAAAAACGTGGCAAAGTTGAACCATTTCAGCAACACTTCGGCTTTGGCAAACCCTGCGTCATGGATCAGTTGTAGATTCTGGTCGGTCGTCAATGGGATCAAAACGTTCTCCAAAGCATCCCGTTTGCGAGAGATCTCCAGCTGGCTGTAGCCCTGACGACGCTTGTACTCGAAATAAAGCTCAACTAGCGCGTCATCCATCGCTGGCTGCTCGTGGGCCACTTTCTCGCTGATCAGCAGAAATCCGCCCGGACGAATCGAATCGCAGATCCGACGCAGCAGGGCAGGGCGGTCCGCTTCCGGGACGAACTGTAGGGTGTAGTTCATCAGTACGACCGAAGCATTCTCGAACTCGAATGACTGGACTGTGTCGCAAACGGTCTCGATTCGATGCGGCAAATCGAGCGATTCCAACTTCTGTTGGCACTGATCTAACATCGCCTGCGAATTGTCGACGCCAATCAATTCAAGGTTCCGTTTGGGCAGCATCGCAGAAAGGTGTATCAGCGACGTCCCGGTTGAACACCCCAAATCGATGACTCGAATCGGGTCGTGCCCCAGTAACCCGGTAAGCATGGGAATGCTGCGTTGCACGTCGGCGTATAGCGGGACGCTGCGCGAGATCATATCATCAAACACTCGAGCCACGTTTTTGTCGAATGAAAACGTGCCTGAGTCGGGATCGATTTCGCTGAAGAGTCGATCGATTTGAGCCACTGGTCCGCCACGGAAAATTTTTGATGCTGTTTTGGGAACGCCCCGATTTGTTGGAGCAATTATCACCAAATGTGGACATGGAAGAAGTCCGCAAACAGAGAAAAATTCGACTTCCTGATCTCGATTTGCCTCGCGGAGTCGATTTGAAGCGAGTTATCGATCTGCTTCCGACTGCAGATGATTTTCCGCAGCCGCTTAAATTTGACTTTGATAGCGATCATATCTGGATCGGAAAACGGTCGGACCTCAACGATGAACAGTTCGCGATGTTGGAAGCTGCCATTCGCCAGTTTCATCCCTGGCGGAAGGGGCCTTGGAGGTTTTTTGATTTCGAGGTCGATGCCGAATGGCGATCAGACTTGAAATGGGACCGTATCGCGCCGGTGTTGGGAGATCTTTCCAAACAGCGAATTCTGGACGTTGGCTGCGGCAACGCGTATTACATGTTTCGTGCCGCGGCGATGAATCCGGAGCTGATCGTTGGAATCGATCCGTCGATTCCATTTTATCTGTTGTTTGAGATGGTGCAGCGATTCCTACGGCTGCCGAACATGCAATACGAGCGATTGGGCGCCGAGGATTTGCCCGTCTTCGATCGTTGTTTTGACATCGCGCTGTGCATGGGCGTTCTTTACCACCAGCGCAACCCGGTTCAGATTTTGCGAGACTTGCGAAACAGCCTGGTTGTTGGCGGACGAGCAATCGTTGAATCTCAGAGCATTCCTGGCGGCGGATCAATGGCTCTGTTTCCGGAAAACCGCTACGCGAAAGCTCGTAACGTTTACTTCGTGCCGACTCAGGATTGCCTGGTGAATTGGGTTCGCCGCGCAGGTTTCAAGGATGTCGAAGTGATCTCGCATGGTCCGGTCACGAGCGAAGAGCAACGCATGACGGAGTTCATGACGTTTCACAGTCTTGCGGAATTTCTTGATCCTGACGATTCGAGTAAGACGGCTGAAGGCTATCCGGCACCATGGCGTACGGCCGTCGTGGGGACTCGGAAATTCTTGGAATAAGCTGAGTTGTGCGGTTCTTGCTTGGGCGAGCGAGTTTTCCATCGGAGCTGACTTGACCAGTTTCTCGTGGGTGCCATGCTTCACGCTTGCGTGTGCATGCTTACGCAGGCGTAAGGCTTGGCACCCGTCAACTCAGGTTGGATCGACCGCTAATACTAATTCGTGATGCGTTTGCGACCTGAGGCAGCGCGAACGTCATGCTTCGCGCCGTGTTCGGTTCCCTGGGCCGCTGCATTTGGGTCGTGCCCTCCACGGCCGTAGCCGCTGCTGGATACAATCTGAATATTGCATTCGATTTCCAACCAGCGATTCGCCGCTTTGCAAATCGCCAGCGACTGCGATTGAGAAGCTTGCAGCTGAGCCACGGAAAGTTGTTTTTCGGCCCCACCATCGGCGTCGTCGCTCACATCGCCAATGCGTTTCACCGACGACATGTCACGTTGGCTCCTCGGCAAACCCTGGACATAGCCTTCGGCATACGAAGCGCCCTTGGTGCGACTGTATCCGCCATATAGCAACACTGCCGCCGTCGCGATCGTGACCAGCATTTCTTGATATAACGCGATGATATTTTGCACGTCGTCTCGCAAACCATAAAACCAGACCATCGTTCGATTCTTGCAGCGATCGCTATACCAGGAAACCGTTGGGAAAATCTCGGCGGTCAAATACGCCGCCAGGTTTTTCTCCCAAGTACAAGCCCGGCGACCATTGAGCGGGCAGGCCATCCTCGTCATCGACAGGCTGCTACGGACTTCGCCATCCACGATCTCTTCGCAACCAAGATTATGACGTAGCATTAACGTTTGCATCATCTTCAAGGCATTGCGTTTCTCGCCCTCAGTCGATGCGTGATTCGAAGAAGTACTTTCCAAGGCCCGCAGCCGGTTCATAATCTTTTGAAACTTGAGCTGAGTGAGCCCGTCTCCTGAGTTTTCCTCACCAGCACCATTCGCCTCGCGCTCGCGTTTCCAAGTAGCCGTGGTTTTCTCGGGATGCGTCCAGAACCTTTCAATCAAGTACTCGTCATCGGAGGCATTCCATGTGTCATACACGGTTGCATCAACCAAGGTGCATGCGTGCCAGCCTCGATAATGTTCGACGGGTTTGGCCAGCAGGACGATTGAAACGCCGCTAGGCAACCATTCCTGTTCGAACGGCTGGCTGGTTTTGACAGATTTCCAGCCAAGACCACGAAGGTACTCGTCCATGATCGTTACGGGCACGCCATCACGCGCCGACTTGGAAACTCGTTCTCCCAGCACATCGTAGATGTCGCGATAGGCCAAGCCCGTGGCAATCGAAATCGCTCTGGTGACGCAATCGCCTGCTTGTCCTACAAAGCCGCTCGCAGCGCGTCCGCCATCGTCCCACAAAAATTCCATTTTGATTCGCCCAGTGTTTTAGTGCCCGGATGCAGTCTGATTACCTGAAATTGTAGCGTAAAATTTATCAGCCTCCCGGGCTGGTTCGAACCACCTTTCTAATGTGAGCTCGGAGAAATCAAATTTCTCTAGCAGTCGAGAGATCGTGTTGCTCAATGATTGCCGTTAAACGAAAATGGAATCATGCCAAGTCGTCGTCCAGCCAATTTGAACCCTGAGCATGCGGACTCCTCCGGTCGCATTGCGAGCTTCGATGAAGCGCTGGGTTTGCCTGCTGCGGGTCCGGAACTGATCGAGCAGTCGGCCAGAGCAGTTCGGCAAGAGTATCGTGACTGTTCAAAATGGAAAAAACTGACGTGCGAAAAAGTCAGCGTCGTTGCAGAGAGTGATCGAGGGATCGTGCACGTCGTGCATGTTGAAGGAGCGGTTGACTTTGACTGGACTTGGGAAGGGGCGATTGCGTTTCGGCCGCGATCTGAATCCGGGCTGATCGATACGCAGGCTTACGCGGCTCCAGAAGTTGTTGAGCAATCTTCGCTGTGGTCAGGCGAGATTCTGGAAGTTGATGAACAAAATTGCTGTCTTTTTATTAGCCTGGACAATCCGGAAGTCACGCCGGTTCCGGGAGATTTCTGTGTCCGGCCGTTTGAATTTCTGGCGGCACTCAACTCAATTTACAACGATGATGCTTTTGAGCAGGTCCGCGAATCGGAACTGCCTCGTCGTTTGAATGCGTCCTGCGGCGACGTTCATCCTGTCAAACAAATCGCAGCACAGCAGAGCTTGTCGGAACTGCTGGATTGGTGGCAGTTTTCGTGGAGTGTTCTGTGGGGCCCGCCTGGAACCGGGAAAACATATACCACGGGGCAGCAGGTCGCAGCGGCGATCCATGATCCGGCAGAACGAATTTTGGTTGTTTCGACCACGAATCAAGCGACGGATTCAGTCGCTATTTCGATCGGCAATGCGGCGCGGCAATCCGATTCCGTGCAGGCCTCGATTCACGACGGGCAGATATTGCGGATCGGAAAAGGAGCCGCTTGGCAGGCATTTCGAAAGGCAAAACAGGTCGATATGCTGCAGGGCACCGAGTCCTCGCTGTTGGCCAGCATGGATGCGCTTGGGAAAAAACTTACCGCCGCGGAAAGCGGGCAGGATCGTGCTGTCTTGCGGATGCAGATTCAGCAGCTTCGCGAAGCGTGTTCTGATCGCAGCAAGCGAGTCTTTTTTGACAGCGAAGTGCGGGTGGTCGTGGCGACGGCGTTCAAGGCGGTCACGTTGATTAAGGATGAAATGTTGATGCAGATGGTCAACGAATCGCGAGCGCCATTCACGACGATCATTATCGACGAAGCGGGCCTGATTTCCCGGGCTGCCGTTGCGGCGCTGTCGCTGCTGGCAAGCGATCGCGTGGTTCTGGTTGGTGATTCGAAGCAGCTTGCTCCGATCAGTCGCATTGCCCGAGTGCTGCCGTCACGGAACGCAAAATGGCTCTCCAGTAGCGGACTTAGCCACCTTGATGATATCGAATCAAATTCTCCCGGAGTACATTTGCTTTCAGAGCAACATCGAATGCATCCTGATATTTGCGAAATGGTTTCCGGATTTCAATATGCTGGCATGTTGACAACTGCCATACCGGTTCTTGAAAGATCGAGTCAGCTTCCCCGTTCGGTGGAACTGTTTTCACGAGTCATTTGGTGCGTGTTGGATGAGGAAGATGTTGGCATCGACAGCATTCGGGCATCGCGCGGGCCAGCAAACAAGAGTTGGGTGCGGACAGCAACTCCGGCCGTGTTGCAAAAGCTATTTGAAGAGGACGATTTTAAGCTGGCTCGAGGGTTGTTTATTACTCCTTTCAAAGCGCAGGCCACGGCCGTGTCGAGCTTGCTGGCCCGCTGGAAAGCAGTTAGTTGGGAAGCCTCAACGGTGCACAGCCAGCAAGGGGCGGAATCGGATATCGTCATTTTCGATACCGTCAACGCAGGGAATGTGACTTGGCCAGTGCACGAATGGCAGCGGTTGGTAAACGTTGCCTTGAGTCGTGCCCGCGAAGCAGTGATCGTGTTGGCGAGTCGCAGCGAGATGCAGGAACCGCATTTGCGTTCACTATTGGCTTGGCTCAAGCCAGCAGCGCTGCGACGTGATGCTGCCGGTTTTTCGTGGGCGGAAGTTTCAGAAGCGGAGCAGCAGTGGGCAGCGCTGCACGAAACGCGTGCCGACTACAGCGTCGATCGAGGTTCGACATCGTCCAAACCAAGGCCAACACGCAAGATCGAATCGCTTCCGAAAATGGATTCGCAGGGGACAAACGACGGTCAAGCGAAAGGAGTGGATGCATGGACTCCGAAGCATCGGCTGGGCGATCAATTTGCTTCCCGTAAATCAATGCATCCCATCCTGTCTCAGGAGCAACAACGTCTCAGTGGATTGGATCTGGATGGGAAACCTCGTTTGATTCGCGGTGTCGCTGGAAGTGGGAAATCGGTGGTCCTGTCGAATTGGGTTGCCCGAACTGCCGAACGGATCGGCAACACGTTGGATCAGAACTATCGGATCTGGGCTGTGTATGCCAATCGTTCGTTGCACAAGCTGCTGCAGGATTCGATTGAAAACGCCTGGCAGGCCCGGCAGCACGGTGGTCTGTTTGCCACGCGGAAATTCCCTTGGAAAAACGTGACACTACTTCATGCAAAAGACGTGCTGGAGGCCATTCTTCCCGAGGTGGGTTTGTCGATACGCGAATTTCAGTTTAGCTACGATCTTGCCGCAGAGATGTTTCTGGAACGCAACGGAGGTCGCGATATCGAAGATCGCTGCAATGCTCTGTTTATTGACGAGGCACAGGATATGGGGCCTTCGATGCTCCGGCTATTGCTTTCATTGGTCCAGCAAAATGATGGAGCCGATCCAAACAGTCGTGCTGCAAACATCTTTTACGATAACGCTCAAAATATTTACGGGACGGGAACTCCAAAATGGTCAGAGTACGGGCTTGATATGCGCGGGCGATCAACCGTGATGCGAGAAAGTTTTCGTTCCACGAAGCCGATCATTGAGTTTGCGGTCAATGTGTTGGATCATTTGAGTGAAACAGAGGAGCATCACGAGTTGATCGACCTTGGTTTGCTGAAGGAAGTGACGCGTGGCGGCGAGTCGTGGTTGCAGGTTGCGTTCAATCAAGTGGGTGGGCCAGCACCGCTTTTTCAGGCTTGTGCAACGGTTGATGAGCAGTTTAAAACGCTGGGTGATCATCTGGTTCATTTGGTGACAGCCGAAGCGGTTTCGCCGAGTGACATCTGCATTCTCTACAACGGAAAGCATGTCGCCAAAGGGCTGCAGCATGCTCTGTCGCCGCGACTTTCTCCATTTGATGTCGAGTTGTCTCTGCAGACAGGGCAAGCGTTTCAGCGTCGTTCGAACACGGTGTTGGTAACAACGCCAAATTCGTTCAAGGGCTACGAGGCAGAAGTCGTGTTGATTCCTTGCGCGGATCAGTTTGTCGGGAAAGGCTTCCAGGTGCTGGCGAAGAGTCTCTACGTTGCGATGACTCGGGCGCGAGCCATCTTGGCTGTCTACGCGACGGATCCAGAGGCTGGCAGTTCCGGCAAGGCTGGATTTTCGTTCGGGCAAAGCCACCGCCACATATCACAAGTGCTACAGGATTGTGCTGTGATAGGCAGAGGTTCTGACTAAACGTTTGCTTCGTTTGTAAGCAGGACTTTGTTATCATTGGATCGTACGTTGGAATCGGTGAATGTCGGGGGTTTTAAAATGCGCTGGAATTTGAAAACGTTTTTGATCATCGTTCCCTTGCTGGCGCTGCTATTGGCGTTCCTGATCCAGCATCTCTTCGTGCCAAAACCAAATGCCACCGTCTCAATTCTTGGGCCTATTACCACCGGGGAAAATGCACTGCTGCCAGCACCCGCCGAGGACTTGATCGCAAGAGCAATTGATAGGCACTACGGTGTCCTTGCCCTCAACGGTAACAAGCCAGCCAGCGTTCTCTCGTTGATCAAAGTCGAGGAAATGGAATCGTGGACGGAAGATGAGCGAGGGTATCCGCTGATTGGCAATGCACAGATGCACCACCGGCTTTGGCGTTGCGAATTCGATGCTGTTTCAAATGAAGGCGAAGTTTCGCGACGAGTGGTGCATCTGGATCAGAATCACTTTCACCTGCCATAGCCAAGCTGCCGCATGTCGGGCCTCGGAGACTATCGGATTAAAGGAGTCGCTTAAGTTAGCCGTTTGCGGCACTAGCCAGCTAGCGCCAAAACGGCTAACCCACCTATGCTGATGGATACAGGCTGGTCGAGAGGTAACGCTCTCCAAGGTCGGGCAGGATCACGATAATTGTCTTGCCTTCGTTCTCCGGGCGTTTGGCAACTTCGACAGCGGCCGATGCGGCAGCACCGCAGCTGATGCCGCAGAAAAGGCCTTCTTTGGTTGCAAGGTCGCGAGCCATTTGAACGGCGTCTTCGTCTTTGACGCGGTACACTTCGTCGATGATGTCGACGTTCAGAATACTTGGAATGAAGCCGGCTCCAATGCCTTGAATGGTGTGCTTGCCGGGCATCAATGGATCGCCGGATTTTCGCTGTGTAATCACGGGGCTGGTGACGGGTTCAACTGCGATCGATTTCAGGTGTGGGTTTTTCTCCTTGAGGACTTCGCTGCAACCAGTGATCGTTCCGCCAGTGCCCACGCCGGCGACAAAGATGTCGATCTCGCCGCCGCAATCGTCCCAGATTTCGATGGCCGTTGTTTGGCGATGAATTTCAGGGTTGGCGGGATTGTTGAATTGTTGTGGCATGAAGTAGCCTTCTTGCTCAGACAGTTCAGTTGCTCTTCGAATTGCCCCGGGCATGCCCTCAGCGCCGGGCGTCAGAATAACTTCTGCACCGAGTGCCGTGAGCAAACGACGACGCTCGATCGACATGCTGTCCGGCATCGTGACCTGCAGTTTGTATCCTCGAGCCGCACAAACATACGCCAACGCAATTCCCGTATTACCACTGGTGGGTTCGATGATGATTGTGCCTTCCTTAATCTGGCCATCGCGTTCAGCAGTATCGATCATCGCGCGGCCGATACGATCTTTGACGCTCCAGAGCGGATTCATGTTTTCGACTTTGGCAATCACGTTGGCGACGCAACCATCCGTAACGCGCCGCAAGCGTACGAGCGGAGTCTTGCCGATGCAATCAGTGATTTCTTCGTAGATTTGGGTCATGGTCTAAGAGCGAAAAGTTGTTGGATGGAATAGCATCAATATAGCAAGCTGCGAGATTTTGAAACGCGGAGTCGCAGAGGCCGCAGAGAAGCCTAAAATTCCCATTCGAACTGGGTCCGTTCAGTGATGACGGGTTCACTTTCTGGCGCGTGCCTTGTGAAAACCGAGAACATCGGATCTCTGTAGAGCAGGTGCCAATTGGACAAAGAGCTGACTTTTTCTCGCACCGGCTTGAAGTTTGGGATCAAAACGGCGTCGGTATCGTGAGATTCCAACGTTTTCTGCCAGCCTTCCTTCGCATCGTAAAAGTCAAAAGATGCCTCGATCGAACCGTCCGGATACGCGACTTCATAGCGACTGTCGATGCTGACTTTGACTGCTGGGTACAGGTTCCACGAAACGAAGGCTCCGCTGCTGAAGGGAACCATCAAGTTTCCCTTGAACCTGGATTCTTTCAGAAAGTCGACCGCTCCGACTGGATACAACATGCCACTGGGTTTCGTTTCGTTGGTGTATGCCGGAACTTGCATCACCCAAAACTTCGCTTGAACCGCCTGTGCCATGCAGTAGATTCCACCAGCGGCTGCGAAAATTGCGAGAGGTTTGGCGAGCCGATAGCCGATCGTCGTTAGTTCCTTTCCGATTGAGCTATGCAGCAGGCTCGCCGGAACGATGCACGCCCACGTCACTGCGTAGATCGAAAGGTGACGCACGTGTTTGAGTGCAAGATAGGCCGTCAGCAAAATGACGAAGACTTCGAACGGGCGAGTCCGCCACGTATTCTTGAATCCGATTAACGCAAGGAACACAGACGTCCCGAGCAACGTGAGAAACCCAGTGTCGTTAATCGCTGAAAGTAGCGGTTTCCATTCGTTGATCAGCGGCCGATCCAGCGTCGTTCCGTAGAACAGATAGAACGGGTAATCGGTTCCGTATGGGTTCACCAACAAGAGCAGCAATGATGCTGCCGCGACGCCGACGAGATACCATGCCGAACCGCGAGATTTTGATTCGCTACTCTCTGATTCTTTCGACTTGTTCGGCAAATACTTCTCAAGCAGTGGTTCGCAAATTTGAAAGACAACGTAGAAGCAAAAAATTCCAAGGCCAGCAACAATCCCCGCATGAACATTTGCCCAAACCACCACCAGCATCAACCATGGAAGGATCCACCACTTCTTTCCCTGCCGATCGATCGCCAAGAGACAAAATTCAATCGCAAGAAATAGCATCGTGAAAAGCTGAGCCCGAATCGTCGTGTAGCCAATCTGGCCGCCGAGTATCGTCGCAAGCGCGAAGCAGGGAACGATTAGCGGCCATGTTGCGCCTCGAATTCTCGCTGCCAAACAACACATGAAACAGATCAGAGTCACCAACAGATACTTCAACGCCATCAAGCCGTTCGACTTGAGGCCCAATTGCTCGACGACTCCGTAAGCGATGGCTCCCGTACCCCACTCATGATGCACGACCGGATCGACGGTCGGCGTGTAGGCAAAGGCATCGGTCTGAGGAAACGTTCCGTCTTCAACGAACTGCCTTGCCAGGCACATCTCATGAAACAGATCGACATCCACTCCGTTGCGTCGGGAAGCGATCAGAAACGACAGCGATATCAAAAAGAACGCCATCGCAGCAATCAGCCAGCGACCACTCGGTGGAGAAGAGCTCAGTTTTAGTTTCGGATTGGGATCCTGCATCGGACAACGCGAATGATGAACGGGCGAACATGCGGCGTGTAGGAAGGTTGGAAAGCTATCAAAAATGAGATTGGCACAGAATGTCAGTTTAAGCGAGATGACAGTTAAACCGGGACGCTTCGGGCTTGTAATGACTGCCGAAATTAACGAAAAGGAAGATCCGAGACTCATGGCCAAGAACGGGCGACTGTGGAAAACACGCTGCATCATCAACTGAAGGAAATCTACCGCGATGAAGGCTCCGACATCGAAGTCAAGCTTGGTCGCTATCGCATTGATGTCGTGAATGGGAAACGTTTGGTTGAAATTCAGCGCAGCGGACTATCTTCGATTCGTCGAAAAATCCTCAACCTGTGCGAAGAGGGCTATCTCGTGGATGTTGTGAAGCCCGTCGTTGCACGCAAGCGGCTGGTTAAGCTAACGCGAAAGAATGGCCAAATTAGCGACGCCCGCTGGAGTCCCAAAACCGGCTCGATCCTCAGCTTTTTTGAGGAACTCATTTACTTCACCGAAGTCTTCCCTCATCCAAATCTGACGATGATTGTTCCGCTGATCACCGTCGAGGAAATACGTTATCCGGGGCAGGGCAGAAAGCGGTGGAGACGCAAAGGAAATTTTCAGGTCAAGGATCGCAAGATACTTGAAGTCCAAGATTCGCATCAGTTTTCCACCGTTTTCGATCTGCAGAAGTTGCTGCCCAAACTTCCGAAGGAGTGGGATACTTCTGAACTTGCGAAGGGCTTGGGTGTTCCTCGTTGGGAAGCGCAAAAGATCGCTTACGTGCTGCGGAAAACAGGCTGTGCCAAAGAGGTGGGCAAACGTGGCAACGCCAAGACTTGCAGACTGACGACTCGAAAAGAAGCCAAAGAAGATTTGGCTGCAAAGAAAACTTCAAAGCGAAAGACCATGCGTGAGATCAAATCAGTGATTGAATCGCACAAAGCCAGATTGAAAATGACAAACAGATCTCGTTCGGCAACCGCTTAGGGTCGGCCAACTAACGCTGGAATTGGCCGCGATTCAGGATTTCGACATACAGCGTTTGGTAGCTGCCGCGGCGAAAAATTCGCATCGGGATTTTTTCGCCGATCGCCGTAAGGCTAACTCGAGTTACGAGATGCGAATCGTCTTGAACCCGACGGTTGTTGTACTCGAGGATGACATCGCCGACCCGCAGATCTGAAAGTGCTGCCGGTGAGTTTGGTGTGATACTGGTAACAAGAGCGCCATAACTCCGGTCAAGGCCAAGCTGTTTGGCTCGTTCAGCTGAATATCTTGCGTCCAGCGAAACGCCGAGGAAGCCGCGTTTGACTTCGCCAAAATCAACCAGGTCGCTCACGATTCGCATCACCATGTTGATTGGAATTGCGAATCCAATTCCGTCGTTGCCACCGCTGTTGCTGGCGATTGCTGTGTTGATGCCGATTACTTCTCCACGAAGATTCATCAGCGGTCCGCCGCTGTTCCCGGGATTAATGGCAGCGTCAGTTTGAATGAAGTCTTGATACTTGACGCCTTGCGGGCCAAGCTCGAGGTCGTGCCGATGAAGTGCACTGACGATTCCGTAGCTGACAGAATGACTGAGGCCAAACGGACTGCCGATGGCGATGACGAAATCTCCGAGTTCTGCTTTTGTGCTGTCGCCAAGTTTAGCAGGCGTAAGTTCGCGATGGTTAACTTCTAAAACCGACAGGTCGGTTGCCCGATCGTGGATTGCACGTGTTGGATAATAGACGATTCCATCGGACTCGACTCGAATATCGCTGATGCCTGAACTCTCGATCACGTGGTAGTTGGTGATCACGTAAGTTCGTCCGCGATATTGAATGACGACTCCGGCGCCGGCTTCTTCGACAACGACGATACGTTGACCCGATCCTGTGCCTTTTCCCGACGAGTTCGCGGGCTGTCGTTTCTTGGCTTCTATATGAGCGACCGTTGGCTGGACCGTGCGAACGACTTGCTTGATGAGCGTGTACTGCTTTTCGACCGAAGCGGCTTCCACTGCAAGATCATTATACAGAGACTCGCGACTTGGCTGCGATTCGCTACGAGAGGTGAGCGTTGCTGGCGTCGCAGATTGAGCCGCCG
Source organism: uncultured Pirellulaceae bacterium (assembly GCA_964352885.1). Classification (GTDB taxonomy): domain Bacteria; phylum Planctomycetota; class Planctomycetia; order Pirellulales; family Pirellulaceae; genus Mariniblastus. Next base: position 13,348 of record CAYGUE010000095.1, read on the forward strand.
CAATTTGGCAATCCGTGGCAACCGAAGCCGCGGCCATAGCGAGACTCGTCACTAGAAAGAAGAAGGTTTTTTGAGTGCGGTTCAAAACGGAATTTGCTCGCTGAATACGGGCTTTCAAGGTGTTACGCATGATGTGGTTCGCTGGGTCGAAGATAACCGGTCGGTCGTCCGATTTCGAGCATAAAAGAGACGAATCGGTCGTAAAGTTTTGGGTGGCTGTGGGTTGTAGTAGTCAGGAAATGCTGGTGTTTGCCCGGGAAATGGTATTGTTGATCTCTAGAATCATGGACCAATCAGACTTTGATCCTTCCGCAACTCCATGCTCTTCAGCGAGTCGCTTGCAGTCGATACAAAGGGTCGCATGAGGAATCGCTTCGAGACGCATCATTGGTATGGTTTTTCTGCAGCCCTCGCAAACGCCGTAAGTTGCATCATTCATTCGACAAAGTGCTTGGTCGATGTTCGCGATCTCACGGAACTCAACTTCGGCCAATTGGGCACTGATTTCACCAACCAAACTTTCGTTCGCATGGTCGACGGCATCGCCCGGTTCGGTTGTGACACCAATTGTTTTTAAGAGACTCTCCTGCCCAGACACGTCTTCAATCAAGTCTTCACGCCGCTTCAGAAGTTGGCGGCGAATGCTGTCAATGAAGTCTTTTCGTTTCACGGGATTGTCTCGCAAATGGACTAGTAGTACGTGGGTTCTCTAAGGATTTGGAAACATAGTACATAGCTAACTGATGAACCGGTTTTTTTAGAAATTCGGAACGGGCAAGCTTTAAGCAGTGAACCTTCAGGCGGCATCAGTTCCAGCAAACTGCCTCACACCGTTACCGGCAATTTACGAGATAGTCGTGCCGGTTGTTCCGCTTGGAACGCGAGTTCTGATCGATGGACGTCTGGAATTCGATACATTGGTCAATTTAAACGGAAAAGTTTGCCTCGTGGGTAATCAGAAGCTAAATCAATTCACGCAGCCCGTGAGGGCTATGTGACATGACAAGGTTTTCTAACAGCGTTATCTTGATGAATGATTCCAATCTCAAAGTGATTCTGCAACGAGCAGGCGATCACTCGCCTGTAACGATCAATCAGGATAAGTGCCTGATTCGTACAATCCACAACGACCAACATATCGATTGTTGTGCGATATTTAACGGGCCAAACGGCACAGCACTAAGAAGCTACACTGAAGATGTATTGGTCAATGGTGAGCCGGTTTCGGCACAGTGGCTAAATGCCGGCGATCAGATTCAACTGCCGTGTTCAACATGTATCGAAGTCAAAACGGCAACGAAACAGCGCCCTGTTTTCCCAAGTCGAAATCGTTCGGTTGCAAAAGTTGATGCTCAGCTCTCAGGATTGTTGCAAGAAAATTCAGTGCCTGTCGACGTTTCGATGGCATCCGATGATTCAAAAGAAGAAGTTTTCCTGAGCCCGTTCTCTTCCGATCTTTCAGAGCTTGATGCCAAGGGCGTTGCGCCGGTTCAGTCTGTTACTTCAGTTAAACCTGTCAGCCCAGAATTGCAGGCTGACGAGAAAACGGAAATAGACACGCTGGATTCTCAGCCTTCCATCGCTGAGAGCTTAGATGCTGATTTAGACAATTCTAGTTCAAAACGGGTTTCTCAAAGCGAAGAGCTTGAGTCAGTTTTTGCACGCCTCGGAGTGCTGAATGTGGGCCCAATGACACCGTCCGGATTGCCTAAAGAGAGTGATCCAGTTGAGGTTGAAACACTTACCGCAGGGCCGGAAGTGCAATTGCCGGTTGCCGCTCAAGCAGAATCTGAAACGAAAATTGATTTCAAAGCAAGCATTCGAAATGAACTTGAATCCGTGTTTTCCGATGCGCCCGACGTTTTGACACCTCCGTCATTGGACAGCAGCGATGCTGCTCCCTTGGTTGCGGATGCACCAGTCGAGCGCGAACAGGTTTCATGCGTGGTTGCATCGACACCGGTGATTCCTGAACATGTTACGCCAACTGATCCAGAAGCCGTGCTCCCTTCTGAGACAGTATCGCCAGCAGTTGTCGAATCGTTACTCGTCCCAGAGCCAGTTGCTCCGACTTTGGTTGTTGAGGCGTCCGTGCCACAGACGCGTGACCCACTTTCCGAATTGCCAGCCGACTTGCAAAACCAATTGAACGATCTTGTTTCATCACTTGAGTTCGAGACGGATAAGCCACCGGCTGAAGTTCAAGTTCCGACGCCTGCTCTACACGTCGAACAAGATGTTGAAGTGTCGTCAAAAATGTTTACTCCGCCAGTTGTGGAACCGATGATCGATGATTCAATTTCAAGTCTGCATGACGAAGAAGTACGATCGGTTCAGGAGCTGGTTTCAGAGGAATCCGTCGCAGCAGCTGTCATTCCTATAGCACCTGTTGACGTACCAGTCGCTGTCGAGGCTCCAGCTGAGCCGGTGGTTATAGTCGAACCGCCAGCCAAAAAGTCACAAAGCGTCGCCGATATCCTTGGCAGCATGGGAATGCTTGTCCCGGGAGCCGATGAAATGAGTTCGCAGCCAGTCGCTGCTGAGGTGGTTCCATCGACGGTAGCAGACATGCAGAAGCCTGTTGAAGCACCATCTAGCCCTGTGCCGGTTCCAACTTCTCCAGTATTCGCGAACATGCAGCGGAGCCCGCAAAAGCAAGCTGCAACGGGAGCGTCCAAAAGTGGCGAGGCTGATGACGATATCCAGGCTTACATGGACCGATTGTTGAATCGTGCCGGCACCACTTCGGAGCGAGCTTCAGATCAGAGCTTGGAAATTAATAACCAAGTGCTTCAAGCTCCAGCTCCTGTTGAACCGTCAGCAGTTCTTTCAGCAGAAGAGTTTGTCCCAAGCCATCGACCGACTCGGCCTGAAAATTACGACACCCTTCGCGAAATCGCCAACTCAAGCAGCCGAAACGCCGTCCGCCAGTGCACCAGCAAAGCAAGGAAAGAGAGCATTGTGCTTAAAGCTGTCGCTTGCTTGGTTTCGCTGGTCTGTGCAGCCGTCACCTTCTGGTTTGGAATGATCATTCCAGCTGAAGTGTTCCTTGTTGTCGCGATTGTGTGCGGTGGTCTGCTTTTCCTGAATCGTGATCCAGTCGCGAAAGTTCTCGACCAAGTGGATCGCGGCAGTTGAACCGTTCAATCGCCTGAAAAGGCAAATCGATTACCTTGTCGAAGCCTGGCTTTCACTCGTCTTGAGTGTTGGCCAGGCTTTTTTTCTAGCCATCGATCGCCATCGCAGCGTAACGTTCTCGCAACCAGAGACGGCATCGCTCAAAGAACTCGTGAAAGTCATCACGTTTGTAATCCGGATACGTCCAGCGACTGCTTTGCCAACGTAGGGCCTGATAGAACAACGTCACCTCAGCAAAGATCCCATTGCGAAGATAGATTCGATGGTCACGATCCTTGGTCGTCGCCAGCACCAGTTTTGCTTCTGTGATGTAGCCCGGATCGAGGTTGATCGGACGTGACTCTTCCCAGTCCTGAAGCGACTTGAATTCGTCCTCCCAAGCATTCGAATCGTGTTTGGATTCGACGACCCTATCTTGTTGGATTAGATCGGTAAAAGCCAGCAACTGCTTCTGCAAGCCATCCCCCATCGTTTTCGAATAGAAGCTGGTTTCCGAAAAGTCGAAACGCTCACTGGAAAATTCAATGGGCCCCCAGTGTTTGGACGCTTTCGCGATGGCCCAATCAAACGCTTCGGCATTGCGACTGGAAACGGCCATCACGCGGAGGACCGGTCGGAATTCGCGAATTTCGGCCATCGGTTAGTATGCCTTTGCGAAAATCGCACGCTTGTTCGTTTCGGCTCCGGTAAAAATGCATTTCCCAAGAGTCTCGTTGTCGGTCAGCGGAATGCATCGCGGCGTGACTTTTAGCGGTTTGAGAATTTCTTCCATTTCCGGAACATCGACGAAGTGACACAAAGCAAATCCACTTGGTGAATCACCAGCAAAGAACTGTTTGAATTCGTCCAAGTTGTCGATTTCTTTCGTACTCTCTTGCTGCATTTTCAGAGCACGCTCAAAGAGTCCATCCTGCATCTGCTGCAGAATGTCTGGTAGCGTCTCCAACAATTCTGTTCGGCCGATTCCGTTTGCTTTGCCTTCATCGCGACGTGCCATGAAAACGCTGTCGTTTTGAATGTCCCGTGGTCCAACTTCCAGACGAATTGGAACGCCTTTCTTGACGTGCTGCCACTTCTTTTCGCCGCCGCGTAGGTCGCGACTGTCGATCCAGCATTCGATTGGCCGGCCTGCGAACTGGATGTCCCGGATTGCTGTTCGAAGTGACTCGCAGTAATCCATCACTTTCTCTTCGGATCCGTCTCCCTTAAGGACTGGCAGAATGACGACATGCTTTGGAGCCATTTTCGGAGGCAGCACAAGGCCATCGTCATCGCTGTGGGTCATGATGAGCGCGCCGACGAGTCGAGTAGAAACGCCCCACGAAGTCGTCCACGCAAACGAGTCACCACCTTCGGCATCCTGAAACGAGATCTCTTGTGCACGAGCAAAATTCTGCCCAAGGAAGTGTGAGGTGCCGGCTTGCAGCGCTTTGCGATCCTGCATCATAGCTTCGATCGAGAGCGTCATTTCGGCGCCCGGAAATCTTTCGCTTTCCGTTTTCTCGCCTTTGATGACTGGCATCGCCATAAAGTTTTCTGCAAAGTCCGCGTAGACGTCCAGCATCAACCTTGTCTCTTCGAGAGCTTCTTCTTTGGTCGCGTGAGCCGTGTGGCCTTCCTGCCAAAGGAACTCTGTCGTGCGGAGAAACAGCCGAGTCCGCAATTCCCAGCGGACGACGTTTGCCCATTGGTTGATCTTCAGTGGAAGGTCGCGATAAGATTGAACCCATTTTGCGAACATTGCGCCGATGATGGTTTCGCTCGTTGGCCGGACGATGAGCGGCTCTTCCAGTTTGCCAGCTGGCACAAGGCCTCCGTCAGGTCCCGGTTCGAGCCGGTGATGCGTGACGACAGCACATTCTTTGGCGAATCCTTCGACGTGTTCCGCTTCTTTTTCAAGGAAACTTTTCGGAATGAAAAGTGGAAAGTAGGCGTTTTCGTGACCGGTGTCTTTGAACATCTTGTCCAGGTCGCGTTGCATGTTCTCCCAGATTCCGTAGCCCCATGGTTTGATCACCATGCATCCGCGAACAGGCGAGTTTTCCGCGAGATCGGCGGCTTTGACGACCTGTTGGTACCATTCTGGATAGTCTTGTTCGCGAGTAGGAGTGATTGCTGTCTTGTTTTTTGCCATGTGACGAGCTTCGATTTCTGCAAAAGCAACATGTGAGATATTGAACTGGGATAGCATTTTATGCCCTTGGGTTCGCGGACGGTAGGCAGCTAGATCTCGATGTGTCCACGGGGGTGGCCTCTGCCGCCCACGTTGCGTTCTCGAACGTCCAGCCGCAAGCGTCGGCGATTCCCATCTCATGACGGTTTGCACGACTCCTGAAATTTGGATAACGATCCTTAATCAACCAGTCAGTGACGGAAAAACACTCGCTCTATGGCGATTCTATTTTCCAAAGCCGGACGGTTCCGTCCCAGCGGGCGGCGCCTATTATTTTTCCGTTTGGAGAAAATAAAAGGCTGTGATGATGCAAGCCGTCTCCAGGAAATGAAACGGTTGGCTCGCGAGTCTTCACATTCCAAAACTGAATCCGAGCTCCATCGCTGCCGCCAGAAACAAGCGTCTTTCCGTTTGGAGAGAAAGTGGACGACATTGCGTCACCAGAATGTGCAATCAAGGGGAAGCTGACTGCCGGGTTATCGTACTCAAAAACGAATACCGAACCGTCTGCGATGGTGGCCGACGCCAAGAGTCCATTTGGAGAAACAGTAAGGCTCGTGACGTTATCGGGTACATCGCGGATTGCTTCTGGCGATTTGCCCGCAGCAAAATCCCATTTACTGATCTTCTTGTCCATTCCTCCATAAACGACTGACTTGCCGGAGCGGCCAAAAGCGACAGCCCAAATGTCCGCTGGTGATTGGGCATCGTATCTCATGACAATGGCTCTCGTTTCTATATCCCACACGATGACGATGCCACCATTGCTGCACGAAACAAGTTGCTTGCCATCCGGTGAAAAATCAAACGAATTGACAACATTGGCATGGTCTTTCAGTTCGGCGATCGGCTTGAAGTCTCCCACATCCCACAATCGAACGACACCGTCCTCTCCGCCGGATGCCAGTAGGCGACCGTCCGGAGAGAATCTTACAAATTGAACACTTCCCGTATGGTCATTCAATTCGTGAAGTTTTTGACCTGTTTCAGTGTCCCAAATAACGACTCTTGAATCTTCGCAAGCAACCGCCAGTTTGCGGCTGTCACTGGAAAACGACAACGCCCAAAGACGAGTGCGACCTGAGTCAAGTTTCAGCGTGTTGGTTGGATCAATCGAATCCCAAATCTTGGCTGTGCCGTCTCGACTTGCCGTGGCCAATCCTCCTGCCGGAGAAAACGCCATACCGTAAATCGTGTTCGAGTGACCGCGGATCGCTCGAACCAAATCCAAACTTTTCGAGGCCCATACATAAACCAGATTTGCCGTTCCACTGGTTGAGAAATAAGTTCCGTCCAGCGAATAACTGGTCCCGTTGTTAAACTTGCCGGGATCGTTCAAACGACCAACAAACTTACCGTTCTCAAAACTCCAAAAAGCGATTTCATCATCCATCTCAACCGCAAACGTTTTTCCATTATTGAGCGATTCCAGCGCCCACGCCTCGCCTGCCAATTTCCCGAGAGGTTGTTCTTTCGCATCTTCCTTGAGCAACTTGAGTGCAAGTTGATCGCCGTATGTGAACACGAGTTTTTGGTCGTCGTCTGAAACTTCAATGGCGTCGATCGCAGTCGACACGGTAACGACAGGCTCGTCCACCGCGCCGCTTTCGACATTCCATCGCCGGATTGTGCCGTCAGCGGACGATGAAAACAAGCTCTGACTGTCGTTGCTAAACCTGAGGTCGGACACGTCTTTCGAATGCTTGTCAAACCGACGAGTTGATAAGTTATCGGTCTCAACCAAAACGACGGCCTTGCCTTCAGGGATTGCAACATATTTTCCGTCGGACGAAATTCGGACACGATAAGGTCGGAGAATATCCTGCTGAAAAACAGACTTGAATCCGGATGCCAGTCGTTTCCAAATTTGCACAGAACGCCAGTCGCATGACACCAGAAATTTTCCGTCGGGGGAAAAATCCAATCGCATGACTGTTCGTTGATGCCCTTCGAGTTCGAGCAGTTTTTTCGGATTACTCGAGGTATTCCAGATTTGAATTTTATTGCCGTCACCTGCCACTGCGATTCGATTGCTGACCGGGTCAGCGGCCACACATATCACTTTGTCACCGTAATTCAGCGTTGGGATATCGGCGCAGTTGCGGCTAAGCGAGTCAAAGTAATACCATTCAAACGTCCGCAGATCGACGCTCCCTAGCACAGGAACATAGCGATCAAGTAGCTCCCGCGCTCTCCTCGGCGTCCCATTCTCCCACGCTTGTTGGATCATGTTCAAATGCGCAACGTAGAGGAAATCAGCTTTTTCCTGCTTTTGAACTGCAAGATCCTCCGCGGTTTCTTCCGCGATTGCTTTCTGTTTCTCCGCGTCAAGCTTGGCAAGGCGTTCACCTTCAGCCCGCTGTGATTCAGCATGCCGGGCAAGTTCCTTTTCCGCCGACTCACTGACGGCGATCTTCCGCTGCTTAACAGCTTCAAAAAGTCCCCATGTGGTTCCGGCGATCCCGGCCAGTAGCGTGAGCAACACTAGACCTGCGGCTATAACGGCAGTTCGATTCCGATTAACAAATTTTCGGGCACGATAGTTGAAACTCGGTGGCACTGCGTTGACTGCTTCGCCGTCGAGAAACCGATGAATGTCGTTTGCAAATCCGTTGGCTGTTTCGTAGCGACGCGTTCGATCCTTCTCGATCGCCTTCATTACCACCCAGTCCAAGTCTCCTCGCAGCATTTGCTGAAGTTTTGCCGGTGCGATCTTCCTGAGAGCACTAATCCCCATCGCTTCGTTACCAGATGAACTCAACCGAGTACTCGGCATCGGTGGATCGACCTCCCGGATGATTGCCAGAACTTGCAACATGGGATTGTTGTGCAATGACTGTTTTTCAATCGGTGTTGAGCCCGCCAGTAATTCGTAAAGCATCACACCTAGCGAATAGATGTCAGTGCGGGTGTCGACATCCAGCACATTCATTTCGGCCTGTTCGGGTGACATGTACTGCAGCGTGCCAACGACCTTGCCGAACTCGGTGAACAGCGTCTTGTCGGTCAATTTGTGCGTGTGCTCCAACGCCTTGGCCAACCCAAAATCAATCACTTTGGGCAACGGCTTACTATCCTGCAGCGTCACCAATACGTTGGACGGTTTGAGGTCGCGGTGAATGATTCCCTTTTGATGTGCGTGCTGGATTGCGTTGCAAATGGGTACAAACAATTCCAGTCTCTCACGAATGCTCAGTTTGTGCTGATCGCAGAATTCATTCAGTGGCATACCCTTGACCAGTTCCATGACAAAGTACGGGCTGCCGTGTTCTGTCGTGCCGGCGTCCAGCACTCTGGCAATATTCGGATGATCCATCATCGCCAGTGCTTGTCGTTCGGCCTCAAAGCGCGCCACGATTTCTTTGGAGCCCATGTCCGCCCGAATCAGTTTCAACGCAACTCGGCGTTTGACGGGATGTTCCTGTTCGGCCATCCAGACGGCGCCCATGCCGCCTTCGCCGATTAGCTGCAACAGTTTGTAAGGGCCGATGAAGCTAGAGGCTTTTGCTGCGGTGCCTGGCATGATGGATGGTTCAAGTTTTGGATCCCGTGAATCAGAATGGGCAGCGGTTGCATCAACGCGCGAACGGCGCGCGAGCTCACTATCCTGTTGATAAGCATCGAGAAGCGTCTGAACCTGTTCTCGCAATTCCAAATCATCACCACATTGTCCATTAACAAAGTCAGCAACGGAATTTGGTTGATGTTTCAAAGCTTCCAGAAATATCCGTTTGGCTTGATTGTCCATAACGACTCATTTCAGGTGTTTGGCGATGCAAATATCTTAGACCATTTATCAATGCCAAGTTGGTTTGCAGAACGAACGAGACAAATAATCTTCAATGGCCAGAAAACTACCTCCCTCAGCGACTTCGATGCCGTATCGATCCGGTTGCCTTGTATTTCAGCCCGGATTATTCACGAGGCGTGGGCGTCAAACGGGAGACACTTGTTCATTGCGGAGGATATGTTCAAAGGTTGCTGTTTTGACAGTTCACCTGCTAGATGAATTTATTAATTCGCAAATATGTCACCACGGTCGTTGAATCGTTCAAAATCGCCAACAGGACGCTTGTCGTCGTGAATAATTCCGGTTCCGACACTGCGTTTCGTTTTCCGTGAACCAATCAGGATCGGAAAACCAACACGAGAAAGCTACCGGGCGGGATTGTCGTGACTTCTTGATCAGCGACTCATGGCTTGGTTTCTCGCGATGTAACTCGCGCAAACATTTCCTGGAACTTTTCATCGTTTCGTAGTGCCGCAAAATCAGGATTTGCGCGCATCGCATTTTCGAAGGTCTGCATGTTGTCTTCCGTATGTTCGCTGGAAAAGGCTCGTTCCAACAACTCAATGGCTTTGGTGTGCAGTTCAGCTTTTTTGTCAATGACGTCAGTGTCAGCGACGCAAACTGACAATGCCTGTGCGAGCAGAAAAGAATGCGCTGGATGGAGCTCTTTCGCTAAATCAGAAACTTCCTCCAGTACTTCGTCATGTTTTCCAAGTTTCGCTTTGGCATAAACGATCATCGTATTGGTAGGGCCTGCACCTGAGTGGCCGTGATAGCTTTCGATTTTCTGGGACGCCTGATAGGCAATAATGGCCTCCTCGAATTTTTCGAGGTCCAGCAAAACATCGCCGCGAAGTTGATTAATCATTTGCAACATTGCCATTGCATTGATTGCGGACGCATCGACTGAAAGAACTTCTTCAAAGTGAGTCGCTGCTTTGATTGCCCACTGATCAGCTTTCTCTAATTGCCCTCTTTCTTTCAATCTGGCGGCAACACTGTAGGCCGCCCTTCCCGCGCCTCTCATAAGAGTCAGTTCCGTCGGATCAAGTTCTAGCGTTTGCATTCTCAAATCATATAGTTGTTGGTAGTCAGGCAGGGTGTCTCCACTGTCCGGTTTGGATCTTCTCGCGATGATCCGAGTGTCAATCCTTTCGGCCAGGTAATTCAGTCGGACATTTGGAATAATGTCATGGGCTGCTTTACTTTCCAAAAAACCGATCTGCTTTTCCAGAATCGGCATCGCAAGATCATTCGGATCGGTTTGGGCTAGTACTAAATATGCCAGAACGTGACCACTGCCGCCGATGGCCAACGACAATCCAACTTTATCCAATTTGTCCATTGGGATCTCAATCGCCAGCATGCTGGCACGTTCCAAATACTTTGAATTGAGTTCCTTGTTCTCAGGGATCTGTGGATCAAAAATCACACAGTTTTGTCCGTAGACAGCCAAGCATAAAGCGAGCAAGCTGGGGTCATCTGGAACAAAGGACAGAAGCGTTTCAGAATCGATTGCCAATTGTATTGCTGAATCTCGAATACGCTTGGGGTAATTTTTACGTTTCCAAGCTGACTCGTCGGTGTTTAAAAACTGGGATATTCGGTAGTACTCGCTTTGCACTAGGCTGAGCAGCAGTTGTCGATCGTCGGGGTTTTCCGAATAGAGCTGTTGAAACAACTCAGTAGCAGATTCGATGCTTCCCAATGCTTCCTCGCCATCGCCGTAACTCTGCTGAATGTGATACAGTGACAACAACGCATCTGCGAGGCGGCCGCGGGCTTCAACCGACGAATCCTTCTCCAAGTCTTGGGTGAGTCGCTCAAAAAAAGCAATCGGTTGCTGTAGCAATTTAGCACGTAGGTCTTTTAAACGCGGGTCCTTTAGTACGATGTCTTCGTTGACCCCCGAGTAATAGTTTTCGACGGCCTCGATGGACATGTCGAGTCGTTCGTAGGCAATGTCTTTCTGCCGCAAGGCTTCGGTTTTGGCAACGGTTTCCTTCTTTCGCGATTCATTTGCTTTGATCGCAAACCAGACACTGCCCGCGATGCCCAAGACGAGTGAAAACGCAATCGCAGTCAAAGCGGCAACAGGCCCACGATGTTTTCGAACAAACTTTTTGGTTCGATAGACAGCCGAATGCGGTCGAGCCTCGACAACATCGCCGTCCAGATATCGCTGGACATCTCGGCCAAGATCGGCTGCGGTTTGGTATCGCTGATTTGGCGATTTTTCTAAAGCCTTGAGTGCGATCCAGTCCAGTTCTTTACGTAGAGCAGTCGGAAGCTTTTGGGGGGCGACAGATCGTTTCTCGGCGATGTTTTCCAGAGATTCAGTCGAGTCTGTTACTCGGTCGCTGGGGCGAGGTGAATCCTGTTCCCGAAGACATTCGAGTGCTTTCAGTATGGGTAGCTCGCGCATTGACTGAATCCGCATCGGCGTGCTGCCGGTCAATAGTTCATACAGAATCACCCCAAGCGTATAGACGTCGGTTCGCGTATCGATATACAGATCGTTCAAGTTGGCTTGCTCGGGACTCATGTACTGTAAAGTCCCAAGAATTTGGCCGAATTCAGTAAAAACAGTTTTGTCAGTCAGCCTCGTTTCGATTTGCATGGCCTTCGCCAAGCCAAAATCAATCACTTTCGGCGTGGCGATGTCTTCGCTTCCCGAAACCAGGATATTTGCCGGTTTAAGGTCGCGGTGGATGATCCCTTTTTGGTGAGCGTGCTGAACTCCATTGCAGACATCAACAAATATCTCCAGCCGTTTTCTGATCGTCAGTTGTTGATTGTCGCAATATCTTGCCAATGGTAAGCCATTTACCAACTCCATTGCGAAGAAAGGACTACCGTCATCCGAGACGCCGACGTCCACAACGCGTGCAATATTTGGATGGTCCATCATCGCAAGTGCCTGGCGTTCCGCTTCGAATCGAGCAACGATCTGACGCGAGTCCATCCCCGTCTTGATGACTTTTACGGCCACCTTACGGCGAATTGGTTGCGATTGCTCAGCCAGCCAAACCGTTCCCATTCCTCCTTCGCCAATTTTTTGTATTAGGCGGTAGCGACCGATAAACTGCGAATCAACTGAGTCACGATTCGGCGCTGCGGTGATGGTGTCTCCGACCTCCTCGCTTCTGACTGGATCAGTTCCGAGTGAGTCGACCTGACGCGTGGCTTTATCGGTATCTTCGAACCATTGGGCGACCAAGCTTTCGGCTGAAGGGTGCACCTCCACGTAATCCGCAGGCGCAACGGATTGTCCAGCCTGTTCTCGCTGTGCGATATCGACCTGCAGCAGTCGACGCAGGAGCGCTTCCATCGTGTCCGGCTTGACCTTTGCCAAATGGCTGACGATATCTGCCTTGGATTCAGTGTTCCACGATGCTGCGAATTCGCTACAAATCTCATTGAGACGAAGCGAATTTTCGATCGATTCTTCTGGCGACATGTTGATTCCTGTTTGCGTTTTGCCTTTCAGCCACGAGCTATGTTTCCGGTTTTCCCAATATGCCGCGTAACGTTTCAGCCGCGCGGGACCATAGTTGTCGGGTGGCAGCCTCGGAAACCTTTAGCTGCTGAGCGATTTCGGGATAATCCAAACCGTCGCGGAATCTCGCTTTCACAACGAATTGTTGCCGAGGGGGCAGTGCTTCAATCGCCTGAAGCATTTGACCTTCGGTCTCACGAAGGCGAGCGTGCCAGCTAGGAGTTTCGTTCGTAGCCTTTCCGTTGGCTAAAGCCACCTTATCCGCTGGCACTTCTCGGCGAACATCACGGGAGCGGGTCCGAGTGTAGCGTTTGGCTTCATCCGTCAAATTGTGGATTACGATTTGCTTGAGCCACTGCTGCATTTCGGCCTGTGTTGAGCCGCGAAAATTCGCGATGCCTTCTAAAGCTTCTATCATGCTAATTTGCACGACATCAGAGGCACTGAATTTTGCCTGTAATCCGGGTGCAATTCCATTTGCGGCGACCGTTTTCAAATAGCGGCGGACTTGGTCTGCGATTTTCCCAAGCGATTCGTCGCAACCGTTTCGAGCATTTTCAATTAGCAACTTCCAGTCGGTCACTTCTTCATTGCCTGGAATCATAGGTAGCTCAGGATGTAAGTCTTAGCGCTTGTCTCGACGGCTTAGGAAGTCTACTAATTTAAACTCCTTTCTGAAGCAAATGCAAGGAAACGAAAGAAAAATCAAGTTTCGCGATCATTCTTCGTCACCAGATTGCCACAGAGGTCACCACTCTCCGCCCAACAGGACGACAGAAGAAACTGGCCTGATCGAAACCGCGGTTCCATCCTGCCGCAGGACCAAAGAAGTGTCGCTGATATGGCCAGCGAGACGCAATCGTGC
>CAYGUE010000096.1:0-26777 GCA_964352885.1 uncultured Pirellulaceae bacterium
ATGCCTAAAGTCAGCCAACCACTCGTCGCATGGATTTTCGTTTCGGCTTGCCTTGCCGTGGCGCTAACGTTGCTGCTTGAAGCCGATGATCGTAACATTGCTTGGCGAACTGTTTCTCTCGGCGCGTTAACATCCCTGTTCGCAATTCCGATCGGCATCTTGCTGGCATGGGTGGCAAACGGAAGAGGATTCATAGCGGCTGCTGCTCGCACTTTTTGCATCGTCGGTGTTCTGCTGCCTGTTTTCGTTCAGGTGACTGCGTGGGATGCGGCATTCGGGAAACTTGGCTTACTGACGAATATGTTTGGTGATGTGCTCAAGCCACTCTTGTCGCGGTGGACGGCCGCTGTTTGGATTCACTCGATGATTGCGGCGCCTCAAGTTGCTATTCTTTTTTTGGTTGCACTTCGAAGTGGCTCGCAAAGATGGGAAGACTCGTTGCGACTGGAAACTTCCGCTGCGGGGGCCAGTTTTCGTATTCTGCTCTGGCGTTTTCTCCCAGTCGGAGCCGCAGCAATGCTGTGGACGATGATCACCTGTGCTCGCGAAATCGGCGTCACCGACATTTATCAAATTGGAACACTGTCCGAACAAGTCTACCTCGGCTATTCGCTGGGACAGCTCAATGCGATCGGAAACGCTTGGACGGCGGAGCAATTGGCAGAGGCGCAGAATCTCGGCATGGGCATCACGCTGATCATCGTGGCGTGGCTGGCGGCTTCTGCAATGTTCGCTTTCTTTTCAATGGTTCAATCCGTCGAACAAAGCGAATCGCAACGTCCGGCGGAAAGTCGATCAAATTCAGTGCTCACGAAGGTGGCCGGAGTCGTTTTGCTGTTGGCCGTTGTCGCTGTGCCGATTGCAAACCTGATCGGCCGTGTTGGCTTTGCCGTTGTGAGGATCGATGGAAAGCCCGTCGCTACCTGGGAAGCGTCATCTGCGATCGAAGCCATCAGCGGAGTTCTCTCCAATTTTCGCGACGAGTTTGTTTGGTCGTTTCTGATTGCGATTTTTGCCGCGACAATCGTCAGCGCGATCGCGCTGTTGTTGGTTTGGATCTGCAAAGGATCGCTTCTTGGCAGAATTTTGCTTGGATTGACGTTCGGTGTCTTGGCAGCGGCTCCAGGTCCCTCGATTGGGCTGTTTGTTGGAGAGCTATTCAATTTGGTAGAAATTTCTTGGCTTCGGTATCTCTACGATCGAACGATTGCAGCGCCGGTGATGGCAAATGTGCTGTTTTGTTTGCCAGCAGCCATTCCGGTTTTCTATTTTCTGGCCGCTCAAATTTCGCAAGACCAGCAACAGAATGCGACGATAGAAGGAGTGTCGAGTTGGTGGCAATTTGTCCATTTCACACTGCTCGGCCAATGGAAAGTCAACCTCGGAGCGTGGTTTCTGGTTGCCGCATTTTCTTTTGGGGAGCTTTCGGCAACACAGATGGTTCTCCCGCCTGGCATGGATACTGTGCCACGATTGGCGTTGGGAATGCTGCACGCGGGGGTCAACGAATCGACCGCTGCTTTGACGATCGTGACGCTGTTGCCGGTGATCGCATTTTGCTTTTTGGCCCAGATCTGCTTTGCTGGGATGCGAAGGTTGCGAGTAGAATAGACACGAGGCTCTACGGTGCGGAAACGGAACATGCAGAAGGATTTATCAATACTCTCTCGCAGCCTTGTCGGGCTGGCGGTCGTCTTCTGGCAGTTCCTGTGCGCTGCGCAGGCAGTTGGCGACACGGTGGTTATTACTCGTGGTGGCAAAGAAGTTGCCTTGAGCGGCGAGTTATTGCAGGAAGCTCAGGACAAGAGTGTTCTGTTCCAAACGACTGATGGACGGCTTCATGTTTTCGCAGCCTCGCAAATCGTTTCGCTTGAACGTGAAATCGAGAAGGCTTCTGTAATGACGCATGAGGAAGTCGGCGAAGCATTGCTGGCCGAACTTCCCGGGGATTTCAAAATCCTTCAGACCGAGCACTACGTCATCGCCTACCAGACCGAGTTGGCCTATGCGGAATGGATCGGTGAACTCTATGAAAAACGGCTGTTTCCTGAGTTCGAGAATTTTGCCAAAAAGAAGTTGAAGTACAAGTTGAGCGAATCCATTTATCCTTTGACGGCAATTGTTTTTGGGTCGAAGCCCGAATACGATCGCTACGCCCAACGGGAACTTGGCGGCGAACTTGGATCGATGATTGCTCACTACAATCAAATGACAAATCGTGTTGCCATGTACGATCTTACGTTTGATCTCGGAGTTGGCGTCCCGGGTGACCCCAGAAGATTGGACAAGGTACTCGCGCAACCCGCAGCTATTCCGATGGTCGCAACCATTATTCACGAGGGGACTCATCAGTTGATGTATAACCGCGGCATGCAAACGCGATTTGCCGATGGACCGCTTTGGTTAAACGAGGGAATGGCGAATTGGTTTGAAACGCCTGATCTTCGAAACGGAAATGGCTGGCGGCGACCTGGTTTGGTTAACCAGTTGCGTTTGCGTCATCTAAAGCAATACTTGCAGAACCGGCCATCAAATTCGTTGGAAGCTCTGGTGGCCTCCGACGCGAGATTTGGCGGCGAGGGCACACTCGATGCTTACGCGGAGTCATGGGCATTGAATCACTTTTTATTGAAACGTCGAACGAGAGACTTTCGCAACTATCTAAAAGCTGTCTCGGGAAAGCAGGCTGGTTTTCCAGTTGATGCTGAAACGCGGCTCAATGAATTCAAGGAGCACTTCGGCGATCTCGAGAAATTGGACCGAGCGCTCCAAAAGTACATTCGCACGCTGAATTGACCTGCCGAGATGAAGCGCAGGTCAGATTTCAAACTTCCCCTGACCGAATGCGACGCCCTCATCCAGTGTTACCTGCACATGCATCGGCACGAACGGATAGAGAAACGCCAATGCACTCTGCACATGAAGGTGGTGAGTCGGCGAGTCACCAATTTCGTCGTAAACCGGAATAGAAACCTCGTAGTTTGGCAGGAAGCCCATTTTGCTGGGCCAACGACGTGTCTCAAGCTGAACGTGCGTCGGATAGATGCTCAGCACCGTATGAAATCGCCCGCTCAGTTCAAGAACCGTCGCACTTGGAAAAAATACTGCCCAAAAGGCAGTCCAGCCCCGCGGACGAATCTGGTTGACTCGCAACGGTTGATCGCGTTGGATGCTAATTCTCAAGCCATCCAATTTTTCCTTCGTGACCGAAGCAGGCGGACTGCGAAACGCATCGGCGACCGATGTGTCGTTGTTTGCTTCGGATTCAGTCATTTCCTCCACGTTCTTTGCCTTGTCGAAGTTTGCTCGGGCAGTCAGAATGTGAGCGAACATTCAATGTAGCCCACGGAGTCATCTTATGCACCACGATTCTTCTGAAGAAACAACAGCCAAAACAACGCGACGAAAATTTCTGGCGTCAGGTACTGCCGTTACCGTTGGTGTGGCTGCGGCAACTGCGATGCCTCGTCCTGCATTTGGCTTTCACAATAGCGTCGACGACGCGATTAAGGTTGGACTCGTTGGTTGCGGCGGACGCGGCACGGGAGCTTTGATGAATGTCATCGAAGCCGATTCGCGAACTCAAGTAACCGCATTGGCCGATGCGTTTCCCGATCGAATTGACATCACCGTCGAAGCATTGAAAACGGAACACCCGGGAAACTTCAAGGTCACCGACGAGTCCATTTTCACGGGTGTTGATTGTCATGAGCGACTCGTCAATGCGGATGTGGACGTTGTCCTGCTCGCGACTCCGCCGCATTTTCGTCCAGCTCAGATGGAAGCCGCCGTTCGTGCTGGAAAGCATGTGTTCTGCGAGAAGCCAGTTGCCGTCGATGTACCAGGTGCGAAACGTGTCCTCGCCGCATGTGAAGAAGCAGAAGCGAAGGGCCTAAGCGTCGTCTCTGGTTTGTGCTGGCGATACTGCGACGGCGTCAACGAAGTGATGAGCCGAATCCAAGGGGGAGCCATCGGCGAAATTCGTGCGATTGAGGCCAACTATCTGACGGGCACGCTGTGGTATCGTACGCCTCCCAAAGACGTCGAATGGTCGTCGATGGAAAATCAGCTTCGCAATTGGTTGTACTTTGCGTGGCTCAGCGGTGATCATGCGGCAGAACAACACATTCACTCGATCGATAAAGTTCTGTGGCTGATGGGAGATGTTCCTCCGGTTTCCTGTCATGCGATTGGTGGCAGGCTCGCGAGAACCGAAGAAAAGTGGGGCAACGTTTACGACCACTTCGGAACCAACTTCGAGTGGGAGGACGGACGCAAAGCATTTTCTCAATGTCGTCAAATGTCCGATTGCTTCAACCAAACCGACGATATCGTTTACGGTACCGACGGCATTGCCAAGATTCTGTCGTTCTCGATCAAGAATGGTGACGGCGAATGGAAATACAAAGGTCCCGACAAAGGCGGCCGCATGTATGTCAACGAGCACATTGCATTGCTGAAGAGCATTCGAAGTGGTGTCCCGATCAACAACGGCGATTATATGGTTAACAGCACATTGATGGCGCTGATCGCTCGCGACGCTGCCTACAGCGGCAAAAAAATCATGTGGGAAGATTACATGAAATCAGAAGTAGTGCTCGGACCGGGTTCCTACGATGAAGCGGACTACATTCCCGATCCAGTTGCCATCCCGGGAAAAAACCGCAAGCGAAAGATCTGGTAAACGTATTCTTGACTAGCGACCTCACCTCATACGATCTTTAAATGGCTGACAAAAAACCTCCTGGGCTTTATTACCGTGAGTACTTGCGATTGGACAAAGTTCTCGATGCTCAGGAACTGGAAAGTGAAAAGCTCGGCAAGCCCGCGCACGATGAGATGCTTTTTATCATCACGCACCAGACTTATGAGCTTTGGTTTAAGCAGATCGTCTTTGAGTTTGAGGAGGTCATTCGAATCCTCGGGCAAGATGTCGTTGAAGACAAAAAGATGGGTCGGATTCTGCACTTGCTGAATCGTGTCAAAACGATTCAGCGAGTTCTGATCGAACAGATCGAAGTCATCGAAACGATCACACCGCTGGATTTTTTGGAGTTCCGTGACTTGTTGGTGCCTGCCTCTGGTTTCCAAAGCGTCATGTTCAAGAAAATTGAAATCATGATGGGGATTCGAAAAGAAAATCGAATTCCGGCTGACTGCGCTTTCTTTAAGACGCGTCTGTCCTATTCGGACCAAAAGCGACTCGAGGACGTTGAAGCAGAAACGAATTTGCTTGAGCTGGTCGACAAGTGGCTTCAGCGTGCACCGCTTTACCAATTCGAAGGCTTCAATTTTTGGGAATCCTACAACGCAGCTGTCAACAAGATGTTGGAGTCCGATGCGAATATCATTCGTGAGAATCGCACGCTGTCGGACAATGACAAGGGATTCCAGCTCGGTGATCTTGAGAATACTCGCGAACGATTCGCCTCGATGTTGGACGAAAACAAGTACAACGAACTTCGGGACGCGGGTGAGCTTCGTTTTTCACACAAAGGTTTCCTGTCCGCGCTATTCATCAATCTCTATCGTGATGAGCCACTGCTTTACACGGGGTTCCGGTTTTTAACATTGTTGGTCGACATCGACAGCCTGTTCACTCGTTGGCGGCAACGTCACGCGGTGATGGTGCATCGAATGCTTGGGACGAAGATTGGCACCGGCGGATCGTCAGGGCATGGGTATCTGGAAGCGACAACAAAAAAGAACCGTGTCTTTACGGACTTGTTCAATATTTCGACGCTGCTGATTCCTCGTGCAGATCTGCCGCCGCTGCCAAAAGAAGTTCGCAAAGAACTCGGATTCTTCTTCCGTGGAGACGAGTAACCGTGGCATCCGATAAAAAGAAGATCGTCATCGTTGGTGCTGGACTGGTCGGTTCGTTACTGGGCGTGATGTTAGGCAAACGTGGCTATGAAGTTGACCTCTACGAGAGACGCAGCGACGATCGCGATGTCGATATTGATTCGGGGCGTTCGATTAACCTTGCCCTCTCGTCCCGCGGCATCAAAGCCTTGCAGAATGCCGGGCTTTATGAAAAAGTGGAGCCGCTGTTGATTCCAATGCGAGGACGCATGCTTCATCAGGCTGACGGTTCGCAGCAGTTTTCTCCATACGGGCAACGTGAACAGGAAGTCATCTATTCGGTTCCGCGTGGCGGGCTAAACAAACTGATGGTCAATGAAGCCGTCGTTGCTGAACCGGTGCACGTTATTTTTGATCGAAAATGTGCGGGCGTCGACTTCCAGAATCGCACGGTTAAATTTGAAAGCACGATCGACGGTTCGATCATTGAGAAATCATTCGATCTGATCATCGGTGCCGACGGAGCGGGTTCTCGCGTCCGGCGCGATCTGATTTCCGCGGTCGAAGGCCAAAGTTCAACTGAGTTTCTGGAGCATGATTACAAAGAGCTCGAAATTCCGGCAGGACCTAGCGGTTCCTATCAAATCGAAAAAGAAGCACTGCACATTTGGCCGCGCGGTGGGTTCATGCTGATCGCGTTACCAAACCTCGACGGAAGTTTCACGGTGACGCTTTTCCTCAAGAAAAAAGGCGAACCAAGTTTCGAATCCCTGAACGACCTTGATTCCGTGAAGGCATTTTTTGAACAGCACTTCTCCAACGCCATTCCGCTAATGCCCAACCTCGAGAGCGACTACTTCGAGAATCCTGCTGGGATCCTCGGCACGGTCAAATGTTCTCCCTGGCACCACACGGACTGCGGTTTAATCATCGGTGATGCTTCGCATGCGATCGTTCCCTTTCACGGCCAGGGAATGAATTCTGGATTCGAAGACTGTAGTGAACTAATTCGATTGCTTGACGAACATGACGAAAACTGGTCTCGCGTACTGCCCGAGTTTAGTGGCCTACGCAAACCGAATGCTGACGCGATCGCCGACATGGCCATCGAAAATCACACGACGATGCAGAAGAGCGTCATTGATCCAAAGTTCCACTTAATGAAGGCAATTGGATTTGAGCTCGAGAAACGGTTTCCAGAAGAGTTCATCCCGCGATACTCACTGGTGATGTTTCACAACACTCCTTACGCGGAAGCACAGCGGATTGGCGTGTTGCAAAGCGAAATTTTGAACGAGCTTGTCGAAGACGTCGATGCAATCGAAGACGTTGACTTTGATTTGGCGGAGAAGCTGATCGCGTCGAAACTTGGTTGAAGCAAGCAACGTATCTGGATTGGCGTGCCGTTAAACAATCGAGCGGCATTGTCGAGCGCATTAAAAAAACCCCGCCGTACTGCAAGCAGTGCGACGGGGCCGGAACAGAAAAGAGGCCGAATAAAAATGCTCTCGTCCTTCGGTAAGATGACACAATTTTAACATCAATGAATTGCCATTCCAAGCGTTTTGCAATGAAAAATTCTTTCAGGAGCACTTTTTGAATATCTCGGTAGAAACGAAGCAAGAATTTCTCAGAGCCGCAGTGGAGGCAGCAAAACTCGGTGGTGATAAGCTAATCGAATGGATGGGGAAGGTAGATGTCAGCGAAAAAGGTCCCCGAGACCTCGTAACCCAAGCAGATTTTGAATCACAACAAGCCATAAGCGATCATCTGTTGGGTCTGTTTCCAGAGCATGAGTTTCTTGGCGAGGAATCAACGGACAAGTCACTTGTTTCAACGCCCGGTGTTTTTTGTTGGGTGGTTGATCCGCTTGATGGCACCGTCAACTATGTGCACCAGCTAAATTCGTTTTCTGTTTCGATTGCGCTTCGTTACGGCGGCGAGACGATTGTGGGCGTCGTTTACGATCCTGTCATTGGCGAAATGTTCTGTGCGATCGCCGGCGGTGGTGCGACTCTCAATGGAAAACCGATTTCGCATAGCCGCTGTACCGACATTGAGAAAGCGCTTGTCGTTTGCAGTTTTTCTAGCAGCGCCGATCGCGATCATCCGGAAGTCGAGCGATTCCTTCGCGTTCTCGGAAAGGCTGGCAGCATTCGACGACTTGGATCGGCGGCCCTGAATCTGTGCTTTGTTGCCTGTGGAAGAGCGGACGCTTATTGGGCGACTGGACTGAACTGTTGGGACATCGCAGCCGGATGGTTGATTCTGCAGGAAGCCGGCAGCGTGATGAAAACGATTGAAGGTGGCGACGTGGATTTCTTCGAGCCGAAATTCTGTGCTGCAGCGACGGAAAAGATGTTTGTGGCAATGCAGAGTCATTTGTTGTTGTAGGGCGATGTAAGATTTCCTCCTGATCCTCGTTCGATGCATCTGAAACAAGAGTAGTTCGAAATAATCGCGGCAGCAGTGGCTATGGAAAGTCGTTTCAGCAACTGGATGATCAGAAGCACGGCGAAGGCGACCTGGACGACTGTGTGACGAGCAAGGAAATGTTGATCGACACGGGCAAGATCGCTCCCGAGCGAATTGGTATTATTGGAGGAAGCTATGGTGGGTACATGGTTTGTGCCGCGATGGCATTCCGGCCCGATGAGTTTAAGGTTGGCGTCGATATTTTTGGCGTGACCAACTGGGCGCGAACGCTAAAAGAGATTCCACCATGGTGGGAGTCGATGAAAAAATCGCTTGAGAAAGAGATGGGCGATTTTAGCGATATGGAATACTTCAAAAAAATCTCTCCTCTGTTCCACGCCGGCAATATCACACGTCCGCTGATGGTCTTGCAGGGGAAGAACGATCCACGTGTCTTGCAGGTCGAATCGGACGATTGGTCGCCGCGGTTTGCGCGAACGGCGTACACGTTGAATATCTGGTCTTTGACGACGAAGGCCATGGATTTCGTAAGAAGAAAAATCAGCTGGAGGCCTATGCCAAGATACTGAATTTCTGCGACAGCTACCTTAAGTAAAGCCACACTTTGGCCAACGAGAACGCGGCGTTTTTTGCGTCGTGTTTTTTCATGCGTTCGCTTGGTAGGAAACGATGCATGAGGAGTGCTTGCCTACTTCAGCCTTCCAACCGACAGCAAGGCCAGCGGAGCAAATACCAACAACGGAATCCATGCTGAAAGAGCAGCAGGTTGGATCAGGTTATAGGTTCCAAGGGATTGACTCACGAGCGTCACCACCGAAACGGCGCCGACAACCGCAAAGCTAATTCCTGCGGCCACGAAAATGTTGCGTTCCGAGTTCGACATCGCCAGCGGCAAACCAAGAAGCAATAGCGTCAAATCCAGAAACGGTTGCAGAATTCGAACGTGTAAGCCAACTTTTTGGTTGTTGCCGAACCAGCTGCGTGGCTTGCGGACAGCGACCATCATTTCGGGCGTTGTGCGATACAGCGCCAACCGACTGCCGAAGGCGGCTTCTTCCATTGTCACGTCGCTGACAACGAAGACTTCATCATCGGCCAACCACGAGACGTCAGAGGGTGAATAGACGACTGGTTTTTCTTCGACGACGATTGATCGAAAGCCGACAAGCGTCACGGGCTCGGTGACTTGTTTCAGGCGGATCCCCGCTGGATGCGTCCGATCTGCAGATTCAAAAGAAGCTGACTGGGCAGCCAAGCGATTGTTCCTCGAACTGAATTTTGCCGGCAGTTGAACTTTGGGTTTGATGATTTGTTTGTCTGCAAGCAATATCTCTTCACCGCGGAGTCGAATTCCTGTTTCCGAATCCTGTTGGACCAGCATGTCCGCTGTGCCCTGGTCGAGCCAGTTCTGCGGCGTGCGGACCAGGCGATCTTTCAGAGTTGGGATGACCATTTCGCGGTTGGCCACGGTCAGGCCAATAATGCAAAGTGCGGCCACGATGATCGGTCGGATCGCTCGCAGCGGAGTGATGCCTCCGGCTTCAATTGCCAGCAGTTCACGTCGTTTCTGCATCATGTTGACGGCGAAGATGGCGGAAACCAAAACCAAGACGGCGGCCGTCTTGTCAAACAGCTCGGCAATTCGTGGAAAATAGAATTCAACCAATAGTGTTGGCCAGCCTCCGCACGGTTCGGCGAGGCCAGCCAGTTCGTCCAGATTGCTGAACAGGTGGATGACCAGAAACAAGCCGACGAAACTGGTGAAACAGACCAGATAGATCTTCAAGAACAGAAATAGAAGATATCGGTCGAGGATAGTCACAGTTTTTCTATTCGCTACATTGAGTTGGGCTGGCTTGCTGCGGATTGTAGGAGCAGTTCAGTGGGACAAGCAGAGCATTTTTTGCTAGCGTGACGTCTCGCACCTACCTTTTCCTCACTTTCGGGGTCATTGATCGTGTTCCGAGAACACTTACATCAAATGGCATCCCTGATTTACCCAGCGACTTGCGTGGGATGCGATGAGGCTCTGTCCGTATCTCCGATCCATGTTGATGATGGTTTCCATTCGAACTGGTGTGACGACTGTTGGATTCGACTCCCGGAATCATGCGAGCGAGGCTGTCCCAAGTGTGGTTCCTTTATCAAACGACCGCGGGCCTTCGGCGGTCGTTGTGCTTTATGCCGCGATTTGCCACTGCGTTTCGATTCGGCCGTCGCACTGGGAAACTACCACGGAATGCTGAAGCGAATGGTGCTTGAGCTCAAGCGTGACATGAATGAGGCACTTACGTTTCAGTTGGGACGGTTGCTTGGCTTGAGGTTGATGCAGCAGGAGTTTTTTAACGCATCTGATTTTCTCGTTCCGGTTCCGATTCACTGGCAGCGCCGCTTCCAGAGAGGATTTCACGCTGCGTGTGTTATCGCTGAGGGCGTGCACTCGAGCACAGGAGTTCCTGTCGAAAGCGGAATGTTGCGATGCGAGCGCTTGACGGAAAAGCAAGGCACGCTGTCGGGCCAGAAACGGTTCACGAACGTCAAAGATGCGTTCAAGCTAAAATCGCTTGTTACGGTTGAAGGGGCAAACATTGTCATCGTCGATGATGTCATGACTTCCGGGGCAACGCTCAGCGAATTGGCGAAGATGTTTCGAAAGTCAGGTGCTGCCTCGGTCCATTGTGCGATGGTAGCCCGAGGAATGGGCGGTCACCGAGCCAAATAATCCGGAGTGATACCAATGCGGTTAGCCCCTTTCATTATGAGAACGTTGCCCGCTAGGATAGAAACCTCAAGCGTAAGGCATGGCACCCTATACTTAAGGTTGGAAATAACCACTAATTTCGTTTCATGACATCATCCTCAGATAAAAAATTTCGGCTTGGAACTCGCGGTAGCAAACTTGCGTTGTGGCAGAGCCATTGGGTCAAAAGTGAACTCGAGAAACGCGGCCACCACATTGAACTGATCCAAATCAAGACGCAAGGCGACGTTAAGACCGGACCGCTTTCCCAGATCGGAGGACAGGGACTGTTTACAAAACAGCTTCAGATCGCGTTGCATGAGAACGAAATTGATTTGGCGGTGCACAGTTTAAAAGATCTTCCAACCGAAGACGCTCAAGGCCTTTCGATCGCCTCGATTCCGATGCGTGAAACGACAGACGATGCGATTTGCTGCCGTGCTGATGTCGCCGCCGAGTCACTTGCGGCCTTGCCTGAGAAAGCAATCATTGGAACCGGCAGCGTGAGGCGGGCTGCCCAGATATTGCATCTTCGGCCTGACCTCGACATTCGGGACATTCGCGGCAACGTCGATACACGGCTGGAAAAGCTGGACTCGGGTGACTACGACGCAATCGTTTTAGCCGCCGCTGGGCTGACACGGTTGGGACTTCCGAACCGAATTTCATTTCGCTTCGATCAATTGCAATTGTTGCCCGCGGTCGGCCAAGGGGCGCTTGGGCTTGAGACACGAAGCGATGACGAAGCAATTCGTGATGTTGTCGCCGAATTGAATCATCGCGAAAGTTATTCCGCTGCTCTCGCCGAACGATCCATGTTGCGAAGATTGTTTGCTGGATGTTTGGCGCCGGTGGGGGCTCGTTGTGAAATCGGCGACGAAAAAGTCACTCTCACGGGTGTCGTTCTCAGCCGTGATGGTAAGATGAGAATCGAGGCGAATGCTTCGGCATTGTTTGATCGTTTTGAAAATCTTGGCATTACCGTTGCGGAGAAATTGATCGCGGAAGGAGCCGACAAACTTTTGGCCGCCGCAAAATCATCGTTATGAGCAATTCCATTTCTAGTTTTACGCAGAACGACTATCAACGATTTGCTGACGAGAACGATGTCGATCTGTCGACCGTTTGCCCAATGCCGCGGGATGCGTTTTTGGCATTGCTTGTCGCGACAGTGAACAATGACGACGTTCCTTATCCGATCCCCGATGAAAAACGACAGCCTTACATCGACGCATGCGTTGCCGGCAAACTTTTTAGCGTTGGCGATTTCTCTGATGAAACGGTCGATCTGAAAAAATTCGCACATTCGCAGGACTACCATCGGTACACGTTCGAAGAGCATCTCAGTTGGGCCTGTCTGGTTTCTCAACAGCAGAAGACGAAGCACGAATTTGCTTGTCGTGAATATCTTCAGGGAGAAGCACTTTTTGAAATCGGTTCGGCAATGATTCCGGACTTTTGGTTGCTTAACGCTCGAATCTTTCAGCAAACAAGTTGGCAGCTCGCGACGGTGAAAGAGATTATTCCGGCGGAGTTGTTTTTTACGTGTCACGCGAGTCGATTTTTTCCAGTGACCACATTTATGCGTCCACTCGGTACGGATTACCTTGAAGAACCTGATATCGGTCACGATGTCGCCGGGCATGTTGCGACGTTTACGATTCCTGCGGTTGCGAACGTAATGCAAAACCATGGTCGAGCCCGCGATATGATTTACGAGCGTCGTGACGAACAGCTTCGTGGCGTGACGGACCTTGCCGAGATCCAGGCGATCCAGCTGCACGCGGATCAGTTGCTTACCTATGCGGGGCGAATTTATTGGTTCACGGTCGAGTTTGGACTCGTGATGCAGGACGGCGAAGTACGCGACTTTGGAGCAGGGATCCTTTCGTCGCCTGGCGAAACGAAGTACAGCATTCAGAATGATGAATCGAATCGAATTTTGATCGATCCGCAGGAGGATGCTGATCTGTTGCGGCTCGCAAACACGGATTACATGATCAGTGAGTTTCAGAAAACGTATTTCGTCTCCGAGAGTTTTGATCGGCTAGATACGTTGACGCCGGAACGAATTTTAGATGCCAGCGAAAGAGCGATGTCGCTGCCCGATTTTACGTGGAGAGAAATCGTACCGGGCGATCGCGTTTTGAATGTGGGCTCAATCGCCACATCAGTGAACGAGAAGTACTATCGCTTGATGGCCGGCCAGCAGATGGACGAATGCCTAGAGCGGACCGCGATGGGCAACTTGAAGATGTATGCGGATGGCTTCGATCGAGAACTGCTGAAACAGTTCCGCACGGCTCCGCCGGATATTCCAGAGAAGGCGCTGGATTGGTACCGTAGCGTTGTTTCGACGTAGCGGATGACGACTTGTTAAAAATGGCTGAATTAGCCAAAGACGCCTGATACAGCCAGCGTCGCAACAAAAGTCACGATGGCCAGACCGAGGAAAATATTTTTCTGCCTGAGTCGTTTTGCGTCGACCGAATAGAAGTATTTCAACTCTTCGTAGTCTTTCCGTTCGACCATGCTCAGTGACTTAAGTATTACGCTTGATTTTGACATGGTTCTCTCCCAACACGGTTCTCTCTCAAGATGTTTCCAAAACCTAGGTTCTGACAAATGATGAAGCGGGCAAATTGCGGTGATTTGTACCCCTTTTACGCAGCAATTTTATGATTTCTCCGAATGATCGCTACATGCGTTGCAATCCGATCCAGAGATCACAATACGGTTGCGGAAGACTCCGAATAATGCGCACATTCCAACGAGTAAATTCAAGTGACGCTTCCTCAACCAAAATCCACAGAAGTACGTCAACAATATCTACGCGACGCGAACTGAATTCATGAAAGCAACACAGGGTCTCCAGCGGGAGTCGAATCGAGTACTCGGTGCTGAAGGCATGAGTTCGCTGCGATTACTGTGTGGAAGCCTTGTCAAAATCTTTCATTTTTAGCGGCTGACAGAGCAGACCTTTCTGATTCGCAACGCGGCCACAGGAAGCGCAGACAAATTTTGGCTTGCGAACGTGGTCGATATAAGCCGCCGGATCTTCCTTAAGCAACTTCTTGATTTTGCACAGAGTCTTCGACATGGGGGTTTTCGCCACTGGAAAGAATGGAACTTCGTCTATGCGGTTGCATGAAACGTTTAGGTCCCGAGCGTGGCTGGCTGAGAGTCTGGCGTTTGATGGCCAGAGCAAGTTGGCTTGCTGCGTCGTCGGTTGACTTCGATATTGTTTACGGAATCAGCAGCGGTTCAAGTCGCGATTGGCGATTCGCGGAGAAAATTGAGCCAATTTGGCACGATTTCGATGCCGAATGGACCGAATTGCTGGAGCCGCTAGAATGGAGAGGCTTTCACGTTGCTGGCGGAACACCCTGTGCGGTTTACACCTGACGGAAGCTGACCGTCTGAACCACAAGAACCTCAATGGCAAGCACTGCTCTTTTTCCCCCGCAGATCGAAGCGAATCGAAAGCTGATCGAGGATGCGCTTCAGCGATATTGCGAATTCGATGACGGATGTCCTAGACATCTCGCCGCAGCAATTCGTTACTGTCTGCTTGCTCCGGGGAAGCGAATTCGCCCATTGTTGACGCTGGCCGCGTCCGAAGTCTGCGATGGCGATACGGCAAACGCGATTCCGGCAGCCTGTGCTGTTGAGATGATTCACAATTACTCTTTGATTCACGACGACCTGCCAGCGATGGATGACGATGAACTTCGCCGCGGGCGTCTCACGTGTCACATCAAATTCGACGAAGCAACGGCGATTCTAGCTGGTGATGCTTTGATCCCGATGGCGTTCGAAACGATCGCTCGGGACATCCAGCCTGCTGCAGTCGCACTTGAATGTAGTCGTTTGTTGGCTCGATCTGCAGGGCCGAGCAAGCTTGTTGGAGGCCAGGCAGACGATCTCGGGTGTGAATTTGGGGAACGTGACCGTGTCATGCTCGAGAAAATTCATAGCCGAAAAACGGGAGCGCTTCTGACCGTATCGTTGGAAATGGGGGCCGTTACGGCCCAAGCGACCGAAACGCAGCGTCGCGCGTTGGTCGAATATGGAAGACATTTGGGGCTGGCGTTCCAAATTGTCGATGATCTGTTGGACTTTCGGGGTTCACAGACCAAAATGGGAAAACGAACGGGCAAAGACGCTGATCGCGGAAAGCTAACCTATCCATCTGTGTTGGGTGAAGCGGAAAGCGAAACCTATGTCCACGAAATCACAGAGAAAGCGATTGCTTCAATCGAGCCATTCGGTAAAGCTGCTAAACCACTCGAACTCCTCGCACGTTTCGTTGTGAGCCGCACCCAATAGGATTGGGTTGGGCTAACAACAAAGTAACGGAGACACCAATGTCGAACTTCCTTTCAAAAATCAAAGACGCCCGTGACCTTCACGAGATGTCGTTGGGCGATCTCGAATCGGTCGCTGACGAAATTCGTGAGACGCTGTGCAATCTGCTTAGCAAGCGTGCAGCTCACTTTGCGTCAAATCTTGGCGTGGTCGAACTGACGCTGGCGTTGCACAGCACGTTCGATTTTTTGAGAGATCGATTGATCTGGGATACCGGCCACCAGATATATCCTCAGAAACTGGTTACCGGCCGCTTTCATGAATTCGATACGATTCGGACTCGCGGCGGATTGATGGGCTATCCGAATCCGGACGAAAGCGACTACGACCTGTTCGTGACCGGCCACGCCGGATGCAGTGTTTCAACCGCGGTTGGTTTGCGAAGCGGCGATGACTTGATGGGTCGTGACAACTACACCGTCGCCGTGATCGGCGACGGAGCTTTCCCTTCGGGAATTGTCTACGAAGCGATCAATAATGCCAGTGAGCTCAAGAGCAAGATGCTGGTTGTTTTGAACGATAACGAGATGTCGATTTGTCCGCGTGTTGGCGGCATGGCTCACTATCTTGACAAACTTCGATCGAATCCGATTTATTCGGGCGTGAAATCAGAAGTCGTTAACATGCTTAACAAAGTTCCGTTGTTGGGCGACCCAACCGAGCGGATGCTTTTTCAGATCAAGGAAGGCGTCAAAGCTGGCTTGCACGGCGGCATGATGTTTGAAGATTTCGGGTTCAAATACTTCGGACCAATCGACGGACACAATATTGGCTTGGTGAAGAAGTATCTGAAGATGGTCCGCGAGATCGACGGGCCCGTTCTGCTGCACGTGATCACGAAAAAAGGTCACGGTTACAAACCCGCCGCCGAAGATCCGGTTTACTTTCACACGCCACCAGCGTTCGAGCGCTCTGATGAGGGCGATCCGGTACCACTGTCGGCGTCGTCATCGAAAGCGTTCACGAATCATGCGTCGGATGCGATTGGCGATCAGATGCGTCACGATAAACGAGTGACAGTCATCACGGCTGCGATGTGCCAAGGCAACAAGCTGGAAGCGGTTCGCGAAGAATTTCCCGATCGGTTCTTCGACGTTGGAATCTGTGAGGCTCATGCTGTTGCCTTCGCAGCAGGACAAGCCAAAGTTGGAATGCGACCAATCGTCGACATCTACAGCACGTTTTTACAGCGAAGTTTTGACCACATTTTTCAGGAAGTTTGCCTGCAGAAACTTCCAGTCACGTTCATGCTCGACCGTGGAGGCCTGACGGCGAACGATGGACCAACGCATCATGGAACGTTTGACTACGGTTACATGCGTTTGTTTCCAAACATGGTTGTGATGGCTCCTGGGGACGCCAATGACATTGGAGCGATGTTGGATTTCTCAATAGGACACGATACCGCTTGCTCGATTCGTTATCCGAAGTTGACGGCGACCGAAATTGAACGCGAGCTGCAACCGATTGAGTTGGGCAAGTCGGAGACGCTTCGCGAAGGCCGCGATGGTGTCATCGTTTGTGCCGGAACGCCATTGGTTGATTGCGTCGCTGCCGCTGAGCTTTTGGCAGAAAGCGGAATTGATGTAGGTGTCGTGAATGCTCGATTTGTTAAACCGATCGATCGCGACATGGTTCGAAACACAATTGAGAATCATGGATTCGTCGTCACCGTCGAAGAAGCAATGCTGCAGGGTGGCTTCGGCAGTGCGTTCCTCGAAGCCGCCAACGATATGCGGCTCGACACAAGAAAGGTTCGCCGTATCGGAATTCCAGATGTGTTTATTCCTCACGGCGATCGCGCTGGGTTGTTGGCGGATCTGAAGCTCGATACAAACGGTATTGCCGAAACCTGTCGCGGCGCAATGGGTGCCGCGTCTGATGTTGCCGTCGACACGCTTGGCTAGTTGTCTGAATAATTGTGGCTGGGGCGTCTCGCCCCAGTTGTGTTGGATTTCGGCGGTTCTGCGGCGAGACGCCATAGCCACGAGAAGAGAGTTTGGATGAAAAAAAAAGACGACCAGCAGAAATTCAAAGTCGTCCTCGTCGGTTCCGGTGATCGACGCCCCAAGGTTGTCGAACAAGCCCGTGAGCTTCGTCCGTCGATCGAATCGGTGGTCGAAGTTGTAGGTGAGGAGTTTGACTATTCCGAAAACCCGGGCCAAATGGGTGCCGATTTTGCGATCGTTCTCGGCGGCGACGGTTCAATCCTTCGCGCTGCCACGCGAATGGAAGATCATCAGATTCCAGTCCTAGGTGTGAATTTAGGCAAACTGGGTTTCCTCGCTGATGTAAATCCCTGCGATATCGAATTGGCACTCAATTCGATTGACCAAGGCGAGTGTCGAATGGTCGACCATCTAATGTTGCAGCTTCAAGTATTCCGTAGCGGCGAATTGATTGCTGAGAAAACCGGGCTCAACGAGGTCGCGATTTTAGGTGGCCCGCCCTTCGATA
This sequence comes from uncultured Pirellulaceae bacterium, assembly GCA_964352885.1. Classification (GTDB taxonomy): domain Bacteria; phylum Planctomycetota; class Planctomycetia; order Pirellulales; family Pirellulaceae; genus Mariniblastus. Next base: position 17,807 of record CAYGUE010000096.1, read on the forward strand.
TTCAACAATTGGACCTCTCGGTCGACGGTCTACCAGCGACTTCCTATCGCTGCGACGGGCTTATTATCAGTACTCCTGTTGGCTCAACGGCCCACAATCTTTCGGCTGGCGGGCCAATTCTACGCAAGGACTTACAAGCTTTTGTGATTTCTCCGATCAGCCCTCACACGCTGACGGTTCGACCGATCGTTGATTCGGCTGACCGCGTTTACGAACTCGTGGCTGCGGATCCAAACGAGTCGGCCTGCGTTGTTTTGGACGGTCAGATCGTGACGAAACTGCAAGCTGGTGATCGAGTCCGTGTTTCTCGTGCTAAATCGATCTTTCAATTAATTGAGGTCAGCGGCAATAATTACTACCGCACGCTCCGGGAGAAACTTGGCTGGGGCGGAGAGATCAAGAAGAAGTAGTATTGAGACCATCATGCTACGATCTCAATGAATGACGAGATTCAAAGCTGGGAAATTTATAGAGACAAACTTTCGTAAGGAGACGATGGTGACCCGATTGCAACTGAAGTATGTACCTTTGACGATAGCGTTAACATTGCTCGCTATTTCCGGCGCATTCGCGCAGCAGCAATCCAAGCCCCCGGCAGTCGATCCGCCGACGGAAGACAAGAGCGATGACTTCACAGCTCAGCTCGACAAATTCGCAAAGCGAAAAGTCTCCGCCCAGAAATACACGCTTGAATACAAATTCAAGAAAGGCGACGTCATTCGCTGGAGGCACGATCATCGCATCGTCAACGATACAAAATTTGGCACCGAGTCCGCGAAGACTTCGACACGTGCTCAGCCCGAATATTCGTGGACCGTCAAGAACGTCGACTCGCGTGGCAACATGCGATTCGAAATCGCGATGGAGAAAATCAAAGTCTGGGAGCAAAACGGTGAAGCCGACCAGATTCAGTACGATAGCGAGAAAGACAAAAAAGCTTCCGAGACTTGCTTGATCTATCAGGAACGTGTTGGACGACCAACTTCCATGTACTCGATTTCTCCAAGTGGGCAGATCGTCGCTGTTAAATCGAACTACGAGCGTATTTCACTTGGTGGTGTCGGCGACAATCCCGTAATCGCGTTTCCAGCCATGCCTATTTCCGTTGGTCATAAATGGGATGTCTCTAATGTGGTCACTCGGAACGACGAATACGGGGCGAGGCAGCAGTTGAAGCTTCGTGTGCGTTACGTTCTTGAGAAAGTCGTCGACGGGAAAGCTCACATCACATTCGACACCGACGTCTTGACGCCGCTCAATAGTGAAACCGTTCGCGCTCAAATCGTCACGCACATGTCTCGCGGCTTCGTCGTATTTGACATCACCAAAGGCGTTTTGACGAATCGCGAAACTCGGTGGGATGAGCGAGTGATCGGTTATCAGGGCCCGGAGAGCTACATGCATTACACAGCGGCTCGCAAGGAAGTGCTGTTCGAAGAAGAAAAAGTTGCTTTGAAAGCCACTCCCGTGGCAAAGGTTGCAAAAAAAGAGCCTGTTGACGAACCGCAGCAAACCCACACCTTGCTACAGCCGCTAAAGAAGTAGCAGTAGAAGGTGAAAGTTTGCAGGGTACAGGGTACAGTGGTCGATTCTGAAAACTGTACCCTTTCCGCTTTTCCCCATGTTCAAATACGAACTTCTTCACATCGACAAACACTGCGGCGCGCGGCTTGGTCGACTCACGACGCCCCACGGAGTCATCGACTTGCCGACGTTCATGCCAGTTGGCACCTGTGGCACGGTCAAAGGAATGACGACCGACATGGTCGAGGCCACGGGTTCGCAAATCCTGTTAGGCAACACTTATCACCTGCACCTTCGGCCAGGCGAGGGCGTCGTTGCTGAACTTGGCGGGCTACACAAATTCATGGGCTGGGATAAACCGATCCTGACCGATAGCGGGGGCTTTCAGGTATTCTCGTTGGCACAACGAACCGTCGTCGATGAAACCGGAGCCACGTTTCGATCGCATATCGACGGCAGCAAGATCACGATCACTCCCGAGATCAGTGTGCAAATTCAGCAGGATCTCGGCAGCGACATCGCGATGGTGTTCGATCATGTCATCGAATTGCCTAGCTCGCGTGAAAAAGTCAAAGATGCGATGGACCGATCCATTCGTTGGGCTCAACGATGCAAGGATGCTCATACGTTGGACTCACAAGTTCAGTTCGGCATTCTGCAGGGAGGTCTCGACGAGAGCCTGCGCGTTGAATGTGCGAAAGAATTGCGAGAGCTGGACTTTCCAGGCTACGCGATTGGGGGGCTGAGCGTTGGCGAGCCTCCTCCGGAAATGTATCGGATCATCGAAGCAACGACTCCTCACATGCCAGAAGATCGGCCGCGTTACTTAATGGGTGTCGGTCGGCCAGAGGATTTGTTGCAAGCGGTCCTTCGCGGCATTGATATGTTTGACTGCGTGATGCCGACTCGAAATGGCCGCAATGCGATGGCATTCACGGACAACGGCTTTCTAAAGATGAAAAACGCGATCCACGAACGGGACCCGCGGCCGATTCAGGCAGGCATGCACACGCCTCATGCGGAGCTTTCACGCGGCTATATCCGGCATTTGTTTATGGCAAAAGAGATGTTGGCCGGGATGCTGCTGTCGATGCATAACATTGGCTACTACCAACGGTTGATGGGTCAGGCCCGAGAAGCCATTGCTGCGGACCGATATCGAGAATTTTTCGACGAGCGAATGGCTGGCTGGGCGAGTGGCAAGTCGGAAGTATAGGCTTGGTTACGTGGTTGTGGCTTCCCGCAATCATTTGTTTTATCGTAACGACGGCTTCCAGCCGTTGGTGGAAAGGCATTCCCAACCGAAGAAATCCGTCGTTACGATAAAATTCCCTTCGCAGCATCGATATTGGAACCACCTGTATGCAAACGATTGCGGCTGGAAGCCACAACCACGGATTCAAACTTACCATTTTCCGGTTGGATCCTTGTGGATGAATCGAATCTGGCCCCCATTTGCCCTTGCTGCTATTTTCCGGAGAATTTAGACTCTAGCGGATTCAAAATCGACATTTGTGGGCGTTTTGCGCCCCCGGTCCACCACCGCGGTGGGCAACCAAAAAACGATCGTTCAAAAGCGAACCTTAATGTATCACCTGTACTCAATTCTATGTCTGTTGTTGGTTCAAACCAAAGCAACCTCGGGCTCGGCTGGGAGCGCTCCTGCGACCACCGGCGATGCAACCGTCGCAACTGGAGAAGCCGGGGCCGCAGCGCCGCCGTCTTTCTTCGATTCAATGATTTATTTCCTGCCTGCGATGCTGGCGATGATGCTGGTCTACATGTTAATCATGAAGCCAGCAGCCAAAGGCGGCGGCAAGGCAGGTGATTTGCCGGAACTTAAGAAAAACGACCGAGTCGTGACGGCAGGCGGAATCGTTGGAACAGTCATCAAGAACGATCCCGAATCTGACACAACGACGCTTCGAGTCGACGATTCGAGTAACGCGAGGATGCAGTTTCTGACATCTTCGATCGTCAAAGTCCTCTCGGATGAGAAGGGCAAAGAGAAATCGTCTTCGGACAAAAAATAGCGACCGTTCATTTTCCAGCCGCCATTTGCTGACGCGGCACCGGTATTTCTTCTGAGCTAATCTTTTAACGCTCACCGTAGACCTGCCGGATACACAAAAACCATTTTTTCCTATTCAGGAATCAAACGAATGTCTGATTCAATTTTGGCTACTAACCTGTCCGGAATGTTTAATCTGTTGGCTCAAGCTGGTGGTGCAGAAGTTGCCCAAAAAGCTGAGGTCGAACCAGGTTTCTTCCAGTCAGGAACGTTCGGATTCATCCTGTTGCTGCTAGTGCTGTTCATTGGCTGGTTCCTTGCGAAGACGATTTCCAGTTCACTGCGTTTACCTGAGTATCGCAGTCGTCTCACAATGGCTTTGCTGCCATTGATGCTGGGCGGACTCTTGATCTACAGCGGATGGCCGCCAAGATTCGGCGTCGACCTTCGCGGTGGTATGAACATGGTCGGGTCGCTGAACCTGGCGGACTTTCCTAGTGAAAATCGCCCGACTGCTCAAGATATCATTGACCAATTGATCAAGCGTGTGAATCCTTCGGGAACGATGGAGATCGTCATTCGCCCGCTCGGTGAGGACAAGATCGAAGTCACGATTCCTGACGTGACGTCTGCTGAAGCGGATAGCATCTGGCAGCTGCTTGTTTCTGCAGGAAAACTGGAGTTCCGCATTGTGGGAGACGCAAAATTTCACTCGACAGAGTTTGATTTGGCAGAGAAGTTTGCTGCGGAGGGGTACCGGGGCAAGCGAATCCAGAACGAAGAAGGCAAAGATGTTGCATTCTGGTGTCCCATTGCCCGCGTTGAAATGGAGCCGGGTCAGGCAGTTCCGTCCGTGATTCCTTACAAATATTATCCCGATATAGCACAGCTCTATCGGGATCGCAGCACGGGGCAAATCCTGAATTTTTCCGATTGGGCAGCCCCTCGTAATCCAGATTTTCGTGGCGCATCGTTTGCAAAGTACTGCGATGCTCGTGGCGTTCGACCTCAAATTCTGATGATGGTGCCGCGCCCCGACGAAGACGTTCAGGGGGTTCATATGGCAGCTGTCTCTCGCGGAACCGATAGCAAGACCGGTCGTCCGATCGTTCAGTTTGAAACAACTCCTGAAGGTGCTGGGCAACTCGGAATGCTCACTGGAATGAACGTGCCAGATGCTGCCGGAAATAAGCGACTGCTGGGAATCGTGATCGACGATAAATTGCATTCGGCTCCTTCGATCAATAGCACGATCAGCAACCGCGGAATCATCGAAGGTGACTTTACGGTTAGAGAAATTGACGACTTGGTGACCAAGCTGCAAAGCGGCAAGATGAAAGCGGCTCTTAACAAGAACCCGATTAGTAAAAACTACGTCGAGTCTTTGCTAGGTCAGGAACTCCGCTCAAAAGGTATCTGGGCCATCGCAGTTTCGCTCGGCTTGGTTCTGGCCTTCATGATTTTCTACTATCGATTTGCCGGCATCGTTGCGGCGATCGCCTTGGTGTTGAACATTATTCTGATTCTGGCCGTCGTCATGGCGATTCAACAGCCCCTGACATTGACCGGCCTCGCGGGGCTTGTGCTGACAGTTGGTATGGCAGTTGATGCCAACGTGCTGATCTTTGAACGTATACGTGAAGAGATGGATCGAGGTTCGACGCTGCGAATGGCGATTCGAAACGGTTTCGATAAAGCTCGTACAACGATTGTCGATGCTAACGTAACCACATTAATCACGGCGATCGTTCTTTACGCAGTAGGTACAGAGCAAGTCAAAGGATTCGCCGTTACGCTGATTCTGGGTATCCTGATGAGTATGTTCACGGCGATCTACTGTTCGCGAATCATCTTCGATATTGCTGAACGGAAACGTTGGTTGACGAAGCTAAACATGACTCGAATTTTGCAAAAATCGAAATTCGACTTCATTGGCAAGATCGGTATCACCGGAATTATGTCGGCATTGTTGATCGGTCTTGGAATCGCTGGCATGTTCATGCTCGGTTCGAAGATTCTTGACCACGATCTTCGTGGTGGTTCGACGATTCGTATGGTGTTCAACGATAAACAGGATATTGGTGAGGTTCGAAGAATCCTTGACGAACAGGATATTAAGGTCAATGGTGAGGAGATCGAATTCGAAGTTGCAGGATTCGGTGGTGCGGACCAGAACCCTGAAGATGCCGGAAAGATCTTCCGTGTCGACAGTAACCTCCCAGCTTGGGAAGGTGGCAACGAGGAGGATCGTTGGAAGCAACTCGACGAATTGATGACTGAGTTGTTCCCTGGAAAATTGAAACTACACAAGGTTGAAATCGTTGCTGGTGCCGGTTCTGGTGCTGCTCCCGCTGACACTGGGGATTGGAAGCTGAAGACTCCAACGCGAAACGCGTCCTGGAGTGCTGCACCCGCAGTTGCTGCGATGCTCGCAAATCCAACGTCGATACTGCAAGACGCGGGCGATGAAGCACAGGAAGGCGAAGCTGAAACTTCGACGACTGCAGCTGATGAGTCGACCGCAGAAGCTGCTGACACGCAGGATTCTGACACGCAGGATTCTGACACGCCTGTTCTTCCCGGTGGCGATTTGCCGGTCGATGAAGGACCGGTCGTTCGCGCGATGGGCCTGACGTTCACTTCGGAAACGACGGTGCGAATCGAACCAGCCATTCTTGGTAAGTCTCTTCGTTCTGAAATTCTTGATTCGGCTCGTGACTTGGAAATGGATCTGGAAGAAGAGCAAATCCAGCTGATTTCCAGTGACGTCCTCGAAGACGAAAATGCTGACGGTACGGTCTCATCGAATTGGACGATCAAATTGACTGTCCCTCAAAGTGAAGACGGTGCCACGATCATCAACAAGTGGTCTGAGGATTTGAATACGCAGCCTTACTTCCCGACATCCAGCAAAGTCGGTAGTCAGATTGCTGAATCGATGCGAGTCAACGCTGCGTTGGCGATCATCTTCAGTCTGATCGGAATCATCGCCTACATTTGGGCTCGATTCCAGAACATCGCTTTCGGCCTCGCGGCGGTTGTTGCTCTTCTGCACGACGTCCTGGTTGTACTCGGCATGATCGCCCTGTCGCACTACGTTGCAGGAGCCTTCGGTTTCCTTGGCGTGGACAAGTTCAAGATTAGCCTCGAAATCATCGCAGCCTTGCTGACGGTGATCGGTTACTCGTTGAACGATACGATTGTCGTGTTCGACCGAATCCGCGAAGTACGTGGCAAGCGAAAGCAGATCACTGCGGACATGATCAACACGAGTATCTCGCAAACGCTGAGCCGTACGATTTTGACATCGGTAACAACGTTCGTGGTTGTGTTTATTCTCTACTGCTTCGGCGGCGACGCGATTCACGGATTCGCGTTCTCGTTGGTGATCGGCGTGATCGTCGGTACTTACAGTTCGATCTTCATCGCATCCCCTGCCCTGCTGTGGTTGATGAACACGATTGGACTTTCGCCTGAACCCGTTGAAAAAGAGGCCGCTGTCGGTCAGGTCTAAATGGCCTTCTCAATCAACTAAAGAATACGCCGTGTGCCGAAATGCTCACGGCTTTTTTTGTTGAACCACGGATGAACACGGATAGACACGGATGAAAAACGGCTGGAGCAATCATAACTCTGCGTCCTTGCGGCCCTGCTCGCGGCCTCAATGTGCAGTCATCGTCAAAGGACGACCTTAGGGTTTTGTGTTCATCCGCGTATAACCGTGGTCGAATCCAGCCAAACTTCACTTGAATTGTCGAAGCATCCACTCCGAATGGTAAAGGCTATCGATTGGTGTGATTCCTCCGTCACGCCAAAACGCCGTTTTGCCTGCCGAGGTCTCACTGACTGGTAAAACCCGACATTTTTTCGATTGGTTGCGATCCATCTTTGGCATAACCGCGTACTGTTGCTGCACCCCGTGCAATACTTCGGCGGTGAAAGCCACAGGATATACTCACCGGCCATGGATTGGCTCGATTTTCGATCCGCATGTTTTGCTCTCCTACGATAGGAACAAAACGGCAATCCATGGAGTACCAGATGGGTTCCTTTCAACAAGTTCTTATGGGCGCTACGTGCGTGGCTGCGGCTTTCTTTTTTGGAAGCTACTTGCACAATCGTCCTGCTGACAATGAACAAATCGATGTGAGCCAAGTTGCTTCCGTCGATCCACTCGATTCGATCTTCTCTTTCACGAAGAACGCGAATTCAGATTCCCGTGGCGAAATCAAAACGCCTACGGTCATCGCCGAACCCCAAAATCAGGGCGTAGCTCAACCGGCAACCGCCCCTGTGATGCCAGCGATTGATCCGTCTGAGCGAACTCCAATGATCGCAGCGATGAATCAAGGGGGCAGCCCTCGGGCTCAATCGACTGAACCAAACATCGTTCCTGCGGCGACGCGCAAACCAGTTGTTCCTGACTTTTCCGAGCTCGCATCGCGATTTCGAAACTCGCCACTTGAATTGTCTGGTGCACCAAAAACGGAGTCTGTCGACAATGCCGTGCACGAATCCGAAAGAGCTCCTGCGTTTTCTTCCGTGTTCAACGCGCCGCAAATGGTGATTCGCCAGCCAGAGAAAGCAACTCCGATTCAATCGGCGCTGATCAAGGACTGCATTCGTGAAGTTGACCGTATCGAGGACACGATTCGAAGTGAGTTTGCTCGATCCGACGCTCCGTCGCCGCCCCAATCAGAAGCGACGCGTTGGCGAGTCAATCGTTCTCAGCAGCTTGATCAATTTCGAAACTCGGGACGGTCTCCGCAGCAAGACAGTGAACCTGAACCGCGCGAGACGATTGAGGACGTACTTTCACGTCGCAGTGCGGACTACCTGAAGAACGCTGATGACGTGAAGGCAACGTTCGCCACGGATCCAGTGCAAGACGATTGGATGACCGCTAAACGTCGAAAAGTAACTCAACAAGCTGCCATGCGAAATAAGGATCTGCTTGAGATTGAAGATCCCGGCAATCGATTCCAGAGCGTTTTGAGCCAAGCTGAAGCAGTTGATCCTCCGCAGCCCGATAACGAAACGGCTTACTACACGCCAACACCGCAGCGTCAGGACTCCGTTCCACCGCGAGGGAAGCGTGCGATGCAACGAATTCAAACCGGCGTTTCGTCAAACTGGAATCGGCAATCGAATATTCAAAAACAGTTTGCAAACACATATGAAATTCAGGCCGGCGATACGTTGCAGAGTATCTCGATGCGGTTTTATGGGTCGGCTGACTACTATCTGGAAATATATAAAGCGAACAGAGAGGTGCTCGATCGAATCACATCTTCGCCAGTCGGCGTGGAGATTGAGATACCTAACCTGAACAATTGACTCTCCTCAATTGTGTTGATCGGAGAGGGCCGCTCGAGTTTCGAGCGGCCTTTTTTGTTTGCCCAGCGAAGCTGGCAAACCCCGTCGGTGCTTGCCACC